>NZ_JBPXMC010000006.1:0-351408 GCF_051918885.1 Streptosporangium sp. OZ121
AACACCCGCCCACCGCAGCGAGCACCGACAACAACCACACCGAGCACACCCGGAAAACGCCCCACCCGCACCCCCGGGAAACACCTCAGATGTGCGGGAAGGGAATCGTTCACGGCAAGCGGGAAGGGAAACGTCTCACGCACCCGGATCAGTTATTCACCGGGAAAACGGACACCCACCTGCGAGCGGACCTCGTCCATGACGCCCATCACGTCGAGAGTCGCCTGCCAGGGCATCAGCGGACTCTCCAGCAGGCCCTCGCGCAGGCAGCGCATGGCCTCGGTCGCCTCGTGCAGCATGCCCTTCCCCTCGAAGGGGACGTGGAAGGTCTCCGGCTCACCCTCCGTCGGGTGCAGGGTGAAGGTGTCGGGGCGGAAGAACGGGCCCGGCAGCTCGATCCGGCCGAGCGTGCCGGAGATGGACGCGGCGACCGGGCTGTGCGTGGTGATGCCGCAGGACAGCAGGGCGACCGCCCCGCTGTCGTAGCCGAGCAGCACGCCGGTGTTCTCGTCCACCCCCTCGGGGGTCAGCCGCGCCCAGGATCGCACCCCGGCGGGAGCGCCGAGCAGCATGTGGGCGAAGGAGATCGGGTAGACGCCCACGTCGAGCAGGGCGCCGCCGCCCAGCGCCGGGTTGCGGAGCCGGTGCTCGGGCGGGACGGAGACGGAGAACCCGAAGTCGGCGTGGACGGTCTGGACCGGGCCGACGGCGCCGCCCTCGACCAGCTCCATGATCTTGCGGACGGCCGGGATGCAGCGCGTCCACATGGCCTCCATCAGGAACAGGCCCCGCTCCCGCGCGAGGTCGACCAGTTTGGCGGCCTCGGCCCGGTTGAGGGTGAACGCCTTCTCGCACAGTACGGCCTTGCCTCCTTCGAGGCAGGTCCGTACGGCGTCGTAGTGGGCGTTCTGGGTGTTGGCGACGTAGACGATGTCCACGTCGGGGTCGGCGGCCAGCTCCGCCCAGCTCCCGTGGGCCCGCGGGATGGCGTGCCGGTCGGCGAAGGCCCGCGCGGACTCCTTCGACCGCGATCCCACCGCGGCCACCTCGGCGTCCGGCAGGAGCTTCAGGTCCTCGGTGAAGGACGCGGCGATGCCGCCGGTCGCCAGAATTCCCCACTTAATCGCGCTCATAACGACATATCTCACCACGAAAGCCTGACGGGGAGGCCCCCGGTACCCGGACCTCCCCGTCTCACGTCACGCGACCCGCCTCACCTCACGCGACCCGCGCTCCCCGCGGGGAGGTCAGCCGCGCGTGTCGGCGAGCAGGGCGTTCAGCACCAGGTCGGGGTTGTCACGCATCACGCCGCGCATGCGCCACTCGTCGGTGAACAGCGCCAGCAGGGCACCGTCGAGCGAGCGGGTGAAGACCTCCACCCCGCGCTGGCGGGCCAGGAGCGGCGCCGACTCGGCGTCGGTGAGCCTGGCGATGCCGAAGTCGAGCCGGTCCATCAGGATCTCGGTGTTGAACTCGGCGGCCATCCGGTGCTTGACCACGTCGAACTGCATCGGGCCCACCGCCGCGAGCACCGGCGACTGGTCGCCGCGGACGTCGGAGCGGAGCACCTGGACCACGCCCTCGGCGTCGAGCTGCTCGATCCCCTTGCGGAACTGCTTGGACCGGCTGGAGTCGCGGACCCTGGCCGTGGAGAAGTGCTCGGGGGCGAAGCTCGGGATCCTCGGGAACTCGACGGGCGGGCCGTCGTAGAGCGTGTCGCCGGGACGCAGGGCGCTGGCGTTGACCAGGCCGACGACGTCGCCGGGGTACGCCTCGTCGATCGTGGCGCGCTCCTGGCCGAAGACCGACTGGGCGTACTTGGTCGCGAACGGGCGGGCGGTGGCCGCGTGGACGAGCACCATGCCGCGCTCGAACCTGCCCGAGCAGACCCGGACGAAGGCGATGCGGTCACGGTGCGAGGGGTCCATGTTGGCCTGCACCTTGAAGACCAGGCCGGAGAACGGCTCCTCCAGCGGGCGCGGGTCGTCGGCGACGTCCGGGCGGGGCGTGGGGGCGGGGGCGATGTCGACCATGGCGTCCAGCAGGCGGCCGACGCCGAAGTTGGACAGCGCGGCCCCGAACAGCACCGGGGTCGACTCGTGCGCCTCGAAGGTCTTCTGGTCGTGGTCGGCGCCGATCGCGGAGAGCAGGTCGATCTCGTCCTTGGCCCGCTCCCAGTCGCCGCCCAGCTCCGCCAGGGCCTGCTCGGCGCTCAGGTCGGTCTCGATGGCCTTGGTGGCGCCGCCGGGGGTGCGGGTGTAGCGGACGATCCGGTCGGCGGTGCGGTCGGCGACCCCGTGGAAGAAGCCGCCGGTGCCGATCGGCCAGGTGATCGGCGTGGGCTTCAGGCCGGTGCGCTCCTCGATCTCGTCCAGCAGCTCCAGTGCCTCGCGCCCCGGCCGGTCCCACTTGTTGACGAAAGTGATCACCGGGATGCGGCGGTGCCGGCAGACCTCGAACAGCTTCAGGGTCTGCGGCTCCATGCCCTTGGCCGCGTCGAGCAGCATGACCGCGCAGTCGACGGCGGCGAGCACCCGGTAGGTGTCCTCGGAGAAGTCGGCGTGGCCGGGGGTGTCGACCAGGTTGAACATGTGGCCGCGGTACTCGAACCGGAGCGCGGCCGAGGTGATGGAGATGCCCCTGGCCTTCTCCATCTCCATCCAGTCGGAGGTGACCCCGCGCCGCCCGGACTTGCCGTGCACCGCGCCCGCCTGGCTGATCGCGGAGGCGTGCAGCGCCAGCGCCTCGGTCATGGTCGACTTACCCGCGTCAGGGTGGCTGATCACCGCGAACGTGCGGCGACGAGCCGCCTCCTGAAGGATCGCGGCCATTACTGATCTCCTAGCGATGCGTAAGGTGGGGTACTTCGGGCACAGTGCGGGGGGCACTGAAGGGGCGGTCGGGTGGCACCGAAACCAGCTTACGCGCCACCACAGGTGTCAACAGATGTGGCAACACTTCCCCAGGCCGCTTGCGCCACCATGGTGTTAAGTGGATCGTGGAACATCTCGGTTCGCCCTATGCCCATCCCAACTGTCCGAAAGCGGCTCAGCTCGTGCAACTCGACGATCTAGTGATGTGCAGATGATCACGCTGCGCTATACGGCAGGCTCCGACGTCGGCCGGATCCGGCAAGGCAACGAGGACGCCGCCTACGCGGGCGCCCGGCTTCTCGCCGTCGCCGACGGGATGGGCGGCCACGTGGGCGGGGAGGTCGCCAGCTCGGCGGCGATCGCCACCGTCGCGTCCCTGGACCAGGAGTGCCCCGGCGACCTCGCCGCCGCCGCCGAGGCCGGGGTCCGCAAGGCCAACCAGCGCCTGCGCGAGCTGGTCGAGGAAGACCCGTCGCTCACCGGCATGGGCACCACCCTGACCCTGATGCTCTGGAACGGCTCCCGCGTCGCCCTGGCCCACATCGGCGACTCCCGCGCCTACCTCCTGCGCAACGGCGATCTTTACCAGATCACCTACGACCACACCCTGGTCCAGACGCTGATGGACGACGGCCGGATCACCGCCGAGGAGGCCGCCCGCCACCCGCACCGGTCGATCCTGCTGCAGGTCCTCGACGGCGGCGACAACCTCGAGCTCGACCTCTCCCTCCGGGACGCCGAGCTGGGCGACCGCTACCTGCTCTGCTCCGACGGGCTGTCGGGGGTGGTCGACGCCGAGCGGCTCCGCCAGGTGCTCGCCGAGGTCGACGACCTCGACGAGGTGACGCGTCAGCTGATCGCGCTCGCCTGCGACGCGGGAGGTCCCGACAACATCACCTGCGTGGTCGCCGACGTGGTCGAGGGGGAACTCTCGGACACCCCGGTGGTGGTCGGCTCGGCCGCCCCCTCGTAACGGCCGCCCCCCTCGCGGGAACCGGGGCTCCTCGCGGGAACCGGCCTCTGTGAAGGACCGGCCTCTGTGAAGGACCGGCCTCTGTGAAGGACCGGCCTCTGTGAAGGACCGGCCTCTGTGAAGGACCGGCCTCTGTGAAGGACCGGCCTCTGTGAAGGACCGGCCTCTGTGAAGGACCGGCCTCTGTGAGGGACCGGTCTCTGTGAGGGACCGGTCTCTCGTCGCGGGCGACCCGGTGCGCGCCGGGTTCTGGTCGCCGCCGGAGACAGCGGCTATCGTCGGAAATCAGCGCTCCTCGCCGATCACCGCTCCGGAGGGATGTTCCTCATGTACAAGGAGTTCGCCATCGAGGCGATCGTGTGGCTCATTCCCGTCGTGATCCTCGTCGGTCTCGCCTACATGATCACCCGCCCCGCCTGACCTCCCGGGGCGGCTCTCCGGGACAGGGCCGAGGACGCGGAGCCCCGCTCCCGCTCCTCCGCTTCTCCGTGTTCTCCGGGCCCTAGCTTCTCCATGCCCCGCCGCGCCCTGCCTTCGCGCCTCGGGTGGTGGCCGGGTGAGTTCCGCGCGCCGACAGCCCCTGCGGGCGAGAAATCCATGCGGATATTTTCCCGCTTTGGGAACTATTCCCTTTAACAGAACTTTATCTGTATATAGTCACCTACACGTGCTCGGGGGAGCACGTTCCGGTATGCCGGCAGGGGGATCTCACACGCCGATGGGCCAGTTCGTCGATGCCGCGCTGTCTTTTCCGACCGTCCTGTTCACGTTCCTGCTCCTGGTGATCATCGCGTACTGGGTGCTCGTCGTGTCCGGGGTGTTCGGGTTCGACGGCGGTGGCGACGGTGACGGGTCCGAGGCGACGGGGGCCACCGGCCTCCTGAGCGGTCTGGGACTCGGCGGAGTCCCCGCCGCGGTGGCCGTCTCCCTACTGGTCGTCGTCGCGTGGTTCGCGAGCCTCGTGGGCGGCACGCTGTTCACGAGCACCCCCGCCCTGGTCGCGGTACTGGTCGCGGCACTGGTCTGCGCCTGGGCGTGTACCCGCCTCGTCGTCCTGTCACTTCGGCGTCTCGTCCCGAAGGAGCGCGTCCCCTCCCGCGCCGACTTCGTGGGCCGCGTGTGCGTCGTCCGCACGAGCCGCGTCGGCCGCACCTTCGGCCAGGCCGAGGTCACGTCCGCCGACGGCTCCTCCGCTCTCGTTCAAGTACGGCAGACCGGCGACGAGGTTTTCGCAGCCGGCAGCGTCGCCCTGATATTCGCCTATGACTCCCCCGGCGAATTCTTCTGGGTGATGCCGTACGACGCGGAACTCGACCCTGATCGTCCTATTTAACCGAGGGACCACATTGGACGTCATCTCCACCGGGCTCGGCATTCTCCTCGCCGTCGTCCTCCTCGTCGTCATCGCCGTGCTCTTCATGATCAGCCGGCTGTTCCACAAGGTGGAGCAGGGCAAGGCCCTGATCATCTCGAAGATCAACAAGGTCGACGTCACCTTCACCGGGGCCGTCGTGCTGCCCGTCTTCAACAAGGCCGAGCTGATGGACATCTCGGTGAAGACCATCGAGATCGCGCGTACCGGCCGTGAGGGCCTGATCTGCCGCGACAACATCCGCGCCGACATCCGCATCACCTTCTTCGTCCGGGTCAACAAGACCGTCGAGGACGTGGTGAAGGTCGCCCAGGCCATCGGCACCGCGCGGGCGAGCGACCAGGAGACGCTGCAGGAGCTGTTCAACGCCAAGTTCTCCGAGGCGCTCAAGACGGTCGGCAAGCAGCTCGACTTCGTGGACCTCTACACCCAGCGCGACCAGTTCCGCGACCAGATCATCCAGGTCATCGGCACCGACCTCAACGGCTACAGCCTCGAGGACGCGGCCATCGACTACCTGGAGCAGACCTCGCTGCTCTCCCTGGACAAGAACAACATCCTCGACGCGCAGGGCATCAGGAAGATCACCGAGCTGACCGCCATCGAGCACGTGCGGACCAACGAGTTCCAGCGGCGCGAGGAGAAGGAGATCACCCGCCAGAACGTGGACGCGCGGGAGGCCATCCTGGAGCTGGAGCGCCGCCAGGCCGACGCGGAGACCAAGCAGAAGCGCGAGGTCGAGACCATGCGCGCCCGCGAGGAGGCGGAGACCGCCAAGGTCCAGGCCGAGGAGCGGCTCAAGGCGCACGCCGCCCACCTGCGTACCGACGAGCAGCTCGGCGTCCAGCAGGAGAACCAGGCCCGCGAGATCGCGGTGGCGGCGAAGAACCGCGAGCGGGTCCTCGCCATCGAGACCGAGCGGATCGAGAAGGACCGGCTGCTGGAGGTCATCGCCCGCGAGCGCGAGACCGAGCTGTCGCGCATCTCCAAGGACAAGGAGCTGGAGGGCGAGAAGCGCTCCATCGCCGAGGTGATCCGCGAGCGGATCGTGGTGGAGAAGACGGTCGCCGAGCAGGAGGAGAGCATCAAGCGCCTGCGCGTGGTCGAGGAGGCCGAGCGGACCCGCCAGGCCGTGATCATCCAGGCCGAGGCCGAGGCGCAGGAGAGCCTGGTCAAGGACATCAAGGCGGCCGAGGCCTCCGAGGCCGCGTCCAAGCACCGGGCGCGCGAGGCGCTGGTGCTGGCCGAGTCGCGGCAGCAGGCGGCCGAGCTCGACGCTCGCGCCAAGATCCGTCTTGCCGAGGGTGTCCAGGCCGAGACGGCCGCCGCCGGTCTGGCCGAGGTCCAGGTACGCGAGCGGGACGCCGCGGCGATCGAGAAGGTCGGCCGCGCCGAGGCCGCCGTCGAGCGGGAGAAGGCGCTGGCGGTCGCCGAGGGCGAGCAGGCCAGGGCCCACGCCGCGGCCACCGCGGTGCGCGAGAAGCTGAAGGCCGAGGCCGAGGGCGAGCAGGCGATGGCGCTGGCCGCCGCCGCGACGGTCGGCGAGAAGCTCAAGGCCGAGGCCGAGGGTCTCACCGAGAAGGCCGCGGCGATGGCCGCGCTCACCGACGCGACCCGTGCCCACGAGGAGTACCGCCTGCGGCTGGAGGCCGAGAAGGAGATCCGCCTCGCAGGGGTGAACGTCCAGCTCAAGATCGCCGAGGCGCAGGCCTCCGTGGTGTCGGCCGGGCTGTCCAAGGCCAACATCGACATCGTCGGCGGCGACACCGTGTTCTTCGACCGGCTGATGAGCTCGATCACCATGGGCAAGGCCGTGGACGGCTTCGTGGAGAACTCCGACGTCGCCCGCACGCTGGCCGGGCCGTACCTGGACGGCTCGGCGAGCCTCCCCGCCGACCTGGGCAGGGTCCTCGGCTCGATCGACACCGCCGACGTGCGCAACCTCTCGCTGTCCGCGCTGCTGATGAAAATGATCAAGGAAGGCGGTCCCGACGCGGACAGGCTGCGCGGCCTGCTGGGCGAGGCCCAGGCGGCCACCACGACCGAGGTCCCCGTCGCCGCGCTCGGCGCCGCCGGCTCCGGCAACTCAACCGGCAACTCAACCGGCAACTCCGCCGGTAACTCCGCCGGTTCCGCCAAGCAGTGACGTCCTCCACGGCGGAGGCCGTCACCGGCGCCCCCGGCGAGGGGGCGGGGCTGGACGCGGGCACCTACGAGGTGCTCCGCGCCCGGCTGGCCGAGCAGGCCGCCGAGCTGGCCCGGCAGTCCGACGCGCTCAACGCCGAGCGCCTGGCGGTGTTCGGCGGGACCGAGCTGCGCCTGGTCGGCACCGAGCGGATACGCACCGAGAACAACTGCGTGCCGCGCGACATCGTGTCGGTCGGCGGGCTCATGCTCTTCGGCTACAACGTGTTCATCGGGATGAAGCCGGAGACGACCGTCGAGGACGTCTTCTCCGTGCACACGTTCGTCCGGGACGGCGGGGACGGCGGGGAGAGCGGGAACGCGTTCCGGTTCGACCCAGCGCCGATGTTCCGCGACCCGCGCTTCGAGCGGGACTTCGCCGAGCTCTACCGGTACTACCGGGAGACCCGGCTGCTCCAGCTCCGCCGTGTCGAGGGCAAGATGCTGGCCGTCTTCCAGACCGGCCCGCAGGACACCCGCGTGCTGCGCTGGCAGGTCGGAACGGACGGCACGCTCTCCTACATCGACGACCGGGGGGAGCGCGACCACACGTTCCCGCCCTCGCACGACTTCGAGTGGATCCCGGCCACCCGCGACGACCACGTGACGGGCCGCCACCCGCACATCTCGATCGAGGGCGAGGTGTTCGTCGAGACCGTCGGCGGCGACCTCACCATCAAGATCGAGAACAACACCGAGACCGGGGAGGGCGTCTACCGCGAACCCGTCGCGGAGCCGCTGCAGAGCCTCGCCGACGCGGAGGTCCACCACGCCAGGATCGGCCCGCTGATCCTGCTGCGGGTGCGGCCGTACAAGGAGCCCGAGTGGCGGCACCTGGTGTTCAACACCCGGACCAAGGGCGTGGTCCGCCTCGACGGCATCGGACAGGCCTGCCAGCGCCTGCCCGAGGACCAGGGGATCATCTTCCCCGGCGGCTACTACCTGTCCACCGGGGTCAGCAAGACGTTCGACACCGACGTGTCCGAGCTGGAGTTCGAGCGGGTCATCCGCTCCCCCAACGGCGAGGACGTGCTGTACGTCTTCCACGCCCGCGTCGAGGGGCGGTCGCTGCTGCTGCCGTACAACGTGATCCGCAAGCAGGTGGAGACGCCGCTGTCCTGCCACGGGTACTCGCTGTTCGACGACGGCACGCTGGTCGTCTTCAGGGCCACCTCCGACGAGCCCACCCGCGTCCACCCCATGCAGGTCTGGCAGACGGCCTACCAGTCGGACCTCCACGCCGCCGGGCGTCCGGTCGGCACCGGGCCGCTGGAGCGGATCGGCAACGCGGAGCTGGTACGGGGCATCTCCGACTGCCTGTCGGTGGCGCGGATGGTCGAGGAGATGGCGCCGTCCGTCCCGGTCTTCGAGGCGCTGATCGCCTCCTGCGCCCGGGTCTTCGACCACTACCACTGGCTGGGCGAGCACCGGCTGCGCGGCCCGCTCGCCGACCTGCGGGCCACCGCCGAGCAGGTGCTGGACGAGTTCGAGAAGGTCCAGTCGCTCACCCGGCAGGCCGCCGAGGCGCTGGAGGGCGCCGCCGCCGAGGTCACCGCGCTCGTACGGCACGCGCGCGGCGAGGCGCCCAGGTCCGCGCAGGGCTGGGTCGACCGGCTGTCGGAGCTGCGGCGGTCGCAGGGACACCTGGTGACCCTGCGCGAGCTGCGCCACGTCGACACGGCCAGGATCGACGCGCTCGACACGGAGCTGGCGGCCGAGCTGGACAGCAGCGCGCAGCGCGCGGCGGGATTCCTGCGGGGCGACGACGCCTTCGCCGGATACCACGCGGAGGTCGAGCGGCTGGTCTCCGACGCGGGCGCCATCGCGACCGTGGCCGAGGCCGGGCCGATCGGCGAGCGGCTGGAGCGGCAGGCCCGGGGCCTGGAGATCGTGGTCGAGGTGGTCGGCACGCTCGACATCGCCGACGCCACCGTGCGGACCGCCATCCTGGAACGGGTCGGCGAGGTGCTCGGTGGGGTCAACCGCGCCCGCGCCACGCTGGAGGCCCGGCGCGGGGAGCTGCTGGCCGGTGAGGGGCGGGCGGCCTTCGCGGCAGAGTACGCCCTGCTGGGGCAGGCGATCACCGGGGCGCTGGCGATGTCCGACACCCCCGAGCGCTGCGACGAGCAGCTGGGCCGCCTGATGCTCCAGCTGGAGAACCTGGAGTCGCGCTTCGCCGAGTTCGACGACTTCCTGGGGCAGCTGGCCGCCAAACGGGAGGACGTCTACGAGGCGTTCTCCTCGCGCCGCCAGGCGCTGCTCGACGAGCGGGCCCGCCGCGCCGACCGGCTCGCCGACTCCGCCACGCGGATCCTGTCGAGCGTACGGCGGCGGGTGGCCGGGCTGGCGTCGCTGGACGAGGTCAACACCTACTTCGGGTCCGACCCGATGGTGCTCAAGCTGAGGGGCGTGGCCGGGGAGCTGCGCGCGCTGGGCGACCAGGTCCGCGCGGAGGAGCTCGAGGGCCGGATCAAGTCCGCCCGCCAGGAGGCGGGCCGCGCCCTGCGCGACCGGCTCGACCTCTACACCGACGGCGGGGAGACGATCCGGCTCGGCCGTCACCTGTTCGCGGTCAACACCCAGCCCGCCGACCTCACCCTGGTCCCGCACGAGGACCGGATGGCGTTCGCCGTCACCGGGACCGACTACCGCTCCCCGGTGCGCGACGCGGCCTTCGAGGACACCCGGCCGTTCTGGAACCAGCTGACGGTCTCGGAGTCGCCCGAGGTCTACCGGGGCGAGCACCTGGCCGCCTCGATCCTTGCCGCCGCCGAGGCCGGAACGCCGCTGTCCCCCGGCACCGGCGGGGCCCCGGTGTCCCTGGACGCGCTGCACGAGGCCGCGGTGACCGGCGGGGAGCTGCTGGAGATCGTCCGCCGGGTGGCGGAGGCCCGGTACGACGAGGGCTACGAGCGCGGCGTCCACGACCACGACGCCACCGCGATCCTCCAGGCCGCGCTCCGCCTGCACGCGGGCGCGGGGCTGCTGCGCTACCCGCCCGCCGCGAGGGCCGCCGCCCAGCTCTTCTGGGCCTTCGGCACCGACGAGGCCGCCCGGGCCGCGTGGACCACCCGGGCGACGTCGCTCGTACGGGCACGGACCCTGTTCGGCAGGGTGGAGGCGGTGGAGGAGACCCGCGCCGCCCTCGGCTCCGCGATCGCGTCCTTCAGCAGGGGTCTGCACGGCGACACGGGAGACGCTGGAGACGCTGGAGACACGGACGTCTTCGAGCTGGCCGGGGAGTATCTCTTCGAGGAGCTGCCGGGCAAGCCGTTCGGGTTCGTGACGAGCGCGGGGGCGCGGTCGCTGCTCGACCGGTTCGACCGGGCGCTGGGGCCCGCGCGCGCGGAGTTCGAGGACGACCTGCGGGCGCTCGGCGACGACCTCGCCGCACGCCACCGCCTGGCCGAGGCGTGGCTCTCCGCCTTCGACGTCTCGACCTCGGGCTCGGGCTCGGGGTCCGCTCCGGGTTCAGGCCCGGGAGCGGGTACGGGCTCCGTGCCGGAACCGGGAGCCTCGGGCGCGGGACGGGCTTCGGGCGCCGGATCGGCGGAGCTGGTGGAGGCGGTGGCCGTACTGCTGTGCGAGGTGGCGCGGCACGACTCCTCGGCGGCGCTGACCGCCACGGTCGAGGGGCTGCTCGGCGCGCACCCCCGCGTCTCCGGGCGCGCGATGGAGCTGCGCCTGGACGAGTTCCTCGCCAGGACCCGGCACTTCCGCGATCACCGCGTCCCCGCCTACCGCGCCTACCAGCGGCGGCGCAACGAGCTGGTCGCGGCCGAGCGCGAGCGGCTGAGGCTGGAGGAGTTCCGGCCGAAGGTGATGACCGCCTTCGTCCGCAACCAGCTGCTCGACGAGGTCTACCTGCCGCTGATCGGCGACAACCTGGCCAAGCAGCTCGGCGCGGCGGGGGACGCCAAGCGGACCGACCAGATGGGCATGCTGCTGCTCATCTCCCCGCCGGGCTACGGCAAGACCACCCTCATGGAGTACGTGGCCAACCGGCTCGGGCTGATCTTCGTCAAGGTCAACGGCCCGGCCCTGGGCCACCTGGTGACCTCGGTGGACCCGGCGCAGGCGCCCGACGCGACGGCGCGGCAGGAGATCGAGAAGATCTCCTTCGCGCTGGAGATGGGCAACAACGTCCTGCTCTACCTGGACGACATCCAGCACACCTCCCCCGAGCTGCTGCAGAAGTTCATCTCCCTGTGCGACGGCCAGCGCCGGATGGAGGGCGTCTGGGAGGGGAGGACCCGCACCTACGACCTGCGGGGCAAGCGCTTCGCGGTCTGCATGGCGGGCAACCCGTACACCGAGGCGGGAAGGCGCTTCCGCATCCCCGACATGCTCGCCAACCGCGCCGACGTGTGGAACCTGGGCGACGTGCTGTCGGGGCGCGACGAACTGTTCGCGCTGAGCTACATCGACAACGCGCTCACCTCCAATCCGGTCCTGTCTCCGCTCTCCACCCGCGACCGGGGCGACATCCGCCTCCTGGTGCGGCTGGCGCGCGGCGACTCGGGGGTCCGGGCCGACCAGCTCTCCCACCCGTACTCCTCGGTGGAGCTGGAACAGGTCCTCGCGGTGCTGCGCAAGCTGCTGCGGATCCAGCGGGTGGTGCTGGCCAACAACCAGGCCTACATCGCCTCGGCCGCCCAGGCGGACGCGTCGCGGACCGAGCCGCCGTTCCAGCTCCAGGGCTCGTACCGCAACATGAACAAGCTCGCGGCCCGGGTCGTCCCGGTGATGAACGACGCCGAACTGGAGGCCGTGATCGACGACCACTACCTCGGCGAGGCTCAGACCCTCACCTCGGGCGCGGAGGCCAACCTGCTCAAACTGGCCGAGCTGCGCGGCACCATGACCCCCGTACAGGCCGCGCGGTGGGCCGAGGTGAAGGCCGCCTACCTTCGCGCCCAGGCCCTCGGCGGCGCCGAGGACGACCCGATGACCCGCGCGGTCGGCGCGGTCGGCCTGCTGGCCGACCGGGTGAGCACCGCCATCGAACACGCCGCCGACCGTCTGTCCCCCGAACCGTGAGACCCGGGGTCGGCCCACCTCCGAGATCCGCGAGGTGGGCCGGCCCCGGTCCCGAGGGCGGGGGCGGTCGTCCGGCAGGGCGGGCGCGGGTCTCCGCCGGGTGTCGAATACGGTGAGCAGGTGTCGGTCAGCGACCGGCGGCCCGCAGACGGCCGCCGGGTCGAGCGAGAGCAAGGAACGCAGTGAAGCTTCTTCATTCCGGGAAGGTCCGCGACGTCTACGAGGATCGCGGGGACATCGTCCTCGTGGCGTCCGACCGGGTGTCGGTGTACGACGTGATCCTGCCCACCCCGATCCCCGACAAGGGGAAGATCCTCACGCGGCTGTCGCTGTGGTGGTTCGAGCAGCTCGCCGACATCGTGCCCAACCACGTGATCTCGGCGACCGACGTGCCCGCCGAGTTCGAGGGGCGTGCGGTGCGGTGCCGGAGGCTGGAGATGGTGCAGGTCGAGTGCATCGCGCGCGGTTACCTGACCGGCAGCGGGCTGAAGGAGTACCAGGCGCACGGGTCGGTCTCGGGCGTGCCGCTGCCGCCCGGGCTGGTCGACGGCTCCAAACTCCCCGAGCCGATCTTCACCCCGAGCACCAAGGCGCCGCTCGGGCAGCACGACGAGCCCATCTCCTTCGAGGACGTCGTCTCCCGGGAGGGCGCGGAGGCCGCCGAGGAGTTCAGGCGGATCACGCTGGAGGTCTACCGGCGCGGCTCCGAGCTCGCCGCGGAGCGGGGCGTCATCATCGCCGACACCAAGATCGAGCTGGGCCGGGCCGCCGACGGCACGCTCGTGCTCGGCGACGAGGTGCTGACCTCCGACTCCTCCCGCTTCTGGCCCGCCGACCGGTGGGAGCCCGGCCACCCGCAGTTCTCCTTCGACAAGCAGTACGTGCGCGACTGGGCCACCGGCACGGGCTGGGACAAGCGGGAACCCGCCCCGGAGGTGCCCGCCGAGATCGTGGAGGTCACCCGGGCGCGCTACATCGAGGCGTACGAGCGCATCACCGGCAAGACCTGGTGAGTTCCCCGGGCTCGTAGCCCGCCCGGCGAGGAGGCCCGCCGACGGGGGTCGGCTCTCGGGCCCCGCCAGGCCGGGAGAGCCATCTCGGGCCCCGCCAGGCCGGGAGAGCCGGAGCCCCGGGACCCGGGGATCGGGCCCGCGGGGCCGCGGGGCCGGGGGTCAGAGGGAGAGCCTCCGCTCGACCGCGGCGCCCACGATGGTCGGGCCCGCCGGAGCCGCGTCGGTGGGCGTCCCGAAGTCGGCCACGACGCAGGTGATGTTGTCGGGGCCGCCGCCCCGGTTGGCCAGGTCGATGAGCCAGCGGGCGGCCTCGTCGGGGTCGGAGATCTCGGTCAGCGTGTTGAACAGGGTCTCGGGGCCGACCACGGCGGTCAGGCCGTCGGAGCAGAGCAGGTAGCGGTCCTCGGGATAGGCCTCGCGCAGCGACAGGTCCAGCTCGCCGTCGCCGGTGCCTTCGAGGACCCGCAGCACCATCGACCGGCGCGGGTGCTCGGCGGCCTGCTCCGGGGTGATCCGCCCCTCGTCCACCAGTGACTGGACCAGGGTGTGGTCGTGGGTGATCTGGTAAAGGGCGCCGTCACGCAACATGTAGGCCCGGGAGTCCCCGACGTGGGCCAGGGCGAAGGTGGCGCCGTCCCAGAGCATGGCGGTCAAGGTGGTGCCCATGCCGCGCAGCGTGGGGTCCTGCTCGCTCATGTCGCGCAGCGTGTGGTTCACGTCCCTGGCGGCGCCCTTGAGCGCGGCGAGCAGGTCGACACCGCCGGCGGGCAGGGTGTCGTCCAGCTTCGCCATGGCGGTGACGGCAAGTGAGCTGGCGACCTCTCCACCCGCATGACCACCCATGCCGTCGGCTATGGCAAGCAGGCGGGCGCTCGCGTAGCCCGAGTCCTCGTTCGCCTCACGGCGGACACCCACGTCCGAGCGGGCCGCGTAGCGCAGTGCAAGTGGTTGGTTCAGTGCCATGAGGGCAGTAAATCATTGGTTGAAGCACTTCACAAGCAAAGTCGTTGTAGACCGTTGCGGCACAGTCAACTACTGTGGCCCACCATGGAGGAGAGCCAGGAGATCACCGTGAACGCGGGCGACATCGCCCGGCTCGCCGGGGTCGGCAGGGCAGCGGTGAGCAACTGGCGCCGCCGCCATGAGGACTTTCCCCAGCCGGTGGGCGGCACCGCCTCCAGCCCGCTGTTCTCCCTGCCCGAGATCGCCGTGTGGTTGCGCGCGAACGGCAAGTCCTTCGAGGTCTCGCTCGGCGACCTGGTCTGGCAGCGGATGCGCACCTCGGTCGACGACCTCAGGCTGGGCGAGCTGGTGGCCAAGGTCGGCGCGTTCCTGCTGTTCCTGCGCCGCGAGCCCACCGCCTGGCGTGATCATGGCACGAAGTCTCTCACCCGCGTGGCCGAGGTGACGACGGACCTCCCCGGCTCCGCCGATCTCCGCCTGGACGACCTGGCCCTCGTCCGGCTGGTCGCCGAGCTGGCCGCAGAGCGCGGCCCCCTGGAGGTCTTCGAGTTCCTGTTCGGGCGCTACGCCGAGGCCCACTCCCGCCAGCTCCCGGTCACCAGGGACGACGTGGCCGCGCTCATGGTCCGGCTGGCGGCCGGGAACGGGGGCGTCGTCCTCGACCCCGCGTGCGGCGTCGGGACACTGCTGCTGGGCGCGGACTCCCTGGCCGGTCGGGGCGGCGCCTCGGCGGGCGGGGGGACGAGCGCCCGGGCGGGACGCGGGACCGTCCTGATGGGGCAGGAGATCAACGAGACGAACGCGCTGCTCACCGCCGTACGCCTGCTGCTGCGCGGGGCCGAGGCGCGGATCGTCGCCGGTGACTCCCTGCGCGAGGACCGCCTGGCCGGTGAGCCCGCCGACGCCGTGGTCTGCGACCCGCCGTTCAACGAGCGGGTCTGGGGACACGAGGAGCTCGCCGGCGACCCGCGCTGGGAGTACGGGCTGCCGCCGCGCGGGGAGTCGGAGCTGGCCTGGGTGCAGCACTGCCTGGCCCGGGTGAGGCCGGGCGGCCTGGTGGCGATCCTGATGCCCACCGCCGCCGCCAGCCGCCGTCCCGGCAAGCGGATCCGCGGCAACCTGCTCAGGACGGGGGCGCTGCGGGCCGTGGTGACGCTGGCGCCCGGCGGCCCCGACCTGTGGATGCTCCGCAGGCCCGACGGCGGGCGTCCGCCGTCGCAGCTGCTGGTGGTGGACGCCGCCGAGGACCTGTCGATCGTGGAACCCGCCTGGCGCGCGTACGTGGAGGACCCGGAGGCCGAGCTGTCCGGGGAGAGCCGGACGGTGCGCATCATCGACCTGCTCGACGACGAGGTCGACCTCGCCCCGTCCAGGCACCGCCCCCAGCACGGCGGCCTCGACTTCCTGCGCGACTTCACCGACGCCCTGACCAGGTTCAAGGAGACCTCGGCCCTGCTGCCGGACGCCACTCCCGCCCTCCAGCCGCTCGCCGAGCGGCAGGACCTGCCGACCACCACGGTCGGCGAGCTGGCCAAGGCCGGGCTGATCACGATCCTGCAGGCGCCGGCGAGGATGTCCGCGGACGAGGGCCCGCTTCCGGTGCTGACCGCCGACGACACCGCGGCGGGCGTGCCGCCCTCGGGCCGCACCACCCTCGACCCGGCCCTGGTCATGATCAGGCCGGGCGACGTGGTGACCACCGCGCTGGGCGCGGTCAGGGTGATCACCCACGGTGGCGCGGCGCTCGGCCCGCAGCTCACCCTCTACCGGGTCGACCCGCAGCGGCTCGACTCCGGATTCCTGGCCGGGTTCCTGCGCTCGGCCGACGCGGCGAGGATCCATCCCAGCTCCAGCCGCCTCGACGTGCGACGGGCGCGGGTGCCCATGCTGCCCCTGTCCGACCAGCGGATGTACGGTACGGTCTTCCGCGAGCTGTTCGACCTGGAGGACAGACTGCGCGAAACGCGGACGCTGGGGGAAACGCTGCTCCGGCTAGGCTTTGACGGACTGGTCGACGGCCATCTCCGGCCGTGCGACCAAGGGGCGTGACGCCCGCAGGTCCATGGGAGGGTCGATGGTCATCGGCGACCGATACGTGCTCGACGACCTTCCTCTCGGCCAGGGGGGCATGGGGGCCGTCTACGGCGGCCACGACAAGCATCTCGACCGCAGGGTGGCCGTCAAGTTCCTGAAGTTCCTCACCGGCCCCGACGAGGAGCTGAAGCGGCGCTTCCTGCGCGAGGCCCGCATCCTGGCCAGGCTGGAGCACCCCGGCGCTCCGGTCCTGTACGACTTCGGCACCTTCGACCAGCGGCTGTTCCAGGTGATGCAGTTCATCGAGGGCGTCACCGTGGCCGACGTGGTCAGCGAGCACGGCCCGCTCCCGGTGCCGTGGGCGGCGGCGATCGCCGCGCAGGCCTGCGCGGTGCTGACGGCCGCCCACGCGCTGTCGATCTACCATCGCGATCTGAAGCCGACCAACCTGATGCTCTGCCCCGACGGGAGCGTGAAGGTCCTCGACTTCGGCCTGGCCGTGCTCCGCGAGTCCGGTTCGACCCAGTTCACCCGGGTGGGCCAGATCCTCGGCACCCCGTCGTACATGGCGCCCGAGCAGATCCAGCGCGGCCTGTCCGGTCCCCGCAGCGACCTCTACGCCCTCGGGTGCGTGATCCACGAGATGTTGACGGGCCGCCAGCTGTTCACCGGCCCCACCGAGTACGCCGTGTTCGAGCGCCAGGTGAAGGAACGCCCGCCGGAGGTGCCCGGCGTCCCGGACGAGCTGAACCGCCTCGTCGCCGACCTGCTGGAGAAGGATCCCGACAACCGCCCCTCGGGCGCCGACGTCCTCTACGAGCGGCTGCAGCCCTTCGCGGTGGACCTGCCGATGCTTCCCGGCTTCCTGCACCCGTCGTCGGTGCCGAGCCCGGGACGGATGTACGCGCGGATGGTCGGCCGGGTCCTGGGCTGACGGGTCCTGGGCTGACGGGTTCGCGGCCCCGTGGCGCCGCCGGGCGGGCCGGGAACGGGTCCTCGCCCGCGTTTCCCGCCGAGGGCGCCGGGCGGCGCTCCCCCGGTGCTGTTCCCACGTCTCAGGCACCCTTTACCGGTATTTTCGGTACGTAATGCAGTTCGTTCAGGTCGCTGCCGGGGTTGTAGGTGCAGTAGTAGTCGCGCCAGGGGTATTTGGCGTGCGCGCTGATCCCTTCGTACAGGCAGATGTAGCAATTGGTGAGGCTTGTGACGTACGTGCTGTCAGGGCGGACGAAAGTCGGGAAGTTGCAGCTGTTCACCGTGATCGGCGTCGATTCCCGCATGGCGTCGTCACCGACCGCGGCCGCGCATCCTGACGCGCCCAGCACGCTCAGGCCGAGCCACAGCGTGACACTCGTACGAGCGAGCGCGATCACCCGAGCGAGATTTCCCTTCTTCACGAGCATCCCTTTCTCCACGTGATCTGGATGATTCCGACCGCACCGTCGCGGTGTCCGCGGAGCCGCGCGGACACCACGCTCCGGCCGGACGGCACCCTGATCGGGGGCGGTGACCGCCTCCGTGGTCCCGCGGCCGGGGACGGTTGGGCGGCGGGCGAAGGGGTAAAGGCCGAGCAGTGAACCGAGGCCGGACGGCCGGGTCCCACGTGCGACGACTCCGATGACCTCGACCGGGCCGGCCTCGCGAGCGTCGAGCTCGATCGGCGGCAGCGGGGCGTTCACCGCGACGGCGCCGGCGTGCACGACAGGCTCGAGGAGAATGAGGTGGCACAGGTCAGGCGTGACGGCTTTTAGCTGGTCATCGCGCCGCTCATACCGTCTGGACCAATCTTTAATCAGATTTCGCCATACGTCCAAGGCTTGTTCTGACGTCATCGATGCCCTCCAGACATCGACGAACGCGATCAGGGCGGGGGTGGTGCTCGAATGGATCTTGATCTGCGCAAGCTTCGCTACTTCATCGCGGTGGCGGAGCGGCTGCATTTCGGCCAGGCGGCCGAAGCGCTGCACATCACCCAACCCGCGCTCTCCCGGCAGATCAGGCAACTGGAACATGACGTGGGCGTCGACCTCTTCGTCCGTACCAGCCGGGAGGTCACCCTCACTCCCGCGGGCGAGCAGCTCCTGCATGACGCGGGGCGGCTGCTCGCCGCCAGCCACGCGGCCCGGGACAGGGCGCGCCGCGCCGGCGAGGACGGACGCCACCTGACCGTCGGGTTCATGCTCGGCATAGACACCGCCCCGGCCCTGCGGTGCTTCGCCGAGCGCCACCCCGACGTGATCATCCACCTCAAACGCCTGCGCTGGAAGGACTACGGCCGGGCTCTGCTCGACGGCCGCGTCGATGTCGGCTTCGTCCGGCTCCCCCTGGCCTCCGATGGGCTGAGCACGATGTTCCTGTACAACGAGCCGTTCACCGTCGCGCTGCCCGCCGACCACCCTCTGGCGGGCAAGACCTCGCTGAGCATCGACGACATCGCCGACGAGCCCGTCCTGCACTACGCCGACGCCGAGGCCGACCCGGCGTGGAACGCCTTCTGGAGAATCGACCCACGCCCCGACGGGACCCGGCCCCGCTCCGGGCCCGTCGTGCACGACATAGAGGAGATCGTGGAGTACGTCCGGGCGGGGCGCGGTGTGGCGTTCCTCCCTCCCGCGATCACCTCCTTGTTCCCGCGGCCCCGCGTCACCTACGTTCCGGTCGCCGACGCCCCGCTGGGCGGGGTCGTTCTGGCCTGGGACAGCACCCGGCACTCCCCCCTGATCGCCGCCCTGGCCGAGGCCATCCTGGAGACCGGTCCCCTCGGGCGGTGAGCCGGAGGTCGTTCACCGGCCGGTTCCGGAGATCGGGGAGAATACGGCCCGTGGAAGGTCGATGGGTCGAGGTGGCGGACCGGGTGCTCGTGCGGCGGTACGCCGAGCTGGACCTGTCGGTGGGGCTGGTCATGGGCGACGGCGGCTGCCTGGTGATCGACACGCGGGGGGACGAGCGGCAGGGGGCGGAACTGCTCGCGGAGGTGAGACGGATCACCCGCGACCCGTGGACGGTGGCGATCACCCACTCGCACTTCGACCACAGCTTCGGCACCCGGCCGTTCCTCGACTGTCCCGTCTGGGCGCACGAGGGCTGCCGCGCCGACCTGGTCGAGAACGGCGGCCGGGCCAGGGACGAGTGGGCACGGTACTACCGGGATCTGGGGCGCCCGGACATCGCCGGCGACATCGCGAGGACCGAGATCGTGCCGCCGGACCATCTCGTGACCGACCGGATCCGGCTGGTCGTCGGGGGCCGCCCGGTCGTCCTGGCCCACCTCGGCCGCGGCCACTCCGGCAACGACATGGTCGTCCACGTGCCGGACGCCGGGGTGATCTTCGCCGGGGACCTCGTGGAGAACGGCGCGCCGCCCGCCTACGAGGACGCCTACCCCCTCGAATGGCCCGCCACGGTCGCCGGGCTGCTCGACCTGCTCGACGGGACTCCCTCCCCCGGCCCCGGTGGCGCGGTCGTCGTTCCCGGTCACGGTGACCCGGCCGGCCGCGCGTTCGTCGTCGCCCAGCACGCGGAGATATCCGCTCTGGCCCGTCTCTGCGAGCTGGTGAGCGCGGGTCTCCTGTCCCCCGCCGACGCCGTACGCCGGTCGCCGTACCCCGAGGAGACGACCAGGATCGCTCTCGGCCGTGCGGGTCGCCCCTGACGGCGGCCGGGTCGCGCCGGCCCCGGAAGAGCATGCGGGCGGGGCGGTCCCGGCGCGGTGCCGGACCGATGCCCGACGGTCCCTCAGGAGCGGGTGAGGCCGGTCAGGTAGGCGGTGAGGGCGTTCAGATCCTGGAGGAACCAGGTGTCACCGCCAAAGTCGATCATGATGTCCAGCTCCGCCTCGATGGCGTCGACCAGGCGGATCGTGGCGATGGAGGTGATCCCCATGGCGACGAACGAGCTGTCGGAATCGAGGATCTCCCGGGCGGAGAGTTCCCCGTCGCACGCCGTGGACAGCGCTCCGGCCAGCCACGTCCGGAGGGAGTCCCAGGAAAGGGGGACGCCCGTCCCCGTCGTTCCCCCCGCTCGCCCGGCCGGCGCGGTCTGCCCGGCGGGGCCGGCGGGCTCCACCGGTTCGGCCGGACCCGCCGGACCGGCGCCGTCTGGGTGACTCATTCGATACCTCCAGTGGGAGACCCGGGTTCCGGTCCCGGGAGGGTGTCGGGTTCTCCCCCGGCCCGCCGGCCGTCACGGGGGAAGGGGGGAGCGTGTTCAGGAACCGTCCGTGCCGAGCATCCGGGCGACCTCCTCGTCCGTCAGCGCGGACAGCTCCTCCATCAGGATCCGCTCCACCACGACCGCGAGATCGGCCACCGTGCGGTTCCTGAAGAGCTCGCGGACGGGAACGTCGATCCCCGCGGCCGTGCGCAGGCGGGAGCCGACCCGCACGGCGAGCAGGGAGTGGCCGCCCAGCGCGAAGAAGTCGTCGAGCGCGCCGACCTTGCCGACACCCAGCACCTCCTGCCAGACGCCCGCCACGAGGAACTCCGCGTCGGTCCTCGGCTCCACGAAGGGCCGGTCCTCGTCGAGGTCGGAGCCGGGCGCGGGCAGCGCGCGGCGGTCGATCTTCCCTCCGGTGGTCACCGGCAGCTCGTCCAGGTTCACCCAGACGTCGGGAACCATGTACGGCGGGAGCGCCGCGGCGAGGTCGCGCCGGAGCTCCGCCGGGTCGGCGGGGCCCGCGACGTAGGCGACCAGCCTGTCCTCGCGGGCGGTCACCGCCGCCTGCCGCACGCCGGGACGGGCGAGGAGGCGTCCCTCGATCTCGGCGGGCTCGATCCTGAACCCGCGGACCTTCATCTGGTCGTCGACGCGGCCCAGGAACTCCAGCAGGCCGTCCGCGCGCCACCGGACCAGGTCTCCGGTGCGGTAGAGCCGCCCCAGCTCCGGGTCGTCGAGGAAACGCCCTGCGGTCAGGTCCGGACGGCCGAGGTATCCCCTGGCGAGCCCCGCGCCGCCGAGGAGCAGTTCCCCCGGGGCGCCGGGCGGCATCCGGCGGAGGGTCCCTCCCGGGGCGCCGGGCGGCGCGCGGTGCGGAAGCTCGGACGGCGTGCGGTGCGGAGGCGCTCCGGAGGCGCCGGGCGGTACACGGGGATCGCGGGGATCGCGGAGGTCGCGGGAATCGCGGAGGTCGCGGGGATCGACGACGACCGCCCGGGTGCCGCCGATCGGCCGCCCGATCGGCGGGCGTCCCTCGGTGTCGGCGGAGCCGAGATCGGCCGCGGTGGCGATGATCGTGGCCTCGGTGGGCCCGTAGGTGTTGACCAGCCGGACCCGGTCGCCGAACCGCTCCCGCCAGCGGGCCACGGCTCCGGCGTGCACCTGCTCGCCACCGAGGATGACCAGCCGCAGCCGTTCCGGCCAGGCCACGTCGTCGATCTGGTCGACCAGCCGGTGCCAGTAGGCGGTCGGCAGGTCCAGCACGGTCACCTCGCGCCCCCGGGGTTCGGCGAGCACCTCGGGAAGGGTGACCGCGCCGCCCGGCAGGAGTTCGAGGGCCGCTCCCGAGGCCAGCGCGGGGTAGATCTCCTCGGCGTGCGCGTCGAAGCCGAGCGCGGCGAACTGGACCACCCGGTCCCCCGGCCCCAGCCCGTACGCCTCCCTCATCCAGGCCACCCGGTCTGCCAGGGCCCTGTGCTCCACCACCACGCCCTTGGGCTGCCCGGTGGACCCCGAGGTGTAGATGACGTACGCGGCGTCGCCCCCGTCGACGCGATGCGCGGTCTCCTCGGACCTCTCGGGCTCCAGTCCGTCCAGAACCAGCACCGGGACGTCCCCCGGCGGCGGGCCGCCGAGGCGGCGGGCCGTCACCAGGAGGGCGGCTCCGCTGCCGGACAGGAGCGTCCCCACCCGTTCCTCCGGGAGTTCGGGGTCGACGGGCAGGTAGGCGCCACCGGCCCGCCACACGGCGAGCATCGCCGCGACGACGTCGATCGACCGGTCCGCCACGACCGCGACGACCGTCTCCCGTACGACACCGCGGCCCCGGAGCAGCGCGGCCAGCGCGGCGACGCGGTGCTCCAGGCCCGCGTAGGTCAGCGTCTCGTCGCCGCAGCCCACCGCGGTCGCGTCCGCGTGCAGGGCGGTCGCCTCCCGGACGAGGTCCGGCACGAGGGGACCCGGGAGGAGGGCCGTCGCCTCCTCGTGGACGCGCAGCCGAGCGTCGTCCTCGTCGGTGCGCAGCGGCAGCGCGGAGAGGGCCCGGCGGGGGTCGGCGGCGATCGCGCGGCACAGGACGCCGAACCGGCCCGCGAGGCGGGCGGCGGTCTCGGCCTCGAACAGCTCGGCGTCGTAGCCGAGCACCAGGAAGAGCCCGTCGTCGTCCCGCCACATCTCCAGCATCAGGTCGAACTTGGCCTGCCGGTATCCGGCGTCGAAGAACTCCAGGTCCAGGTCGGCGAGGGAGTCCCTGGTGCCGTCGTCCTGGCTGTGCAGGATGGCCATGGTCCGGAAGAGCGGCGTGCGGCTCAGGCCGCGCTCCACCTCCAGCTCCGTCACGAGCCTCTCGAACGGCACCTCCTGGTGCGCCATCGCCTCCAGCACGATCGTCCGCGTACGGTCCACGAGGTCGGTGAAGGAGGGGTCTCCCGACAGGTCACCCCGCAGGACCAGGGTGCCGGCGAGATAGCCGACGACCGGCTCCAGCTCGACGCGGTCCCGCCCCGCGTAGGAGGAGCCGACCATGATGTCGTCCTGGCCGGTGTGGCGGGCCAGCAGCACCTGGTACGCGGCGAGCAGCACCATGAAGAGGGTCGCCCCGCGCTCCTGGGCCACCTCCTCCAGCCGCGCGGCGAGATCGGCGGGCAGGCGGAAGGAGTGGAACCCCCCGGTGTGGGAGGAGATCGGCGGGCGGGGGTGGTCGAGCGGCAGCTCCAGCACGGGAGGGTCGGCGAGCCGCTCGCGCCAGTAGCCGAACGCCGCCCCGTCGTCGCGGCTCCGCTGCCAGAACGCGACGTCCCCGTACGTCACCGGCGGCTCGGCGAGACCGGGTTCCGTCCCGTTCCGGTGCGCGGCGTACAGGGCGGCCAGATCGTCGGCCAGGACGTTGAGCGACCAGCCGTCGCCCGCGATGTGGTGGAGGACGAGGCAGAGCACGTGGTCGTGCTCGGCCAGGCGCAGCAGGCTGACCCGGAACGGGGGCGGGCCCGTGAGGTCGAAGGGGGCGTTGGTCCGCTCCGCGACCAGCCGCCGTGCCTCCCGCTCCCTCCCGGCGAGTCCCTCGCCGTCCTCTCCTCCGGCGGTTCCGTGGCCGGCACCGCCCGCGGGCCGCTCTCCCCGCCCGCCGCCCGCCGGTTCCCCGCCGGAGGGCACACCGCCCGCCGGTTCCCCGCCGGTGAGGTCGATGTGCTCGATCAGCGGACCGGTCGCGGGGTCGGTGATCGCGACCGGCCCGCCGTCCACCTCCGGGTAGCGGGTGCGCAGGGTCTCGTGCCGCGCCGCCAGGTCCCGGAGAGCGTGTTCCAGCGCGGCGGTGTCGAGATCGCCGCGCAGGCGCCAGACGTTGAACATGTTGTACGCCGCGTCGTCCGGATCCAGCCGGTGCAGGAGCCAGAGCCGCTCCTGCGCGGGCGAGAGCGTGAGCGGCGCGCCGTCGGGGCGCGGACGCAACGGGACGGCACGACCGTCGTGGTCGTCCGCGGGGCCGGACACGGCGCTGCCGACGGCCTCGGCGAACCCGGCGATCGTCGGCCGGCCGAACAGCTCCCTGACGGGAACCTCCACGTCGAGCAGCGCCGCGATCCGCGCGGTGACCTTGACCGCGAGCAGCGAGTGCCCGCCCAGGCCGAAGAAGTCGTCGTCGGCGCCGAGCCGGTCGGCGGTCACGCCCAGCACCTCGGCGAAGATCCCGGCCACCCGCCGTTCCAGGGGGGTCTCCGGCGGGCGGCCGTGCCCGGCGGACGGCCTGCCGGGCGCGGGGAGCGCCTTGCGGTCGACCTTGCCGTTCGGGGTGAGGGGCAGCGCGGACAGCGGCACCACGACCGCGGGCACCATGATCGCGGGCAGCGACCGCGCGACGTGCTCCCGGAGCCTCGCGATGTCCACCTCACCGGTGACCGCGACGCCTCCGGCCGCGGCTCCGGTTCCCGCTCCGGTCTCGGCCCGGGTTCCTGTTCCGGTTCCCGCTCCGGTTTCGGCCCGGGTTCCTGTTCCGGCTTCGGCGGCACGGTCCTCTCCGGCGACGGGTGAGACCCCGACCACGTACGCCACCAGGGTGTCGTCGACGATCGCGGCGACCGCGCGGGAGACCTCGGGATGGGTCTCCAGGACGGCCTCGACCTCGCCCAGCTCGATACGGTGGCCCCGCAGCTTCACCTGGCCGTCGGCCCGGCCGAGGAACTCCAGCCGCCCGTCCGCCAGCCATCTCACCCGGTCGCCGGTCCGGTACAGCCGCGACCCCGGCGGGCCGAACGGGTCGGGCAGGAAGCGCTCCGCGGTCAGGCCCGGCCGCTTCAGGTAGCCCCGTGCCAGTCCCGTCCCCGCGATGAACAGCTCGCCGACCACCCCGACGGGTACCGGGTCGAGCCTCTCGTCGAGCACGTGGACACGGGTGTTGGCCAGCGGCCTGCCGATCGCCACCGTCCCGGGCTCGGCGGGCACCGGCTCGTAGGTGGACCAGATCGTCGTCTCGGTGGGCCCGTACACGTTCCACATCGCTCGCACGCGCCCTCGCAGCGCGCGGGCGAGGGCGGGCGGCAGCGCCTCGCCCCCGGCCAGGGCGGTCATCCCCGGCCCGTCGAATCCCGCGTCGAGGAGCGCCCGCCAGCCCGACGGCGTGGCCTGGACGTGCGTCACGCCGTGCGCGGCGGCGAGCCTCACCAGCGCGAGCGCGTCCGACGCCTCCGCGCCGCCCGCGACGACCACCCGGCCGCCACTGACCAGCGGGAGGAAGAACTCCAGCACGGAGATGTCGAACGACAGGGAGGTGAGCGCCAGCCAGACGTGGCCGGGGCCGGCGCCGAGCAGGTCCCGCATGGCCAGCAGCAGGTTGACCACGGCGCGGTGCTCGATCGCGACCCCCTTGGGGCGGCCCGTCGAGCCCGACGTGTAGATCACGTACGCGAGGTCGTCCGGCGTCGCGAGCGGCGCGGGGGGCGTGCCGGGTTCACCGGCGAACGCCAGGGGGTCCTCGATGAACAGGACCCGGGCTGTGTTCCCGCCGTTCCCGCCGTTCCCGCCGCTCCAGGCGTCCTCGGGAAGCCGTCCGAGCACGCGCTCCTCGGTGAGGAGAAGTTCCGCGCCCGAGTCGCGCAGGACGAAGGCGAGGCGCTCGGCGGGGTAGTCCGGGTCGAGGGGCAGGTAGGCGCCGCCCGCCCTCATCACGGCCAGCAGCGCGACCAGCGTCTCCAGCGAGCGGGTGGCGCACACGGCCACGACGGCGCCGGGCCGCACGCCCTCGCGCCGCAGCCGGTTGGCCAGCCGGTTGACGCTCGTCTCCAGTTCCGCGTACGTCAGGCTCCGCCCCCCGCACGTGGCCGCGACCGTCCCGGGCTCCCCCGCGACCAGGTCGTGGAGGGTGGCCTCCGGGCGCGGGGCGGCGGTGTCGTTCCACGCGGTGAGGGTCAGCTCGCGTTCGGCCTCCGGGGGAAGGCCCAGCTCCGACAGTCGCGCGCCGGGGTCCTCGACGGCCCTGCGCAGCATGGCCGCGACGTGCTCCGCCATGCGCTCCGCCGTGCCGTGGTCGAACAGGGCGGTGCTGTAGACCAGGGAGAGTTCGAGGTCGCCGTCCCGCCGCCCGAACTCCAGCGACAGGTCGAACTTCGCCGACCGCGCGTCGCCCAGGTCGAGCGCCTCGGCGGTGACGCCGGGCAGGGTGAGAGCGGTGTCCTGATAGTCGTGCAGGACGAGCTGGGCCTGGAAGAGGGGCGTGCGGCTGAGGTCCCTGGGGACGTTCAGCTCGCTCACCAGCCGGTCGAAGGGCAGGGCCGCGTTGGTGTACGCCTGCAGGGCCACGCGGCGGACCCTGACGAGCAGTTCCCCGAAGGTCGGGTCGCCCGACAGGTCCCCGCGGATCACCAGCGTGTTGAGGAAGAGCCCGATGAGCGGCTCCAGCTCGTCCCTGTCCCGTCCGGCGATCGGCGTGCCGACGCAGATGTCCTCCTGGCCGGAGCGGCGCGACAGCAGGACCAGGTACACGGCGAGCAGCACCATGAACGGCGTGGTGCGGGTGCGCCGGGCGAGCCCGTCGACGCCGTCGGCCAGCTCGGCGGGGAGCCGGAGCAGGGCGCAGCCGCCCTCGGAGGACCGGACCGGGGGACGCGGCCGGTCCGTCGGGAGCTCCAGCGTCGGCGGGTCGGCCAGCCTTCGCCGCCAGTGGCCGAGTTGCTCGTCCGCCAGGTCGTCCGGACGCTCGCGCTGCCACAGCGCGAAGTCCGCGTACTGGATCGGCAGCGGCTCCCGCGACGGCCGTTCACCGGCCAGGAACGCCCCGTACAGCGTGGCCAGCTCGCGCGCGAACACGCCGACCGACCAGCCGTCCACGGCGATGTGGTGGAACACGACATAGATCCCGTGCTCCCGCTCGGACAGGCGCAACAGGCCCGCCCGGAGCGGCGGCTCGCCCGCCAGGTCGAACCGCCGCTCGATCTGCTCCCGGACGAGCCGCGCGGTCCGCGCCTCACGTTCCGCCTCGGGAAGATCCGACAGGTCCAGCAACCTCAGGTACGGCCGGTCACCGGCCGGGTGCGGCCCGTCGACGACCTGGACGGGAGCGCCGTCCCTGCTCGGAAAGCGGGTCCGCAGGATCTCGTGCCTCGCCACGATCTCGGCGAGCGCCCGCTCCAGGGCGTCCGGGTCGAGCGGTCCCCGGAGCCGTTCGGCGATGAAGACGTTGTGGGCGCCGCCGCCTCCGGCCCGTTCCAGCCGGTCGAGGAACCACATGCGCTCCTGGCCGTACGAGAGCGGCAGCTCGCGGATGCCATCGGGCCGGGGCGTGATCCCGTCCCGCGCGTCCCCCCGCGCGAGCATGTCCATCCCTAGACCTCCCGCCGGAGAGGCGCGGGAACCGTTCTCATGACGGCCTCCCTACTGGCAGATCGCGAGCCCGAAAGGAGATCCTTCATAATCACGACAAAAGACTGTCAGATAAAAACATAAATCCGCAAGGAGTAAACATTTAGCGCCGGATATCGTGCCGCCTTCGAAGAAGGCGCTGACTTCGCTCCGGTCCGTCCGCGCCACCGCCGGGGATAGCGCTGACATCATGTTGCCTGACACTAGTTGCCCGTGCCCGCGCCGTGAAGGCGGGGGGCGGGAGGTTGACCGCGCCGCCACCGGGAGTGTCTGATCATTGTCGGCGAGCGGCTTCACGGGCGGGTCGCGCGGCTCGCGGAATCGCGCCGGACCCGGTCCGGGCGTTCGCCCACGACGTTCTCTCCCTCCGCTCGCCGTTGCGTCCGAGTCATTGTCGGCGTCCGGCCTCGGGAGAGATTTCCGATATTCGAAGGCGGGGCTTTGTTGATCGGACCCGGCCGGTCTCCGGACACGAGGGTGGTGCGCGACGGGCCGCTCACCTGGGCCCAGCACGAGTGGATCCAGTGGATCCCCACCGACACGGACACCTCCTACGAGGACAACATCTGCGCCGCCGTACCGGGGCGGAACCTGCCCGTCGGCCAGGTCGTCGCGGCGGTACGCGACGTCCTCGCCCGGCACGAGGGACTGCGGTCGCTGGTCCGCCGCGCGGGCCGCGAGGACAGCCTCCAGTACGTCTGCCCGGTCGACGACCGGCTGGACGACGTGATCCAGGTGATGGAGGACGAGGCGTCCTTCAGGCGGCGGTTCGACACCCCGTGGCGGCGCACCTGCTTCAGGATCGGCGAGCAGTGGCCCGTCAAGGCCGTCCTGGACGCGGCGGGCGGGCGCGTGCGCCGGATCGACCTCGTCGTCGACCACGTCGCGATCGACCCGTGGGGGATGCGGGTCCTCTGCGACGACCTGAGGTACGCCCTCCGCACGCGTGCCACGGGCCGCACGTCGTTCCCCGGCCCCGCCGCCGAGCAGCCGATCGACGTCGCCCTCTCCGAGAACTCCCCCGCCGGGCGGGCCTACCAGCGGCGGGCCCTGGGCTACTGGGAGCGGCGGCTGGGCGAGATCGGCAAGGCCCTCGACGGCCACGTGCCCTTCGCGCCCTCGCGAGCCCCCCTCGGGCGACCCGGCGCCGCACAGCCCGGCGCGTCACAGCCCGGCGCGTCCGGTCAGGGGGAGTTCCGCTCCTGCTGGCTGACGTCCCGCCGCGCGGGGTCGGCGGCCGGCGCCATAGCGCGGGCGACGGGCGTCTCCCCCTCCGCCGCCTTCCTCCTCGCCTTCGGCACCGCCGTCTGCGCGGTGGAACGGTCGTCGCGGGCCGGGATCTTCGCGATCTCGGCGAACCGCTTCTCCGCCGCGGCGGGGCGGTCGGTGCGCAAGGCCACCATGACGATGCCCGTGCTCCTGCCCGCCGTGTCCCCCGACTCGCCGGGGGCCGCGTACCGCGGGGCGCTGGCGGACTGCGCCGCCCAGCAGCTGTCCGGCCACCGGTTCGCCAACGCCGACCCGTACGCCACGGAACGGATGTGCGAGGAGGTCCTCGGCGGCCTGTACAGGACCGGGGTGGCCTATCCCCGGTTCAGCTACATGGACGAGGGGGTCGCGGACGACCTCAACACGCTGTGGCCGGCGGGTGACGACGGGTTCCCCGGCGACGCGGACGACCGGGTCGTCACCTTCTCACCACCCCGCCCGCTGGGCGCCCGCTACATGATGACCGTCCTGCACCGACCCGCGGGCGCCGTGTTCAGCCTCCAGTGGAGTGACGCGACCGGCTGGGGGGCGACCGCGGAGGACATGCTCCTGTACGTCGAGGACCTGATGGTCTGGGCCGCGTCGGAGTGCGCGGGGAGCCCTCCGGCGCTCGGCGGCGCGGGACCGGCGACCTGAGGCGAGACAGCCGCCGCGGACACGGCGGTGGCACGATCGCCGCGGACACGGCGGTGACATGATCACCACGAACGCGGCGGTGGCACGATCGCCGTGGACACGATCGCCGTGAACGCGGCTGTGACACGACGAGACACCGGGAGGCCCTCACGTGGACGCTCAACGTGATGAACGAGGTCACGGAGGGCCGGCGGTCTCCGGCGGCGCCGTCGTCCCGCGGGACCGGCACCTCGACTGGGACGGCTGCCACAACGTCCGCGACCTGGGCGGCATGCGCACCGCCGACGGACGCGAGACGCGCTGGGGCGCCCTCATCCGTTCCGACGCCCCCGAGCGCCTCAGCCCCGCCGGATGGCGGGCGCTCGCGGACCACGGCGTCCGCACGGTCGTCGACCTGCGCAACGACGGCGACTGGCGGGGCGGGGCGGTACGCCGTCCCGCCGGCCTGACCACCGTGCGCGTGCCGCTGGACGACCAGGGGGACACCGAGTTCTGGTCCGGGCTCACCGACCTGTACGGCACCCCCCTGTACTACCGGCCCTTCCTGGAGCGGAAGGCGGAGCGGTGCGTCGCCGCCATATCGGCGATCGCCCGTGCCGAGCCCGGCGGGGTCGTCGTGCACTGCATGGCGGGCCGCGACCGCACCGGGCTCGTCACCCTGCTGATGCTCGCCCTCGCGGGCGTGCCCGCCGCCGACATCGCCGCCGACTACGAGCTGAGCGCGGAACGGCTGCGCCCCCTCTTCGTCAAGCTCGGCGAGGCCGACGAGAGTCCCATGATCCAGGCGGCGCTCGCCCGCGCGAACACCACGGCCCGCGAGGTCATCGTGGCCACGGTGGAGTCGCTCGACGTCGAGTCCTACCTGCGCGGCGCCGGGCTCGGCGAGGCCGACCTGGCCGCCGCCCGCGCCCGGCTCGTCGGCCCCGCCACCTGAGCGGCGCCGTCCACCGCGCCGTCCACCGCGCCCGCCGCCTCGCGGACGCCACGACCGCCGTCACCCGCACGGCACGACCCGCCACGCCGACGCCATCCGGGCGGCTACCTGGACGCCGACGCCACCCGGGCGGCGTCGGCGTACACCTCCGTCAGCCTGCCGACCGCCTGGTCCCAGCCGAACCGGGACGCGTGGGCGAGCGCGCCGGCGCCGAGTGCCCGCAGCAGCCGGGGCGCGGCCACGAGGTCGCCGAGCACCCGGGCGTACGCGGCCGGGTCGTGCCCGTCCACGAGCACGCCGGAGATCCCGTCCCGCACCGCGGTGCGAAGGCCGCCGACGGCCGCGGCGACCACGGGGGTGCCGCACGCCTGGGCCTCGACGGCCACCAGGCCGAACGTCTCGGCGTGGGAGGGCACCACGACGGCGGTCGCCGCCCGGTACCAGTCGGCGAGCCGGCGCTGCGGGCAGGGCGGCTCCAGCCGTACCTGGCCGGTGATGCCGAGGGTGGCGGCGAGCTTGCCCAGGTGGTCGGGGCGGCCCCAACCGGCTCCGCTGGGCCCGCCCACGACCGCCACGACGAGGTTCCCGGCGAGGCCGGGGTCGCGCCGGATCATCATGGCCGCGGCGTGCAGCAGGACGTCCGGCGCCTTGAGCGGCTGCACCCTCCCTGCGAACAGCAGCACGACTGCGTCCGGGGGGAGGCCGAGCGCGCGCCGGGCCTCGGCCCGCGAACCGGGGCGGAACAGGGACAGGTCGACGCCGGGATTGACGGTCCGCACCCTGGCCGGGTCGGCCCCGTACAACGTGACCAGCTGGTCGGCCTCCTGCACGGTGTTGGCGACGAGCCGGTCGGCGGCGGCCACCACCTCCGTCTCCCCCGCGATGCGCCCGGCGGGCTCGGGCTCGTCGCCCGCCGCGAGCGACGCGTTCTTCACCGCGCCGAGCGAGTGCATGGACTGCACGAGGGGAACGCCCCAGCGCGCCTTGGCGACCGCCCCCACCCGTCCGGCCAGCCAGTGGTGGGCGTGCACGAGGTCGTACCCGCCGTCCTGGTCCCGGGCGGCCCCCGCGCGCAGCATCTCGGCGGTGAACGGGCCGAGGGTGTCCGGCAGGTCGTTCTTGTCGAGTTCCCTGGGCGGTCCCGCGGCCAGGTGCCTGACCAGCACACCGGGGAAGAGCTCGGCCAGCGGCGGCGCGCCGGGCGCGCCGGCGCGCGTGAAGATGTCCACCTCGACGCCCAGCGCCGCCATCCGCCGGGCGACCTCGACGATGTAGACGTTGAGTCCCCCCGCGTCGCCCCCGCCCGGCTGGGCGAACGGGGAAGTCAGGACGCTGACGGTCGCGATCCTCCGGGGAAGGGGAAGGGGAAGGGGAAGGCGTCGCGGCACGGGCATTCACCTCCGCTCGAGCATTCGCCCGGGGCGCGTCGATCTCCGCTCCCGCGGCTGGGAATCTCCGGTGACCGGGACCCGGCACCGGTGCCGGGTCCCGGGCGGCGCGGCGCGAGCCGTCCCGCCTCCCGGGCGACCGCGCCGTCAGGGATCTCGGCGGAGGCGTGGAGAAGTCCGGCGAGGTACGGCTGCCGCACGCGGCGCCCCCGCCGTTCTCCCGGGACGGAATCCTGAAAAGTCGTGCCCGGCCGTCGTGGGATCACGGGGGCCGGGAGTGGTCGTCGCGATCCGGCGGGACGCGCCGGTCGCGAACTGTGAATGATCAGACACTCTCGCCCGCGGCGTCGTCAACCTGTTGCCGGGGGTGTCACGGCGCAGGGCACTGGCAACAATTGGCCACCCCGATGGTGCCGGCGCTCTGATGTGCGGTTACGTCCGCGGCCTCAGGGAGAGGTCCGGCGGCGACCACCGCGGCCCGTCGGCCCCTCACGGCAATCAAGAAAGCAATCCAGACAGTTCTTCACAACTATCTAGCAATGTTGTGCAATTTTCTGGCACACTCTGGCAAAAATAGCCGCAAGGGGGATAAGGCTTGTGGGTGGACTATCTGACCAATTACGTGCCCTGGACGAGGACACCGCCTCCGTCTACTTCAGGGCGCTTCACAGGGGCCGTATCGGTACGGCCCGCGACGTCGCCGAAGAGCTCGGCCTCGACCCCCGCACCGTCGAGGACGCGATAGAACGGCTGACCCGTCTGCACCTGCTCCGGCCGGAGCCGGGACATCTGACCAACCTCGTGCCGGTGAACCCGGAGATCGCCGCCGCGTCGCTGATATCGCCGATGGAAACGGAGATCCACCACCGTCGCGACCTGATCACCGGTATCCGTACGCGGATGCACTCCCTGATGCACGGATACGACGAGGTGCAGCGCACCAGGAAACCGGCGAACCCGGTGGAGGCGCTGCCCGACGGCGCGGCCGTGCGCGGATCGCTGCACCTGGCGGCGGAGGCGTGCGAACGCGAGATGCTGAGCGTCGAGCCGAACGCGCCCTCCTGGGCCGACCTCGACGACACGCTGACGCGCAACCTCGCCATGCTGGAGCGGGGGGTGCGGATGCGGATGCTCTACCAGCACAGCGCCCGCGCCGACCTGCCCACCAGGGGACACATCAAGAAGCTCGTCGCGGCCGGTGCCAGCGTGCGCACCACGCCCCAGCTGCCGAACCATCTCGTGATCTTCGATGGGGAGGTCGCCTTCATGTCCCGGCCGGGCGAGGCGGGTGCGGCGCCGGGGGCGGTCGCCGCACGCGACCTGTCCGTCGTCGGGTTCCTGTCGGAGGTCTTCGAGCACCTGTGGAACTCCGCGACCCCCTACTCCGCCTCCGACCTGGGCTACCAGGGCGCGACGGACGAGATACAGCACGCCATCGTCACCTTGCTGGCCCAGGGTTTCACCGACGAGGCCGTCGCCCGCAGGCTGGGAATGTCCGTGCGCACCTGCCGCCGCCACATCGGCGCGCTGCTGCAGAACCTGAGCGCGGTGAGCCGGTTCCAGGCCGGGATCCGGGCCGCCGCGAGCGGGTACGTCGACGCGCGGTGACCCCCGCCAAAGGCCCGGTGGCGGGAACCCGGCGCAGCGATCACCACGGAAACAGAGAGGGCGGAGCGGAGCCATGCCGTACGACCGTCGCGTTCTCCTCGTCCACGCCCATCCCGACGACGAGTCCATCGGGACGGGTGCCACGATGGCGAGGTACGTCGCCGAGGGCGCGTACGTCTGCCTGGTGACGTGCACCCTGGGCGAGGAGGGTGACGTGGTCCCTCCCGAGCTGGGCCACCTCGCCGCCGGTCGGGAGGACCGGCTGGGCCCGTACCGCGAGGGCGAACTGGCGGTGGCGTGCGCGGCCCTCGGAGTGGACGACCACCGCCTCCTCGGCGGGCCGGGACGCTGGCGCGACTCCGGCATGATGGGCTCGCCGTCCAACGACCACCCGGGCTGCTTCTTCCGCGCCGACCTCGACGAGGCCGCCGCGGAGCTGGTCCGGATCGTCAGGGAGGTCAGGCCCCAGGTCGTCGTCACCTACGACGACAACGGCTACTACGGCCATCCCGACCACATCCAGGCCCACCGGGTGGCGTGGCGGGCGTTCGAGAAGGCCTCCGACCCGTCCTTCGGCGAGGGCGAGCCGTGGCGGCCCTCCCGGTTCTACGTCACCGCCATGCCGCTGGACGAGCTGGAGCGCGCGGTGGGCACCGGGCCGTTCAAGCGGGTCGGCTCCGTCGAGGAGTTCGGTTTCGGCGTCCCCGGCGAGCAGGTGACGACGCGGGTCGACGCGAGGGCGCACCTGGGTGCCAAGATCACCGCGTTGCGCGCGCACCGCACGCAGCTGAGCGTGGACGGCTCCTTCTTCGCGCTCTCCGACCACGTGGGACAGCCCGCCCTGGGCGTGGAGTACTACACGCTGCTGGCGGGAGAGCCGGGCCCGCCCGGCGAGGACGGCCGCGAGACCGGCCTCTTCGGCTGACCCGCCCGGCCCGCGTGCCGCCGCCGCCCGCACCCGGTCCGGGACGATCGTCCGGTCCCCGTTCGGCGCCGCCGCCGGCCACGTCCGGCCCGGGACGATCGTCCGGCCGCCCCCGGGGCGTGACAACCGGCCGCGCCGGTGCGGCGCGGGCGGTCAGATCTCCTCCTTGAGCTTCGCCGCCGGGTCGAGCTGGCGCGGCTGCATCGCCGTCCTCGGGTGGTGCAGGTCGAAGGCCGGTCGCTCCGAGCGGATGGTCGGGATCGAGGTGAAGTTGTGCCGGGGCGGCGGGCAGGAGGTGGCCCACTCCAGCGAGTTGCCGAAGCCCCACGGGTCGTCCACCGTCACGCGCGGAGCGTGGCGCGCGGTGCGCCAGAGGTTGTAGATGAACGGCAGCGTGGAGGCGCCCAGCAGGAACGCGCCGACCGAGGAGAGCAGGTTGAGGCCGGTGAACCCGTCGAGCGCGCTGTAGTCGGCGTAGCGGCGCGGCATGCCCTGCGCGCCCAGCAGGTGCTGGACGAGGAAGGTGGTGTGAAAACCGATGAACAGCGTCCAGAAGTGCAGCTTGCCCAGCCCCTCGTGCAGCATCTTGCCGGTCATCTTCGGCCACCAGAAGTAGAAGCCCGCGAACATCGCGAACACCACGGTGCCGAAGACCACGTAATGGAAGTGCGCGACCACGAAGTACGAGTCGGTCACGTGGAAGTCCAGCGGCGGGGAGGCCAGGATGACGCCGGTCAGCCCGCCGAGCAGGAAGGTGACCAGGAACCCCACGGCGAACAGCATCGGTGTGGCGAGCACTATGTGCCCGCGCCACATGGTGCCGGTCCAGTTGAAGAACTTCACCCCGGTCGGGATCGCGATCAGGAACGACATGAAGGAGAAGAACGGCAGCAGCACCTGGCCGGTGGCGAACATGTGGTGCGCCCACACCGTCATCGACAGGCCCGCGATGGCGATGGTCGCGCCGACCAGGCCGATGTAGCCGAAGATCGGCTTGCGGCTGAAGACCGGGATGACCTCGGTGATGATGCCGAAGAACGGCAACGCGATGACGTAGACCTCCGGATGGCCGAAGAACCAGAACAGGTGCTGCCACAGGATCGGCCCGCCGGTCTGCGGGTCGTAGATGTGGGTGCCCAACCGGCGGTCGGCCAGCAGGGCGAGCAGCGCGGCGGCCAGCACCGGGAAGGCCATCAGCACGAGCACGCCGGTCAGCAGCGTGTTCCAGGTGAAGATCGGCATGCGGAACATCGTCATCCCGGGGGCCCGCATGCAGATGATCGTGGTGATGAAGTTCACCGAGCCCAGGATCGTCCCCAGACCGGACATCGTCAGGCCCGCGATCCACAGGTCGCCGCCGAGCTGCGGGGAGAAGGTGGCGCGGGAGAGCGGCGCGTACCCCGTCCAGCCGAAGTCGGCCGCGCCCCCGTCGGTGAGGAAACCGAAGCTCGCGATGAGGCCGCCGAACAGGAAGAGCCAGAAGCTCACCATGTTGAGCCGGGGGAAGGCCACGTCGGGCGCCCCGATCTGCAGCGGCATGACCACGTTGGCGAACCCGGCGAACAGCGGGGTGGCGAACAGCAGCAGCATGAGGGTGCCGTGCATGGTGAACATCTGGTTGTACTGCGCCTGGCTCACCACCTGCAGCCCGGGATGGGCGAGCTCCGCCCGGATGACCATGGCCATCAGCCCGGCGAACAGGAAGAAGACGAACGACGTTATCAGGTACATGTAGCCGATGACCTTGTGGTCCGTGCTCGTGAGCCAGCGTACGACGATCGAGCCCGGCGCCTTCCTGCGCGGTGCCAGCGGTGAGGTCAGCGGCTCCTCGCGCGACTGTTCGAAGGTCGTCACGACCCACCCCCTTCGAACCGGCTCGCCCCCGAACCGGCCCGTTCCCGCGAACCGGCCCGTCCACGAACCGGACGTCCCCGGAAGCGGCCCGTCAACGAACCGGCCCGGCCACGGAGTCGGCCCGTCCACGAACCGGGCCGTTCCCGAACCGGCGCGGCATCCGATTCCCACCGCCTTCCCCCGGCCATCCCCAGGGAAAGCGGCTCCCACTCGCCCGCGCCGCCATCTTGCCCGCGCGATGACCTGGCGATTAATCCCTCTTATCCGCCTTCTGGCAACCCCAGCCCCACCGTCCGGCATCACGCGCCGTACGCGCCGTCCGGGGCAACATGGGACGGCCCGTCGCGCTTGACCCGGGGGCAGACAGGGCACGCCGCTGGAAACGGAGTACGGAAAGGAGCGACGTCATGGTCCAGCGACAACGAGTCGTCGTGATCGGAGGAGGGTTCGCGGGTTTCACCGCGGTCCGCACCCTTTCCCGGATCGCGAAAGGCGCGGTCGAGATCGTCCTGATCAACCCGACCGACTACTTCCTCTACCTGCCACTGCTGCCGGAGGTCGCGGCGGGCATCCTCGATCCGCGCAAGGTGGCGGTCCCGCTGGCGGGCGACCATCCCGGGGTGCGGCACCTGCTCGCCACGGTGGACACCGTCGACGTCGAGGCGCGCCGCGTGAAGTGCACCGACACCGAGGGCAACCACCGCGAGCTGGGCTACGACCGCCTGGTGATCGCGGTCGGCAGCGTCAACAAGCTGCTGCCCGTACCCGGCGTCGCCGAGTACGCCCACGGCTTCCGCAGCATCGCCGAGGCCCTCTACCTGCGCGATCACCTGATCCGCCAGGTCGAGCTCGCCGACGCGTCCGACGACCCCGAGGAGCGCAGGGCCAGGTGCACGTTCGTGGTCGTGGGGGCCGGGTACACCGGGACCGAGGTGGCGGCGCAGGGCCAGCTGCTCACCCGCGACATCCGCGGCCGGCGGCCGGGGCTGCGCGACCAGCCGGTGCGCTGGATCCTCGCCGACATCGCCCCGCGCATCCTCCCCGAGCTGGACGAGCGCCTGTCCCGGATCGCGCACCGGACGCTGTCCGAGCGAGGCATGGAGATCCGCACCGGGACGAGCGTGGCCGAGGCGACGGCGGAGGGGGTCGAGCTCTCCGACGGGGAGTTCGTGGCGACCAGATCCCTGATCTGGTGCGTCGGGGTGCGCCCCGACCCGATGGTGGAGTCCCTGGGGCTGCCGACCGAGAAGGGGTGCCTGCTCGTCGACGAGTACCTGAGGGTGCCCGGCCACCCGGAGATCTTCGCCTGCGGCGACGCGGCCGCGGTTCCCGACCTCACCCGGCCGGGCGAGTACACGGCGATGACCGCCCAGCACGCCACCCGCCAGGGCAAGCGCGCCGCCCGCAACATCGCCGCCTCCTACGGTCACGGAGAGCTCCAGCCCTACAGGCACCACGACCTGGGGTTCGTCGTCGACCTCGGCGGGACCGGCGCCGCCGCGAACCCGCTGGGCGTGCCGCTGTCGGGCGTGGTGGCCAAGGCGGTCACCCGGGGCTACCACCTGCTGGCCATCCCCCGCAACCGGGCGCGCATCGCGGGAAGCTGGTTGCTGGACCTCGTGGTGCCCCGTCAGACCGTCCAGCTGGACCTGATCCGCGGCCCGGAGATCCCGCTCGCCCACGCCACCCCAGAGCACCCCCACGGCCCGGGCGGGGAACCGCCGGAGACGGACGCCTCGCGGAAGGCGGATGTGGCGTCCAGGGCGGGGGTCTCGTCGCCGGCGGGCGATTCGTAGGACACCGCGATTCATGAAGCACGGCGGCTCGTGAAGCACCGCGGCTCGTGAAGGACGGCGGTTCGTAAAGGACCGCGAGATTTTCGGCTCCTCCGGCGATGCTTCCGGAGAGCCGGGTAAGGGGCGGGGTATGGCAAAGATCGGTTACACGATGATGTGCGAGCAGACGCCCGCCAGGCAGCTGGTCAAGGACGTCACCACCGCCGAGCAGGTCGGCTTCGACTACGCGGTCATCTCCGACCACTACTTCCCGTGGCTGGAGGAGATGGGCCACTCCCCGTACGCCTGGTCGGTGCTCGGCGCGGCGGCGCAGGCGACCCGGAACCTGCCCCTGATGACGTACGTGACCTGCCCGATCATGCGCTACCACCCGGCGGTGGTGGCGCAGAAGGCGGCGACCATGGGCGTGCTGAGCGAGGGCCGCTTCACCCTGGGACTGGGCGCCGGGGAGAACCTCAACGAGCACGTGACAGGCCAGGGCTGGCCTTCGGCCGACACCCGGCACGGGATGTTCCGCGAGGCCGTGCAGATCATCAGGGAGCTGTTCGAGGGCGGGTACGTCACCTACCGCGGCGAGTTCTTCGACGTCGACTCGGCCAAGCTGTTCGACCTGCCGGACCGGCCCGTCCCGCTGGCGATCGCCGCCTCCGGCGGCCAGTCGGGGAAGATCGCCGCCGAGCACGGCGACGCGCTGGTCGCGACCGACCCCGACTCGAAGCTGGTGCGCCTGTTCTCCGGGGAGGGCGGCACGGGCAAGCCCGTCTACGGCCAGCTCGCCATCTGCTACGACCCCGACGCGGAGGCCGCCAAGGAGCGGGCGCACCGGCTGTGGCGCTGGTCGGTGGCAGGGTGGAAGGTCATGGCCGAGCTTCCCGGGCCCGTCAACTTCGCCGCCGCCGCCGAGACCGTGCGGCCCGAGGACGTCGCGGCGAAGGTGCCGTGCGGCTCCGACGTGGACGCCGTGGTGGAGGCGGTACGCGCCTACACCGACGCCGGTTTCACCCACGTCGCCCTGGTCCAGATCGGCCACGAGCACCAGGATGCGTTCTTCGACTGGTCGGAGAAGGAACTGCTCCCCGCCCTGAGCGGCCTCTAGCCACCGCCACCGCCGGGGGATCCGCGGCGGCGGCGGTTCCCCCGGACGTACGGGGGAAGGCTCACCGGGGTGGATGACGTGTGGGATCTGGTGGTCGTCGGCGGCGGGCCCGCGGGGGCGGCCGCGGCCCTGCGCGCGAGACAGCTCAGACCCGAGGCGCGGGTCCTGCTGCTCGACAGGGCCGACTTCCCGCGCGACAAGGCCTGCGGCGACGGCATCGCCGCCCACGGGCGCGACGAGCTCGCCCTGCTGGGCGTCCCCGACCTCATCGCCGACTACCGGCCGACGCAGCGCCTGGCGGTGGTCTCCCCCGGTGGCTCGCGGGTCTCGGCCACCTCCGCCCGGCCCAACCACGTCGTCCCCCGCAGGGTCTTCGACGCCCGCCTCGTCGACGCCGCCCGCGCCCGGGGCGTCGAGGTCCGCCGACACCAGGTCCGCGCGCTCGCCGTCCTCGGCGATCGCGTGGTTCTCGACGGCACCGTCACCGCCCGCGCCGTCGTCGCCGCGGACGGGGCCAACTCGACCGTGCGGCGCCTCATCGGCGTCGCCCCCTCCCCCGAGAGGCACACCGCGATCGCCGTGCGCGGCTACGCCGACGTGGCCGCCGGCGACGACGTCCAGTCCATCTTCATGCAGCGGGACGGGTGGCCCGCGTACGCGTGGTCGTTCCCGATCGGTGACGGCACCGCCAACGTCGGCTACGGCATGCTGCTGCCCCGGCTGCACGCCACCGGCCTGCCGGGCCGCCAGGTGCTGCACGGGCGGCTCGCCGAGCTGCTGCCCCACGTGAGCGCCCGCGACCTGCGCGCCCACCACCTGCCCCTGTCCCCCGGCCGTCCGAGGCCGGGTTCCGGGCGGGTGTTGCTCGCCGGTGACGCCGCCGGTCTCATCAACCCGCTCACGGGCGAGGGCATCTTCTACGCGCTGCTCTCCGGCCGGCTCGCCGGGGAGGCCGCCGTCCAGGCGGCGGGCGACCCGCTGCCCGCGTACCGGCGCGGGCTGGGGAAGGCCCTCGGGCGGCACCTGCGCACCACCGACGTGCTCGCCCTCGCCTCCCAGTCCCCCGGCTTCATCGACGCCGCGATCGACACCGCCGCCCGCCGCAAGGAGGTGTTCGACCTGCTGGTCGACGTGGGGCTCGGCGCGGGCACGGTGCCGGTGCCGCTGGCGCTGGCCGTGGTCCGCCGCTGGCTCCTGAACGCCGTCCGGCGACGTTGAACACGGGCCCCGGCGGGCTCCAGCAGGCCCCTGCGGGCTCCGGTGGGCTCCGGTGGGCTCCGGTGGGCGCGGCCATGACGCCCGCCGGCACCGGGCACGATGCCCGGCCGGCGGCGAGCGGGACGTCCGATCACGCCGGGCGGACGCCGGGAGGCTGGTCCCGGCCGGAGACGACGCGGAGCAGGTGGGCGGACTCGGCGGCCATCGCCTCCCTCGCGGTCTCCAGGCGGGGCCGGGGGTCGGCGCCGGAGGACCCGCCGGCGAAGGAGTCGCGGAGCGCCCCGGTGAACGCGACGTTCAGCGCGGTTCCGATGTTGATCTTCTTGAGCCCGGCGGCGACGGCCCGGCGAAGCTCGTCGTCGGGCACGCCTGAGGAGCCGTGCAGGACCATCGGGACGGCGGCCGGGAGCGCCGCGCGCAGCGCCGCGATCAGGTCGTGGTCGAGCCTGGCGCTGCGCGAGGTCATGGCGTGAGAGCTGCCCACCGCCACCGCGAGGGCGTCGACACCGGTCGCGGCGACGAACGCGGCGGCCTCGGCGGGATCGGTGCGCGCGCCGGGAGCGTGCGCCCCGTCCTTCCCGCCCACCTCGCCCAGCTCGGCCTCCAGCCACAGCCCGTTCTCGTGCGCCCAGCGCGCGGCGGCCTCCGTCCGGGCGAGGTTCGTCTCGTACGGATCCCGCGACGCGTCGTACATGACCGAGCCGAACCCCGCCTCGGCGGCCTCGTACAGGAGCGCGTCGTCGGTGACGTGGTCGAGGTGGAGGGCGACCGGCACCGGGGCGGCCTCCGCCAGGGCGCGCGCCGCGGCGGCGAGGGGACGCGGGCGGCCGAGACGGAACCGTACGGCGTTCTCGCTGATCTGGAGGATCACCGGCAGCCCTTCCCGCCCGGCGGCGACCACGACGGCCTCGGCGTGCTCCAGGGTGACGATGTTGAAGGCGCACGCCCCGCCGGGGGCGGAGGCGACGATCGAGGCTGTCGTGACGAGCGGCATTGCGTCTCCTGGGACGGTGACGTCCAGCGCGGCATGAGGGTGACGGTGACGATCTCGCCCATGACTACTGGAGGATCACCGAGCGGGTCAGGTTGCGCGGGCTGTCCGGGTCGAGGCCGCGCGAGCGGGCCAGCTCCACCGCGAGCCGCTGGGCCCGGATCAGGTCGGCCAGCGGGTCGAGGGCGGTGGCCGTGGTCAGGGCGCCGGTGCGGGCGACGTCGTCGAGCAGCTCCTCCTGGCCGCCGAAGAACCACACCAGGCTGTTCTCGTCGGCGATGCTGATCGGCCCGTGCCGGTACTCCATCGCGGGGTACGCCTCCGACCAGGCCAGCGCGGCCTCCCTGAGCTTCAGGGCCGCCTCCTGGGCCAGGCCGTTGGTCCAGCCGCCGCCCAGGAAGGTGAACTGCCGCCGCGAGACCGCCCCCTCGGGGAGCGGCGCGGTGAGCGCGGTCTCGGCCTGGGCCGCCAGGTCGGCGGGGGCCTCCCCGAGGTGCGCGCGGAGCAGGACGAGCCCGCTGGTGGCGAACCGGGTCTGCACCACGGAGCGCTCGTCGGCGAACTCCAGCGCGATCACCGTCCCGGCCAGGCCGGTCACCGGGGTCGCGGGGTCGGCGGTGACGGCGACCGTCGGGACGTCGCCGGCCGCGCCGAGGGCGTGCAGCACCTCCGTCGTGGTCCCGGATCTGGTGATCGCCACCAGCCGGTCGTAGCGGCGCGCGGGCAGCTCGGAGGCGGGGAACGCGTCGGTCTCCCCCTGCCCCGACCGCTCGCGCAGGACCGCGTAGGCCTGCGCCATGTGGTAAGAGGTGCCGCAGCCGATCACGGCGACGCGCTCACCCGCCTCCGGCAGGCCCGCCGGGTTCGCCGCGCCGAGATCCAGCGCCTGCCGCCAGCACGCGGGCTGGCTGGCGATCTCCCGCAGGACGTACGTCACGCGCGCCTCCTCGTGGATGCTTATTTATGCTTGCAACATGCCATATTTGAGCATCTATGAGCAAGAGTGATTGTTTCAACGCTCGATACGCTTCGCGGAGCGGCACAGGCAGGAACAGACGGGACCGGGCGGGACGGCGGGACCGGGCGCGACGGCGGGACCGGGCGGGACGGCGGGACCGGGCGCGACGGCGGGACCGGGCGGGACGGTGGTAACGGCCGACGACGGCCGCGACCTCGCCGGAACGGCCAGGGGCTCGCTGGACGGCCCGCGACGACCGAGAACGGCCAGAGGCGTGCGGGGGACGCACGGGGACGGCGAGGAGGAAGCTCTCATGACGAGCCACGACCGGTGGAACGCGCTGCTCGCGATCCTGGCGAGGGACGGCAGGGTCGAGGTGGACGCCGTGGCCGGTGAGCTGGGGGTGTCGGCGGCCACCATCCGCCGCGACCTCGACCATCTCGACCGCCAGCAGATGCTGACCAGGACCCGCGGCGGCGCGGTCGTCAACGCGATCTCCTACGACCTGCCGCTGCAGTACAAGGCGGCGCGGCACGCGCCGGAGAAGCACCGGATCGCCACGGCCGCGGCGGCGCTGGTGTCGGCGGGCACCGTCGTCGGGCTGAACGGCGGCACCACGACCACCGAGGTCGCCCGTTCCCTGGCGACGAGCGCCGACCTGCACCTGCAGGGCGGCGAGCCGAGCCTCACCCTGGTCACCAACGCGCTCAACATCGCCAACGAGCTCGTCGTGCGCAGGCACGTCAAGCTGGTGGTCGTCGGGGGCGTCGCCATGCCCGCGTCGTACGAGCTGATCGGGCCGCTCGCGGACGGCGTGCTGCGGGAGGTCTCGCTCGACATCGCGATCCTCGGCGTGGACGCGCTCGACCCCGAGCTGGGCGCCTTCGCCCACCACGAGGGCGAGGCCGGGACCAACCGGCTGATGGCCTCCCGCGCCCGGCGGGTGGTCGTCGTGGCCGACTCCTCCAAGCTCGGCATGCGGGCGTTCGCCAGGATCTGCCCCTGCGACGACATCGACGTCCTCGTCACCGACGACGACGCCCCCGCCGTGACGGTCCGGCGCTTCGAGGACGCCGGGATCGAGGTCATCCAGGCCTGAGGGGTTCGGGGAGCAGGTCGCCGTCGGCGCGGACCAGGTCGTCGCAGAGCTCCCAGATCCGCTCGACGGTCAGGGAGGAGGCGGCGTTGGGGTCGGCCATCACCGCGTGCCGCACGTGCTCGGGGCGGCCCTCCACGGCGACGGGACGCAGATGTGCCGGCCACGGGCTCTTCCGCGCCCGAAACGGGCCGCGAGCAGCCGGCGTGCCGTTCCGGGTATACGGCCCGCGGACGGGCGGCAGGTCACGGCCGGACGGCCAGCACCCGGAAGCTGACACCGCGTGCCATCCGGGACACCGACTCGATCCGGAAACCTGCCTGCTCCAGGAACGGGCGGGGATCGCGGGTGAGGTAGTCGGCCTCGAACCGTACGAACACCGGTTCCACCAGCCGCATCCCGGCCCGGATGACCGGGTTGCTCGACGGCCCGTGCTCGGCCAGCACGAACCGCCCACCCGGCTTGAGCACGCGGTAGGCCTCGCGCGCCGCGGCCGCCGGATCAGGGATGGTGCACATCGTGAACGTGGACAGCACGGTGTCCGCGAAGCCGTCGGGCAACTCCAGGCGCTGCACATCGCCCTGCCGCAGTTCCACCCGCTCGCCGAGACCTTCCCGCACCACCCGGCGCCGCGCGAGTTCCAGCATGCGCTCGGACAGCTCGATCCCGACGACCGTGACGTCGGCGCCGTACAGCGGCAGGTTGAGCCCGGTGCCGACGGCGATCTCCACGGTGCGTCCGCGCGCCTGCCCGACGGCCCACTCCCGGCTCCCCGGAAACAGGCGCCGCTCCCAGACCCGCATCTGGTCGTCGTACCGATCCGCCATCCGGTCGAACACCCGCCGCACGTCGGCATCCGTGGTAGCACGCATCGAGCAACCTTTCCGGAACGGGAACTCCGCAAAATCATTCACCGCCGTGAGACGGTGAAAGATCGTCCTTACCGAGACGACGACCGCGCATCCGCCGTCATCCTGCCGAGTCTCTGTCCGCCTGTCGTCACGCCCTGCCACATCGGCCGGATGTCTGGTCTCCCTGTAACGAACCGGCCCCCGGTACCGTTCCGGCGCCCTGGCATCCACCTGCCCGGCCTGTCGAGCGTCGACATACGGCGGCAGAAAACGGGATGGACAGGGAGATCGCAGCGCGTAGGTCGTCTCCTTCTCCCGTGCCGTTGCGGTTCGAGACTCGCGCGTCCGACTCACCCTGGGTCGACACCGTGTGGACCTGCACGAGCGAGCGGGTCACGGAGATGACCTCCGTCGCGGCGGTGTGCTGGGGCCTGGTGTTCTGGGAGCTTGAGGGCACGGCGTACGCGAGCATTTCCGGCCCCGAGACCGGGACCGGCACCGCGCCGGTGCCGGAGGGCGCGACCTTCGTCGGTATCGAGTTCGCCGTGGGCACGTCGCTCCGGGCCGTGCCCACGCCGACCCTGGTCGACGGGGGCGCCGAGCTCCCCGACACCACGCGCAGGACCTTCCGGCTGGACGGCGTCCGCTGGGAGACGCCTGGTCCGGACGACGCCGAGGCCTTGGTCGACCGTCTTGCCCGCTCCGGAGTCGTGATCCGTGACCCGCTCGTCACCGAGGTGCGCCGAGGTCACCGTCCGGTGGTCTCGGAACGCACCGTCGAACGCCGGTTCCGTGCGGCGACAGGGTTCACCCAGGGCGCCGTACGGCAGATCGAACGCGCACGCGAGGGCTCGGCACTCCTGGCCGCCGGCGCCCCGATCGCCGATGTCGTCTCCGGGCTCGCGTACTTCGACGAGCCGCACCTGGCCCGCGCGCTGCGCCGGTACGTCGGCCGTACGGCGCGACAACTCCGCCAGGGCGCCGTCGGTGCGATCGCCCTGAACCTGGATCAGCTGACGACGTCGTAGATCAGCTTCACGATGCCGTTCGGGTAGGCCGCGGACTCCCGGAGGGTCAGTGTCCGCTTGGCCTTGTCCTCCCTGCTGAACAGGCTCTTCCCGGCTCCGAGCAGCACGGGGAAGACGAGCAGGTTGTACCGGTCGATCAGGCCTGCGTCCGACAGCCGTCGGGCAAGCTCCGCACTCCCGTGGATGAAGATCGCACCGCCCTCACTCTTCTTGAGCGCGGCGATGTCATCGACCGAGCGCAGGATCGTCGTCTGGCCCCATCCCTCGACGAGGGCGTCGTCGGACAGCGTGGTCGAGACCACGTACTTGGGCAGATCCTTGTAGGCGGCGTGGTCATCCGAGTCGCGCCAGACCGGCGCGAACACCTCGTAGCTCCGGCGGCCGAACATCAGCGCCGTCGTATCCTCAAGCTCCTCGCCCTTGAGCGAGAAGGCCTCGGGCAGGAACTCGACGTCCATCACCCAGCCACCGCTGCGGTGCTCCTCGCTCGGCCCACCGCCCGGAGAGTCCAAAACACCGTCGAGCGAAACGAAGCCCGTATAGACCAGATCACGCATGTACTGTTCTCTCCATGGTCAGGCGACGAGGTCGCCAGATAGATCGACAAGCGGGCCGCGGCGCCATGCCGACGCACTGCGGCGGAGCGCCCACGCCCATGCATGCTAGGAAGCGGCCACCGCGGCCGTCTTGTACAGAAACGACTGCGGTACGGCTCTGTTCCGCCTCTGTTACGCCGGAACGTGCAAGATTTTCGATCGAGCGCCACGCCACGTGCCCGGATGGCCACCAAGATCAGAATAACCGCCGTACAGGGGCCGCGCCGACCCCATGAGATCCGGTCCACAGCCGGTCCACAGCCAATGAGCGCAAACGAGAACGGGCGGGACTCCGTGAGACTGGAGACCCGCCCGTTCCTCTGTCGTTCAGCCTGGTCAGCGACTGGATCCGCCGACTAGGGCTTGGTGCCCCCTGCAAGATTCGAACTTGCGCTCCCGGCTCCGGAGGCCGGTGCTCTATCCCCTGAGCTAAGGGGGCCAACGCGTGATTACATTACCAGCATCCTGAGGGAAACCGACACTCGGTTAGGGAAGCAAGTGATCTCCGGAGCAGGCCCGGGGGCGGCGGGAGAGCCGAGGGTGAGAGGTCATCGAGACGGCCGGGCGTTGGCGGGGCGGCACAGGCCCGCGCCGCGCGGGACGGGGCGCCGCCGGACGGGGTCGAGACGGCGCCAGGCGAGGCGGGTCAGCGGGGCAAGGCGAGTGCGCGGGGTCGGGCGAGTCAGCGCGGGGTCGGGCGAGTCAGCGCGGGGTCGGGCGAGTCAGCGCGGGGTCGGGCGAGTCAGCGCGGGGTCGGGCGAGTCAGCGCGGGGTCGGGCGAGTCAGCGCGGGGTCGGGCGAGTCAGCGCGGGGTCGGGCGAGTCAGCGCGGGGTGGGGCGAGTCAGCGCGGGGTGGGGCGAGTCAGCGCGGGGTGGGGCGGACGGCGCCTCGGTAGCGGGAGAGGTAGTAGGGCGAGGCGGCGAAGTCGGCCGTCCTGACGACGTCGCCGGTCTTGGGGGCGTGGACCATGACACCGTCTTTGACGTAGACGCCCACGTGGGTGGGGTCTCCGCTGCCTCCGCCGAAGAAGACGAGATCTCCCGGACGCAGCCGGGAGAAGGGCACCCGGCCGCCCTGCCTGAACTGGGTGCCGGTGTAGTGGGTGAGCCTGGCCCCGGCCTTGGCCCAGGCGTGCAGGGCGAGCCCCGAGCAGTCGAAGCCCCCACCGGTCGGGCCCGCGCTCGAACCGCCGCCCCATACGTATGGCCTGCCGACCTGGCGGAGCGCCGTGGCGGCCGCGATCCGGCCCCGCAGGGCCAGGGCGCCTTCGCGCGAGGACAGCGCCCTCTCTCGCGAAGGTGCCGCCCGCCTGCCGGAGAAGGCCTTCCCCGGGGAAGAGACCGCCCTCCCGCCGGGTAAGGACTTCCCCCGGGAGGAGGCTCTCCCTCGGGAAGAGACCGATCCTCGGCCGGAGGGCGCTTTCCACCCTTCAGAGGGGCGCTGCGACCGCTTGGCGCCCGCCCGCGAGGACTCCGGCACGGAGAGGGCCCGGGGATCCCTCCGCTCCGCCAAAGAGGACGAGCCGGCCCACACGTCCGAGGTGCCTGAGGGCTCCACCGGCCCTCCCGTCTCCGGACCGGAAGAGTCAAACACCCATTCGTCGTCCGCTTTCGAGGGTTTGGGCGGCCATTCGCCGACCGGAGCCAGGGGCGGGGGCGGGGCCAGGAATGGGGACGGGGCTAGGAATGCGGCCGTGGCCGGGGCCGGGAAGGAGCCCCATGAGGACGTCGATCGGCCGCCGCCCGCGTCCGGCGAGAACGGGGACCGTGGCTCGCAGGCGGCGGAGAGGGCGGCGCGGATCTCCTCCGGCAGCCAGTGAGGGGTGCCGTCCGGCGGGGCTGCCGGGGAGAGGGAGAGGAGGCGGCCCCAGGCGTCGCAGGCTTCCGGGGACAGGCGGGGCGCGGGAAACGGGGAGCTTCCCGCGATGGCCGCCGAGAGGATGGTGACGGTGACGAGTGCCGTGATCACGCACGCCCTCCTTGGGCTCGATGAAGGATCGAGGCCCCAGGATCGGCGGGATGGGGTGATCGCCAACGAGCCGAACGCGATTCTGTGGATAACGCGTGGACCATCCAGCCCAAACGCCACCTATCCAGAGATGGCCTGAAGCAGTCCCTCATATGGCGACACAGACCGATGAGCTGAGGCACTTACGCCCAGGTGAGCACCTATTTCAAAGCGACATAATTATCGATTATGCTTATTTCAATGAATATCTTTACGAGATAGACAGGTTGAAATTAATATATTCGCTGGAGCTGTCACCTTCACGGACCGAGCTGGAGTCCAGCGTCCTCATGACCCATCCGTATCCCGCCCCCTCGCCCTCCCCCCAGGCTGCCCCTGACCCGCGACCCTCCGCCCCACCGACCGGCACCGCTCAGCCGGCCCCCACCGCACCCTCCCCCGCGCCGCAGATCTCCCCGGCGGCTCCGGCGCGGAGCGTGAACGGCGAGTATTCGGGGATCGACCCCGAGCGGATGAACGACTTCGAGCGAGGGCTCGGCCGCGCACAGGACGCGCTCGGCCGCAACGAACCGCAGATCCGCCGTACCCTGCAACGGTTCGACCTGGACGCCTCAGGGCTGAGCGCGCTACGCGAGATGCAAAGCTGGATCGAGACCAGCCGCCCCGACCTGCGACGCCGCAACGAGACGATCAGCACCAAACTCACCGAGTGGGGCGCCGCCACCAAGACGCCCAGTGGGCTGGCCGCCTTCGACGAGACGCTGTACGGCAAGGCCGGCCAGGACCCGGACGTCTACGCGGCGACCCTCGGCCTCGGCAGGACCGCCGAAGACGGCGAGATCGACGAGAAGCTCCTGAAAGGGCTGGAGAAGCGGACGGGGGACGCGACGTTCGCCGCCACGTTGATGAACACGCTGGGCACGGCGAGATTTCGCGAACTGATGGTCAAGACCGCGAACCGCAAGGACGACAAGAAGGCACAGCGCCTGCAGGCCGCCCTCGGAAAAACCCTCGGCACGGCGACGCCCCGACTGGGCGACGCCTGGCACAAGGAGCTTCTGTCCGACCTCGAAGTCGGCCGGACGACCGGCTACATCGGCTGGGAGAAGGGCTACGCCACGGCGGCGGCCCTCAAGCACGGCACCTTCAGCACCGCCTTCCTCCTCGCCACCGCAAGGAAGATCGAGGCCGCCGATCGCGGGAGGGTGATGTTGGATCCGCGTGTCATGGCGGCCCTGCTGGAAGGGCTCAGCCGTGATCCGGTGGCCGCCCAGGACTTCTTCGCGGGTGACCCGACCATGCTGAAACGCTTCCTGACCCAACGGCGCCTCGGCGACGACGGCGTGGCCCTGGGCAAGGCGCTGGAGGCAGCGACGCTCACCTTCCGCGACCACGACGGCTCACCGCAGAACCCCTCACGCGGCTTCCTGTCAGCCAAGCTCGCCTCGGAGACCGTCCACCTGGAAGCCGTACGGATCAAGGACGGCAAGCTCTCCGATTCCTTGGTGAACGCGGCCTCGACGGGCCGAATCCTGGCCGGCTACATCAGCGACATCAACCACATCGCTCAACGAGGCCGCGACCCCGAGTCGTTCGGCGTGCGAAGTGCCGACAACCTCGCCACACCGGGACCTGACCCCTGGGGCGCCGAGTTCAACACGGGAGAACTACGCCAGGTGATGAAAGAGGCGTTCACAGACACCAAGGCATTCGCTCCTGTTCTGGCCGCTCAAACGGCGTTCACGGGCTTACTCCTTAATCACGGTGCTGCTGAGATGGCCGCTGGACGGGGCAGCGAAACATTCCTGACCAATGCAAAAGTGGTCGGGGCAGGCTTCGGAATGATCACCGATGCGGCGGGCTTGGCGAAGATCGAAGAAGGCAAGGATCTGGACGAGGCGCAGAAGCGCAACATGAAGATGCTCATAGCGGGGGTCAATACCGGTCTCGCCTTGCCCCAGTCGGGGACATGGCCGATTACCACCGGTGTCATCGGAGCCTGGACCGGAATGGCGGAAGAGATAGCCAAAGGGAGGGAGGAGGACAACGCCCGCGTTGACGCTAATGCCGCCGTCGACAAGACCCGAGGGCTCGTGCACGATCTCGCCGCTCAGGCCATGCTCAAAAACGGGCTCTTCGGCTCCGCCGAGCCCGCCGCCCGAAACCATCCCTGGGCCACCCTGGAGGGTCTGGAGAAGGGGGACGACCCCCGCGACAGCCCCAACAACTTCCTCAAGGACGACGGCCGCACCCTCATGACCATGGACGAGATGATCGACAAAACGGCTACCAACAGCACCGACAAGTATCGGCGGGTCGAGGCCTACGACCGCTGGCTCTATGGAGGCCCGGCAGGAAAACCCTGGCTGGATGTGGAGAGTCGTCTGCACCAGGGATTTACCAACGGCTTCGCTCAGTACGGCTCGTGATGCGAAGAGTGTTCACCGTAGCTACTGTGCTGACCTGCGTCCTAGTCACGTTAACGGCCTGTCAGAACGATGAGGTGCCGGTCGATCGCAGTCCGATGCCGACGGCGGCCGCACCTCCGTACCTCTGTGAGCACATCCCGTTAAGGGCGGTGGAGTTGATGACCGGGGTACGCGATCCACTGGTACGTGGCTTCTTCGACCTTACGAGTGCGGGAGGTCTGGGGGACGGGAGTTGCGCGATCTATCAGAAAGAGGGCGAGCGGCTGAAGGTGCTGTTGATCAATCTTACGCCGGGAGGATACCCAGGGGTGGTTGAGGAGCAGATAGAAGATGGCGCCTTGCCGTTACCAGAGATACTTCCCGGGGTTATCGGCTCTTACTTCAAGCCCTCGGACAGCGAAACCAACGACGCATACGCGCTGCTTGTACGCGGCAAAGCTGAGATAAGCATCCAGATGGAGATCGGTGCCGAGGGACGGGACAACGCCGCCGATGTGCTGGCGTTGATGAAGCTGATCGCGCCGAAGCTTCTCACCGATGCCAGCGCGCCGTCCCCAACACCGAAGACCCCCTCCCCCACCCCCAAGAAGGACTGACCCCATGGCCGAGCTGGTGCCCAATCCGCTCCACGCGGCGTTGGGGGATGCCCTCCGAACGGTCGAGCCGCTGGTCCAGGAGATCGAGAGCGGCATCGAGACCCCGTTTCGGGACTTCCACGAGGGCACGGTATGGACGGGACCGGCCGCCAAGAAGTTCGACGCCCAGCTCGTCCAGCACCGCACCCGGGTCCGGGGCGCGGGCGAGAAGATCATCTCCGACCTGCGAAGGACCCTGGCCATCACCCCTCGCCAGGTGAGCGAGGAGGAGGCCAAAACAATCAAGCAGCGGTACGGCATCCCCTGACGAGGCCCAAAAAGCTCCGGGAACGGTTCCGCAACCGAGCCGCAACCCGCTGACTCGCCACCGCGGAACCAGATCGGGTGCGCGGGCTCGACGTGGGCCGTAACCGCGCCTGGTGAGAGGACTGGTTCTGAGTCCCTCAAGATCTAGCCGCCTGCCGCGGGCAATGCGTACACGTTGCCGTTCGCACTGCCGACGTACACGAAGCCACCTGTCACGACAGGTCTGGTTTCGATGGTGCCGCCGGTCTGAAAGCTCCATCGCACCGTGCCGGTGGCGGCGTCGAGCGCGTGAAGCGTTCCCCCGTCGTGTCCGACGTAAATGGTCCCGCCTTCCGCCACGGGGCCGGAGGTGAAGCCCTTACCCAACGAGAAACTCCATCGCACCGTGCCGGTGGCGGCGTCGAGCGCGTACAGCCTGCCGTCGTCGCCGGCGTATACGAGTCCCTGGGCCACCGCGATGTCCCACCGGAAGCCGGGCCTGTCGCCCTCGGTCTGGAAGCTCCACAGCCGCGTACCGGAGCCGGCGTCCAGTGCGTATATCGTGCCGTCCTTGTTGTCGAGGTACACGGCCCCGCCGGCCACCACCGGACGGAAATCGACAAGACCGTCGATCCCTGAGCTCCATCGGACTTTCCCTGAGGAGCCTTCCAGCGCATGCACCTTGCCATCGGGGCTCGCGGCATAGACGACCCCCCCGGCTCGCACCAGATGAGTGTGATCTCGTCCTCCGCCAACCCGGAAGCGCCACTTCTGGGCTCCCGAGGCGGCGTCCAGCGCGTACACCATGCCATGGTCGCTGCCGACATGGACGACTTCGCCGACCAGCACGGGGTCGGGGTTGACGACATAGCCCTTCGGCTGGAAGCTCCACAGCCTCTTGCCGGAGGCGCCGTTCAGTGCGACGACCTCGGCATTCATCGAAGACGGGGACTTCCTGGTCCAGACGTAGAGGCGGCCGGCTGCGACCACGAGGTCGCTGATCGCATCGATCCTGCGGCTCCACCTCATGCGGCCGGTGGCGGCGTCCAGCGCGACCAGCCTGCCGGAAGTGTTCGCCGCGAACACGGTGCCATCCATCACCATGTGATCGAGCAGCAGGGGACCACCCGTCTGGAAACGCCACCGCATCGCGCCGGTGGCGGCGTCCAGCGCGGACACCGTGCCATCGCGACTCGTGGCGTAGACGACACCGTCGACCACCACCGGCTCGGCGTAGACGACCGCGTCGGTCGGATGGTTCCAGCCGCTCTCGCGCGCGGGGCCGGGAGCGCGGACGCCTGGCTGATGACGTGCGAGCAGATTGCCCTGCAGCGACGGGGAGATGAGCCGCACCGCCTGTCGGGAGAGCGAGCTCAGCCGGACGATGACGGGGCCCACGTTGATGATCGTCGCGCCATAGAACCCGTTCGTCTCGGCCACGGTATAGGAGAGGAAGCCCGGGCTCTCAGTGGTGGGATCGAAGGCGTTGGCCTTTTTAAGGGCGCCGACCTCGGCGGTGAACAGCTTTCGCGCGCCGGCGTTCGACGAGGACACCCATTCCACGGAGAGCGAGACGACGGCGCCATCGTCCGTGAGCGGTATCCAGTCGCATTTCGTCGGCTTCGGCGGCGCCGTTCCCGCCACATCGCCCGCTCTGGGAACCGCGCGGTAGCCGTCCGCGAGGACGGACAGATCATGGCCGGTAAGCAGGGCGCAGGCATCCGGCCAGGCGCTCGCCGGGACACCGTCGAAGCGGGCAGGCTCGCGCGAAAGTCCGTAGATCAGCTTGTACGCGGTGATCCGGCCGTCACCGGGGACATCGCTGTGCACGAAGGCCATACCCCTGATCGACCCGACAAGGGACACACGATGGTGGGGCATGTCGAGCGGCAATCCGCCGAGCTGTCCGGTGCCGGGGTCAACGGAGAACAGGTAGGCGGGCAACGGCCATTCGTTTCCCGGGAGGCCCCCGCCAGGGTCGGCTGCCGCGGAGTACGAGCCGGCGAACAAGGGCGGGCTCCAACTGCTCGGGTTCATGACCCCCACAGCTTCCGGACCGGTGGACAGCAGGCGGCCGTCCGTCCTGTAGAAGAAATCATCGTTCCCCACCGAGGCGTGAACGTATCCTTCCGCATTGGCCGTAACGCGAATCGCAGCGTCTTCGCCCGGTGGCGAGGGGGATGACGACAGCGGATGCGTCCAACCGTTCCGCAGTGTGCGCGGGTCCATCGAGGTGAGCCGCTGCTCATCTCCCGCGCAAGAGCTGAGCAGCGCCACCGATCGGGCGGTTGCCGCGCTTCGCAGGTGGCAGCCTCGCGGATACGTCATCCGTGCCGTGGTCGCCCCGGTCCGGAGGTCAAGGGCATGGATGTCGAAGGGCTCAGCCGGTCGCTCGAACACCACGATGCCGCGCTCGGTCACCATGATCTGCGGGCCCCGGTACACACCGATGCCTTCCGTCCCGGAGCGATCGCTGGAGACGGCGATCGTGCGCCGCCACAGCGCAGCGCCCGTGGTCAGGTCATGGCCGTTCAGGGCGTGGTCGACGACGTCCGGCGTTCCTCTCGACACGACCAGCGTGTCCGCCGCGATCCACACGCCGGTGATGGGCGCGGTGAGAGCCGGGTCGGCGGGGATGGTACGCCGGAGCTCACCTGTGCGCGGATCGTGGATCCGCACGGTGTCCTGGCGCGTCGCCACGGCGACCGCGTGGTCGGACACGGCGTAGCGCGGAGTCTCGAAGAACGACTCACCGGTGTCGGCGTCCGCAGGCACCGACCACACCGCACGCCACTCGACGGGCACGAGCGGGAGCCGCGGAGCGTCCGCCACCGCGGTCGAGCAGGCCGTCAGGACCACCGCGAACAGGACCGCGACCGAGCGGCGCCCGTGCACGGTCAGCACCCTTTGCTCTTTTGGATCTTCCGCTCGATCAAGCACGCCTGGCCACTAGAGATCGGCTGCCAGCCACGGAGCGGCGAGACGGCGTAATAGGTGCGGTAGGCGTCGGCAGTGCCGGTTACCCGGAACGGGTTCTTGTCCGGGCCCTCGATCGTAATTTGCTCGGTTCGGTCCTCCGCGAGCACGGTGACCAGGAGATCGAACTCGTAGTACGCCGCCGTGCCCTTGACCGACATGGAGAGCGTGACCCGCTCACCCCGTTTCAGGTCTATCTGCTTCTTTCTGAAATACGAGGTATCCAGGTCCTTGGCGGTAGCAAAGCGGGGAGCCGGCTCATCGAGATCGGCGGAGAGTTCGATGGTATTGACCTCTCCGGCGGGGGTGTAGACCAGCAGCGCGCCGTCCGAGACCGGCTTGCGGTCGAGGACGCGCGGCTTGATGTCGACAATGCGCAGGCTGCTGCGGTTCCCGATGAGGACGACGGTGACGTCCGTCTTTTCGAGGGGGGCCCGGTGATGGCGTGCCATGACGGCGTCATGGCGCGAGCCGGACGTGCTGCTCAGCAGAACCGCTCGTTCTCCAGGATCGGTCACCGGCTCCCTCAGGGCGGTGTCCTGCGTGGAGTAGTCGACGGCCACGTGGCCGACCTTGATCGGAGGCTCCCCGCTGATCCGGTCGACCGCGTCGGGTCCGCGTGCGTTGAACCAAGCGGTGAACACGACACCGATTACTGCGATGATCACAGCGCTGAGGATTCCCGCCAGCCACGTCCACATGGCTTTCCATCGCCCGGGCCCGGCCGGCTCGGCCTCCTCGGCCCGAGGGGCGGGAGCCGCATTGGCTCGACTGGGTTTGGCACGCCTGTTCTGGCGCGCTTTGGCCATGAGACGCCCCCTATGAACGGCGAACGGCAGCTGACTCCCCTGCGCTACACAGCTATATAGTGCTGGACGGCCACAGTGTTGAGTTATCGAGGAATTTCCTGTGCTACGGGCGAGTTCTCGAGTGTCTCGCGGCGGCTCAGGCCCGAAATCCCCTTCGCCTCTACACGCCCAATGACCTCGCCGGGATTAGTCTTGGCGTGTTCGCGCGACGTCCACCTGATCGCTCTGCGCTCGAAGAAGTCGTTGTCCGACACGCTCAGCTCGACGCACGCGTACAGCGGAGGGCGAGTTCACTCTCAGCGCTCTTGAGTTCCTGCCGGGCCTGTTCCATACGGCTTCCACACGGCTTCCATACGGCGATCTCTCGCCTTCGGACGGTACGTCCTGGACGGGACGGCGACCCCGGACCGGGGAAGGGATGGGGCCGCCGTGCCCGCTCCTCAGAAGCTCGTCAGAAGTGGCCGCTCCTGACCGAGCCGGAGGTGAGTGCCCAGCGGTGCAGGAGCGCGGACATCTCGGCCTCGCGCATCTGGGTCTTCAACCCGTCGACGGTCCGGTCACAGATGATCAGCGGTTCGGGGGTGGGCCAGGTGGCGATGGCGTGGAAGAGACGGCTGCCGGTGCCGTACAGCACCGACCATCCCGGCCAGGTGATCTCCAGCATCGCGGCCTCGGCCCGTGCCTCGTGGTCCCAGGTGTAGCGCGGGACCTGGGCAACGGCCTGGCCGTCGCGGTGACGGCCCCGGGCGGCGGCCAGACAGCGGCGGATCATGAGATCACCTGCCCGCTCTGCTCCCGCTCCGACGTCTCCCGCTTTCGCGTCTTCCGTTCCCGCTCTTCCGGGGCAGGAGCCTCCCACGTCTCCTGTTCGCGTGCCATCTGCTCGTCCGCCTCGCGGGCGAAAGTCTCCTGCCGGTCGGTCTCGGCCCGCAACGCCTCCAGGTTGTCGGCGTCGACAGTCCGCTCTGCCCCGGCCTGAGTGGCCACCGGGGAGAAGGGCCGCTCCCGGCTGGCCCACAGCCGTCCGGCGTCGCTGAGGATCAACCGCCAGCCGGGAATCGTCGCGTTGGGGCTGGTGGGCTCCGGGTGGGTGGAACTACCATCTCTCACTGATTGGACCTCGATCCGATCAAGGGCCCGTCCGGTCGTTTGCAGCGTGGGACGGGCCCGCTCTGTTGAGCAGGGAAAAATCTGGAGGGGTACGCCGTACCGGTCGGGTGACCGGTACGAAGATGGGGTGACCGCCGAGCGGTTCGGTGCGCAGGTGGTTCTTCGCCCGGAGCGGGACACGAGGTGGTGTCCGCCTCCGAGCCAGTGCGGCCCGGTGAGAGCGGCCCCCGGCGGCGATGCCGGGCGCGGGCGACAGGGCATCCGCCCAAGCGACGACGCCGGTACGGGCGGCTCGACGGCCACGCTCCGCCCGGGACGACGCTGCCCGGTTGTCGCCGGAATCCCCTCGGCCGTGGCCGACCCGGCACACCGCTGAACGGATACCGGCGCGACCACCTCGGCGGGCCGCTGCGCGGGGATCGCACCGGCCGGGGCCACGGGGGGCAGGCTCGAAGAACGACAGGGAACGGTCTCCGGTACGACGGGCCCGCAGCCGGATGTCCAGCAGGTCGCCGGAAGGCTGGACGTACTCGTGATCGGCGGGCCGATCGGGACAGCCGTGCGCGTAGGGGGCATGCCCGCAGGTGGCACACCCCATCGGCATGGGCGGCACCTCGGCGAAACAGCCGCAGCCACCGACCGCCTGTCTGTCAAGAACGGGAGCACTAGGGTTGCTCACGGATCAGGACTCACTTCCTGGTCAAGGACCCGTCCAGACGCTTGCATCGTCGGGCGGGTCCGTTTGTTAGCGGGCAGTTAAAGCGGACGTCCCATGGATAGGGCATGTCCATGCGTGTCCATGCACGCTTAGGCACGTCTAGGCGTGCCCGATATCGCCCAGGCATGCTGGTAACAAATATGGTCGCTAACATGATCGATTTCGAGCCTGGCCGACCTAAGTGGGAGCAGATCGCCGAGACGTTTGAGCAGCACATCCACAGCGGCAAGTGGCCGCCCGGCCACAAGGTCCCGAGCATCGTGGCGATCATGGGCGACTACCACGTTGGAAACAACACTGCTCGCCACGTCCTCCGATACTTGCACGACCTGGGGCTCGTGAAGCTCGTCCCCAGCCTCGGAACCTTCGTGTTGCCCCCGGAGCACAGCAGGAAAGAGCCTCCTCGAGGCACGCGAACCGCGAAGTCCTAACAGAGACTCAACTACCATGGTCGACTCCGCTCACGGAGCGGCGGTCTAGCGCCACGACACCCCATTCAAAGTAGCGATGCTGTCGAGCCATCATGTAGTTACACTGCGCGAGCACGCAAGCGCTGTGCGTATAGATTTTTTACCGGATCCCTAGCACACTGAGCGGCATGACGAAGAGCCCCACAGTCCGGCAGCGTCGTCTGGGCCGTGAACTACGACGACTTCGGGAGCAAGCCGAGCTCACGCCCGAGGCGGCAGCTCGCCCGCTTGGGTGGAGCCGATCCAAGCTCAACAGGGTTGAGAACGCACGGATCACAGTGACCCCCTCGGACGTCGCCAACGCCTGTGACCTGTACCGCTCGGACTTCGCGACGAAGACCGAGCTGATCCAGCTCTGCAAGGACGCCGCCGTACGTGGCTGGTGGACCGCCTACTCGGATGTCTTCACCGGCTATTACATCGCGCTCGAAACCGAGGCGGCGACTATCCGCAAGTGGGAGCCGATCCTGATCCCGGGCCTGCTCCAGAGCGAAGAGTACGCCTATGAGGTCATCCGTGCAGCGAGGCCCGAGCTGACCGAAACCCAGCTCGACCGGCACGTCAGCGCCCGCATGACCCGGAAAATCAACCTGCTCGGACCAGGTGCGCCAACGCTGCACGCCCTCATAGACGAGGCCGCGCTACGTCGTCCGGTCGGATCGCCTAGCCTCATGGCCCGCCAGCTCAACAACATCCTCCAGGTCTCCGATTGGCCCAGCATCACGATCCAGGTCCTCCCCACTGCAGTCGGCGCACACAGTGGCCTGGAAGGCGCCTTCTCCGTGCTGGGTTTCGGCGACGAGGACCCGGAAGTGGGCTATACCGAATGCTCCAGCGGAGACGTTTACGTCGAAGCGGCCGACCAGGTGCTCCGACTTACCCTAAAGTTTGAGCGCCTTCGCGACGTCTGCCTGTCCCCCGAGGATTCTGCGGCATTCATAGCCGCGGTGAGGAGCAGCCATGATCTCCCCTGACCTGTCCGGTGCCGAGTTCCGCAAGTCCAGCCTCAGCGGCGGCGGCAACGACTGCGTAGAGGTCGCCACCAACCTGCCCGGTCTCGTCGCCGTCCGCGACAGCAAGGACCCAGCCGGCCCCGCGCTGACCTTCTCCCCCACTGCCTGGAACACCTTCCTGACAGGCCTCCGCAACGGAGAAATCTGACCCGGCCACGGGTGCCGCGCGGCCAGAACCGCTGCGAAGCGGTCTGGCCGCGCGACAACACGAGCCGAGGATCAGCTGACGGAGAGCCTGGGCCGCGTTGTGACCGTTCATCGGCCCCGTGAGAAGACCGGTGTCCCAGACGGCTGCGGAATGTCATGGCCTCGCGTCTTGATCAAGGCTTCCAGGAGGCTCTGACCTGGTCTTTCTCGTTACCTGGGGCTGGTGGCATCGGCCCGGGCGGAGGGACTTGATCCAGAGGTTCGGCGTCTTGGGCGAGAAGGCCACCGGGCTTACGCGCGCCGAACACGGCAGGATCACATGAAGGTTCCCTACGCTCTCTTCCGTCTTACGGTGAACGGGTGCCTCGCATCGGTTTTGTCCGCCGTCAACCCAGGTGATCCAGGGCTCGCGGTAGGGAGATATGGAGTTGGTGGGATTGATGGAGCCGCCAGGGGAGCGGATCGTGGGGCGGGCCACGGACATCGCGGTGATCGAGGAGCTCGTCGCGGCTTCGGCCGATGGCCGTGGTGCGGCCGTGATGATCGTCGGCGAGGCGGGCATCGGCAAATCGCGGTTGCTGGCGGAGGCGTCGGTCCGGGCGTCGGCGGCGGGCATGGAGGTGCTGACGGGCCGGGCGGTGCTGGCGGGGGGCACGTACCGGGCACTGGCCACCGCGTTGGTCGGGCGGTTGCGGGACGCCGCGCTCGCGGGGGACGCCGAGCTGCGGCCGTATCGGGCGGCGCTGGGGCGGATCATTCCCGATTTCGGGTCGGCCGGCGATGCCGAGAAGGCCGACACGATGGTGGATCCCGCCGTGGTGGTGGGGGAGGGCGTGCTGCGGCTGCTGCGCGTGGTCGGCGCCGGACGCGGCTGCCTGCTGGTTCTGGATGACCTGCACTGGGCAGACCTCGACACGCTCGCGGTCCTGGAATACCTGGTCGACCAGGTGGTCGACCAGCGGATCATGATCTGTGGGGCGGCGCGTGAGGAACCGCGTACCGCCGATCAGATCGAGCGGATCGGCCGGCGGCCGGGCGTGCGGGTGCTGCGGCCGGCTCGGTTGGACGCGGCCCAGGTGGCCGAGCTGGCCGGCGATCGGGCCGGTGTGCCGCTCGCGGCGGCGACCGCCTCGTTCGTGGTGGAGCGCTGCGACGGGCTGCCGCTGCTGGTGGAGGAGCTGACGGCGGGGCTGCGCGAGACGGGCGTGGATCTGGCCGCCCCGCGGGAGGCGTTGAACGACATCGCGGTGCCGCCGACGTTGCGGGCGCTCGTCGGTGAGCGGATGGCGGCCCTGGCCGGTGAGCACCGCCGGTTGCTGCACGTAGCCGCGGTGGTGGGGGTCGACCTGGGCTGGGACGTGGTGGCCTCGGTGGCGCGAGTGGACGAGGCGGTGTTGCTGGCGGGCCTGCGCGCCGCCACCCACGCGCATCTGCTGCGGGCCGAGGCCGAGGAGCTGACCTGGCGGCACGCGCTCACCCGGGAGGCGGTGCTGGCGGGATTGCTGCCGCCGGAGCGGGCCGCGATAGCACGGCGCGCCGCGGATCTGCTTGACGGCGGCGGCGTTGGCGAGGCTGACGTACGGGCCACAGAACTGCTGGCCGCGGTGGGAGAGCGTGAGCGGGCCGGCCGGATCCTGCTCCGGCTGGCCCGCCACGATCTCGCCCGAGGGGCGTTACGCAGCGCGCGGGCGCTGCTGGCCCGGGTGGAGGCCGCCGGTGCGATCCGCACCGCGTGGGCCATCGAGCAGGTCCGGCTGCTGACGCTGGCCGGCGAGGTGGAAGCGGCGTTGCGTATCGGGGAACAGGCCATCGGCACCGCGACCGGGGACGAGTACGTCGAGCTGTGCCTGCAGCTGGCCCGTGGCTGCGTGGTGGGCGGACGCCGGGCGGCGGCGATCGAGTACGCCGAGCGAGCCGGCCGGCCGCACGATCCGCGTTTCGCCATCGTGCGGGCCGACGCCGCCTACGGGGAGGGGGATCCGCACCGCGCCGGCTCCCTCGCCGCCGACGCGGTCCGCGAGGCCGAGCGCGCAGGTGACGGCGAGTCTCTGGCGGGGGCGCTGCTGGTGCAGGGGCGCTGCCTGGCCCATCGTGATGCGGCTGCGGCGCGGGTGGCGTTCGGGCGGGCGGTGCAGGTGGCCGCCGAGCGCGGCCTGACCCCGCTGCGCGTGTCCGCCCTTTTCCACCTGGCCGCCGTTCAGCGTGGCCAGCCGGACCCGCCCGCGCTGGCCGAGGCCCGCGAGATCGCCGAGTCCGCCGGGCTGCTGGGGCAGCTGGCGTCGATCGACCTGCTGGTGGCCGACCTGGCGCTGGTGGCGCACGGTCCCCGCGCGGGTGAGCCGGTGGCCCGCGGCTGCGCCGAACTGTCGGCACGGCTTCGGCTGACGAGCGTCCAGGCGGTCGCCGAGCTGTTCGTCGCCGCCGCCCGCGCAGGCGCCGGAGACCGCGACGGCGCGGAGCGATGGCTGCGCCGGGCCGGAGCCCGACCCAACGCGCCTCGGGAGGTGCGAGCAGGCCTTGACCTGGTACGCGCGATCTGCTCAGTGGTGACCGGAGACCTGCCGGGCGCGGCCACGCGGGCGGATGACGGCGCCGCGATCCTGGCCGGTCACGCCTCGGCGGCCCCCACCCACTGGTGGGGGCTGTGGTTGCTGCTGCGCGAAGTGACCGGTCACGAGCCGCAGGACGCCCGCGCGGTGTTCCACCGCGCCCGGGCGGGCCGCCGGCGGGTCAACCGGGGCGCGCTGCTCTATGCCGACGCCGTCGCCGCGGGGCGCGAGGGCAGCGCGGAGGAGTCGATGCGGGTGCTGGCCCGCGGGGACGCTGCGCTTGAGGAGCATCCGTGGTGGCATCGACTGCTGCGGCTGCCGGTGTGGACTGCGGCGGTGAGCGAGGGATGGGGCGATCCCGTACCCGGACTGCGCGCCGACCTGGCCTGGCACGAGCTCAACGGTGACGAGGCGCCGGCACGGCAGTGCCGGGACCTGCTGAGGCGGGCAGGTGCGCCGTCCCGCCGCAGCAGGGGCACGACCGTGCCGCCCCGGCTACGCGCCGCCGGGGTCACCGGCAGGGAGGCCGAGGTGCTCGCCCTGGTGGCCGAGGGGCTGGGCAACGCGCAGATCGCAGCACGGCTGCACCTGTCCGTGCGCACGGTCGAAACCCACGTCAGCCGGCTTCTGGCCAAGACCGGCGCGGCCGACCGGACCCGGTTGCGTACGTACGCGCCCGGCCAACATCAGTAGTCGGCACGGACGCGTAGCCGGCCCTGACCCGGCGACCCTGGAGGACATGACCACGACACCCGACAGCACCGCCCTTCCCCGGCTGCGCAACATTGCTCCTGCCGCCGCACCGGCGCTTCGAACCAGCGGCTCGCGCTCGACAACGGCGGGTCGTCGCTGAACAGCATCAGGCCGCGGCACGTCTTCAACATGTGCTTCGACGTTCCGAGCGCCGGCACCGCGAACAGCGTGAACATCATCCAGTTCACCTGCAAGGGCGGGGCCCGCAACCAGCTGTTCGAGTTCCTGCCGACGCTGTGACAACGATCGCGGACGAGCACCGCGTCGACCCCCAGACCTACCCGGGCGGCAGGGAGCGGGCGATGTGGGCACGGCGCAACCATCCCTCCCGGCCATGAGGAGAACGACACCCATGCCACAAGACCCCTTGGCGAGCCCGCTGTTCCCGCGAACCTCGCGGTACCACCCCGACTGGATCCGCTCCGGCGTCAGCGGCGGAGCCAACTCACTCTGGCTGACCGAATGGCTCACCCATGCGATGACGCTGGAGCCCGGGATGCGGGTGCTGGATCTGGGCTGCGGCCGTGGCGCGTCGTCGATCTTCCTGCACCGCGAGTTCGACGTCCAGGTCTGGGCGACGGACCTGTGGTTCGGTGCGGACGAGCGACTGCACCGCATCCGCGACGCCGGCGCCGGCCACGCGGTTTTCCCGATCCACGCCGACGCCCGATCCCTGCCGTTCGCGGCGGGCTTCTTCGACGCCGTCATCAGCATCGACTCCTTCGTCTACTACGGCACCGACGACCTTTACCTCAACTACCTGGCCCGCTTCGTCCGGCCGGGCGGCCAGATCGGCATCGCGGGCGCGGGACTGACCCAGGAGATCGACGGGCCGGTTCCCGAGCATCTGCGGGGCTGGTGGGAGCCGAGCATGGCCTGCCTCCACTCGGCCCACTGGTGGCACCGCCACTGGGAACGCAGCGGCATCGCCTCCGTGGACCTCACCGACACCATGACGGACGGCTGGAAGCACTGGCTGGAATGGCAACGGGCGGTAGCACCTGACAACGAGCCGGAAATCAACGCCATCACCGCCGACCGCGGCCGCTACCTCGGGTACGTACGCGCGGTCGCCCGGCGTCGAGCGGACACCGCACTCGACGAACCCATCTCCTCCATCCCCGTGACCTATACGAAGCAGCCCCTGTATCGCGCCTGAACGGCGAGGGCAGAGGAGAGACCCAACGGATCTCGCCCGTTCGCGATGACCGTTCGCGATGACCGATCGCGATGACCGATCGCGATGACCGATCGCGATGACCGATCGCGATGACCGATCGCCGGACCGTGACACCACCTGCTCACTCGCACCACACGCTCACGCACGTACAAACCTCAACGATCAGACGGGATATCACCATGTCACTCATCCACCGCTCCCTCACCGCTCTGGCGCTGGCGGGGACCAGCTTGATCACTATCGCCGCCTCCGCCTCGCCCGTGCAGGCCGCGGCCGTCACCACCGTCCATGTCAGCAGCCGCACGGTGTTCATCACGGGCACGTCCGGCGCTGACACCATCAAGATCGACATCCTTGAGGGCAAGGTCACCGTGGACAGCACATCAGGGGTGAGCGCCGGCGCCGGATGCGTCACGTCAGGTCCCAACGTGGTGCAGTGCGCCGGGACCGGCAGCACGATCCAGTTCATCGACGCGGCCACCGGCGGCGGCAAGGACAGCGTGACCAACAACACCTCGTTGCAGTCGTCGATCTTGGGCGGGAGTGACGATGACACCCTGACCGGCGGTTCAGGCCGCGACGGGCTCAACGGCGGCGGCGGAGACGACACGCTGAACGGCAACGGCGGCATCGATGTCGCCAACGGCGTCAGCGGCTTCGACACCTGCACCGCCGAAACCGAGAACTCCTGCGAGGCCTGATCCGGACCCACTCTCGCCGCGGCATGGATCAACGACCCGTACAACCGCGAGAGTGAGGTCCCCCCGCAGGCACAGAACAGCTGAAGCAACCATGTCTCACCGAGCTTGACAAGTTCCGACCAAGATTGCCGCTGAGATGTGCGTCAACTATGGTTGACGCATGGACGACAGGCGGCCAACAGATTCCTACGGTGACGAAAACCTCGCGGCGCGGCTCCGTGAGCTCGTGGGCGACCGGCACCCAGTGATCGCGGTCGCGACGGTCTCGCCCAAGGGGACGACGGTGGCGAGTGTGGGCGCGCCCCTGAGCGCGGACTTCGAGATCGGCTCGATCTCGAAGGGGGTTACCGGCCTGCTCTACGCCGACGCGCTCGCGCGCGGAGAGATCCGTACGACGTCGACCCTCGGCGAGTTCCTGCGGCTCGACGGGACGGCGGTGGCGGGGGTGACACTGGCGTCGGTCAGCACGCACCGTTCGGGGCTGCCAGGGCTGCCCAGGTCGGCGGAGCCGTGGCGGCGTACCCTCGCGCTGTGGCGGCACGGGACGAATCCCTACGGTGAGGACCTTGAGCAGCTCCTCGCCCAGGCGCGGGGGGTGAGAGTCGGGAAACCACGGGCTCGATACTCCAACTTCGGGTTCGAATTGCTAGGCCACGCGATCGCGCACGCGGCCGGGACGAGCTACCGCGATCTCGTCCGCACGCGGGTCGCCGGGCCTTTGGGGCTCGGCGTGTTCTACACGCCTTCAAGCCCGGACGAACTGCTGCCCGGCGCGGTCATCGGCAGGAGCAGGTCGGGACGGGTACGGCAGCCGTGGACGGGTGAGGCGATTGGACCGGCGGGTGGCATCCGGGCGTCGATCGAGGACATGGCGCGCCTGACGTCCGCCCTGCTCGACGGCACGGCCCCCGGCATCGCGGCCCTCGACCCCGTGGCGAACCTCTCCGGGCCCGCGGCGCGCGTCGGCGCCGCGTGGATCACCGTCGAAGTGAAGAAGCGCCCCATCACCTGGCACAACGGCGGCACCGGCGGGTTCCGTACGTGGCTCGGAGTCGACCGCGCGGCGGGCACCGGTGTGGTCGTCATGTCCGCGACCTCGGTCTCGGTGGACCGCCACGGGTTCGCCCTGCTGGCACGGCTCACCGGGGAGGAAGGCCGATGATCGCCGTGCGTCGGCCACCCCGACCGCCAGAGCCTGCGCCCGGGGACCTCCCGCTTCCCGGCGCCCAAGACCGCCTCCCCACCTTTACGGCCCTCTCCGGCGGTGTGTCCGCCGCGCCCGGAGTTCTCGGGGAAAAACGGGAAACACCTGTCGCCTGTGGATAACCGTGCGCACACATCTTCGGAAACGCGCGCGGGCGCGGGAGAGAGGAGTTAGCCTCACGCCGTGGGAGAGGTTCTGGGCAGGGTGTTGGTAGTGGATGACGACGACGTCATCCGGCAGCTCATCGCGGTCAACCTGACCCTGGAGGGGTTTCAGGTGGATACGGCCTCCGACGGGCAGGATTGCCTGGACCGGGTGCTGGACGTGATGCCCGACGTCATCACGCTGGACGTCATGATGCCCAGGCTGGACGGCTGGATGACCGCCACCAGGCTGCGCAACGACGAGGGGACCCGCCATATCAAGGTGGTCCTGATCACCGCGCGGGCGCAGGAGGACGACAAGCGGCGGGGCCTCGGAATCGGGGTCGACGCCTACCTCACGAAACCCTTCGACCCGGCGGAGCTGATCCAGGTCGTCCGCGAGCTGGCCCTGACCGCGCGCAGCGGCCACGGCAAGGCGTGACCTCGCGGGGCCGATCGGACCGCCCTCAGATGCCCTCAGATGCCGATCGGGGCGACGCCTGACCCGCGAAGCCGATCACGACCGGTTGGTGCGGGGCAGGACGTCGACGACACTCCCTGCGGGCGGAATTCGTTTGCGTGACGACCGATCGGTTCAAGTAGTGTTCGGGGCATGTCGAGCCCCGAGGCATCCAAGGTGGGGGCTTTCGGTCACGCCGTCAGCTCCCTGAACCACTGAGTTCGCAGTCCACTCCCCGCCGGCTTCGCTGAGCGGGGCGGGTGCGCGCGCCCCTGGGTGCTGGCCGCGGTGACGAGACGTCTTCCTCTCGTCCTCTCACCTCGGAGCTCTCGATGCCTCTCCCGCTCTACCTGCTCGCCGTGGCGGTCTTCGCCATGGGCACCTCGGAGTTCATGCTCTCCGGCCTGGTACCGGACATCGCCACCGACCTGAAGGTGCCGGTCGGCGATGCCGGGTTTCTGACCTCGGCCTTCGCGGTCGGAATGGTCCTCGGAGCGCCGCTGATGGCGGTGCTCGCACGCCGGTGGCCCGCCCGTGCCGGTCTGCTGGGCTTCGTGCTGGTGTTCGCCGCCGCCCATGTCGCGGGTGCCCTCACGCCGAGTTTCCCGGTTCTCCTGTCCACCCGCGTGATCGCCGCCCTGGCCAACGCGGGCTTTCTGGCGGTCGCGCTGAGCACGGCGACCACGCTCGTCACAGCCGCCCGGAAGGGACGTGCGCTGGCGGTGCTGCTCTCAGGCACGACGGTGGCCACCATCGCCGGGGTTCCGGGCGGCGCGGTGCTCGGAACGCTGCTCGGCTGGCGGGCGACCTTCTGGGCGATCGCACTGCTCTGCCTCCCCGCCGCCTTCGGCATCGTGAGAGGCATCCCGGACCACGCCGAGGGCTCTACGCGGGACGACGCTCCGGCCGGCCCCTCTCTACGGACCGAGATCGCCCAGCTCGCGACGCCCAGGCTGATCCTGGTCATGTCGCTGGGCGCCCTGGTCAACGCCGCCACCTTCGCCACGTTCACCTTCCTGGCCCCGATCGTGACCGGCACCGCGGGCCTGGACGAGCTCTGGGTCCCGGTGGCGCTGGTGCTCTTCGGTACGGGGTCCTTCGCCGGCGTCACTCTCGCGGGCCGGCTGTCCGATCGGCACCCCGGCATCGTGATCGGAGTCGGCGGCCCGGCGTTGCTGCTCGGCTGGACCACGTCGGCGATCGTCGCCGCCCAGCCGGTGGCGCTTCTCGCCCTCGTGTTCGTACAGGGTGCGCTGTCCTTCGCCGTGGGCAGCACCTTGATCGCCAGGGTGCTCCACGAGTCGGCGGGCGCCCCCACCATGGGCGGGGCATACGCGACCGCGGCGCTCAACATCGGCGCGGCGGGTGGCCCCGCCGTCGCGGCGGCGACCCTCGGAGCCGGTGCCGGCGATCTAGGCCCGATATGGGTGAGCGCACTCCTTACCGTGCTCGCGGTGCTCGTCGCGCTGCCCCTGCTTCGAGTGATCGCGCCCCAGGCCGGCCCCGGGAGAGAGGTCCCTGACGGCCTCGACGTTCGCCAGGCGTATTGACCACGAGCGTTGCCGACGCGGCTGACGGGCGGCTGGCCGTCGAGTGCGGTGTGACATTGGTGGTGGCCGCAGGTGTGCAGGAAGTCCGCCGGGGCCTCGGTGCGTTCGGCGTTGCCGGCGTACGGGACCCCGGAGTCCTCCGCGGCCGTCATCCTCCCCCGCCGGAACTCCGGCCGCCCGCAGTGTCGACCACGGCCTCGATCTCCTCGGCCAGCAGGAGACCGGCGTCCATGCCCATGCTGTCGAAGGCGCCGGCGATTTCGAGCGAGACGAGTCCGTGGACGCGCGACCAGCAGAGCACGCCGAGCCGCAGCGCCGCCGGGGTGATGCCCGCGGGCGCGCCGATCGCCTGGCCCCACCGCAGCAGCGACTCGTCGAGCGGGGTGCCGCCGGCGGAGGACGGCGACGCGATCTCCTGTAGGGCGATGACCAGCGGGAGCATGCCCTCGTTGACCGCGGCGACCCCCTCGGGGGGATCCTGCGCGGCGGGTGCGCGGTCGGAGAAGAGCATCGCGTACCGGCGCGGGAGGGCCAGTGCCCAGCGCCGCCAGGCCTGGACCATGAGGGTGACCCTGGACCGGGCGTCCTGCCCCGCCCCGCCTCGCGCGGCCGACGCGACGGCGGACCCGAGGTCGGTGTAGGCGTCGACGACGAGCGCTTCCAGCAGCGCCTCGCGTGAGGGGAAGTAGCGGTAGAGCGCCGGCGGGCTCATGCCCATGGCCTTGCCGACCGATGCGATCGACACGTCGTTCGTCCCGCCGGCGTCGAGGAGTTCGAAGGCGCGCTGCTTGATCTCCTCGATGGTCTGCCGGCGGAGCCGCTCGCGGCGGGTCGGACCTTCGGTGCTGGCGCTTGTGGACATGAACAAAGTGTAATCCCGTTGCGCTGAATACGATCCGACACTACAGTTAATGATCGTAACAAGAATTACTAGCCCTCGCAGATAAGCCCGCCACCGGCGGTGGGTCCCGGTCCGCGACGGTGAGGCGGCCGGGCAGCGCTGACAGCCGGTCGGCGCTCACGGTCAGTCAGCGCTCGTGGAACGCGGTGGCCGTCCGGCGGTCTCGACGCGACCGGACGCGCCTCCCCAGGCAGCCGGCCGGACCCGGATGTCGTGCGCTCGCGATGTGCCCGCGGCACCCACCCCTGAACGCCCCCTCGATACAAGGAGTTCTCATGAATGGTGGAACCGATGCCCCCACCGCCGTCAGGCACCCGACCCCCTGGGCGGATCGGATCGGGCGCACGCTGATGGCCCTCAACGCCGTCGCGACCCTCGTCGCGTTCGCGGGCGGAGTCATGATCATGACCAGCGTGTCCGACGACCGCGTCATCACCGAGGCGTGGCGGACGTTCGCCTACATCGTCTTCGCGGGACTGTGGGCCATCCTCGCCGTCGCACCGCGCCGGCAGTGGGGCCTGTGGGAGCTCCTGCTCCTCCAGAAAGGCGCGATCACCGTGTACTCCTTCGCGATGTGGGACATGCCCGACGCGTCGAGTACCGCCCTCATCGACCTCGCCGTGACGGTGACGACCGCGGCGGCCTACGTGCTGTGCCGCGGCTGGTACGCATGGCGAACCGATGCCCCGAACCGGTGAGCGGCGGACGGCCCGCCCACCCGGCCACGCGAACGGCTCACCCGGCCACGCGAACGGCTCACCCGGCCACGCGGCCCGCCCGCCCGGCCGCGACGGGGCGCGGCGGTCAGAGCAGGCCGTCCCGGTGGGCCACGGCGGCCGCCTGGGTGCGGGAGGAGACGCCCAGCTTGCCCAAGATGTTGGAGACGTGCACGCTCACCGTCTTCTGCGCGATGAACAGCCGCTCGCCGATCTCGCGGTTGGGGAGGCCCTCGGCGACCAGGGCGAGCACCTCCCGCTCGCGGGAGGTGAGCACGGTCGGCGGCGCGGAGGTGAAGCGCGCCCTGCGTCCCAGCTCCGCCAGGGCCGCGCCGAGCGGCTGGGCGCCCAGTGACTCGGCGGCCTCGACGGCGAGCTTCCATTCCTTCAGGGCGGCGGCACGGTCGCCCTCGACGAGCAGCGCCTCGGCCAGCCGCCACCGCGAGCGCGCGACCTCGTAGACGAATCCGAAGTCGAAGGCCCTGACCACCGCGCGCCACGCCACGACGTCGAGACGGCCGTGCGCGCGGTGCCATTCGGCCTCGGCCCTGGCCAGCCAGGCCAGTCCCTCGGGGCCGAGCGGGCCGCGCCGCACGGAGCCGGGGCCGACGGCGGCGGGCACCCTGGCCCGCTCCAGGAAGGCGTCGGCCTCCTCCGTGCGTCCCAGGTCCGTCAGCGCCCACAGGGCGGTGCTGCTGAGCCGGATCACGGCGGGGTCGTTGGGAAGCATGGCGTCGAGCCCCGCGCGAGCGTGTTCGAGCGCCGCCTCCGGGTCGCCGTGCCACAGGGCGTGCTCGGCGGCCAGGCCGCGGCCCATGGCGATGAGCGTGACGTCGCCGGACCAGAAGGACTCCAGCCACGACAGGCGGTCCTCGACGACGGGAAGGCCCCTGGCCACCTCGACGAAGAGCGCGAAGGACGACAGGAGCGCCTCCGGCGGGGTGCCGACGCGGACGGCGAACCCGGAGGCGACCTTCTCCGCCAGGTCCCACTCCCCCGCGACGTAGTGGATCAGAAGGCGCAGGAAGCGCAGGTCGGTGCCGTAGGTGCTCCAGTTGAGGCCGCTCTCGCGTGCGAGCCGCAGCCCCCGGTCGGTGGTGGTCGCCGCCTCGGCGAGGTCGCCGCTCTCGTACTGGACCCGGGCGTAGGTGAACATGGCCCGCAGGTCGATGGCGAGGTTGCCCGAGCTCTCGGCGCTCGCGCAGGCGAGCAGCTCCTTGGCCCGGGAGATGTCGTCGGCGAGCGCGGCGAGGGCGGCGAGGGTGATCAGCGCGCTGGTCTCCGCGTCGGCGGCGCCGCTCGCGCGGGCCTGCTCCAGGGCGCGGCGGGCCAGGGCCTCGACCTCGTCGTGCCGCTCGGTCCAGTAGAGCGAGCGGGCGTAGGTCGCGAGCGCGCGGGCGAGCACCGGCCCCTCCGGCGCCGCCTCGACGGCCGCGTACGCGGCGGCGATAGAGCCCTCGACATCATCGGTGTCGATGAGGTAGTACGACAGCCGCTCGTTGATCTCGGCGGAGGGCGGGAGGCGCCGGAGCTGGGAGATCGCCCGGTGGTTGTCGCCGCTGTCGGCCGCCGCGGCGGCGCTGCGCGCGGCGAGGGCGACGTGGTCGATCCCGGCCAGCCGCTCGGCGTCGGGAACCCGGTCCCAGAGCCCGAGCGCCCGGTCGAAGTGACGGTGCGCCTCGGCGGGAGCCCCCAGCCGCTCGGCCCTCCGCCCGGCCTCCACGGACGCGGCCAGCGCCCCTGGCAGGTCGTGACCGGCCAGGTAGTGGTGGGCGAGCTCGGCCGCCGACCCCCCTCGGGCGGTCAGCAGGCGGGCGAACTCGGCGTGCATCCTGGTCCGCTCGCCGGGCAGCAGGTCGTTGTAGACGACCTCCTGGAGAAGCGCGTGCCGGAAGGCGTAGCCGTACTCCCCGTCGGGGCGGAGCAGGCCGCGCGAGACGATCTCCCGCATGCCCTCCTCGAAGGCCAGGTCGTCGAGGCCGGAGGCCTGCTGGAGCAGGTCGTGGTCGGCTCGGCGGCCCGCGACGGCCGCGCCGCCGAGCACTCGCTGCGCGGGGTCGGAGAGCAGCTCCGCCCGGGAGAGCAGCAGGCCGGCCAGGCCGTCGGGCATCGAGGAGCCCTTGGAGGCGGCCTCCAGCAGCTCCTGGGCGTAGAAGGGATTGCCCTCGGCCCGGTCGACGACCTTCCGCATCACCCCGGCGTCGGTGCCGCCGAGCGCGGCCAGGTAGTCGGTCATCTCGTGGCGGTCGAGAGGCTCCAGCTCCACCGGCGTCACCGAGGGGAGGCGCTTGAGCTCGGCGAGGACCCGGCGCAGCGGATGGCGGCGGTGGAGGTCGTCGGTGCGGTAGGTGCCGACGAGGCAGACGCGCTCGGTCTGCAGCATCCGGCTGAGGAAGACCAGCAGGTCGCGGGTGGACTGGTCGGCCCAGTGCAGGTCCTCGAGGACGAGCAGCACGGGCCGCGTGGCCAGGAAGCCGAGCACCGAGCCGAAGAGCTGCTGCTGCGTCAGGCCCGACGTGCTCTCCCTGCCGGAGTCGGTGCCGCCGGGCAACAGCCTGCCGAGGACCGGCCTCGCGTCGAGCGCCGCGCGCAGCTCCCCGCGTGCCGAACGCAGGGCGTCGGCGAGCGGGAGGTAGGGGAGGGCGTCGCCGAGTTCGGCGCACTGGCCGATGAGCACGGCGAATCCGGCGGCCTCGGCCCGCTCGGCCAGCTCGGTGATCAGACGGGTCTTGCCGATGCCCGCGTCACCTCCCACGAGGGCCACCCCGGCCTGCCCCGTGGCCGCGGTGTCGAGCACGACGGTGAGGCGATCGAGCTCGACCGACCGCCCGATCAGAACACCCCGCGTGCTTTGCCACCCCACGTCGGCGAGTATCGCACGCGGTACCGACGGAATCGACATTCCGACTGGGGGGACCCATCGGCCCCGTCAGGGGACGAACATGGACCGATTGGTACACCAAAGGGTCCGGGCATTGGCCCTGACGGCGAGGACCGGGACGACTCTAGGGTCGGGGCATGATCTCGCCGTCCACATTGCTGATCTTCTCGCTCGCCTCGCTGGCCCTGGTCCTGGTACCGGGCCCGAACCACATCTACATCATCACCCGCGCCGTCTCGCAGGGCCGGGCCGCCGGTGTGGCGAGCGCGTTCGGCGTCGAGGTGGGCACGCTGGTGCACATCGCCGCGGCGGCGGCCGGTCTCTCGTACGTGATCGCGCGGTCGGCGACCCTGTTCAACGTGATCAAGTGGGCGGGCGTGGCCTATCTGGTCTACCTGGGCGTCCGGGCGCTGACGAGCAGGCAGGAGTTCGCGAGCCGGGAGGCCGCGCCGCAGCCGCTTCGGGCGATCTTCCTTGAGGGGGTGGTCGTCAACGTGCTCAACCCCAAGGTGATCCTCTTCTTCCTCGCGTTCCTGCCCCAGTTCGTGGAGCCCGAGGCGGGCGCGGTGCCGCTGCAGATCGCCGTCCTGGGGGGAACCCTGCTGCTCCTGGGCCTGCTCTCCGACATGATCTACGCCATGGCGGCGGGCGCCGTCGGCACGCGGCTGAGGACCAGGGCACCGCTGATCGGCCAGTTCAGCGGGGTCGTCTACCTGGGCCTGGGCGTCGCGACCGCGCTCTCCGGCCGCTCCACCTGAACCAGCCTCTCCACCGAGACCAGCCGTTCCGCCCGGACGTACGGGAGGCGGCGGCCCGTCTAGACGCGCGGGTCCGCCTGGGCGTACGGGAGGCGGTCCGCCTGGTCGCACAGGTCGCCCACCAGCCTGGCCAGCGGTCTCGGGGCCGCCATCACGCCCAGGTGCCCCCGGCGGGGGACGAGGATCAGCCGCCCGTTCCGGCAGGCGCGGAGGAAGTCGCGTTCGTGCACCCGGAACGGGTCCCGGGTGCCGTTGACCAGCCACACGCGTCCCGGGTACGCGGCCAGCGCGGCGAGCTGGTCGTGACCGGCGACGGCGTCGACGACCTGGGGCATCACCTCGCAGAAGAGCCCTCCCGCCACCATCGCCTCCCCGGCGGGACCCGGCAGGAGGCGGCGGAGGCCGTAGGCGCTGATCCGGTTCGCGAGCGACGGCTTCCGCGCGGCGAGCGAGGCGGCGAACCGGTGGGGCCCGGCCGCCGAGCCGAGGGCGGTGCATCCAATGGCCATCAGCCCGGCCACCCGCTCGGGGAAGCGCTCGGCGACGGCGATGCCGACGTATCCGCCGAGGGAGAGCCCCGCCACGAGAGCCCTGCCGCCCAGCGCGTCGACGGCGTCCGCGACCGCCGAGGTGGCCGCGTCCATCGTGAACGGCTCGCCCGCGCGGGTGCCGTGGCCGGGCAGGTCCGCGGCCGTCACCGGGCGGCCGAGATGGGAGAGGTGGGAGGCGACGGGGTCCCACATGGTCGCGCTGAGCCGGATGCCGTGGATGAGAACGACGGGGAGCATGGCACGCCTCCAAAAGGTCGTCCTGGTTGGAGGGGTACTCCGGCCAGGGAACTGCCTCGATTAAAACACAACGCACCGTTGCGTTGCTATAGTCGCCCGCATGGCACCGCGCAAGGAACAGCAGATCTTCCAGGCGACGCTCGAACTGCTCGCCGCCAAGGGCTATGGGGGTCTCACGGTGGAGGGGGTGGCCGAGCGGTCGGGAGTCAACAAGACCACGATCTACCGGTGGTGGCCGTCGAAGCCGGCGTTGCTGGCCGCCGCCTTGGTGGAGGCCGACCTGCTCGCGATGGAACCGCCGGACACCGGCGGCCTCAGGGGGGATCTGGAGGCTCTGGTACGCGGGATGGCCACCCTGCTCACCCGCCCTCCCGCCGCGGACGTCGCGGTGGCGGCCCTCGGCGCCGCCGTCCACCATCCCGAGCTCGCCGAGGCGGTCCGGCACTTCTTCGCCGACCGGTTCGCGCGGGAGGAGGTCGTCTTCGAGCGCGCGCGGCGGCGCGGCGAGCTGTCCGCCGAGGCCGACCCCATGCTGATCGTCGACCTGCTCGCCGGAGCGGTCTGGCTGCGCGCGGTCTTCCGCGGCCTGCCCCTCGACGACGACTTCGCCGCCCACGCCGTGAGCACCGTCCTGGACGGCGCGCTCGCCCCGTGACGACCTCGCCCGGCCAACAGACCGAGGCCCGCTGATCGGCCCGGGCCCGCCGGTCGGCCCGGGCCCGCCGGTCGACCTCGGCTCACGGATCGGCCCCGGCCCGCGAATCGACCTCGACTCGCCGACCGGCCCCGCGAGACCGGGCCGGCGTCAGGCGGAGAGGGCGCCCGGGATGCGGTCCAGGATCGGGTAGGGCATGAGCCCGTACGCGTAGAAGTCGACCGCGTCGGCTCCCGAGGCCCGCACGGCGCGGACCTTGGCGGCGAGGCGGTCGGCCGAGTCGGTGTCCGGCAGGCCCGGCCGAAGGACGACCCGCAGTTCCTTGTCCTTGCCCGTCGAGCGGCGATAGGCGACCACGTCGTCGGCCACCCTGGCCGCGTCGCGGGCGTAGGCGAGCACGCCCAGCGAGGGCACCAGGTCGCCGAGGGCGACCAGGTCGACGCCGAGCTGCCAGGAGTCGTGCGCGGCGAGCCCCGGTGAGGGCAGGCCGTCGGTGTAGCCCTTGACGGCGCCGGTGGCGTCGAGGAAGACGAGGCGCGAGCCCTCCGCGGTGACGGCGGTGGAGACCTCGGAGACCAGCGAGGTCACCACCTCGGAGCGGGCCCGCGCGTAGGCGACCACCTCGGGCCCCGCGTACGCGGTCAGCGCGGCGCGGGTCACCTCGCCCTGGGCGGGAGGGTCGCCGTCGAGCACGGCGCCCACGATCCTGGAGCACTCCTCGCGCGCCACCTCCGCGTTGACGCCCAGGTCGGCGGCGCGGCACATGCAGAAGCCGCAGAAGCACAGGCCGAGCAGGAACGCGTCCATCGGCCCGAGCGGGACGAAGCTGCGCTCGTGGTGGTAGCCGTGGCCGAAGGTGCCGAAGTGCAGCGCCTCGGCCACCACGCTGTCGACGCCCTGCCTGGCCACCGCCCGCCCCAGCGCGACCGCGTACAGGCGCACGTCGGGGTGGGAGGGGCACAGGTCGGCGGGCGAGCCGCGGTCGCCGAAGCAGTTGCGTACGGTCACGTCCGGGTCGGCCAGGCCGAGCGTGGTGTTCTGCAGGAAGACGGTCCAGCCGTGCAGCGCGAGCCCGCGCTCAGCGGTGGCCCGGCGCAGGGCGGCCAGCGGCTCGTCCCCGGCACCGTCCTGGACGGGCGGGACCAGCCGCAGCCCGCCGAACAGGTCGGCGGGCGGCGTGAAGTGCGCGCCGTCCCTGCGGAGCGTCACCCGGGAGCGGCCGTGCGGGGTGACGTCACGGGCACGGTGGTAGGCCGCGGCCACGGTCACGCCCGTCACGCCGTATCCGGTGATCCGGTCGAGGACCGCGTCGAGGCCCTCCCCTCGCACGTCCTCGACGTAGACGTATAGCGAGCTGTCCAAGCCACCGCCCTCCCACGAAGTCGGTCAGACTCTAACGCGGCTTGTAGGCCACGAAGTCGATCTCGACGAGGATGTCCATCAGGTCAGAGCCGACGGTCGTGCGGACCGGGTACGGGCGGGTGAAATACGACTTGTACGCCTCGTTGTAGGCGGCGAAGTCACGCTTGAGGTGCTCCAGGTGCACGGTCGACTTCACCACGTCGTCGAAGCCGAGCCCGTGTGCCGCGAGGATCGCGCCGAGGTTGCGCATCACCTGGTGGGTCTGCTCGGCCACGTCGGTCCCGACGACCTCGCCGGTCTCGGGGCTGAGCGGCCCCATGCCCGAGGTGTAGACGAAGTCGCCGACCACGAGGCCCTGCGAGTACGCCCCGACGGGCGCCGCGCCCTCGTCGGTCCTCAGTTCCTGCTTGCCGCTCATCTCAGCATTCCTCACAACGGAAAAAACACGACATTAGAAAAAGGTGTTTATCAGATCGACGACGACATACTCCTCGTCGACCACCGGCATGGTCCGCCACTTGTCGAAGGCGGTGCACGGGTGGGAGATGCCGAACGACACCAGGTCCCCCGGCTTCACCGGCGAGCCCGGCGCCAGCCTCAGGACGGTGTGCTGGTCCTGGACCTTGAGCACCGTCGCGTCCGCGACGGCTCCGCGCGGGATCGGCGGCCCCTCGTCGAAGGGGGCGTCGCGCTTGCCGAACCCGACCACGGCCAGACCGGGCTCGGGGACGCTCAGCACGTGCGCCCAGATCTCCAGCGCCGCGCGCAGCTCCCCGTCGATCCGGGTGTACGGGGTGCGCTCGCGGTAGTAGCCGTCGTCGTGGGAGACGTAGGCGCCGCTGCGCAGCATCACCCTGGCCTGGCAGGCGGCGAGCTCGCGGCCGATCACGTCGAACCACTGGCTGCCGCCCACCGACAGGATCGGGTCGCGCACCCGCAGGTGCTCCAGCGCCTCCAGCAGCCGGCGCAGGTAGGTCCGCACCTCCTCCGCCGAACCCAGCGACCCCTCGTACCCGGCGACGCCCGCCAGTTCCACGCCCTTCGCGGCCTGCGCCGCCGAGGCGACCTCCAACAGCTGGGCGAGGGTACGGCTGCCGCCCCGCCCGCCCTCGTGGCCGAGCTCGGCCAGCACGCGGAACGGCCTGGCCCCGGCGTACCGGGAGAGCGCCTCGACCCCGGCCACCGAGTCGACGAAGCAGAGGAACTCGAACGCGGGATCTGAGGCCAGCTGGGCGGCGAGGGCGGACAGCCCGGCCGGGTCGAAGACCTGGTTGGCGAGGACGATGCGGGAGACGCCGAACTCGCGCAGGGTGAGCGCCTGGCTGGGGGTGGCGACCGTGAGCCCCCACGCGCCCGCGTCGAGCTGCGCCCTGACCAGTTCGGGCGACATGGTGGTCTTGGCGTGCGGGGCGAAGGTGAGCCCGTACTCCCGGGTGAAGGCCGCGAGGGTCGCGATGTTGTGCTCCAGCGCGGCGCGGTGGGCCACCATCACGGGGAAGGTGAACGCCCCGCCGAACAGCGAGGCCCCCAGCGCCGCCCCGGGATCCACGATCCCCTTCACGTCCCGTCCCCCTCTGGTCGCCTCGGCGGGTCCGCCGGCTCGCCGGCCGCCGGATCCGGGCGTGGGAGATCGCGTCCCCACCGGCCGCCCTGAGGACCCTATCCTCACGGCGACCTCTCCAGGGCCGTACCCTCGTGGCCCTCGTGGCCCTCGTGGCTTCTTGAGGGCTCAGGGGCGCAGCGCCCTGCCGGGGGTGGCGCCGGTGAGCCCTCCTCCGGCGAGGACCGGGACCCCGGAGACGAGAACGTCGCCGATCCCGGTGGCCGGGGTGCGCGGGACGGCGTACGTGGCCAGGTCGGCGACCGCGGTGGCGTCGAGGACGACCAGGTCGGCGACCTGCCCGGGGCGGACGAGGCCCCGCCCTTCGAGGCCGAAGCGGCGGGCCGGGTGCGAGGCGAGGTGGACGACGGCCTGCTCCAGGGTCCAGTCGCCGGTCTCGCGGACGTGGTGGCCGAGCATCCTGGCGAACGCCCCGTAGCCCCGGGGGTGGGGGTGGCCGCCCACGTAGATGCCGTCGGAGCCGCCGGTGTGGGCCGGGTGGCGCAGGATCGCGCGGACCGACGCCTCGCCCTCGGGGCCCTCGTCGGGGCGGGCCGACACGCATCCGGCCTCCAGCCGGGTGTCGACCAGGATCCTGCGGCAGAACTCCCCCGGCTCCAGTCCCGCCTCGGCGGCGGCGTCGGGCAGCGTCATCCCCTCGGCCCACTCGGCGCCGGGCGCGTGGGAGAAGGTGATCCTCGGCCAGAGCGTCTCGTCCCACTCGATCGGCTCGGACTCCAGGATCTCCAGCGCGCGGCCGGTGTCGGCGGCCGGGACCCACGCGGGCAGGGCGAGCATCGCGAGGATCGTGCTGCCCCGCAGGTAGGGGTAGGTGTCGAAGGTGAGGTCGATCCCCATGAGCCGGGCCTCGTCGACCAGCGGCAGGAGCGTGGCGGCCGGGCCGTGGTAGTGCGAGACGTGCACGGCGGCGCCCGAGCGCCGGGCGATGTCCGTCACCTCGGCCATCCCCGCGGGGGCCGCGGCGCCGTACCCGCGCATGTGCGTCACGTACGGCAGGTGGTCCAGCGGCGCGCAGAGCGCGGCGATCTCGGCGGCGTCGGCGTAGCGGCCCGGGGCGTACTCAAGGCCGGTGGAGAGGCCGCAGGCCCCCTCCGACAGGCCGCGCTCGACGCGGGCCAGCATCGCGGCCAGCTCGCCGGCGGTGGCGGCCCGCTCGGCGGCGCCCATCACGTCGTGGCGGATCGTGCCGTGCGGCAGCAGGTACGCGGTGTTCAGGGCGGTCGCCCGGTCGTAGCCCGCGAGCAGCTCCCCGACGCCGATCGGCCCGTCCGCCGAGGGGTGGACACCGTTGATCGCCGCGAAGTAGCGGGTGGCGTAGGCGAAGGTCTCCGGGGTGGTGGAGGGGGCGAAGGAGAGCCCGTCCTGGCCGAGGACGAACGTGGTCACGCCCTGCCGGAGCGCGGCGAGCTGTACCTCCTTGTCGAGGACGAGGGCGTCGCCGTGGGCGTGGCAGTCGACGAGGCCGGGCATGACGTGGCGCCCCGCGGCCTCGACGACGGTCGTGGCGTCCGCGCCGTCGAGCCGGCCCACGGCGGTGATCCGGTCACCGTCGACACCGACGTCGGCGCGGCAGGCGGGGGCTCCGGTGCCGTCGAGCACCCAGCCATCCCTGATCAATACATCGAACGACATGCGGGGATTCAATCACCCGGAAGGTGTTCGCCACATCCAGCGCTCACCTTCGTTCTCCCTGCCCATGTCCTGGATTTCCCCTCGATCACGGAGTGGGGGAATTTGGGCCCCCCACCCCCCTTGACCGTAGCGTGTCAGGGATGGTGCCATCTTTCACTAGTTAGGAACCTTTCCTAACTAGATGATCGCAGAGAGGGCACCCCCTGTGCATGCGAGATTGTGCCTCCAACGCCTCCAGCGCCCCCCACGCCCCTCGACCGTCCTCGTCCTGGCACTGGCGTCGGCACTGATCGCATCGGTGTTCGTGCTGGCGGCGCCGCCCGGCTTCGCCGTGGACTCCCTGCTCTCCCAGGGCCGCCCGGCCACCTCGTCCTCCGACGAGGACGCCACGCTGCTCCCCGGCGCCGCCTTCGACGGCGACACCGCCACCCGCTGGGCCTCCGCCGAGGGCCACGACCCCGAGTGGATCCGCGTCGACCTCGGCGCCTCCGCCACGATCTCCCGGGTCAGGCTGACCTGGGAGGCGGCGTACGGGAAGTCGTACCGCGTCGAGGTCTCGCCCGACGGCTCCACCTGGACCACCGCCTACTCGACCACCACCGGCGACGGCGGCGTCGACGACCTGGCCCTGTCGGGCACCGGCCGCTACGTGCGGATGTACGGGACCGCGCGAGGCACCTCCTACGGCTACTCGCTGTACGAGATGGAGGTCTACGGCAGCACGGGGGGCACGACCCCGACGCCCACTCCGACGATCACCCCGTCCCCCGGCGGCCCCGGCGTGCCGTTCGGCTCCCACAAGATCCCCTACGCGGCCGGGATGCTGCGCCCGACCGGCGCCCAGGCCACGCTCGACCAGAAGGTGGTCGACTACTACCAGCGCTGGAAGGCCGCGTTCGTCAAGCAGAACTGCGGCAACGGCTGGTACCAGATCATCTCCCCCGACGCCGACCACCCGTACGTGGCCGAGGCGCAGGGCTACGGCATGGTCATCACCGCCACGATGGCCGGGGCCGACCCCGACGCGAAGAAGATCTTCGACGGCCTGGTGAAGTACGTCCTGGCCCACCCGTCGTCGATCACCCCCGGACTGCTCGCCGCCGAGCAGAACACCTCCTGCCAGAGCGTCAACGGCGGCGACTCCGCCACCGACGGCGACCTGGACGTGGCCTACGGGCTGCTGCTCGCCGACCGGCAGTGGGGCAGCTCGGGCACCTACAACTACCGGCAGCTCGCGATCAATCACATCAACGCCATCAAGGCCGGTGAGGTCAACGCGACCACCAAGCTCATGAAGCTCGGCGACTGGAGCAGCGCGGGCGACCAGTACTACTGGATCAGCCGTTCCTCCGACTGGATGATCGACCACTTCAGGGCGTTCCGCAAGGCCACCGGCGACACGACCTGGGACACCGTCCGTACCAACCACCAGAACCTGATCGCCTCCCAGCAGTCGGCCTACGCCCCGAACACGGGCCTGCTCGCCGACTTCGTGGTCAACACCAACACCACCCCGAAGCCCGCGCCGGGCCAGGTGCTGGAGGACGCCAACGACGGCAAGTTCTGGTGGAACGCCTGCCGCGACCCGTGGCGGATCGGCAACGACGCGGTGACCAGCGGCGACGCAAAGTCGCTCGCCGCCGCGCGCAAGCTCAACACCTGGATCAAGGCCAAGACCGGCGGCAACCCGAACAACATCGCGGTCGGCTACTCCCTCAACGGCACCCAGATCTCCGGCGGCAGCGAACCGGCCTACTTCGCCCCGTTCGCGGTGGCGGCGATGACCGACTCCGGCAGCCAGGCCTGGCTGGACGCCCTGTGGAACAAAATGCTCAGCACCCCGTTCACGGCGAGCGACTACTACTCCACCAGCATCCAGCTTCAGGTCATGATCACCGTGACCGGCAACCACTGGGTCCCCTGATACCCGCCCGAACCAACGCGACCCCCGTCTTCGGACGGGGGTCGCGCTTTTCATTTCTTCCCGGCCTCGGATTCCGGCCTCAATGCTCACGCGTTGACAGCATGCCGGTTTCATGTAATTTTAGGTCAGCGCTGACGTCCGTCCTTGCGTCGATCCCCATGCAGGAGAACGACGTATCACAGATTTCAGCGACGAGCACCGCTCCCCCGAGAGGTAGTTTGTCGTGCCCGCTTTTCTGGCTGCTCTCCTGGCAGCGATTCCCTGGCTCACCTGTGCCCTCGTCTGCTGTCTGGTGGGAACGTACGCGGCAGCCGTTCTAATGGCACTTCTGCATTCCGATCCGAAACGCCGGGCTGACGCGAGAGCGGTCCTTGACCGGCACGCTCTCACGGTGCCGCACAGGAGAAAGAATTGACGACCGTGCGACCTCGAACATTTCTCACCCGGCCGATCCTCCCGTCATCGTGTTTCAGTCGGCGTGACCGCGACCTTGATGCCCTTGATGCCTTTGATTAAGAATCCGGCGGGGATCCGCACGCGCCGCCAGTGAAAGTGCCGCGGGCTTCGAAACCGTTCGGCCCGTCCTTCTTCCCGGCCCGCTCACCACCCCGGTGCGGCCTCGGTCCGCGGGGCTCACCGACTTCGGCCTCGCCTCTCACCCGGGCGATCACTTCGGCGCGGAGCCGACGCCGCGATCGCGTACGTCGGCTCCGCTGCCTGCCGGAATGTTGGGATCAGTCCTGGTCCGGAATCTCCAGGCGGGAGAGCGTCTGCGGGCATGAGGCGCCCCTGTCGACCGGGCGCCGTTCCAGCAGTTCCCTCGCCTCGCGACGGGCCAGGTTCCAGCCGTTCCACGGGTCGGGCCCGACGAGCTCGTTGGCCGCGATCACGTCTCGCAGGACGCAGCTGCGGGCCGGCTCCGGCAGCCTGTCCAGGGCGGGCACGGCCTCCGCGCCGAGGTCGCCGAGGTATTCGAGGTCGACCCGCTCCACGCCCCGTACCGCGATCTGGGTCTCCGCGACCCGCAGGTCGGGGTTCCAGACCGCGAACGCCAGCAGGGAGGCGCTCGTCATGATGACGACGGTCCTGGGCAGCCAGCGCGCGTGCCCGCGTCCGGTGAGCCGGGCCGCGCCCGCGACGAGGACCAGCGCGAAGATCCCGCCCAGCCACAGCACCGTCGCCGACACCGAGGCCCGCAGCCGGGACAGGCCGTAGGCGTCGGCGTACAGGTCCAGGCGGTGCAGCGCGGAGAACAGGATCACCAGGGTCAGCACGCAGAGCACGCCGAGCAGCCCGGCCATCAGCCAGCGGTCGGCTCCCTTGAGCTCCAGCGTCCCCGAGGCGACCGCCACGATGGCCAGCACGAACACGCTGACGACGACGAGCTGGAAGAACCCGGAGCGCGCGTACTCGGCGTAGGTCAGCCCGGTCGCGGACAGCACCCACCGGGTACCGCCGAACAGCACAGTCAGCTGCATCCCCACGAACGTGGCGAACAGCAGGTTGAGCGCCGTCAGCGGGGTCACCCAGAGACCGCGCCCGACCGTGACCTTCAGGTCGGGGGCCTTCGGCTCGGCCACGGGCCGCAGCCCCACCAGCACGGCGGAGGCGACCACGATCGCGAAGACGACGAAGAGGAGGATCCGCAGCGGCATCGACTCCGCCCACTCCTGCGCGCTGAACACCCGCTCGACGGCCTCGGCGAAGACCGCGTCCGCCGAGGCGAACAGCGCCCCGAACACCACCAGCAGCACGACGGTGAGCCCGCCCCCCAGCAGCAGCGGCATCACGCGGCGGCGGGACGCGAGGCCCTTCAACCTCGCGCCGAGGAACCACGGCACCGGCAGCAGGCCCAGGACCACCGACGCGGCGCCCCTGATCACCCCGAGCCAGCCGCGCCCGGCCCCCGACAGAGCGAGCGCGGCCGTCAGGAACCCGGCCAGCAGAAGGATCCCGACCAACCAGTCCGCGTCCCTGAACATCACCGTCGCGACCAGCCCGTAGGCGATCGCCCCCATCCCGGCCGACCAGGGGTTGATCCTCCTGCGCGCCGCGGGGATCGCCGCCAGCCCCATCGCCGCGGCCACCAGCACGAGCCCCAGCCCCGCCCTGCTGTACGGCACCGCGACCGCGGCGAGCGCCCCGACGGCGGCCGAGACCGGCAGCACCCAGCGGGGCGTGTCCGGCAGCTCGGGCCGGGGGAAGATCGGCGGTGCCTCGTATCCGCCGGGATCCCCCGGGCCCCGTCCCCCGCCCGGCCGGGAGACCGCCGACGAGCCCGTCGCCCCTTCCCGGGCGCCTACCGGCGGTGCCCCGCCTTCCCGCCGCGAAGCTTCCGGACCCGCCACGGTGACGCGCTGCGCGACGGGTCCCCGCGCCGGGGAACTGGGCGGGGGCTGCTCGGCGGGGGCCAGGATGTCGTCGGTGGGCGTGGTGGCGCCGATGACCGTGCCGACGAACGCGCCGACGGTCAAGATGGCGGCCCCGGCGAACGCGGCCAGCAGCGGGGCGATGCTCGAGAGGCCGATGCCCACGATCACGGCGCACACCAGCCCGCCGACGCCGCCGACGAACACCCCGATGACCGCCCCCGCCCAGTTCCGCATCACGACCGGCTTCTGACGCGCGCTCCCCCCCTGGGCGAGAACGGGCCTCGGGGGGTACGGCTGCGGGGAGGGCCGTACGGGAGGAGAGGATGTGGCGGCGACGTCGGGGACGGCGGCTCCGGGGGCCGTTCCGGGGGTGGCTCCGGGGGCCGGAGCGGCGGGCACCGGCCCGGACGTCACGCCGTGCCCGGGTTCGCCCGTGGCCGTGACCGGGTCGGCGGAGGTACCGGGCGCCTCGCCGGTCTCCCGAGGTTCGGGCACCCGAACGGGTCCGGCGGCCTGAACGGCCCCGCCCGGTTCGCCCGGTTCGCCGGGGCCGGACCCCGGACCGGTCACCGAGCCGCTCACCGGGCCGTCCGGCGAACCGGTCACCGGACCGGCCGCCGGGTCGGCCACGGAAGCGGTCACCGGACCGCTCACCGATCCGGACGCGGAAGCGGTCGCCGCGACCTCTCGCGGCCGGGACGCCTGCCCGGCCCCGGCCATCTCGCGGACCCCGGGCTCCCGGCCGGTTTCCAGCGGTTCACCCGGTTCGTAGGGTCCAGCGCCCTGAACGGATCCGAAACCCTGAGCGGATCCGGAACCCTGATCGGCCCCGGACACCCGACCGGCTTCCACCGGTTCGTCGGATCCGGAACCCCCGGAGACCCCGGCTGCCTCGCGACGTCCGGACGGCGTACCGGCCGCGGACGGGACGAAGGGCGCGGGAGCCGCCGGCCCCGTGGGGGCTTCGCCGGGAGGGGCCTCGCCCGGGGCGACGGCGTCCGCCTCCGCGGGGAGGGAGCCCTTGGCGGGGAGAGACGGGGGGTTCATCTCGATCCTTTCCGGAAGGTCGGCCACGACGTGGCAGCCGACACCGTCGTCGAAGTGAATGGAGCCGCCGTGGAGCTCGACGATCTCCTTGGTGATGGCCAGGCCCAGCCCGGCGCCGCCGTCGTCGGCGGCCCGGCCCGCGTCCAGGCGCGAGAAGCGCTCGAACGCCCGCGCCCGGTCCTCGGCCGCGATCCCCGGCCCCTGGTCGCTCACCCGCAGCCGGACGCCCTCTCCCCTGGCCGTGGCCGTCAGCACCACCAGCCCTCCGGCGGGGCTGTGCCGCACCGCGTTGTCCAGCAGGTTGGCGAGGACCTGCGCGAGCAGGTCGGGATCGGCGCGCACGCTCAGCCCCTCCGGGACCTCGCAGCGCGCCACCACCCCCTCCCTGGCCATGACGGCCTCCCGCAGGGCCTGCTCGCACAGCTGGCGCAGCTCGACGTCCTCGCGCTCGATCAGCCGGGCCCCGGACTCCAGGCGGGACAGGTCGAGCAGCTGCGCGACCAGCCGGCCCAGCCGCTCGGTCTGGGCGAGCGCGGTGCCGAGGGTGACGGGATCGGGGTCGGAGACCCCGTCGACCACGTTCTCCAGCACCGCCCGGAGCGCGGTGATCGGCGTACGGAGCTCGTGACTGACGTTGGCCACCAGCTCCCGGCGCTGCCGGTCCACCTCGCCCAGGTCGGCGGCCATCGCGTTGAAGGCGCGGGCGAGCTCGCCGACCTCGTCACGGGAGGACGCGGTGACCCGCAGGCCGTACCGGCCCTTGGCGATGGTCTGCGCGGCGGCGGCCATCTCGCGCAGCGGTTTGGTCATCCCCCGCGCGAGCAGCTGCACCATGATCAGTGCGAACACCGCGGCCACCGCGACGCGCACGTTGCGCGAGTATCCGGCGTTGATGCCGACCTCGTTGACGACGAACGCCGCCACCACGGCCAGCAGGATCACCATGCCGAGCTTTATCTTGATCCGGCCCAGGAAGTCGAGAGGTCTCAATGGTCGGCGCATCCCGGTGTTGGAGGTGAAGGGCACATGAGTGTCTGAGTGACGGAGAGGGCGATCGGTTCTCGTCCGGACGCGAGCGCCGTTTCCGGGGCGTGCCGGCACGCCTCCTCGCGGCCGTACCCGAGCACGTGTCCACCGGCCGCGCCGGAATGCCCGCTCACGGTTTGACGAGGGCGTAACCGACCCCGTGGACGGTACGGACGACGCCGGGGCCGAGCTTTCGGCGCAGGGCCCGCACGTGGCTGTCGACCGTGCGGGTGGCCGCGGCCTCGGAGAAACCCCAGATGTCGGCGAGCAGCCGCTCGCGCTCGAAGACCTGGCCGGGGCGCTCGGCGAGGCGGCAGAGCAGGTCGAACTCGGTCCTGGTGAGCTGGGCCTCGGCGCCCCGCACGTAGACGCGGCGCTCCGCGGTGTCGATCTCGACGTCGGCGAGGCGGATGACCGTGTCGGCCACGGCCAGCTGGGAGGCCCGCTCGACCCTGCGCAGCAGGGCGTGCACCCGGGCGACCAGCTCGCGCATGCTGAACGGCTTGGCCATGTAGTCGTCGGCCCCGACCCCGAGTCCCACGAGCAGGTCGGTCTCCTCGCCCAGCGCGGTGAGCATGAGGACCGGCACCGGCCTGGCCGCCTGCATGCGCCGGCACACCTCCAGCCCGTCGAGGCCGGGCAGCAGCCGGTCGAGCACCACCACGTCGGGCCCCGTCCTCGCGTAGGCGGCCAGCGCCGCCTGCCCGTCCCCGACGACCTGCACGTCGAAACCCTCGGCGGCCAGCCTGTGGCGTACGGCCCGCGCGATCGTCTCGTCGTCCTCGACCACGAGGACACGTCGTTGTTGAGGGGTTGCCATGTCCGGCAGCGTAGACCGGAGCCGTGCAGAAGACCTGTGGTGAATTGTGCAGATTCTGCGCACCCGGTGGCGGAGGCGGCCCACCGAGCAGGGCTCTCGCGCGGACGAGGGCCCTGCCCGGCCGGGCCGGAGAGGCCGGGATCAGGCCGGGATCAGACGGGAATCAGGTGAGGATCAGGCGACGGCCGGTGATCCGGTAGCCGATCCGGGCGAACGAGGCCGCCATGGGCGCGTTGCCCACGTCGGTGTTGTCCTTCACCTCGGGCTCGCCCTCGGCGACGAAGATGTGCAGCGCCTCGGTGACCAGGTCGTCGGCGTAACCGTGGCCCCGGTGGGCCGGGTCGACCCCGAGGTAGCCGATCGTGGCGTTCCTGGAGTTGCGCGTCGCCATCACGATGCCGACGAGCTCCCCCGACGCGTCGTAGGCGAGCCGCCACCGCCGACGCCCGCCGGGCATGTCCGCGACCTCGGCCACGGTCTTCTCGGCCGTCGCCCTCGCGCCGCTGCCGGCGAGGTTGCGCCGGTCCCAGTCGTCGAGGCTGCCCTCGGCGACGCGGGCCAGCAGGTTCACCACCACCTCGTCGTCGTCGGCCGGGGCGAAGGTGAGCCGGGCCGACCTGGGCGGCAGGCCGTACTCGGGGAGCCAGTGCAGGTTGAGCCGCTCGACGGACCGCCGCAGCCCGGCCTTCTCGGCGGCGGCGATCCGGTCGGAGGCGTCCGCGAACGCGTCGGGGCGCTCTCGCCAGTCGGCGGGCAGGAACAGGTGGTAGTCGGGCCGCGCCCCGGACGGCGTGGCGTACCCGGGCGTGACCAGGGTGGCGTACGCGGCCCGCAGCAGGGCGGCCCCCACCTCGATCCGGTCGGGGCCGAACCCGGGGTCGAGCCAGTCGAGGCTGAAGGGGTGCTCGGAGCCCGGCGGACCCCAGAAGGCGGCCCTGGCGACGACCTCGTCGCCGCGCAGCGCGACCCAGACCCATTCGGGCCGGTAGCCGAGCTCGTCGAAGGGCAGGTGGCGGGCGCCGACGCCGGAGGCGGGGAGCGGGCCGTAGCGGTGGAACAGGTCGAACTCGCCCGCTTCGAGCGGACGGAACCGCAGATCGGACATGGAACGGTCGGGCAGGGACAGCTCAGACAAGCGAAACTCCAGAAAGCGGGTGCGCTTCCCGGGCTCAGGCGGCCTGTCGCCCGAGGCGGGAGCGCGTGACCAGGTTGGCGAACATCTGCTCCTCACCTCCTCACACTCGAAGGGACGGTCAGGCTACCGGCGTGTCCGGCTCGGGCTCAACCGAATAAACCGGACTTCCGCTCGCCGCGCGGGTGAACCGTTCGCCGGTCGCGCGCAGGTAGTCCCGGAACTCGGCCGGCCGGACCACCTCGACGTCGGCGCCCAGCGCGGCGAGGACCAGGACCGGCCACTCCATCCCGTCGGCGTTCATCAGCAGCCGGCACGACCGGTCGTCGACGGCCTCGACCACCCCGCCCAGGGGTGTCGCGACCCGCTCGACGTCGGCGACCGCCGCCTGTATGACGACCACGATCTGATACTGCGCCGGCATCGACGTGATGCTGTCGCGGACGAACGCCCCGGCGTCGCCGCCGGGCAGCTCGCGCGGGCGGAACCGGGCGCCGGTCGGCTCCGCGCCGGCCAGCCGGTCGACGCGGAAGGTCCGCCAGCCGTGGCGCTCGACGTCCCAGGCGACGAGATACCAGCGGCGTCCCAGCGACACGAGCCGGTGCGGCTCGACCAGCCGGGTCGTCCGGTCGCCGTCGCGCGCCGTGTACTCGAACCGCAGCCGCTCGTCGTCCCGGCACGCCTGGGCGATCACCGTCAGGGCGAGAGGGTCGACCGTGGGCCCCCCGCCGGCGACGGCTGGCACGGTGTAGGCCCGCAGCGCGTCGACCCTCCGCCGCAACCGGGGCGGCATCACCTGGACGACCTTGGTCAGCGCCCGTACCGACGTCTCCTCGATACCGGCCACGGCGCCGCCGGCCGCCGTCCGCAACCCGACGGCGATGGCCACCGCCTCCTCGTCGTCGAGCAGCAGGGGCGGCATGGTCGCGCCGGTCTGCAACTGGTAGCCGCCCGCGACACCCCGGTTGGCGTCGACCGGGTAACCCAGCTCGCGCAGCCTGTCGACGTCGCGCCGCAGCGTCCGCTCGCTCACGTCCAGCCGGTCGGCGAGCTCTCCGCCCGGCCAGTACCGATGGGTCTGCAGCAGGGACAGCAACCTCAGCATCCGCGCACTCGTGTTCGCCATGAGCCCAGTTTCCCGCTGATTCCGGTCAGAAAGTGACCTGAATAAATGTGACGTGACTCCCATGGACAGCCGCTGTTCTTCCTGGCGCTGTTCTTCCTGGCGCTGTTCTTCCTGGCGCTGTTCGCGGCCGTTCCCGGGAAAGCGCATGTCCGACGCCGGGCCGCGCCCACCTCGGCGTTACCGTGACGGAGTGATCGATGTCACCGCGTACCTGCGCAGGATCGGTGTGAAGGTCGACGGACCTCCGAGCGCGGAGTCGCTGCATGTGCTGCACCGGGCACACGTGGAACGTGTGCCCTACGAATGCCTGGAGATCTGGCTGGGCCGCCCGACGACCGTCGACCCGGTGGAGTCGGCCGCGCGGATCGTGCGGGGCCGGGGCGGCTACTGCTACCACCTGAACGGGGCCTTCTCCCTGCTGCTGAAGGCGCTCGGCTACCGGGTGACCCGGCACCTCGGCGGGGTGCAGGGCCGCGCCGGGGGTCCGGCGAACGTGGACGGAGGCCACCTCGTGCTCACGGTCTCGGGACTTCCCGCTCCGGGCAATCCCGGCGGGGAGTGGCTGGTCGACCAGGGCCTGGGCGACGCGATCCACGACCCGCTCCCGCTCGTCGAGGGCACGTACCGGCAGGGCCCCTTCACCTACGGCCTGCGCCCCTCCGAGGTGGCACCCGGCGGGTGGCGGTTCGACCACGACCCGCGCGGCGACTTCCTCGGCATGGACTTCCGCGCCGGGCCCGCCGGGATGCCGGAGTTCGCCGCGATGCACCGGTTCCTCTCCACCTCACCCGAGTCGGGCTTCGTCCGCGTGGCCACGGTCCAGCGGCGCGACGCGAACGGTGTCGACATCATGCGGGGTCTGGTCCTGACCCGTCTCGGCGACCGCGAGCACACCCTGACCGCGCGGAGCGAACGCGAGTACTTCGAGATCCTGGCCGACGTCTTCGGCCTGTCCCTGCCCGACGTCACCCCCGCCGAACGCGCCAAACTGTGGCAGCGCCTGTGGACCGCCCACGAGGAGTGGTCCGACTCGTACTGACTCCTCGGACACGGCACGGCCCGCGCGACGGCCCGCGCGGGCCGGTCCTCCCGGCGGCCCGGTCGCGGAGGACCACGGCCGCCGGGGTGGGGGTCGGGGGATTCAGCCGTTCGCCGCCAGCGACTCCTTCAGCTCCCGCTTGAGGATCTTGCCCAGCGGGTTGCGGGGCAGCGCCTCGACGATCTCCAGGCGTTCGGGGAGCTTGTACGAGGCGATGCCCTTGCCCCGCAGGTGCTCCACGACCGAGGCGAGGTCCACGGCCTGATCGGGCTTGGGGACGAGAACGACGCAGACCCGCTCGCCGAGGACCTCGTCGGCGTAGCCGACCACCGCCACCTCGGCCACCGCCGGGTGCCCGGAGACCAGCGCCTCCAGCTCGGCCGGGGCGATGTTCATGCCGCCCCGGATGACCAGGTCCTTGGCCCGGTCGACGTAGCGCAGGTACTGCCCCTGGTCCCCGGCGATCTCGAACACGTCGCCGGTCATCAGGTAGCCGTCCTTGTCGAACGGGTCGGCGGCGGCCGTGCCCGGCAGGTAGCCGGAGAAGACGGTCGGCCCCGACAGACGGAGCTCACCGGGGACCCCGGCCTCGACGATCTCCTCGCCGAGGGGGTCGACCAGCTTGGTCCTGGTCGCGCCGAGGGTGCCGGGCCGGCTGGTACCCGGGGCGTCGGGCCGGGGGAAGAAGCGGGCCCTGTCCTCGGGGTCGGGCATGTGCACCGGGTCCGAGAGGAGCGCGACGCCCTCGTTGGAACCGAAGAAATTGATGATCGCGATGCCGTACCTGTCCTGCCAGCCCTTCACCATCGACGGTGGCAGCGGCGCCGAGCCCGAACCGATCCGGGTCAGCGTGGTGAGGTCGGTCCTGGCGAGGATGGCCTCCTGCTGGAGCAGCATCGTCAGCAGCGCGGGCGGGGCCAGGGTGTAGGTGACGCCCTCGGCCGCGATCTGCCCGAGGTAGGTCGGCAGGTCGAACGGGTGGTGCTGGACGAGCACCGCACCGGTCTTCAGCCAGGGCAGGAAGACCCCGCCGATCCCCGCCATGTTGACCATGGGGAAGGGGTTGAGGATGACGTCGTCCTCGGTGAGCCCGGGAGCCGCGGCGCAGGTGGACGCGACCGCGAGCCAGTCGTAGTGGCACCTCGGCACACCTTTGGGAGTGGCCTCGGTACCGGAGGTCCAGCAGATCGTGACGGGGTCGGCGGGGTGGGCCTCGTACGACTGCGCCTGGGGATGCGGGTGCGACTGCGGCTCGTGCGGGGAGGGGTCGGACTCGCCGGAGGGGGCACCCGGAGGGGAGGCGGCGTCGAGGTCGGCGCCCCAGGTGAGGGCCGGGACGATCGCAGGCACGCGGGCGGCGGCGGTCGTCGAGGTGACGAAGATCATGGCCCCGGCGAGGGCGCAGAGCTGGTTCAGCTCGTACTCGCGGTACTGCACGGGGAACGGGGTGACCACCGCGCCCACCCTGATCGCGGCCAGGAAGGTGACCGCGAGCTCCACGCTGTTGGGCAGCTGGACGGCGACCACGTCCCCGGGTCCGGCGCCCCGGCCGCGCAGCACCCCCGCCACCCGGTCGACCTCGGCGTCCAGCTCGGACCAGGTGAGCCTCTTGACCCCGCCGGGCAGCAGGTCGGCCTTGTTGGGCGGGTCGGCGATCGCGAGAGCGCCGGGGCGGGCGCTCACCTGGGCACGGAGCAGCTGGTCGATCGTGTCTCCGGTCCACCAGCCGCCGGCGGTGTAGTGGTCGATCCGCTCTTGCGTGTGCAGGCGCTTCATCGCGGCTCCAGGGGCGTCGTGAGGATGCTCGTGACACTACGAAAACAGAAGCCAGGGGTCAATGGATGAGGCGGAATCATCGTTCATTGGTTCATGTGCCGGTAAGTGACTATGTTGCTGTCCGCGATGGGATAAGCGAACGGGGTGAGCGGGATCGACACTCGAGTGCTGGCAGGCCGTTACCGGCTGCTCAACCCTCTCGCCGAGGGCGGGGCGGGCACGGTCTGGCTCGCCGCCGACGAGACGCTCGGCCGCGACGTGGCGGTGAAAGAGGTACGGCTCCCGCCTGACCTCGACCCCGTCAGACGGCAGGAGGTCTTCGCCTCGGCGATCCGCGAGGCCAACCTCGCCGCCCGGCTCAAACACCCCTCGATCGTGACCGTCCACGACGTGGTCATCGACCAGGAACGGCCCTGGCTCGTCATGGAGCTGCTGTCGGGCTCGTCCCTGGAGCAGACCGTCCGCGACCGGAGTCCGCTTCCCGCGCACCAGGCGGCCAGGATCGGCGTGGGCATCCTCAGCGCGCTCGGCGCCGCCCACGCCGCCGGGGTGGTCCACCGCGACGTCAAGCCGGGCAACGTCTTCCTCACCAGGACCGGCAAGGCCGTCCTCACCGACTTCGGCTTCGCGGTCGCCGACGGCGAGGCCACCTCGGGCCGGACCGGCCACCTGGTCGGCTCGCCCAACTACATCGCGCCCGAACGGCTGCGCGGCGAGCGCGGCGGCCCCGCCTCCGACCTGTGGTCCCTCGGTGCCACGCTCTACTTCGCCGTCGAGGGGGTACCCCCGCACCCGGCGGAGACCCCCATCGCGGCGATCAGCCGGGTGCTCACCGAGCCGCCGAGGCCGCCGGAGCGCGCCGGCGAGCTGGGCCCGCTGCTGACGCGCATGCTCGACCCGGTCCCCGAGGCCCGGCCGTCCTTCGAGGCCGTCGCCCGCTCGCTGGGAGAGCTGGCCGCCGGTCGTACGGTCACCGGGATCCCGGCCGCGCCTCCCGCCCCCTCGCAGTCCCCGGCCCCCGTCCCCGCCCGGCCCCCCGAGCCGCGCCGGAGCCGCACGGCGCTGTGGGCCGCCGCCGAGACGGCCGGGATCGCGGTGGTCATCGGGGTCACCTTCGGGGTGACGTTCCTGCTGACCTCGAACCCCACGGCCGCCGAGAAGCGGGTCAGGCTCAGCGAGAGTCCCGGCGCCTTCGCCACGCCGGTGGACGTGTGCAAGCTCATCCCCGGCGCCACGGCCAGACAGCTGCTGCCCGCGCTGGCGGGCGAGGGCAAGCCGACCAACGACGGCGGCTGCCAGTGGCCGGCACCGGGCATGGGGCTGGAGGTGCGTCTCTCCGGCCCCGACCAGTGGGGCAAGAGCCCCCGGCAGGCCCACGAGCTGTTCGTGAACCGGCGCCAGAGCGTCATACCGAGCGGGGAGAACGCCTGGAGCTGGCCGGAGATCCAGGCCGGCATCCGCTCCTCCCGCTCCACCGCGCCGACGACGGTGAAACCCGTCGGGGACGAGGCGTTCGGCTACGACGTCTACGAGAACCGCAAGACCGGCAGGCTGGAGCAGAGCTACGTGGTCATACGCGTGGACAACCTCGTCCTCGACGTCGGTTACACCGTGGTGGACGGCAGCAAGGACGGCCCGGCGATCCAGGCGGGCGCCCACACCACCGCGACGTGGATCGCGAACGCGTTGAACAAGCAGAAAGCGAGCGGATGAACCATCCAGACGTCCCTCGATCGCAGGGCAGGCACGCGGGCGGGCACACCGCTCCCCCCGCGCCGGGGCCCGGGATCGCCGGAGCCGAGGGCCCGCCGATGCTTGAGCAGAGCTCCCTGGAACAGGTGATCGCCCGGTTCGGGCCGATGTCCCCGCAGCAGGCCGCGGTGGTCGGGGTGGCCGTGCTGGACCAGCTCGTGGCGATGCACAGGCAGGGCATGCTGCACGGCGACGTGCGGCCGGGTTCGGTGCTGCTCGGCCCGTACGAGCAGATCGTCCTCGCCGCGCCGTCCCTGCCCTCCTCGCTCTTCACCTCTCCCGAGGGGGTGACCAGCCCGGCCGCCGACCTGTGGTCGCTCGGCGCGACCCTCTACACCGCCGTCGAGGGCCGTCCGCCGTCGCCCGGCGGCTCCCTGGACAACGCGGGCCCGATCGCACCCGTCCTGTTCCACCTGCTCGCGGGCGACCCCGCCCAGCGGCCCGACCCGGGCGTCCTGCGCGGCGCCCTGATCGACGTCTCCCAGTACCGTCCCGAACCTCCGGCCGCGCCACCCCTCTCGGGCGCGTTCCCGCCGCCCCCGGGGAGTTCGCTCCCCCAGGTTCCGGGAGCCCCCGATCCGGGAGCGTCCGTCCCCTCCGTTCCCTTCCCTTCCTCCGCGCCCGGAGCCTCTGCCCCCGGAGCCCCTGCCCCCGGAGGCCCGGCCGCCTTCGGGCAGGGGCCCCTCCAGGGTCCCGGAGCACCCGGCGCGCCGGGGCCGCACACCGCGCCGGGACCCGGAACGACCGGACCCGGAACGACAGGGCCGGGCGCGGCCGGACCCCAGGGGCTCGACACGACCGCGCTGCCCGGGAGTCCCGGGGTCCTCGGACCCCTCGGAGGACGGGAGGGGGGCGACACCCCGGTCGCCGAGGGCGAGGTGACCGCGCCCTTCAGGAAGAACCTGACCGAGCAGATGTCCGCCATCACGGCGAAGCTCCCCCCTCAGGACGTCCCCGTCCCCTCGCAGGTCGCGCTCTCCTCCTCCCCGGGAACGCCGATCGTCTGGCAGGCCCCGCCCTCGATCCCGCCGCAGCAGGACGCCGTCCACCAGGGCCCGCCCCACCCCGGCTCCCCCCAGCAGGGGCCGCCTCATCAGGAATCACCCCCGCAGGGGCCGCCCCGGCAGGTGACGCCCCAGGGGGGACGATCCCACTCCGGCGCGCCCGGCTCCACGCCACCGCACCCGAACCCGCCGGACGCCCCCGCCTCACGCGAGCCCGCCCGTCACCCCTCCCCGGCGGCGGGGGACGGGCCCACCGAGCGGACGACACGGCCGGCGGGGGTGCTCGTACCCCGGCCGGTCGTGGCGCTGACCGGTGTGCTGCTCTTCGGCATGGCGGTCACCATCGGCGTCCTTCTCACCTCGGTGGTCGCGAACTCGGACGACGGCCTCTCCGCCGCCGAGCCCTCCGGCGCCAAGGGCCGCTTCGCCACGGCCCCCCGGGCCTGCAGCCTGCTCGACGACAAGCAGGTGAACGAGGTCGTGCCGGGCTTCAAGAGCTCCGAGGTCGAGCGCTCCGTCTGCAACTGGCTCAACCAGCACGACTGGCGCAAGCCCAACGTCGAGAAGTACGACCTGCGGGTCCGGCTGATCGCCCAGAAGCAGGACGGGTCGGAGGTCGCGAGGGCCAGGGAGTATCTGGCGGGCAAGAAGAAGGACCTCGTCGACAAGGGCCAGTTCACCACTCCCAAGCCCCTGCCGCCCAAGGACCTGCGGGGCATCGGCGAGGAGGCGTTCACCTCCGGCGCGTACAACTCCATCAACCTGTACGGCGGCTCCTACAAGGCGACCGTGGTCTTCCGGATCAGCAACCTGATCGCCGAGGTCGACTACGAGCGGGGCGGTGTCAAGGAGGACCCCGACGGCAAGATCTCCGAAGGCGCGCTGAAGGTGGCCCGCTGGCTCACCGAGTCCCTGAAGACCGATGACTGATCGGATGGCGGGCCCGCTGCCCGTGCTGGCGGGCCGCTACCGGGCGCTCGCGAGGCTGGGCGCGGGAGGGATGGGCGTGGTGTGGCGGGCTCGCGACGAGCTGCTCCACCGCGAAGTGGCGATCAAGGAGGTCAAGCTCGACCCGAACCTGCCCGAGGCGCAGCGCGCCGAGGCGCGGGAGCGCACCCTGCGCGAGGCGCGCGCCGCGGCCAGGCTGGGGCACCCGTCCATCGTGGCCGTACACGACGTCGTGGCGCAGGACGGCCGCCCGTGGATCGTGATGGACCTGGTCGACGGCCGTTCGCTGGAACAGGCGGTCCAGTCCGAGGGACCGCTGCCGCCCCGGCGGGTGGCCATGATCGGCCTGGCCGTCCTGGACGCGCTGGCCCTCGCGCACAGCCGGGGCATCGTGCACCGCGACGTGAAGCCGGCCAACATCATGCTCGACAGGAACGGCGGGGTGCTGCTGACCGACTTCGGCATCGCCACCCTGGAGGGGGACGTCCAGCTCACCTCCCCGGACGCCCTGGTCGGCTCCCCCGCGTACATGGCCCCCGAACGGCTGCGCGGCGGCGACGGCCCGGCCACCGACCTGTGGTCCCTGGGGGCGACCCTGTACACGGCCGTCGAGGGCCGCAGCCCCTTCCGTCGCGACACCTCGGCCGCGACCATCGGCGCGATCCTCACCCAGGAGGCGCCCCCACCCCGCCGGGCGGGGGACCTGGCTCCGGTGCTCGTCGCGGCGCTGGCCAAGGATCCCCGGCAGCGCCCGGGAGAGGCCGGGCTGCGCGCCGCCCTGCGGCAGGTCTCCCAGGGACTGCCCGCGCAGCCGCTCTCCCAGCTCGCGCCCGCCCTGCCCGGCCCGCCCGTCTCGCCCCTCTCCGCGCAGGAGACCGTGCCCGGGAGGCGGGTGGCCTCGCGCCGTCGTACCGGCCTGATCGCCGGGGCCGCGCTGGCCGCGGTGGCGGTGCTGGCGACCGGGGCGGTACTGCTGACGACGACCGCGAGCGACCCCGAGGCGTCCGGTTCCCAGTCCCCGGCGCCGCCTGCGGCCGGCGCCGGGCGGTTCGCCACCGTGCCCGACGCCTGCTCGCTGCTGTCCGCCGCCCAGAGCCGGGCCGTGGCGCCCGGCTCCACTCCGGAACCCGCGGAAGGGCTGAAGGAAGGGGAGGCCCGCTGCACCTGGGGCGGCCCGACGGAGGCGCGCTGGTTACGGCTCTCACTGACCCGCAAGGAACCCGTGAGGGCGAAGACCGCCCCGGAGGTGGCCCACGAGTTCTTCGCCTCCGAACGCACCAGGATCGTCGCCGATCGGGGGGAAGGCCTCCTCGGCGAGACCGGCGCCCTCCGGAACGTCGGCCGGCTGGGCGCGGAGGCCTTCGCCTACGACGTGATCGTGCTGGACCGGGTCAACTCCACGGTTCGTTTCCGGATCAGCAACCTGCTGGTCGAGGTCGACGTGTCGCGGGAGGGCGAGCGTCCGGACGCCGCGCTGCGCGGGCAGGCCCTCCGCGTCGCCCGCCAGGCCGCCGAGAGGCTGAACAGCCGTGACTGAGCACCCCCGGCCCGCGCTCGGCGCCGCCACACCCGAACGACCCACACCGCTCGGCGCCGCCGCACCCGCACGGCCCCCACGCTTCGACACCGCACCCGGACGACCCACACGGCTCAGCCCTGCCGCGCCCGCACGACAGGCACGGTTCGCCCCCACCTCCCCCGGACGACCGACATGACCGATCCGAACCTGCTGGCCGGTCGCTACCGGCTGCTGGAGCGCCGCGACCGGGCCGGGACCAGCTGGCGCTCCCGCGACGAGCTGCTCCAGCGCGACGTCACGATCACCGGGATATCGCTCCCGTCGCCCGGCCCGCACCGCGACCGGCTTCTCGGCCGCATCCGCGCCGCGGCCGACTTCAGGCATCCGAACGTCATCACCCTGCACGACGTCGTCTCCTTCCCCGACCGGGTGTGGCTGATCCTGGAGTCGGTCGAAGGCCGCTCGGTGCTGCGGACCGTCCGGGCCGAAGGACCGCTCACCTCCGAGCGGGCGGCCGAGGTCGGGCTGCGCGTACTGGACGCGCAGACCGCCGCCCACGGGCGAGGCGTTCATCTCCTGGCCGGCCCGGAGAGCGTGCTTCTCACCCCGGACGACAGGGTCGTGGTCACCGACTTCGCCATCTTCGACGCCACCGACGAGCTGCGCGACCTGGGCGCCGTCCTGTTCACCGCCGTCGAGGGACAGGCCCCGGGGACCGGCCCGCGCCCGGCGGACGGCACCGCCCCCGCCTTCGGGGACGTCGGCGAGTCCGGCCCCGCCGCGGGGGACACCGGCGCGACGGACTCCGGCCCGCTGGCTCCGCTGCTGGAGGGCCTGCTGGCGGCCGACCCCGCCCACCGCCCGGACGCCACCACGACCCGCACGGTCCTGCTGGGACTCACCTCCCGCCCCGCGAGGTCCCGCCCCGCGAGGTCCCGCCCCGGCCGCCTGCCTCTCGTGGCCGCCGCGCTCGCCCTCCTGGCCGTCGGCGGTACGGCGTTCTGGCTCTGGCCCCGCCCCGCGGCCCAGCCGCGGAGCGCGGTTCCGGCGCCGCTGCCCACCTTCTTCGCGAAGGCTCCTGACCCGTGCTCCCTGATCTCGGGGGAACACGCCGGACGTCTCTACCTCACTCCTTCCCCGTCGAGAAAGGAAAAGGCGTGCCACTGGACGGCGGCGGACCCGACCGCGCCCGACAGCCTCCGGAACACGCTGGAGATCACCGTCGTCCGCGAGCCGAAAGCGGCGCTCGCGCACGCCACCTACCTTCGCCTCCGCTCAAGGGACGCGAAGGACACGCGGATCGTGAGCGCTCCGGCCGACGTGCCCGGTCTCGGCGACGAGGCCTACGTCTACCAGCTCAGCAACGGCCATTCGAGCGTCAACTCGGTGGTCGTCCTCCGGGCGGGAAACGTCGTGACGGCCCTGCAGTATCACCGGTTCACCGTTCCGGACGCCGGCGGCAGAGGGTACGCCGGAGCGCTCCAGGCGGCCCGCTGGGCGGTCGAGTCGCTGCGCGGCCGGAGATGAGCGCGGCCGGGGACGAGCCCCGGAGCGCCGTCACCCCGGTAGGACGAAACGGACCTCGCGCCGCTGGAGCGGCCGGCCGCACGCCCGGCACAGCAGGACCGGCTGGAAGGCGGCGCCGCAGGGCGCGTGGGTGATCGACAGGGCCGAGCCCTCGGGGGCGGGGAGCTCGCGCTGGGCCCAGTCGACCAGGAAGGCGAAGACCTCGAAGAAGGCCAGCCCCTTGTCGGTGAGCCGGTACGAGCCGTCGGGCCGGGCGTCGAAGACGCGCAGCTCGACGAAGCGGCGCAGCCGGTCGGTGAGCACCGAGGGCGCGATGCCGAGACCGGACTGGAAGTCGACGAAGCGGCGGATGCCCAGGAACGCCCCGGCCAGCACGCTGGTGCTCCACCGGTCGCCGAGGATCTCCATCGACGCCGGGCAGTAGCCGATCAGGTCGGCCGGGGCGTCGGAGCGGACCGTGCGGCGGTGCCGCCGCGGCGGGCCGATCCTGGAGAACGTGGCCAGCGGGCCGGGCTCGGTCCGGGTGTCGCGCGCGCTCGTCGGCTCCAGGCAGGAACCGCACCCCAGGTACGGTTTGGCGTCCTGGCCGCACTGCTCGTGCAGCAGCGGCGGGAGCCGCCCCGGATCGACCCAGTCGCGCTCCCACGCCTGGATGGCCACCAGCAGGGCCCACAGCTGGAGCCCGCGCTCCGTCAGCCGGTACTCGTAGCGGGTGCGTCCGTCGCGGTACGCCGACAGCTCGAAGATGCCGTGGTCGACCAGTTCCCTGAGCCTGGCGGCGAGAACCGACTCGGAGATGCCCAGCGCGTCGCGCCAGCCGGCGAAGGTCCTGATCCGCAGCAGGAACGCCCGCTGCAGGATCAGCAGCACCCACCGGTCTCCCAGGATCACCAGCGCCTGCCCGATCGCACTGAGCTCGGCTCGCGGCTCCCGCCCAGTGCCGTTCACAGCCTGTCCTCCCGATGGTCGCGTGGTCGTGCTCGTCGCCGGAGGGCGGGGCCGTACCCGTTTTCGGCGAACACGGCGATGTTCGTCGTCATCAAGCATGATCGCGCCCGTTTCCGGCGAGCACGGTCGTTCCCACTTCCGGCGAAACCGCCAAACTACCAACCCGGCACCCCCCGGACGGCTCGGCGCCCCTCCTGGCCACGCGTCGGCGGAGGACGGTCATTGACGAGCTGACTTCTTTTATCATAGCGTCAAAGCATGGCGGAACCTGTGATGGTCATGGACGAGTCGGGCGAGCCGAATCCGTACCTGCTGGGCGTCTACGCGCCGGTCCAGGACGAGATCACGGCCGAGAACCTCAAGGTCATCGGCGAGATCCCGAAGGACCTCAACGGCGTCTACCTGCGCAACGGGCCCAACGCGCGGTTCCCGATGAAGGGGCGCTACCACTGGTTCGACGGCGACGGCATGGTGCACGCGATGCACTTCGAGAACGGCAGGGCCCGTTACCGCAACCGCTACGTCAGGACCAGGGCGTTCGAGGCCGAGTCGGCGGCCGGGCGGTCCCTGTGGACCGGCGTGATGGAGAACCCGAAGGGCAACCCGTTCGGCAACACCCGCGGGCTCGGCCTCAAGGACTCCGCCAACACCGACGTGATCTTCCACCGCGGCCAGGTCCTCACCACCTGGTACCTGTGCGGCTCCCCGTACGGCATGGACCCCCTCAGCCTGGAGACGCTCGGCGTCGAGACCTTCCTCGACACGCTGACCGGCGACTTCATGGCCCACCCCAAGGTCGACGAGCGGACCGGGGAGCTGTTCTGGTTCGACTACGGGCCCCGCAGGCCCTACCTGCGCTACGGGGTGGTCGGCGCGGTCGGGCAGGTCGAGCACTGCGTGGAGCTGGAGCTGCCGGGGGCGCGGCTGCCGCACGACATGGCGATCACCGAGAACCACGCGATCCTCATGGACCTTCCGCTCTACCAGGACATGGACGCCGCCCGCCAGGGCCGCTACAAGCTGACGTTCAACCGGGAGCTGCCCTCGCGCTTCGGCGTCATCCCCCGGCGCGGGCAGGCGCACGAGATCCGCTGGTTCGACGCGAAACCCTGCTACATCTACCACGTCGTCAACTCCTGGGAGGAGGACGGGGAGATCGTCCTGGACGTCTGCCGGGTGAGCCGGCCCGCGCCCGCCGGGGGCGGCAGCCCGCTGGCCCGCATGATCTCCTACCTCAAGCTCGACGCGCGGATGTACCGCTACCGCTTCGACCTGAGCACCGGCCGCACCTCCGAGGGGTTCGTGGACCCGGACCACAACACCGAGTTCCCCTCGGTGGACGCCAGGCTGACGGGTCTGCGGTCGCGCTACGCCTACAACGTGTCGGTCAAGGACGCCGCGACCAACCTCTTCGACGGCCTGGTCCGCTACGACAACGTGAGCGGCGCCAAGGAGACGTACTACTACGGCGAGCACCGCTACGGCAGCGAGGCCCCGTTCGCGCCGCGCGACGGCGCGACGGACGAGGAGGACGGCTACCTCGTCAGCTTCGTCACCGACGAGCGCGAGGGCACCTCCGAGGTGCAGGTCCTGCACGCGGCGAACCTGGGCGCCGGGCCGATCGCCCGGATCGTCCTGCCCCAGCGGGTGCCGCTCGGCTTCCACGCCACCTGGGTACGCGCCGACCAGCTGAGGGGCTCGACCACGTGAGGCCCGCGTACGACCTCCGAAGGGAGCCGGAACAGATGACGACATACATCTACGAGACCGTCAGGACCCCCCGGGGCAAGGCGAGGCCCGGCGGGGGGCTGGCGGACGTGACGCCGCTGACCATGCTGGAGAGGCTCCTGGACGCCCTGCGCGAGCGGACCGGCGTCGAGCGGGCGGACGACATGATCGTCGGCTGCGCCTCGCAGAACGCCGACCAGGGCGGCAACCTGGCCAGGACCGCGGCGCTGACCTCGGGCTTCGACGCGCCCGGCATGACCGTCAACCGCTACTGCACCTCGGGCATCGACGCGGTCCGCACGGCCTTCGCGCTCGTGCAGTCCGGGCAGAGCCGCACCGTGGTCGCCGGAGGGGTCGAGTCGGTCTCCCGGGTGCCGATGTTCTCCGACGGCGGGCCGCTGTGGAGCGACCCCGCGGTGGTGGACCGGGTCGGGTCGATCCACATGGGCACCGCGGCGGACCTGGTCGCGACGATCGAGGGCTTCGAACGCGAGGAACTCGACGCGTACGGCCTGCGCACCCAGACCCTGGCCGCCGAGGCGTGGGCCGCCGGACGCCACGACCGCTCCCTGGTGCCGGTCAACGACCTGCGGCGCGACGAGCACGTGCGGCCGGGCGTGACCCTGGAGGCGCTCGCCGCGATGGAACCCGCCTTCGCCGGCCAGGACGACCAGGACGCCCTCGTCCGCAGGCACCGCCCCGAGGTCGGCGAGCTGCGCCACCTGCACACCCGGGGCACCTCCCCCGGCCTGTGCGACGCGGCGGGCCTGCTCCTGATCGGCTCCGGGACGGCCGGCGCGCAGCTCGGCCTGCGGCCCAGGGCCAGGATCGTGGGCACCGCGACCGCCTCCGTCGACCCGGTCACCATGCTCACCGCGGGCCAGCTCGCGGTCGAGCGGGTCATCGCCAGGGCCGGGCTCACCCCCGACGACGTCGAGGTCTACGAGTTCGCCGAGGCGTTCGCCGCACTGTGCCTGAAGTTCCAGCGGGACCTGAAGGTCGGCGAGGACCGCTTCAACGTCAACGGCGGCACCATCGCGATGGGCCACGCCTTCGGCGCCACCGGGGCCATCCTCGTCGCCGCCTGCGCGGACGAGCTCGAACGCCGCGGGGCCCGGTACGGCGTCGCCGCGGTCAGCGGGGCCGCGGGCAGCGGTTCCGCCGTGCTGCTGGAGCGTGTCGCGTGAGGCTGGGCGTCTCCCTGGGACTCTGGCAGGACCGGCCGGCCGAGGAGGCCCTGCTGACCGCGAGGGCCGCCGACGAGCTGGGCTACGACGAGCTGTGGGTGGGCGAGATGGCCACCTACGACGCCTTCGCGCTGGCCACCGCGATCGGGCTGTCCACCGGCCGGATCGGGCTCACCGTCGGGCCGCTGGCGGTGGCCGTACGGGACCCCATGATGATCGCGATGGGGGTGGCGTCGGTGGCGGGCCTCGTCGGGAGGCCGGTGAACGTGGCGGTCGGCACGTCGAGCCCGCTCGTCGTCGAGGAGTGGCACGGCAGGTCACGGGCGCGGTCGGCCGCCGTGCTGCGGGAGACGGTACGGGCGCTCAGGCCACTGCTCGATGGCGACAAATCCGATTTTTCAGGTGAATGCGTGAAGAGTCGCGGCTATCGGCTCCGGCTCCCCGCGCCCCGCGCCGAGCTGACCGTGGCCGCCTTCGGCGCCTCCGCCGTGCGGACCGCCGCGACGGCCGACCGGATGGTGCTCAACCTGATCACCCCCGCCTCCGCCGCCCGCCTGACCGCCGACCTCCGCGCGGCGGCGCGGGAGGGGACGGCACGGACACCGGCGCAGGCGCAGGGTGCGGCCTTGGCGCAGGGGCAGGGGCAGGGTGCGGCACCGGCACCGAGGGTGGCGGCCTGGGTGACCGCCGCGGTCGACCCTGGGCGCGAGGCGGTCGACCGGATACGGCGCGCCGTCGTGGGATATCTCGCCGCGCCCGGGTACGGCGAGATGTTCGCCGAGGCCGGATTCGGGGACGTGGTCGCGTTCGCCAGGACCCGCCCGCACCCCCGCGAGCTGCTGGCCGCCGTCCCCGACGGCCTGCTGGAGGCGGTCGCCCTGATCGGCGACGTGGACGCGGCCCGCGAGCGCCTGCGCGCGTACGCCGACGCGGGCGTGGACGAGGTGGCCCTGGTCCCGGTCGGCACGGACGCAGACCCCGGCGGCATGGCGACGCTCAAGGCGCTCAGGGCGCTGGCTCAGTAGCGAAACCCGAAGGAAAAATCACGATATATCTCGGTTGGAACCACCTCGGTAGCTCCACACGTTGGACCGGCGACGCAGAATGAACTACAGACGGGGCGTCCGCCCCGCGTTCGGAGGATGTTGAGGATGTCGCCCGTCCAGAAGTACGCGATCGGCGCCGGAGCAGTGGTGTTCCTGTCGTGGCTGTTCCTGCCAGGTTTCGTGACGCTGCTGATCCTCCTGGGCGTCGTCGCCGCCCCGGTCGTCGGCTACCTGATGCTCGACCCGTCACAGCGCGAGCGTCTCAAGCGCTCGCGCCGCCGGGGTCTCGGCCGCTGACCCGGCACGTGACCGCCCACCTCGCCACGGCACGGCCCGGCCACGCGAACCCGCGTCTCCGGGCCGGGCCGGTCAGGCGGCGGCGGTCGCGAGCTCCGATTCCACCCGGCGGGTGACCCTGCGCTCGAACACGAACGAGAGCAGCGGCACGGTGCCCGCGAGCATCACCCCGAGGATGTACGGCCACGTCCAGCGCGCCTTCATGCCCAGGTTCATCGTGGCCACGAGATAGAGCATGTAGAGGAAGCCGTGGATCGGAGAGACGATCTTCGAGGGCTCCTCGATGCCGAAGCCGTACCTGAGCACGATGCAGGTGACCAGGACGAGCAGCATCACGCCGACGATGTAGGCCAGGATGCGAAAGGGCTTGAGAGCGGATTCCACGGTCGGTTACCTCGGTCTTGGGGTTCGGTTCACGGGGCGGTGCGGGCTGGTAGGGCGGGGGTTTCCGGCTCGGCCCCCGGATCGGGCGCGGACTCGGCGCCGCTCCCGGGACCGGCGTCCCCGGGAGCGGCTCCGGGACCGGGGTCAGGGCCGGAACCGGAGGCGGGAGGGACGCCGGAGTCGCGCTCCCGGGTGCGGCCGCGCAGCGCGTCGCGGACGAAGTGCCACCACATGAAGACCGCGAACAGCCCGAAGATCCACCACTGGGCGGCGTAGGCGAGGTTGCGCCAGGTGAGCCCGCCCCGCTCGGTCGGCGGGGGAACGCTCACCGGCCTGGCCGCGACCTCGGGGGGCGGTGACTGGGTGGCGGCGACCAGGAACCCGTCGCGCAGCTTCGTACCCCGCCAGACGTTGATCAGTTCGGCCGACGAGACGGTCAGCACCTGTCCCGGCGGTAGCTGCCGAACCCTGCGCTGGACGCTGTCGGTGGCCTCCGAGGGCCGCAGGCGCCCGCTGACGGTCACCCTGCCCCCGGAGGGAGCCGTGACGGCGGGGTCCCCGGCCGTGGCCACCCAGCCGCGCACGACCGGGATGGAGGTGCCGTCGCCGAGGTCGAGCGGCGCGAGCAGCCACAGGCCTCCGTCGCGCTCGGCCACCAGGAGCTGCTTCGAGGCGTCGAAGGTGCCCTCGGCGGTCACCCGGCGGCTGACCTTGTCGGCCGTCAGGTGCTCTCCGGGCGCGGTGAGCGTGGCCACCGCCACGGGGGCGGGGTCGAGCAGCGACTGGGGCCTGCCGGACTCCTCGAAGACACCGAGCTGCCACCTGCCCAGCAGACCGCACACGACGAGGGCTCCGACCGCGAGCAGGTGGAGCGCCACCACGCGGGCGGAGAACAGGATGCGGAGCATGGCACCACGCTATCCGCCCCGGTCGGCGGTCCGGCCCCCAGCACCCGCCCATGGCCGGGCGCCGGGACATCCTTCCCGTGAAAGTGGACAAATCCGTGTTGGAGGGTATCCCGTATCGCTAAAGTCATCCCCATGTCTGATCCTCAGCCGATTGACCCCGCGGGCAACACCCAGGCGTTCCGTGCGTTCGCCCAGCGCAAGGACCCGGAGGCCGCTCCCGAGAAGCGGTCGCTCGCCCTGCCGATCACGGCGGCGGTGGTGGTGGCGGTGCTGGTCGTCGTCGCCGTGGCCGCGTACCTGCTGCTCTGACGACCGGGGGGTCCACAGCGCCGACGGCATCGCCCTCGGCGCTTTTCGCGTTACCGAACGGTCGGGAGCTCCCGGGACGGGAACATGCCGAACCGGCCGGGCGTCTCCGGGGACGAGAACATACCGACCGGGCGGTCTGGAACGACCCGCCCTGCCGCGAGGGTGGACGACCCGCTCCCCCGCTCATTACATTGGACGAATAATCCAATAGAAACGAGCACGGACCGCTCTCACCGCACGGCCGGAGTCGGCCGGCGCCGCCCGGGAGCCGTCACCGGCGAGGAGCCGGAGAGAGCGAAGGGGAGCGAGGAGGCCCGATGAGCACGCGCCCCGGGATCACGATCATCGGCTCCGGCTTCGCCGGGCTGGGCATGGCGATCAAGCTCAAGGAAGCCGGATACCACGACTTCGTCATCCTGGAGAAGGCCGGCGACCTGGGCGGGACCTGGCGTGACAACACCTACCCCGGCTGTGCCTGCGACGTCCCCTCGCCCCTGTACTCCTTCTCGTACGAGCCCGGCCCCGGCTGGTCGCGGATGTTCTCCCCCCAGGCCGAGATCCGCGACTACCTGCGGGCCTGCGTCGAGAAGTACGGCCTCGGCCCCCACCTGCGGTTCGGCGCGGAGGTCGCCGGGCTGGAGTACGACGACGCGGCGCGCCGCTGGCGGGTGGACGTCGCCGGGGGCGAGACCTTCACCACCAACGCGGTGGTCTCGGGCACCGGCGCGCTGCACGTGCCGTCGCTGCCCGCGATCCCCGGCCGCGAGAGCTTCGCGGGCCCGTCCTTCCACTCGGCCGAGTGGGACCACTCGGTGGACCTGGCCGGGAAGCGGGTCGCGGTCATCGGCACCGGGGCGTCGGCGGTCCAGTTCGTCCCGCGGATCGCCGGGCGGGTCTCCCGCCTGCACGTCTTCCAGCGCACGCCCCCCTGGATCCACCCCAAGCCCGACTTCCCCTTCTCCTCCCGGGCGAGACGGCTCCTCGGCCTGCCCGGCACCACCCGCGCGCTGCGCGCCGCGATCTACTGGGCGCTGGAGAGCCGGGCGCTGGGCTTCGCCGTCGACCCGCGCCTGATGGGGGCCCACCGCAAGCTGGCCCTGCGCCACCTGGCCGACCAGGTCCCCGACCCGGCGCTGCGCGCCAGGCTCACCCCCGGCTACACGATCGGCTGCAAGCGCGTCCTGATCTCCAGCGACTACTACCCGGCGCTGGGCAGGGACAACGTCGAGGTGATCACCGACGAGGTGCGGGAGATCAGGGAGGGCTCGATCGTCGACTCCACCGGCAGGGAGACCGAGGTCGACGTGCTCGTCTACGGCACCGGTTTCAAGGTCACCTCCGCGCTGAACGAGCGGCGGATCGTCGGCAGGAACGGCAGGAAGATCCAGGACGCCTGGCAGGACGGCGTGCAGGCCTACTACGGCATCACCGTCGCCGGGTTCCCGAACCTGTTCCTCCTGCTCGGCCCCAACACCGGCCTGGGCCACAACTCGGTCGTCTTCATGATCGAATCGCAGGTCCGGTACGTCCTGGGCTGCCTGCGCCTGCTGTCCAGGACGAAGGCCAGGGCCCTCGACGTCCGCCCCGAGGCGCAGCGCGCCCACAACGACCGCCTCCAGGACCGCCTGAACCGCCGCGTCTGGAACAGGGGCGGCTGCGACAGCTGGTATCTCGACGAGCACGGCGTCAACAGGACCCTCTGGCCGGGCTTCACCTTCGAGTACTGGGCACGCACCCGGACGCCGAGACGCGAGGCCTACGAGCTGATCCCCTGACCGCCTCCCCTGCGCCCCGCCGCCGCCACCGACGTTCCCGCCGCCGCCGCTGTCGCCGCCGTCGACGTTCGCACCGGCCCCGCCGACGCCCCGGCGGCGCGGTCAGGACCGCGCCGCCGGGGTCGGCATCCGTTCGTACCGTCATCACACCTGCCGCCGCGCCTGCCGCGGCGGACGGGAACCCTACCTGCGCCCGCTCACCACCAGCGCGCTGCCGCCGCCGCGACGGGTCGGCTCCGCCACCGCCTGGAGCTTCCCGTTCCGCAGGAACTCGACCGCCGTGGCCGCGCCGATCTCGGGGTTCAGCACGAGGCTGTGGCCCCGGCCGGTGAGCTCGGCGCCGTAGCGGTCGATGAAGCCCTGCTCGGCCTGGGTCTGGGCGGTGTTGCGCTGGGTGGCCCGGGGCGCCGCGAGCGCCTCGGGGAGCGACATGCCGAAGTCCCAGCGGTTGACCAGGATCTGCAGCACGGTGGTGATGATCGTCGAGCCACCGGGGGAACCCAGCGCGATCAGCGGCCGGCCGTCCTTCAGGACGATCGTCGGCGCCATCGAGGAACGGGGCCGCTTGCCCGGCGCGGGCAGGTTCGGGTCGCCCGGGGCCGGCCCGAAGGTGAAGTCGGTCAGCTCGTTGTTGAGCAGGAAGCCACGGCCGGGGACGACGATGCCGTTGCCGCCGGTCGACTCGATGGTGATGTTGTAGGCGACCACGTTGCCCCACCGGTCCGTGACCACCAGGTGCGTGGTCTCCGGCCCCTCGGGGGCCGACGGGGTGGCCTCCGCGGAGGGCGCGGGCGCGCACGGCCCGTACGTCCCGTCGGGGTTGCCCGGCGCGGCCGGGCTCGTCATGGCCCGCTCGCCGATCAGGCAGGCGCGCTCCTTGGCGAACCCGTCGGACAGCAGCTCATCGAGCGGGACGCCCGGGATGTCGCCGACGTACCTGCCCCGGTCGGCGAAGGAGAGCCTGGAGGCCTCCAGGTACTCGTGCTCGCCGACCTCCGGCAGGGCCTCGAGGATGTTGAGCGCCTCGCCGACCGTCGAGCCCCCCGAGGACGGCGGCGCCATGCCGTACACGTCCATGCCCTTGTACGTCACCTTCGTGGGCGGCCGTTCGAGCGCCCGGTAGGCCTTCAGGTCGGACAGCTCCATCAGCCCCGGCCGCACGTTGCGGGTGGAGCCCGGGCTGACCGGCGGCTTCTTGACGGTGGCCACGACCTCGGCGCCCAGGGAGCCGCCGTACAGCCACTCGCCGCCCTGCCTGCCGAGCCTGCGGTAGGTGTCGGCCAGCTCGGGGTTGCGGAAGGTGGAGCCGACCGGCGGCGGGGCACCGCCCGGCAGGTAGAGCTTGGCGGTGGAGGTGAAGTCCTTGAAACGGGCCGCGTTGGCGGCGGTCTGGTCGTAGAAGGTCTGGTCGACCTTGAAACCCTTGGACGCGACCTCGATCGCGGGCTTCAGGGCCTGGCGCAGCGAGAGCGTGCCGAACCTGCGCAGCGCCAGCTCCCACTGGGCGACGCTGCCGGGCACCCCCGCGGACAGCCCGCTGGTCACGGCCTCTTCGAACGGGATGCCCTCCAGAGAGGCCGGCCCCATCGCCTTCGGCGCGGTCTCCCGGCCGTCGATCGTGTGGATCTTCTTGCGGCGCGCGTCGTAGTAGACGATGAACCCGCCCCCGGCCAGTCCGGCCGAGTAGGGCTCGGTCACGCCCAGGGCGGCCGCCGCGGCGACCGCCGCGTCCATGGCGTTGCCGCCCCCGCGCAGCACGCCCAGCGCGACCTTGCTGGCGTCGAGGTCGACGGTCGAGACCGCGCCCCCGTACCCCTCCGCGACGGGTTTCTTCTCCGCCTGCGGCCACACCGGCGACGCCTGCGGAGCGGCGGCGGCGGGTTGGACGAGCAGTAAGGAACTTCCCACCAGGATCCCCGCCAGGGGGATGGCGAATCGACGATTGATCATGAGACCTCCCGCAGACAGCTTGACTCAGCCCGTGAGCCTTGTCAGCCCCTTCCCTACCGCAGGGGATGTAGTACCTCATGCCTCACGAGGTGGACGCGAGCTTCGGGCGGGCGCACGTACAGTGCTGAGCGTGCACGCCAAACCCCGCTGGACCGAGTTCCTGCTCCCGCTGTTCGCGGGGGTCTTCCAGGGCACGGTCACCCGCGGCGTGCAGTGGTGGCAGGTCCACGACCCCGGCATGCTCAGGGTCCCGCTCGACCCGCTGGGCTGGGCGCTCGTGCTGGCCGGACCCCTGGCCCTGATCGTACGCCGCCGCCACCCGGTGGCCTGCCTGGCGGTCGCGGTGGGCTCGACCGCGATCTTCATCGGCCTCGGCCACCCCTACGGCCCGGTCTTCCTCAGCCCGATCGTCGCGCTGCACACCGCCGTGGCGCGCGGCCACCGCCGGGCGGCCTGGTCGATGTGGGGCCTGGCCTACGTGTTCCTCGTGGTCTACACGTCCTGGCTCGCCCCCGTCCGCCCGGCCGGCTGGTTCCACGACCTCACGGTGGGCGCGCTGATGGGCCTGGTCCTGGTGGTGGCGGAGTTCTCGCGGGCCAGGAGGGAACGGCAGGCCGAGCGCGAGCGGGTGGAGGAGGAGGAGTTGCGGCGGCGGGCCAGCGAGGAGCGGCTGACCATGGCGCAGGAGCTGCACGACGTGCTCGCGCACAACATCTCCCTCATCCACGTCCAGGCGTCCACCGCCCTGCACCTCATCGAGGAGCATCCCGAGCAGGCGCGGACCGCGCTCACCACGATCAAGCAGGCGTCCAAGGACGTGCTGACCGAGATGCGGTCGGTGCTCAACGTCCTGCGCGACGGCGCGCCCCGCTCCCCCACCGCCGGGCTGGACCGGCTCGACGAGCTCATCGAGCGCAGCGGGCTGCCGGTCACCAAGAAGATCGTCGGCGTGGCCGGGCCGCTGCCTCCCGGCGTCGACCGGGCCGGGTACCGCATCGTGCAGGAGGCCCTCACCAACGTCACCCGGCACGCCCCCGGCGCGTCGGTCACGGTCGTGCTCGGCTACGACCCCCGCGCGCTGACCGTCCAGGTCACCGACTCGGGCGGCGGCACCCCCGGGGAGAGCCTGGGCAGCGGGAACGGCGTTCCCGGCATGCGGGAGCGGGCCTCGGCCCTGGGGGGAACGCTGACCGCCACGCACCACGGCCGGGGCTTCCGCGTCGAGGCCCGGCTGCCGATCCCGGAGGAACCCCGATGATCAGAATCGTGCTCGCCGACGACCAGGCCCTCGTCAGGGCCGGGTTCCGTGCCCTGCTGGACGCGCAGCCGGGGATGACCGTGGTGGCCGAGGCCTCCGACGGGGCGGAGGCCCTGCGGCTGGTCGCCGAGCACGAGCCGGACGTGGTCCTGATGGACATCCGCATGCCCGGCATGGACGGGCTGACCGCCACCCGCGAGATGCCCGCCGGACCGAGGATCATCATCCTGACGACCTTCGAGCTGGACGAGTACGTCTTCGAGGCCCTCCGCGGCGGCGCCAGCGGCTTCCTGGTCAAGGACACCGAACCGGCCGAGCTCATCCAGGCCGTCCGGGTGGTGGCCGGAGGCGACGCCCTGCTCTCCCCCGGCGTGACCCGCCGCCTCATCGCCGAGTACGCGAGCCGCGCCAAGGAGCCGCACCACGCCCGTGACCTCGGCCTGCTCACCGACCGCGAGCGCGAGGTCCTCGCCCTGGTCGGCACCGGCATGACCAACGACGAGATCGCGGGCGAGCTCTTCATGAGCCCCGCCACCGCCAAGACCCACGTCAGCCGGACCATGATGAAACTCCACGCCCGCGACCGCGCCCAGCTGGTCGTCATCGCCTACGAATCCGGCCTCGTCCGCCCCGGCTGGGTCTGACGCCCCGTATCCCGGTAAAGGCTCGCACCCACCCGCCCCACTTGCGATACTCAACGTGTTCACCAGAACACGAAGGGACATATCGTCATGGTCATGACATCGCGACGGAGCCACGCCAATCTGCGCCCCTCCCCCGAGACCTCGTCCCAGCCTCTGCCAGGAACGGCGCGCGAGCTCTTCGACGCGCTTCCGCAGCTTCCAGGGCTGCGGACCGAAATCATCGACGGGAGACTGATAGTGAGCCCGGTGGGCACCCCCGAACACGCCAGGATCGCGATGCGCCTGTATCGCGCGCTCCTTCCGCTCATCGAGGAGAAGGAGTGGGACGGCTTCAGCGGGAACGTCGACGTCTGCATAGAAGGACCACGTGATCCGGTCGAGCCCGACTTCGTCCTGGCGCCCGCCGACTGCCCGCGCCGGGGCGCCCGCGAGCTGCTCTCCTCCGGGCTTCTCATGGTCGCCGAGATCGTGTCTCCGGGGAGCGCCGTCGACGACCGCGACCGCAAGCCCGCCGTCTACGCCTCCGGTGGCGTCCCCGTGATGCTCCTCGTCGACCCCGTGGCCGCGCCCGCCACCGTGACGGTCCTCAGCGACCCCAAGGAGGGCGAGTACCGGACCTCCACCCGGGTCGAGATGGGTTCGCGTCTCCACCTCCCCGAGCCGGTCGGCTTCACCCTCGACACCTCGATCTTCGCGGACACCCGGACCACGCCGTAAGCGGGAGGCCGGGCGGCGGGCCGGTCCGCGCGTCCCCTGCGGTCGACGCCCCCTCCCGGCGGCCCCGGCCGGTCGGGCGGGCGCGCGAACACTCATGCCCGTCCCAAGCAGCGAATCGGGGCCGGTGCGCGTTCTTAGGGCATGAACGGTGAGATAGTCGCTCTCCCCGCCACGCCACCCGACGCCGAGGCGGTACTGGCCGGCCTCTACCGCGAGCACCGGCTCGCCCTGGTGCGCCTGGCCGTGCTGCTCGTCGGGGACCGGGAGTGCGCGGAGGACGTCGTGCAGGACGTCTTCTCCAGGCTGCACGGCAAGGGTCCCGGGACGCTCACCCTGACATACGTCCGCGTCTGCGTGCTGAACGCCTCGCGCTCGGTCCTGCGCAGGCGCGGCGTCGCCGCCAGGGCGGTGCCGGGACGGCCGGAAGAGCCGGTGGACTCCGCGGAGACGGCCGCGCTGCTGGGCGAGTCGCGGCAGGAGATGCTGACCGCGCTCGGCCGGCTGCCCAGGCGGCAGCGCGAGGTCCTCGTCCTGCGCTACTACCTGGACATGTCCAACGCCGACATCGCCCGGGCGACGCGCCTCAGGGAGAGCACCGTGCGGTCCACCGCCTTCAGGGCCCTGGAGCGGCTCGAACGCGAACTGGGAGGCAAGGCATGACCGAGATCGAGGACCGGCTCAGGGACGCGCTGGCCGCCAAGGCCGGGAGCGTGCGGGACGACGGGCGGCCCCGGGCCCTGCCCGTGGCACGCGGGACGTCGTCCGGCGCCAGGTGGTGGGCCCCGATCGCGGTGGCGGCCGCCATCGTGACCGTGGCGGCCGCGACCGTCGTGGGAACGCGTACGGTCACGCCGCCCTCCCCGGCGGTCCCGGCGGTCCCGACGGTGCGGCCGACGCCCCGCGCCGGCTCCCTCGCACCGCCGATCAGGCAGGTGTGGCCGGGCGCGGTGCACGAGATCCCGGCGAAGGGGCCCGGCGGCCGGGTGTTCACCCCGGACGTGTTCGTCACCGACCGGGTCGTGGTGGGGCGGGGGCTCACCAGGAACCGGCTCGACGGGATCTGGTCGTACGACATCGGCAGGCGGAGGTTCACCCGGATCGCGCCGCTCAAGAACCCGAACGTGATGAACGCGCCGCTGGTCTTCGGCGACGGTCACCTGGCGTGGTCCACGCTCCGCGGCCGTCTGACGGAGATATGGGCGGTGCCGGTCACGGGCGGCGTCCCGCGGCGGATCGCCTCGGTCACGGCCGTGCTCGTCGACAACACCTACAGCGGGATCGGCCTGGCCATCGCCGACGGCATGGCCGTGTGGTCGCCGCTCGACGGCGGCGGCGTCCACCGGGCTCCGCTGACGGGCGGGAAGGCGTCCTTGGTCGACGGCACGAGAGGCTTCCACCTGGTCGACTGGCCGTGGGCCGGACGGCCCGAGCGGGACATGATGGCGGAGCGTCCCAGCGTTCGCCCGATGGAGTTCCTGAAGAACGTGCTCACCGGCGAGACCAGGGACGCGGCCCCTCCGGCGGGGCTGACGTCCTGGAGCGACTGCGGGGTGACGTGGTGCCTCAACGGCGCAGAGGCGTGGCGACGCGACGGCACGGACCGGCACGGGCTGCCGGGGACGGCCCGCGGGACCCTCTACTCGGGCCGCTTCGTCCTGCTCCACCAGAGGGGCCGCGACGGCGGGGGGGCGAGCTCCCTGCACGACGTCGCCACGGGACGTACCGGCCTGCTGTTCCCGGTTCCGACGCGCCGGGGGGACAAGGCGGCTCCCACCCTGTACGTGCACGAGGGCATGTTCCGGTTCCGGTCGGGACCGGGCAGGCAGGTTCTCGTCAACCTGAACGCCGCCGGCCGATGAGCCCCGCCGCCGCCGGCGGAATTCGTCGCGCGAAGCGGCGCGCGCCCTGGGGGAACGCCCCGGGGTGCGCCCCCGGCCGCCGGAAAGCCGGACGCCCGGCGAGGAGTCCGGAAACCGGGACCTCCGGTAAGCCGGCGAGAAGGCCCGAAACCTGGACGCCCGGTGAGGACGACGTGCGCGCTCGGTAAGGAAATGTCACCGTCGGTCGCCCTCCGGCGAGATTACGTTTGGTCCGTGGGGATCTGGATGGTCATCGGGGATGTCCGCTGAGCGCGGGACCGGCCGCGCTGTTCGCCGGGGGGCTCGCCGCGGGACTGGTCGCGGGTACGGCCTCGTGCGCGGCCGTGCAGGGCGGCCTGCTCACCGGGCTCACCTCCCGCCGCCCGGCCGGCTCCGGCGGGCTCACCTCCCGCGGCCGCCCGGCCGGCTCCGGCGGGCACGGCGGGACCGGGGCGGGTCCCTCGGGCCCCAGAGTCGTCGCGCTGTTCCTCGCCGGGCGCCTCGGCTCCCACACGGCGGCCGGAGCCCTGCTCGGGCTCGCCGGGTCCGCGGCGCGGCTGGGTCCTCAGGTCAGGGCCGCGTTGCTCGTCGCGGCCGGGATCGCGGTCGTGTTCTTCGGAATCCGCATGTTCGGCCGCGAACCGGAGGACGGATGCCGCCCGGACGCCTCGCCGGAGGGGCGCACGTCCCGGCGCGGCGGCGTGTCCGGGATCGCCGCCCCCGCGCCCAGGGCGCTGGCGCTCGGTGCCGCGACGATCCTGCTGCCGTGCGGGGTGACGCTCAGCACCGAGATGGTGGCGGTCTCCAGCGGGTCGGCGCTGGGCGGGGCCGCGGTGATGGCGGGCTTCGTGACGGGGACGGCTCCCGCGTTCGCCCTGCTCGGGCTGGTCCTGCGGCGGGCCGCGACGACCAGGCTGGCGGCGCTGGCGGGGGTCGTCGCGCTGGCGGCGGGCCTGTGGACGATCTCCTCGGGGCTGAGTCTCGGGGGGTGGCTCCCCGGGTCCGGCGGCCCGGCGACGGCGGCGGACGGCCCGGCACGGCCGATGGGCGCCCCGGCGGGAAGGACGGGGACGGCGGCGGACGATCAGGGGGGCGATACCGCGGCCGTCCCGGCGGGAACGGCCGTCCGCGCCGGCGACGTCCAGCGGGTCGAGGTCCGGGCCACCGGCCACGGCTACCGGCCGGGCGTGGTGACCGCCCGCGCGGGAGTTCCCACCGACCTCGTCTTCCGTCTCGAGGGCGTCCCCGGCTGCACCCGGACGCTCACGATCGACGGCCGCGACGTGGCACTGCCCGCCACGGTACGGCTGGGCGCGCGAGAGCCGGGTTCCCTGCGCTACGTCTGCTCGATGGGCATGTACGTGGGGTTCGTGCGCTTCGTCTGAGCATCGGGAGCCGAGCGCCGTGACACCGGGCCGGACACGACGATCGGATCGATGGGCGGATCGGCGGCGGACCGGCGGACGGAAGTCGCGATTACCCTCCGCCACCGGTCGGTTACGTGCCACCCTGTGACCTGTCGGCTGCGCGACGTCGGCGAGGAGGGTGACATGGGGTGGTGGCCTGACGACCCGGAGGCGACCGCGGGGTTGATACCCACCCCCCGGAGCACCGAGCACGAGAACGACACGGACGGCGAGACGGCGCTGCTGCTCGCCGCGCACGGCGGTGACGTGCAGGCCGCCCACCAGCTGGGCCGCCACTTCGCGCAGCGGGGCGACCGCTCGGCGGCGCGGCACTGGTGGGAGCGCGCGGCGGCCGCCGGAAACCTCGACAGCGCCTACAACCTGGGGATCTGGCACGAGAAGCACGGCACTCCCGCGGAGGCCGCGCGATGGTACGAGCTGGCGGCGAACGCCGGAGACGTCGAGGCCGCGGTGAACCTGGCGACCCTCCTGCTGGACCAGCACGGCGACGTCCCCGCCGCCCGGCGGTGGTTCGAGACGGCGGCCAGGGCGGGCTCCCGCGCGGCGACCAGGCGGCTCGCGCTGCTCTGCGAGGACGGCGGCGAGGTGAAGGCGGCCGGGGAGTGGCATCGCAGGGCCGCGATGGACGGCGACCTGGCCTCGGCCCACGACCTCGGATTCCTCGCCTACGCCTCCGGCGAGGAGGACGAGACGCTGCGCTGGTGGGAGCTGGCCGCCCGGAGCGGCCATGCCGACGCGGCCTACCACCTCGGGCTGTTCCTGCAGGCCAACCGCGACCCCGAGGGGGCGGAGACGTTCTTCCGGCTGGCCGCCAGGAACGAGCACCCCGGCGCCGCGTCCCAGCTCGGCGGGATCGCGCTGTCCCTCGGAGACCTGCGCACCGCGCGCGCCTGGTTCGAGCGGGCGGCCTGCACCGGCAGGATCGACGACCAGCGGACGGCCGGGTTCGTGTGCGTGGAGATGAGCGACGCGCGGGGGGCCGGCCACTGGTTCAGCCGGGCCGCGGCGGGGGGCGACCCGGAGGCGGCCTTCAATTTCGGCCTGCTGCTCATCGCCGAGCACAGCGACCTGCAGGGCGGGCAGCACTGGTTCCGCCAGGCGGCACAGGCGGGACACCACCGGGCCGCGGTCGAGCTGGCCGCGCTGCTGTCGGCCGCGGGCTTCTCCCGCGAGGCGGAGCGGTGGCTGTCCGATCCGCCCTCTCCCCCGTGGAGCCGGACCACCGAACCCGAGCTCGTCGCCCGCGCCGAGCTGGCCGCGGCCGCCGTCGCCCGGCGGGGCGGCGCCCCCCTGAGGGTCGCCGACCTGACCGAGATCCTCGGCACCTGGGAGCTCGTCACCCGGCCGCTGCGCGACCACACCGACGTCACGGCGTGGCTGACCGAGCGGAGCGGGCTGCCGTCGGGCGCGATCGAGCACCTGGCGTCCGTACGGGCCACGCTGTTGCGCCCCGGCGGCGCCCCCTGGCCGACCCCGGTGGAGATCGAGCACGTCCTGGTCACCGCACGCGCCCTGCGTTCCGGCTGGTCGCCGTGAACGAGGCGTGCGCGAGGCGTGCACGAGGCGCGGGCGAGGAGGGAGCGAGACCGTGACCGGCGCCGCGCCCCTCGCGAACCGGCCCCCGCGTCCCGGCGGGGCCACGCGTCCCGCGCCCGGCCGGCGCGGGACGTACGGCCCCGGTCTCAGGCGGCGATGACCTCGGAGACCGGCACGTGCGGCAGGCCGAGGGCGATGGCGACCTGCTCGTTGGTGAGCCGTCCCGCGTGGGTGTTGAGGCCCAGCGCGAGGGAGGCGTCCCGCTGGAGCGCGGTCTTCCAGCCGAGACCGGCCAGCTTGACCGCGTAGGGCAGCGTGGCGTTGGTCAGCGCGTAGGTGGAGGTGTTGGCGACGGACCCCGGCATGTTGGCCACGCAGTAGAAGATCGAGTTGTGGACCTGGTAGGTCGGCTCGGCGTGCGTGGTCGGGCGGGAGTCCTCGAAGCAGCCGCCCTGGTCGATGGCGATGTCGACGAGCACGGAGCCCGGCTTCATGCGGGAGACCAGCTCGTTGGAGACGAGGGTCGGGGCCTTGGCCCCGGGGATCAGCACGGCGCCGATGACCAGGTCGGCCTCCAGGACCTCCTTCTCGATCGCGTACGAGGTCGAGACGAGGGTCTTGAGACGGCCCTGGTAAATGGCGTCGACGAAGCGCAGGCGGTCGATGTTGAGGTCGAGGACGGTGACGTCCGCGCCCATGCCGACCGCGATCTGCGCGGCGTTGAGCCCGGAGACGCCCGCGCCGATGACGACGACCTTGGCGGGGGCCACGCCGGGCACGCCACCGGGCAGCACGCCGCGCCCGCCGTTGAAGCGCATCAGGTTGTAGGCGCCGACCTGCGGGGCCAGCCGGCCCGCGACCTCGGACATCGGGGCGAGCAGCGGCAGGGTGTTGCCCACCTGGACGGTCTCGTACGCGATGCCGGTGACCTGGCGGTCGAGGAGGGCGTCGGTGCACTCGCGGCCGGCCGCGAGGTGCAGGTAGGTGAAGAGCACCTGGCCGGGGCGCATGCGGTGGTACTCCTCCGCGATGGGCTCCTTCACCTTGAGGATCATCTCGGCCTGGTCCCACACCTCGTCGGCGCTGTCGAGGATCTTGGCCCCGGCGAAGAGGTACTCCTCGTCGGTGAGGTGCGAGCCGAGGCCCGCGCCGCGCTGGATGTAGACGTCGTGGCCGTGACGGACGAGCTCGTGCACGCCCGCCGGGGTCGCGGCGACGCGGTACTCGTGGTTCTTGACCTCGGCAGGCACGCCGATCTTCATGGGATTTCCTTTCGTTGTTTCGACGGAGTGGCACAGCGAGGCTTCCGCGGGTGCGGTGCGGTCTCACTCCGGCGGACATGGCGCCGGACGGCGGACGCCGGCGAGGGCGCGGCGGGCCGGGAAGGCCCGGACGGCGCGACCGCCGGCGGGTGCGGCGCGTCTCTCCGGGCCGCGCGTGGCGGTCCGGAGGGGGCGCGGCCGTGCGCGCTCAGAGGCGGCTCCATGCCTCCGTCAGCACCGAGCGGAGGATGGACTCGATCTCGTCGAACTCCTTGGGGCCGCAGATGAGCGGCGGGGCGAGCTGGATGACCGGGTCGCCCCGGTCGTCGGCGCGGCAGTACAGGCCCGCCTCGTAGAGGGCGCCGGAGAGGAAGCCCCTGATGAGGCGCTCGGACTCCTCGAAGTCGAAGGTCTCCTTGGTGACCTTGTCCTTGACGAGCTCGATGCCCCAGAAGTAGCCGGAGCCGCGCACGTCCCCGACGATCGGCAGGTCGCGCAGCCGCTCCAGGGTGGAGCGGAAGACCGGCTCGTTGCGAGTGACGTGGCCGAGCAGGTCCTCCCGCTCGAACAGGTCGAGGTTGGCCAGCGCGACGGCCGAGGAGACCGGGTGGCCGCCGAAGGTGTAGCCGTGGGCGAACATCTCGGTGCCGTTCTTGAACGGCTCGAAGAGGCGATCGGAGGCGATCATGGCGCCGATCGGCGAGTAGCCGCTGGTCATGCCCTTGGCGCAGGTGATGATGTCGGGGACGTAGTCGAACTTCTGCCCGCCGAACATGGTGCCGAGGCGGCCGAAGGCGCAGATGACCTCGTCCGAGACGAGCAGGACGTCGTACTCGTCGCAGATCTCGCGCAGGCGCTTGAAGTATCCGGGGGGCGGCGGGAAGCAGCCGCCCGCGTTCTGCACCGGCTCGACGAAGACGGCGGCCACGGTGTCGGGCCCCTCCATCTCGATGGCGCGGGCGACGCGCTCGGCGGCCCAGTAGCCGTACTGCTCGGGCGTCATGCCCGGCACGCCGGTGATCTCGTCGGCGCGGTAGTGGTTGGTGTTGGGCACCCTGACGGAACCCGGGACCAGCGGCTCGAACATCTGCTTGAAGGCCGGGATGCCGGTGATCGACAGGGCGCCCTGCGGGGTGCCGTGGTAGGCGATCTGGCGGCTGATGACCTTGTGCTTGAGCGGCCTGCCGGTGATCTTGAAGTACTGCTTGGCGAGCTTCCACGCGCTCTCGACGGCCTCGCCGCCGCCGGTGGTGAAGAAGACACGGTTGAGGTCGCCGGGGGTCTCGGCGGCGAGACGCTGGGCCAGCTCGACGGCCTTGGGGTGCGCGTACGACCAGAGCGGGAAGAACGCCAGCTCCTGGGCCTGCTTGGCGGCGGCCTCGGCCAGCTCGCTGCGGCCGTGACCCGCCTGGACCACGAAGAGACCCGCGAGGCCGTCGAGGTAGCGCTTGCCGTGCACGTCGTAGATGTAGGAGCCCTCACCGCGCACGATCATCGGCACCTCGGCGCCCTCGTACGAGCTGTGCCGGGTGAAGTGCATCCACAGGTTGTCCTGCGCGGCCTTCATGAGCGAGGTCACGTCGGTGTTTTCAGGGTGCGTCATCACGATCTTCCCTCGTTGAGCTGAGCTTCCAACAGTCTGCCTGCCAGAACAGCTCTTGCCAAGTGAAAACGTGGCATTAAAGTGCGAGAACCTCGGAATCCGCAAAACGCCTATGTAACAACGACGAAATCCGCGATCAGGCAAGAAGGTCGCCAGACCATTGCCCAAACCCCGGTTCCACTTGGCGGAACCCTGGTGTGCTGGAATCGTGCACGAGAGCGGCCGTACCTGCGGCTGTGATCCAATAGGACGCACCAGATATTGAGATGCGGGGGAAAGTCGTGACTCCTGACGAGATCGAGAACGCCGTCACCGCCGGCATGCCCCAGGCGATAGCGGACCTCAGAAGGCTCGTCGCCATCCCCTCGGTGGCCTTCCCCGGCCATCCCGAGGAGCCCGTGCACGCGGCCGCCGCGGTGACCGAGGAACTGCTGCGGAGCACCGGCCTGCCGCGTGTCCAGCAGATCCCCGTCGAGGGCAGTTTTCCCGCCGTCTACGCGGAGGCCCCCGCCCCGCCCGGCGCGCCGACCGTGCTGCTGTACGCGCACTACGACGTGCAGCCCACCGGAGACCTCGCGCTCTGGCGCACCCCGCCCTTCGAGCCGACCGAGATCGACGGCGCGATCCACGGCCGCGGCGCGGCCGACGACAAGTCGGGCGTCATCTCCCACGTCGCGGCGCTCCGCGCCTTCCAGGGGCGTTTCCCGGTCGGCGTCAAGGTCATCGTCGAGGGCCAGGAGGAGTACGCGGGCGAGCGCCTGGAATCCTTCGTCGAGCACAACCCCGAGCTGTTCCGCGCCGACGCGATCGTGGTCGCCGACACCGGCAACCCCCGGGTGGGCGACCCCGCGGTGACGACCTCGCTGCGCGGCATGGGCGCCTTCACCATCGAGGTGCGCACCCTCAAGGAGTCGCTGCACAGCGGCTCGTTCGGCGGCGCCGCCCCCGACGCCCTCGCGGCGCTGATCCGGATGCTGGCCGCCCTGCACGACGACCACGGCGACATCCGCGTCCCCGGCCTGCCGCGCGGCAGCTTCCTCGGCTCCGGCCCGTCCGAGGAGGACTTCCGTGCCACCGCGGGCGTGCTCGACGGCGTCTCCACGGTCGGCTCCGGCTCGCTGGCCGACCGCCTGTGGGCCTCGTACGCGATCACGGTCACCGGCCTGGACGTGCCGACGGTCTCCGGCGCGATCAACGCCGTCCAGGCCGTCGCCAGGGCCCGGGTGACCGTGCGGGTGCCCCCGGCCGGCGACCCGAAGACCACCGTCGAGGCCGTCGTCGACTTCCTGCGGCAGGTCGCCCCCTGGGGCGTCCAGGTGGACGTCGGCGACTACACCATGGGCTCCGGCTACCTGGCCGACACCGGCGGCGCGGCCCGCTCCGCGCTGAACCGGGCGATGGAACGGGCCTTCGGCCGTCCCCCGCGCGACGTCGGCGCCGGTGGCTCGATCCCGCTCGTCTCCACCTTCGTCAGGCAGTTCCCCGCCGCCACGATCCTGCTCTTCGGCGCCGAGGACGACGACGCGGCGATCCACGCCCCCAACGAGCGCGTGAACATCGAGGAACTCCGCCGCACCGCCACCGCCGAGGCGCTCTTCCTGCAGGAGTACGGCTCCACGGCGGTCTGACGCCCCAGGTCTGACGATCGGGCCCTCCCGGCGATCGCCGGGAGGGCCCTTGGCGTGCGCTCACCCGCGACGCTCACCCGGCCGCGGGGGCGGCCTCGGAGCACGCCGGTTCCGGCACCCGCGGCGGGTGGTCGGGGGTGGGCCCGGCTCGATCTCGATGGGGAAGCCGGACCCGTGATCCCCGCCTCACCGGACGGGCGGGGCGCGGGACGACCCGTTCAGCGAACGGGCAGCTCGTAGACGCGGCGGACGCTGGTGGGGGCGGCGCCGAGGTCGGCCCCGTAGATGTGGAGCGAGATGGCCGTCTCGTCGCCCGTGTTGTGGACGCGGTGGATGTCACCGGGCGGGGCGAAACCGCTCACGTCACCGGTCTGGTTGGCGGCCCTGCCGATCTCGGTCAGGTGGTCGCCGTGGTCGCGGTAGAGGGTCTCGTACTCCACGCCCTGCAGCACGCCGAACACGCACCACGCGATGTGGTCGTGGATCACGGTCTTCTGTCCGGGCCGCCAGACCACGGCCACGATCGAGAAGTCCTCCTCTGCGTGGAGGGTGTGGCCGACATAGCGGTCGGGGTCGCCGAGGCGCTCCTCCTCGGTGAGGATCTCGGGGGACGGCAGCCTCTCACGCAGCAGCCCGGCCACGGCGAAGGCCGTGGTCCGAGCGTCGGCGGACGGGTCGACGAGGTCTCGGACCCCCGCGACCAGTTCGGCCAGGCCCGGGCGGGTGAGCGTCAAGGTTGTCATGCCTCAAGGATGCGGCGAGGAGATACATAGCGTCCAATGCCTATCTTTCCGTTCATCCATAGATAAAGTTAATACATGCTCGATATCGTGCGACTTCGCGTCCTCGCCTCGGTGTCCCGGCACGGCTCGGTGACCGCGGCGGCGAGGGAGCTGCACTACTCCCAGCCCTCGGTGAGCCACCACCTCGCGAAGCTCGAGGCCGAGACCGGGGCCAAGCTGATCCAGCGGGTCGGCCGGGGCATCCGGCTGACCGAGGCCGGCCGGCTGCTCGCCGAGCGGGCCGTCGAGATCATCGGCCGTCTCGACTCCGCGTCCGCGGAGCTGTCGGCGCACGTGGGCCTGCGTGCCGGCCGGGTCAGGCTGGCCGCCTTCCCCTCCGCCCTGGGGACGTTCGTGCCGGAGGCCGCCGCCGTCCTCGCCGGGGGGCACCCCGGCCTGGAGCTGCGGCTGACCGAGACGGAGCCGCCCGACGCGCTGCGGATGCTCAAGGCCGGCTACGTGGACGTGGCGGTCATCTTCCGCTACGACGACACCGCCCCCGAGGCCGACGGGATCCGGCTGCTCCACCTGCTGGACGACCCCAGCTACCTGGTCACCTCCGGGCCGGTCGGCGAGCTGACCTCCTACCGCGACTCCCGGTGGATCGGTGGCTGCGACCGGTGCCGCACCCACCTGCTGGAGCTGTGCGCCAGGGCCGGCTTCGAGCCGGAGATCGCCTTCACCACCGACGACGTCGTCGCCGTCCAGGCCCTGGTCGCCGCCGGGATCGGGGTGAGCGCCCTGCCGGGGCTCGCCCTGCACGCCCACCGGCACCCGAGGATCAACGCGATCGAGCTTCCCCGCTCGACCCGCCACGTCTACGCCGCCACCTACGGCGAGCCCCCCGACCCCCCGGCCACCACCGCCCTGCTGGCCGCCCTGACCTCGGCGACGGCTTCGCGGACCACGGTGGAACGCCCGTCCGGGCCCTGAGCGGTACGGACGCCGCGGGCGGGAGCCGCCCGGCGGCGAAAATGCGAGGCGCCGGGGAAACCGGTCACCCTATGATCCGGACATGCCAGACCTGCCCGCTCTCGCGCTCTTCGCCGCGGCGACCCTCACCCTGCTGCTCGTCCCGGGGCCCGCGGTGCTCTACATCGTGACCCGCAGCGTCGCCCAGGGCCGGTCCGCCGGGCTGGTTTCGGTGCTCGGCATCCACCTCGGCTCGCTGGTCCACGTGGCCGCCGCCGCCCTGGGCATCAGCGCCCTGCTCGCGGCCTCGGCGACCGGGTTCACGATCGTGAAGTATCTCGGCGCCGCCTACCTGATCTGGCTGGGCGTGCGCAAGCTCATGACCCGCTCGGACGGGGAGGAGTCCTTCGAGCCGCGGACCGCGACCGGATCCCGGATGTTCTGGGAGGGCTTCGTGGTCAACGTGCTCAACCCGAAGACCGCGATCTTCTTCCTCGCTTTCCTGCCGCAGTTCGCCGATCCGGAGGCCGGGCCGATCGCCCCGCAGATCGTGCTGCTCGGCCTGATCTGGACGGTGCTCGGCGTGGCCAGCGACGGCGCCTTCGCCCTGCTCGCCTCGGCCATGGCCGGCCGCCTGCGCCGCTCGGCCCGCGCCCGCCGCCGCCTGGACGTCACCAGCGGTGTCGTCTATCTCGGCCTGGGAGCCGTCGCGGCCCTCAGCGGCGAGCACGCCACGGCCAGGGCCTGAGCGGCCCGAGCGGCCGGAGCGCGGATCACGCCCCGGGGCCCTCCCGGGGCCGTCAGGTGAAGCGGTAGGTGGTGGTGGAGGCGAACCGCTCGCCGGGGCGCAGGACCGTCGAGGGGAAGTGGGGCCGGTTCGGCGAGTCGGGGAAGTGCTGGGTCTCCAGGCACAGGCCCGCGTGCTTCTCGTACGCGGTGGCGACGCCGTCCAGGAAGTTGCCCGTGTAGAACTGCACGCCCGGCTCGGTGGTGGTGACCTCCATGGTGAGCCCTCCGACCGGCTCGCGGACCTCGATGCCGCCGCGCAGGACGTAGCAGTGGTCGTAGCCGTCCCCCAGCCGGGGGTCGGCGATCCGCTCGCCGATCTCGTACGGCGAGGTGAAGTCGAACGGGGTGCCGGTGACCGGGGCGAGCTCCCCCGTCGGGATCTGCGTGGCGTCGACCGGCAAGTAGTGGTCGGCGTCGATGCGGACCACGTGCTTGAGGACGTCACCGCCCCCGGCGAGGTTGAAGTAGGAGTGGTTGGTGAGGTTCAGCACGGTCGGCGCGTCGGTGACCGCGTGGTAGTCGAGCCGGATCGCGTCGCCGGTCAGCGTGTAGGTGACCGACGCGGTGAGCGTGCCGGGGTAGCCCTGCTCGCCGTCCGGGCTCACGTGCTCCAGGGTGACGGCGGTGTCGGAGGCGTCGGTGATCCGCCAGACCCGGGTGTCGAAGCCGTGCGTCCCGCCGTGCAGGCTGTTGGGGCCGTTGTTGACCGGCAGTTCGTGGTCGCGCCCGTCGAGGGTGAAACGCCCTCCCGCGATGCGGTTGCCGTACCGGCCGACCACGGCGCCGAAGTAGCGGCTGCGCGTCAGGTAGTCGCCGAGGTTGTCGTAGCCGAGGACGACGTCGACGCCGGAGACCTCCAGCGACTGCAGGATCGCCCCGTAGCTGAGGATCGCGGCGCGCATCCGCCCGTTCGACAGCACGTGCCGCTCGACCCGCTCGCCCGACGGGGTGGTTCCGAAGCTCATGTGCGCACCTCTCCGGTGGATTCACGGACGACCAGGCTGGTGTCCAGGGTGGCCAGGGTAGTGGTGGCGCCGTCGCCGAACGACTGCAGCAGCAGGTCCACCGCCATCCGCCCGGCGGCGGCCGTGGGCATGGCCACGGTGGTCAGCTTGGGCCGGTTCAGCCGCCCTGACACGATGTCGTCGACGCCGACCACGCTGATGTCGTCGGGGACGCGCACGCCGCGCTCGTACAGGCCCTCGATGAGCCCGATGGCCACCAGGTCGTTGTAGGCGAGCACGCCCGTCACCCCGGAGGCGACCACCTCGCCGGCGACGGCGAGGCCGCCCTGCTCGGTGGGCGCGTTCGGGCCGAGGGTGACCAGATCGACGCCGTCCATCGCGGTCGCGGCGGCACGCATCTCACCGCTGGTCCACGAGCCGCTCGGCCCGGAGAGCAGGGCGATCCTGCGGTGACCGAGGCCGGTCAGGTGCTCGATCGCGAGGCGGGCGCCCTGGCCGACGTCCATCAGTATCGTCGGCAGGCCCCTCATCCGCCGGTTGACCACCACGAACGGCACGTCGGCGTGCAGCCGCTCTATGGCCCGGTTGGACAGCCGGGGGCTGCAGAGCAGGACCCCGTCGACCTGCTTGGCGAGGGTCTGGATCAGCTCCTCCTCGACCTGCGGGTCCTCGTCGGTGTCGGCCACGAACACGTGGTAGTCGCGGGCCCTGGCGTGCGCCTGGGCGGCCTTGATCAGCGGTGGGAAGAACGGGTTGGAGATGTCGGCGACGATGAGGCCGATGTTGTGGGTCCTGCCGGTGGTGAGGGCCCGCGCGGCACGGTTGGGACGGTAGCCGAGATCCTCGGCGACCGCGAGCACGCGGTTGCGGGTCTCGGTGTTCACCAGATGCGGCGCCGAGAAGGTGCGGGACACCGTCGAGACGTGCACTCCCGACGCCCGCGCCACGTCCCTGATCGTCGCTGCCACCATGCTCCTTCGCCCTGACCCTGCACCGGGGCCCTGAAGCACATTAGTGCAAGCGGTTGCGTGACTGTCAACGCCGGAATCAGATGCTTTGCGAAGCGGTACGGGATCGGTTGCACACCCCTGGCTATCCGAAATATCGAAAAATCCGCAGATGAGGAGCGATGTACAAAATTGGGCCCTTGACGTTGCCGGAAGATGTCCTCAATGTTTCTTGCAACCGGTTGCAGGACACCGGAGTCCGGGACCGCGATGGGAGGTGGCGTGATGGAACCGGTTCGCGTGGTGCTCGCCGGGGCGCACGGGCACGGCTGGTGGCACCTGTCGAACGTCCGGCGGCTGGCCGAGGCCGGGCTGGTGGACCTGGCCGGGGTGTGCGACGTGCGGCCCGTCGGCGACCTGCCCGAGGGGGCGGAGTTCTCCGGCGACCTGGCCGGGCTGATCGGGCGCACCGGCGCCGAGGTGACCATCCTGTGCACGCCCGTCCACACCCACGCCGAGCTGGCGGAGAAGGCGCTGCGCGCCGGCTCGCACGTGCTGCTGGAGAAGCCGCCCGCCGCCACGTACGCGGACTACCTCCGGATCGTCGCGGTGGCCGGAGAGACCGGGCTCGCCTGCCAGGTGGGGTTCCAGAGCCTGGGCTCGGAGGCGATCCCGGCCGTCCGGCGGATGGTCGCGGAAGGGACGATCGGCCGGGTCACCGGGATCGGCGCGGCGGGCGCCTGGGAGCGCCCCTACTCCTACTACGGCCGGACGCCGTGGGCCGGGAGGCGCGAGGCCGGCGGCGTTCCCGTGATGGACGGCGTCCTCACCAACCCGCTCGCGCACGCGACCGCGACCGCGCTGGCCGTCTCCGGCGCGGAGGTCGAGGACGTCGAGGTCGAGCTCTACCGGGCCAACGTGATCGAGGCGGACGACACCTCGTGCGCGCGGATGCGGATGGACGACGGGACGGTCGTGACGGTCGCGGTCTCGCTGTGCGCGGACCGGCGGCACGAGCCGTACCTGATCGTGCACGGCGAGAGCGGGCGGATCCGGCTGGCCTACACCGAGGACCGGGTCGAGTTCGACGGGACCTCGGTCGTCCACCCCAGGGCCGACCTGCTGGAGAACCTCGTCGCGCACATCCGCGACGGCACCGGCCTGCTCGTACCGCTGGAGAGGACGGCCGGTTTCATGCGCGTCCTCGACGCGGTGCGGCTGGCGCCCGAGCCCCTGGCCATACCTGACGTGTTCCAGGAGATCGGCGACGAGCGCCGGGTGCTGCCCAGGATCGCCGAGGTGACGGCGACGAGCGCGGAACGGCTGGCGCTCTACTCGGAACTCCGGGTGCCCTGGAGCGGGCGCCGTCCCGGGACGGGGCGGCCGCCCTCCGGCCAAGCCCCGCGACGCGACGGCGACTGAGCCGTCAAAGCCGGCGGGCGCGTCCATCCCTGACCTGGGCGCGCCCGCCTCCACCATCCGGAAGGCTCTCGGGGGCCGTACGGAGCCTCCCTCCCACCTGACCCGCGGAGGAATTCCCGTGAAACGAGCCGTCGCGCTCACCGCCCTGCTGTCCCTGGCGGTCCTCGCCGCCCCGCCCGCGTCCGCCGCCGCCCTGAGGGCCGGGGCCCGCACCCCGGAGACCACCTCGCCGAAACCCGCCGGGCACAGGCCGGACCTGGGCCGCCGGACCCTGCCCGCGAACGACGGCTGGGCCGCCGAGGGCCCCGGCACCACCGGTGGCGCCGCCGCGCCCGCGTCGAACGTGCACACCGTCTCCACCCGCACCGAGCTGGCCACCGCGCTCGCCGCCCCCTCACCGAAGATCATCTATGTGAAGGGGACGATCGACACCGACAGGACCTGCGCCGACTACGCCACCGGCGGCTACACCCTGGAGGCCTACCTCGCCGCCTACGACCCCGCGGTGTGGGGCAGGGAGACCGACCCCTCCGGCCCGCTGGAGGACGCGCGCGTCGCCTCGGCCGCCAGGCAGACCGCCCACATCAGGCTCAAGGTCGGTTCCGACACCACCATCGTCGGCCTCGGCGGGAACGCGCGGATCCGCGGCGTCAACCTGCACGTCGACAAGGTCGACAACGTCATCATCCGCAACATCCTCTTCGAGGACACCGCCGACTGCTTCCCGAAGTGGACCCCGACCGACGGCGCCGAGGGCAACTGGAACTCCCTCTACGACAACATCTCGGTGACCGGCTCGACCCACGTGTGGGTGGACCACAACACCTTCACCGACGGCGGCAACCCGGACTCGGGGCAGCCGCGGTACTTCGGCAGGCCCTACCAGGTGCACGACGGGCAGCTCGACATCACCCACGCGTCCAACTTCGTCACGGCCTCCTGGAACCGGTTCTCCGGCCACGACAAGACGATGCTGATCGGCTCCACCAACAACCCGGCGAACGACACGGGCAAGCTGAACGTCACCGTCCACCACAACCACTTCGACGACGTGCTGCAGCGGCTCCCGCGCGTGCGCTTCGGCCAGGTGCACGTCTACAACAACTACTACGAGATCCCCGACGCCTCGACCTTCCAGTACGCCCTCGGCGTGGGCGTGCAGTCACAGATCTTCGCGGAGAACAACTTCTTCCGGCTGAGCCGGGCGGTCGACCCGGCGGACCTCCTCTACAACTGGGGCGGTACCGCCCTCACCGCGCGGGGGAACCTGCTCCGCGTCGGCGGCCGGGTCGCCCCCGTCGACCTCGTCGCCGTCCACAACGCCGCCAACGACCCCGACCTCGGCGCGGACGCGGGCTGGACCCCGACCCTGCACACCGGGATCGACCCGGCCCAGGCGGTGGACCGTTCGGTCTCCCGGCACGCGGGCGTGGGCGAGATCCGCTGACGGCCACCGCACGCGAGCGTGCGGCGATCCGCTGAGGACCGCCGCACGTCCCCGGGCGGCACCTCGGTCCGCCCCTGCCGGGCTCCGGCTCCCCGGGGCCCGGCCGGCCCTCGGGTGTTCCCGCGTGTCAGGCGGGCGCCGTGAAGGTGCGCCACAGGTGGCGGGTACCGGCGGGGGGACTGCCGCGCGTCCTCGCCGGGGGACCAGAGCCAGCCGACCCCGGCGAGCCCGACCGGGGCGGCGGCGTCCACCGGGCCGATCTCCGGAGAGCACTCCGGAGGTCGGCGGAAACGTCAGGCGCGTCCCTCGACGAGGACCCCGTCGACCCGGCGCGGGATGCCCAGCGGGTTGTCGTCGCGCAGCTCGGGCGGCAGGAGCTCGGCCGGCCAGTCCTGGTAGGCGGCCGGCACCAGCCACCTGCGGATCGCGGCGGCGCCGACCGAGGTGTGGGCGGCGGCCGTGCTGGCGGGCCAGGGACCGCCGTGGTGCATGGCCCAGCGGACCGCCACCCCGGTCGGCCAGCCGTTCCAGATCAGCCGCCCCGCCTTCTTGAGCAGCACTTCCGCGCTCCCGCGCGCCTCGGCGGGGTCGGTCGCGTGGATCGTCGCGGTCAGCGAGCCGTCCAGCCTCTCCAGTACGGGAGGCAGGTCCGCGGGGTCGGCGTAGACCACCACGAGGGCGGCCGGGCCGAAACACTCCTCCACGAGGTCGGGCAGGTCGGCGGCGAACGTCGCCAGGTCGGTGACGAACACCTGCGGGGTCACCGCGAAGGCCCCCTCGCCCGGCCGCCCCTCGGCGAGGGGGGTGAGCTTGCCGAGCCTGGCCAGCCCGCGCAGGTAGCCGCCCTGCATCCGCTCGGTGAGCATCGGCCCGCCCACGGTCTCGGAGACCGCCTCGGAGACGGACACCAGGAGCTCGGCGTCGTCGGGGACGAACACCAGCCCGGGGTTGGTGCAGAACTGGCCGACGCCGAGGGTGAGCGAGGCGGCGAACCCCTGGGCGAGGCCCTCGCGGGCGGCCGAGGGCAGCACGACGACGGGGTTGACGCTGCCCAGCTCGCCGTAGAACGGGATGGGGTCGGGACGCTCGGCGATGAGCGCCTGGATCGCCTTGCCCCCGGGGATGGAGCCGGTGAACCCGACGGCCGCCACGGACGGGTGCCCGGCCAGCCGCTTCCCCGCGTCGAGCCCGCGGACCAGGCCGAGCAGGTCCGGGTCGGGCAGGGCGCGCCGGATGATCTGCCACGACAGCTCCGAGGTGGCCGGATGCCCGTCGTGGACCTTGACCACCACCGGGCATCCGGCGGCCAGCGCCGAGGCCGTGTCACCGCCCGCGACCGAGAAGGCGAACGGGAAGTTGCTCGCCGCGAAGACCCCGGCCACGCCGGGCAGCGGGTGGTTCATCCGCCGCAGGTCGGGCACCGGCGGCTGGGCCGTCGCGTGGTCGATCACCGCCTCCACGTGCCCGCCGTCCCGCAGCACCTGGGCGAAGAGCCGGAACTGCCCGGCGGCCCGCCCCACCTCCCCGCGCAGCCGGGTCTCCCCGAGCGCGGTCTCCGCGTCGGCCGCCCGCCAGAGCTCCTCGACGTTCGCCTCCAGCGCCGCCGCGACCGCCTCCAGCGCCGCCGCCCGGTCCGCCGTACGCCAGGCGGTGCCGGCCGCGAGAGCCGCCCCGACGATCGCGTCCACCTCGTCGTCCGAGGTCAGCGGGAAGGGATCCCCGACGGACTCGCCGGTCCTGGGGTCGATTGAGTGGATCAAAACGAAAGCCTTTCCTCAACGGATCCTGCCACGCCGGACCATCCTCCTAAGGTAAGCGCTTTCCTTGCCAGGGACCAACCGGCGCAGCCCTCACTCGGGTCCGTGTCGCCGGCGGGCCTGTCCGGTTGGCCGGTGTGTCTCGGCGGTGGTTGGCGTTGTCAGGGTCGGCACAGGTAGAAGTGCTCGAAGCGTGGAGCGTCGGCATCGGGAAAGACCCCACGGGCGACATCCTCGAACAACCTTCTCAGCTCGTGCACGCCTCACTCTCCTTCGCACGACCAGGGCCGCCTGTCCCGGCCTTGGCACCGGCTCGCCCCTGAACACACCCCGTCCCGCTACAGGACCGGTACGCGGGCTCCCCCATCGACGTCAAGGAAGCATCGCCTCCCAGCGGGCGATCAGGGTCTTGCCCCCGGCGGTCACCGTCACGTTGTCCCCCGCCTTGCCCAGGGCGGCGCGCAGTGTCGTCGCCTCGCGTCCCCGGTAGGTCCGGGTGCCGAAGTTGCCGCCGGTCGCGGCCTCGATCGGCGTGGTGATGCCCTCGGGCCAGGTCGCCTGCCGCCTGGGCCGGGCGCTCGGGTCCTCGTACATCGTCACCGTGATCGGCGCGGTGACGTCGGGCGTGCCGGTGGAGCGGATCCTGGCGGTCAGCTTCGAGAGGCGCCCGGTCGCGGCGACGATCGGCGCGTCCTCCGGCGTCGGCGTCCCCTCCAGCCGGGTCTCGTGGGCCTTCCCGCCGGAGTCCACGACGGTGACGACGGCGAAGGGCTGGTCGGTGGCCCCTCCCGTACGGTCGAGCGTGCCCTCCCGCCCGGCCAGGGATTCGACGAGCCCGGCCCGCAGGTCGCGCAGTTCGGCCGCCGGGAGCGGGACGACGACGAGTTCCGCGTCGCGCAGCGAGACGGCCCGGCCGTCTGCGGTGACGCTCATGCTGTCCCCGCCCTCGCACGTCATCCCGCCGCAGCTGACGTACCGGACGACGACGGCACCCGGCCGTTCCCCGGCGGGCGCGGTGGTCTCGACGGTGGCGGTGGTGCCGTTCCCTGAGCAGCCGATCACGAGGAGGAGCGGGAGCAGGACGGCGGTCCGCAGAAAACGCATCACACCTCAGGAACGGATCGGCCACCCGGGCGGTTCACACCTCACCGGACCACGCGACCTCCCCCGCCGGGCCCCTCCGGACCGTACGCCGGGGGTGTTCAGCTCGCCAGGAGCATGACCCCGGTGACGACCAGGGCGACGACCTTGACCACCTCCAGGGCGACGTAGGCGTGGTGGCCCTTCGAACGCGGCGCGTCCCGCCCGGCGAGAATTCGGTCGGATCTGCGCGCCAGTCGTGGACGTACCACCGCCAGTTGCACGGCCAGGGTCACGACCGCGACCGCCGCCGGGGTGACGGTGCCGGCCGGCGGGAGGCCGGAGACGACGGTCTCGACGGCCAGCACGCTCAGGAGCACGGTGGCGAGGACGGCCTCGACCGTGTTGAGGGCGCGGAAGACCAGCCGCCCGATGCCGAGCCCGATCCTCGTGGTCACGCCGGGGGCACGGAACTTCAGCGGTGCCTCCAGAAAGGAGATCGCCAGCACCATGCCGAGCCAGACGAACGTCACGGCGGCACCGATGGCGAGCGCCTGCGTCTCGGTCATGACGTGCCCTCCACCGGCCGTTCCTCCACGCGGGCCCGGTAAGGCGCGTCCAGGCGCGGTCGTCCGATCACGTAGGTCATGGTCGTTAGTTTATACAATATGTAATTGTATAAATAGAAAACGAGAGGAGAATCACTCCGGCTCACCCGGCGGGCCGGATCAGCTCGCCGGGTGACATCAGAAGGGCCGTCAGGAACGGGCGGCCTCGGCGGTCGTCCTGGCCCAGCGGTAGTCGGCCTTGCCCGCCGGGGAGCGGACCATCTGCTCGACGAAGGCGAAGGTCCTGGGCACCTTGTAGCCGGAGATCTTCTCCCGGCAGTGGGCCTGGAGTTCCTCGGCCGTCGGCGACGTTCCGGGGCGCGGCTCGATGACCGCAGCCACCCGGTTGCCCCAGCGCTCGTCCGGGATGCCGGTCACGACCGCGTCGAAGACCGCCGGGTGGCCCTTGAGCACCGCCTCGACCTCCTCGGGGAAGACCTTCTCCCCGCCGGTGTTGATGCAGGCGGAACCCCGGCCGAAGATCGCGATGGTGCCGTCCTCCTCGACCTTGGCCATGTCGCCGGTGAGCAGCCAGCGGACCCCGTCCTTGTCCGTCACGAAGGTGCGGGCCGTCTTGGCCTCGTCCTTGTAGTAGCCGGAGGCGATGCGCCCGCTCCTGGCCACGGTGCCCAGCTCGTCCGAGCCGGGTTTGACCGGTTCCAGGACCTCGTTGAGCACGGCCATGGTGGCCTGGGGGTTCGCCTGGTAGCGCAGCCCGGACTCGGGAGAGGAACCGGGCACCGCCGAGGCGGTGTAGCCGGACTCGGTGGAGCCGAAGCTGTCGACGATCATCTTGCCGGGCAGCAGTTCCTCCAGGCGCTCGCGCACCGAACCGCTGAGGATCGCGCCGGTGGAGCTCAGCACGAACAGCGAGGACAGGTCGTAGGCGCCGGTGGCGATCTCCTCGACCAGCGGGCGGGCCATCGCGTCCCCGGTGATGTTGAGCGTCAGGACCTTCTCCCGCTCGATCGTCCGCAGCACGTCGGCCGCGTCGAACTTGCGGACGTACGCGATCGTGCCGCCCATGCACCAGGTGATGAACGTGCCCATCTGGGCGGCGCCGTGCATCAGCGGGGCCGCGGCCATCATGGTCATCTCGCCTGCCGCGACGGCCGCCTCGACCACCTCGCCCGGGGTGGCGCGCGGCTCGCCGTAGGGGTTGCCGCCGCCGAAGGCGAAGAACAGGTCCTCGGTGCGCCACATCACGCCCTTGGGCATGCCGGTCGTGCCGCCGGTGTAGATGATGTAGAGGTCGTCGCCAGACCGCTCGGGGAACCCGCGCGTCTCCGGCTGCCCGGCCAGCGCCTCCTCGTACGGCACCGCGCCCTCGACCTGGGACGGTCCCCCCACCGCGATCAGGTGTTCCAGAGCGGGGGCGTCCGGGGCGGTGGCCGCCACCCGGGCGTCGAACTCCACGTCGAACAGCAGGGCCACGATGTCGGAGTCCCGGTAGAGGTAGAGCAGCTCCGCCTCGACGTAGCGGTAGTTCACGTTGACCGGCACCGCCCGGATCTTGAGGGCGGCCAGCAGCCCGGCCACGTACTCGATGCCGTTGTACAGGTGGATCCCGACGTGCTGCCCGGGGCGCACGCCCCTGCTCTGGAGGAAGTGGGCGAGCCGGTTGGCGTGCGCGTCCAGCTCGGCGTAGGTCATGCGGCGGTCGCCGCAGATGACGGCCGTACGGTGCCCGACCGCGTCGGCGACCCCTTCGAAAAGATCCGCGTGGTTGAACTCCATTCGCACCCCTCCTGGGGGATCAGGGTTTGTCGCTGCCGACCATCCACATCGCGAAGAACTGCGCGCCTCCCCCGTACGCGTGCCCGAGGGCCCGCCTGGCGCCGTCCACCTGGTGCTCCCCCGCCATCCCCCGCACCTGGAGCGCCGCCTCGGCGAACCGGATCAGCCCGGAGGCGCCGATCGGGTTGCTCGACAGCACGCCGCCCGAGGCGTTCCACGGGATGTCGCCGTCCAGGGCGGTGGCCCCGGACTCGGTGAGCTTCCAGCCCTCCCCCTCGGCGGCGAAGCCGAGGTTCTCCAGCCACATCGGCTCGTACCAGGAGAAGGGCACGTACACCTCCGCCACGTCGATCTCCCGGCGCGGGTCGGTGATCCCGGCCTGCCGGTAGACGTCGGCCGCGCAGTCCTTGCCGCCCTGCGGGTTCACGGTGTCGCGGCCCGCGCGGAAGATCGGCTCGGAGCGCATCGCGGTGCCGAGGACCCAGGCGGGGGTGCCGCCGGTGAGCTTGTCCTCCGCGGCCAGCACCATCGCGCAGGCGCCGTCGGAGGACGGGCAGGTGTCGAGGTAGCGGATCGGCTCCCAGAGCATCGGGGTCGACTCGACCATCTTCCGGTCGATTCCGGGGATCTTGAGGTGCGCGTACGGGTTCTTCAGCGCGTTGAGCCGGTCCTTGACGGCCACCAGGTGGCCGACGTGCTCGGGGGCGCCGGAGCGGCGGATGTACTCGCGGATGTGCGGGGCGAAGTAGCCGCCCGCGCCGACGACCAGCGAGGCGCTGAACGGCAGGTGGGTGGACAGGGCCCAGGTGGCGTTGGACTCCGACTGCTTCTCGAACGCCACCACCAGCACCCGGTCGTGCACGCCGCCCTGGATGAGCGAGGCGCCGACGAGCGCGGTGGACCCGCCGACCGAGCCGGCCGTGTGGACCCGCATCATCGGCTTGCCCGCGGCGCCCAGCGCGTCGGCGAGGTAGGCCTCGGGCATCATCACGCCCTCGAAGAGGTCGGGCGCCTTGCCGATGACGACCGCGTCGATGTCCTTCCAGGTCAGGCCCGCGTCCTCCAGCGCGCGCAGGGCCGCCTCGCGGACCAGCCCGGCGAGGGAGACGTCGCGCCGCTTGGTCGTGTAGTGAGTCTGGCCGACACCGATGACGGCGCAGGGGTTACCCATGGTCGCTCACCGCTCCTCGCTCACTACGCGGACCGCTTGCTCCGCTGCGCGGCCCACTCCGCTCGCTGCGTCGGGTTCGCTCCATTTCTCATGCCTCCATCACGGTGACGAGGTTGTGCTGGAGGCAGGGGCCGCTCGTGGCGTGCCCGAGGGCGCGGCCCGCGGTGCCGTCCATGACGCGCCCGGCCGCCTCGCCGATCCTGATGAGGCCGGTGGCCATCACCGGGTTCGCGGCGAGGGGGCCGCCGCTCGGGTTGACGCGGGTGCCCCCGGGAAGCTCCAGCGCCTCGCGCAGGACGATCTCCTCGTGGCTGAACTGGACGTGCAGCTCTGCCACGTCGACGTCACCCTTACCGGCCCCCGCCGCGCGTGCGGCGTCGGCGGCGGAGGCCGACCGGGCGAGGTCCCTCATGCCCAGGTAGTGCGGCTCTATCCGGTGGGCGATCCCCGTTATCCACGCGGGGCGCTCGCACAGCTCCCTGGCCAGGTCACCGGCCGCCAGCACCACCGCGGCGGCGCCGTCGGTGATCGGGGCGATGTCGTACGGCCGCAGCGGCGCGACCTCCGCATCCTCGCCCGTGGGGTCCGGCAGGTCGAGGGCGTACGGGTTGGCCCTGCCGTCGGCGCGGCTGCGCCGCACGATCTCGTCCAGCTCGGCCCGGTCCGCCCCGGTGGCCGACGCCTGCAGCGCGGCGAAGGAGACCTGGTCCAGCCCGAGGGGGGCGAGGTAGTACGGGTCCAGCTGGAGCGTCATGATCTCCCGCAGGTCCCCCTGGGACGACTTGCCGAAGCCGTAGACCAGGGCAGAGTCGACGTCGCCGTGCTGGAGCCTGACCCAGGCCTCGTACAGCGCCCAGGCCGCGTCCATCTCGACGTGGCTCTCCGAGATCGGCGGCCAGGCGCCGAGCGCGTCGAGCGCGGAGACGAACGAGAACGGCGCCCCCGCCAGGTAGTCGCACGACCCCGAGCAGGTGAAGCCGAATTTCCGCAGCCCGGTGGCCGCCCTCACCTCCTCCAGCGGGGGCAGGATGAGCTCGGCCTCGCTCTGTCCCTCGTCGACGGCGCTGTGCCGGGTCTGCGCGAACGCGACGACCGCTATCTCCCGCATCTACAGCTCCGCGTCCGGCTCGCCGGTGGGGGCGAACCACTTGATGTTCGACATGGACGTCGTCCGCTCCTCCTCGGGCACCCACACGGCCCGCACCCGCATGCCCTGGCGCACCTCGTGGGCCGGGATCCCGCCGACCAGGGCGATCATCGGGATGTCGGTGCCGTCGAGCTGGATGTACGCCGAGACGAACGGCACCTCGGGGGCCCGCGGGTCGGGCAGGTTGTTGATGGCGAAGGTGGTGATCGTGCCGGTGTCCGGGACGACCACCTCCTCGGTGACCGCCACCCCGCACTCGGGGCAGGACAGCCGGTAGGGCACGTAGACCTTGCGGCAGGTGCCGCACCGGCAGCCGATGAGGACGCCCTCGGCGACCCCCTCCAGGAAGCGGGTCAGCGCCCGGCCGGGCGTCACGGTGTACTCGGCGCTCACCTCGGAGACGATCCTGGTGACCTCGGGGACGAAGCTCTCGATGTCGGTGATGTGCCCGGTGCGCCCGGCCCGCCAGCGCGGGCGCACCCGCAGCCCGGGTCGCATCGCCCTGACGTCGCCGGCGTCCACCGCGTGCACCAGCGCGGTGTCGGCGCCGTCCAGCCGGATGAGGGCCCAGGCGAACGGCCGGTCCAGCGGATGGTTCTTCCTCGGGGTGGTCACCCACGCCCAGCTCTCCACGGTGCCGGCCGGGCCGACCTCGACGAACTCGCCGGTCACGGCGTCGCCGGTCTCCGGGTCGTACTCCAGCGGCGGCACCAGCGTGCGCCCGCCCGCCGTGCGGACCCCGACGAGCCGCCCGTCCCGCAGCTCGGTGAGGAAGCGCCCGATCACCGGTCCGGTCGTGCGCGTGTATCCGCCGGGGAACTCCAGCACGTGCCGCGCCCGCAGCGGCGCCCGGGTGTCTTCGCTAGATGGCACGTTCGTGTCCCTCCCAGTACGGGTCACGCAGCTTGCGTTTGAGGAGCTTGCCGTTGGGCTCGCGGGGCATCTCCGCGATGAAGTCGACGGATTTCGGCCACTTCATCCTCGACAGGCGGCCCCGCAGCGACTCGACGAGCTCGGCCGCCAGCTCGGGCGAGGGGACGACACCGGCCGCGGGCTCGACCACGGCCTTGATCTGCTCGCCCCACTCCTCGTCGGGGATGCCGAACACGGCCACATCGGCGATCTTGGGGTGGACCATCAGCTCGTTCTCGATCTCGGCCGGGTAGATGTTGGTCCCGCCGGAGATGATCATGTCGGCCTTGCGGTCGCAGAGGAAGAGGAAGCCCTCCTCGTCCAGGTAGCCGATGTCGCCGACGGTGAAGTGGTCGCGCAGCCGGTTGGCCGCGGTCTTCGCCGGGTCGCCCTTGTACTCGAACTGGACGCCCATCATCTTCATGTAGATGGTTCCGGGAGTCCCCGTCGGCACGGGCTCCAGGTTCTCGTCCACGATGAGCAGCTCGCTGATCGGCCAGGCGGTGCCGACGGTGCCGGGATGGCTCCTCCAGCCCTCCGGGGTGGCGAGGGTGCCGCCGCCCTCGGTGGCCGCGTAGTACTCGTAGATGCAGTCGCCCCACCACTCCAACATGGCCCACTTGACGGGGACCGGACAGGGGGCGGCGGCGTGGATCATCCACCTGAGCGAGGAGAGGTCGTACTTGGACCGCACGTCGGCGGGGAGCGCGAGCAGGCGCTTGAAGTGGGTGGGGACCATGTGCGAGTTGGTGACCCGGTACCTCTCGCAGAGCCGGAGCGTCTCCTCGGCGTCCCACCTGTCCATGTAGACGAGCGTGTGCCCCATCTGCAGGGCCGTCCCCCCGAACTGGGTGACGGCGGTGTGGTAGTTCGGCGAGGTGACCAGGTGGACGTTCTCCTTGCCCGGGGTGATGCCGAACAGGGTGAGCAGGAACGACATCAGCTCGGCGGCGTCGTCCGGGTCCAGGCCGCTGAGCGGGCGGCGCACGCCCTTGGGCTTGCCGGTGGTGCCGGAGGTGTAGTGCATGGTGGCGCCCGCCGTACGGTCGGCGGGGGCGGTGTCCGGCTGCCCGTCGGTCAGCTCGGAGACGGGCCGCGCACCTTCCACCCGCCCGAACGCGAAGACGCGCTCGGCGGGAATGCCCGACTCGGCGGCGCCGCGCAGGCCCTCCTCGGCGTAGCGCTCGTGGACGAAGAAGGCGCGCGCCTCGCTGTCGGCGACGATGTAGCCGATCTCGGGTCCGGTGAGGTGCCAGTTGATCGGCGTGTAGTACCAGCCGGCCTGCAGGGCGGCGAGGTAGAGGGTGAGCCCGTCGGAGCCGTTGGGCACGAGCCCGCAGATGCCGTCGCCCGCCTTGAGGCCGAGTTCCCTCAGGCCGTGGACGAGGCGGTTGGCACGGGCGAGCAGGTCGCCGGCGCGGTGTTCGGTGCCGTCCGGGTCGACGGCGGCCACCCACTCGGGGTCCGCCTGTGCCAATCTCCAGAAACCGAGCGTACCCATCGGAAATCCTCTCGGTGGAAAGGCCCCGGCACGCCGGAGTGAATCACGTTCTCTTTATCGCGACAAGCCCTGGCGGAACGGGGTATTTAGAACAAGAATCTGTTCTTGTACGCATGGGCAGACTAACCCCGCGAGGTACGCCTAGCAAGCGCTTGACTGAGCACGGGCCCCGCCCTTTCGATACGGGACCGGTGTCCCCGGGAGGCGTCTCGCCCGGCGGTGCCGGAACCCCGGTCCCACCCCGGGCGGTGCCCCGCCCGAGGTTGCCGGAACCCCGGTCCCACCCCCGGGCGGCCAGAGGCCGCGCGGGAACGATACGCATCCAGAATTTCCCATCAGCACCTGGTGAATCAACGGAGGTCGTCCCGTGGAACTCCTGCCGATCAGCACGCCGCACTGCCGGGTCGAGCGCGACGGTCACGTCGTGGTCGTCACCATGGACCGGCCCGAGGCGAGGAACGCGCTCTCCACCGACATGCTGGTCGGCCTGGCCGACGCCTGGGCGTACGTCTCGGAGGAGCCCGAGGTCCGCGTCGCCGTGCTGACCGGCGCGCACGGGACGTTCTGCGCGGGCGCCGACCTGAAGGCCATGGGCAGCCCGTCGCAGGACGCCCGGGTCAGGGAACGGGCCGCGGCCATCCCCGACTTCCACTGGAAGGGCCTGCTCCGCGACTCCGGCGCGCTGCCGACGAAGCCGATCGTCTGCGCGGTCGAGGGGTACGCCGTGGCGGGGGGCACCGAGCTGCTCGTCGGCACCGACATGCGGGTGGTCGCCGAGTCCGCCACCCTCGGCCTGTTCGAGGCCCGCCGCGCCCTCTTCCCCATGGGCGGTTCCGCGATCCGCCTGCCCCGCCAGATCCCGTACGCCTTCGCCATGGACATCCTGCTCACCGGCCGCGCCGTCACCGCGCGGGAGGCGCTGGCCATGGGCCTGGTCAACCGGGTCGTCCCCGACGGCGAGGCGCTGACGACCGCCCTGGGGATCGCCGCCCAGATCGCCGAGTGCGGCCCCCTCGCCGTCCAGGCCATCCTCCGCGCCTACCGCGAGACCCTGGGCCTGCCCGAGGCCGAGGCGCTGAAGGTCTCCGACGCCATCGGCTGGCCGGTCATCGGCTCCGAGGACGCCAAGGAGGGCTCCCGGGCCTTCCGCGAGAAGCGCCCGGCCGCCTACCGGGGTGAATGATGTGACGTGCCCGGTTTCCGTGCCCCGCTTCCGCGGAGAACGGGACGCTTCCGTAGGGTCGAGAGCGACCTGGGAGGTTTCATGGCATACGACGTGGCGGCCGTGCGGGCATGCTTTCCCGCGCTTGACGAGGGCGCGGCGCACTTCGACGGGCCGGGAGGCTCGCAGGTGCCCGAGGCGGTCGCGGAGGCCGTGGCCGGGGCGCTGCGGTCCGCCGTCTCCAACCGGGGGGTGGAGACCGCCGCCGAGCGGCGCGCCGACGGGATCGTGACCGGGGCGCGCCGGGCGATGGCCGACCTGCTCGGCGGTACGCCGGGCGGCATCGTGTTCGGCCGCAGCATGACGCAGCTCACCTACGACATGGCCCGCGCGCTCGCCAAGGAGTGGGGTCCCGGTGACGAGGTCGTGGTCACCACCCTGGACCACGACGCGAACATCCGGCCCTGGGTCCAGGCCGCCGAGGCGCGCGGGGTCACGGTGCGCCGGGCCGACTTCGACCCGGCGAGCGGCGAGCTGGCCGTCGACGCGATCGCGAGCCTGCTCACCGGGCGCACCCGGCTGGTGGCCGTCACGGCCGCGTCGAACCTGCTGGGCACCCGCCCGGACGTCCCGGCGATCGCCGAGCGGGTGCACGAGGCCGGGGCGCTGCTCTACGTCGACGGCGTGCACCTGACGCCGCACAGCCTGGTCGACGTCGGACGGCTGGGAGCCGACTTCTACGCCTGCTCACCGTACAAGTTCCTCGGCCCGCACCTGGGCGTGCTCGCCGCCGACCCCGGCCTGCTGGAGACCGTCCACCCCGACAAGCTGCTGCCCTCCAGCGACGCGGTGCCCGAGCGCTTCGAGCTGGGCACGCTGCCGTACGAGCTGCTCGCCGGCACGACGGCGGCGGTCGACTTCCTCGCCGCTCTCGTGCCCGGCGAGGGGACCCGGCGCGAACGCCTGGCCCGCTCGATGACCGCGCTGGAGGAGCACGAGCGGGCGATGCTCGACCGGCTCGACGCCGGTCTGGCCGAGATCGCCGGGGTGACCTTCCACGGCGCGGCGTCGCGCCGCCGTACCCCCACGACGCTGTTCTCCGTCGACCGCGTCAGGCCCGCCGACGCCTACCGCTTCCTGGCCGAGCGCGGCGTCAACGCTCCCGCGAGCAGCTTCTACGCGCTGGAGTGCTCCCGGCGCCTGGGCCTCGGCGACACCGGGGCGATCCGGGCCGGGATCGCCCCGTACACCGACGAGTCGGACGTGGACAGGCTGCTGAAAGGCGTCCGCGAGCTGGCCGGGACGTCCGGCCCGGGGGCGTAGGCGATCCTGTCACCCCGCCGCGTGCGAGCCGTCCCGATCGGCGACGGCCCGTCCCCGGCGGAGATGCGCGGGTCTCACTTCGCGGGGACGACGCCGCCGAGGGCGGCGAGGGTGACGCACAGCTCCGCGTCGGGGGACAGGATCTCGATCTGGATCGAGGGCGCGGCGGCGCTCACCGGCAGGAAGATCTTCCCCGCTCCCCTGCCGAAGACGACCTCGGTCTCCTCCGGGCCGACCCGCACGTAGGCCGCGGTCTCCTCCGCGCGGACGTAGGAGAGGCTGAGCGTCTCCGTCTCCGTCTCGGCCCGGTGCCGCAACGGGATCGTGACGACGCCACCGGCGCGGGGGAAGCACTCGCCGGACTCGGGCACGGCGTACCCGCCGAAGACTCCGGCGGGGGCCAGCGCGCCCCGGGGGTCGATGACCCGCGGGCTCGCGGCCGGCCTCGGGTGGCGCATGAGGGCGGCCAGGCCGGGCGGCGCCAGCGGGCTCAGCAGGTGCGAGCTGAGGTTCTCCTCGCCGAAGGAGAGCCACATCAGGTCCTCGGGGAGGAAGTGCGGGTAGAGGTCGGTCGTCTCGGGCGCCGAGGCGAGGGTGGCCCGTACGGACTCCAGATACCGCTCGGTCCTGGCGCGGTGGCCCTCCTGCCCGGCGACGAAGCCCTCGACCGACACGACGGAGAAGGCCAGGAAGGCACAGGCCGACGCGCCCACCGCCACGCGGACGGACCGGCCCCGGGGGACACGGCGGCGGTAGGGGCGCTTCTCGCCGAGCAGCGGAAGCGTCGCGAGGCCGAGCGCGAGCGTCACGACCAGGGCGCTGTCGGCCAGGTAGCGGGTGTCCTGCGCCGAGAAGAACAGGTGGCCGCGTCCCAGGAAGACCGGGACCATCAGCACCGCGGGGGTCAGGAACAGGATCGTCCAGGCCCGCCACGCCCCCCGCCGCCAGAGGAGGGTGATCACCATGGCGGCGACGATGACGGCCCAGGCGAGCGCGATCACCGCGACCGGGGGGTCGGACAGCTCTCCCCTCCACCAGCCGGGACCGCCGATGATGGAGGTCGGCATGGTGACGCCGAAGAACCGCGCGACGAACGTCGTCCCCTCGGCGGGCGTGGGGAGCCTGGCCGACTGCTGCAGCTCGCCGAGCTTGGTGAGCACGTAGACCGAGTAGACGGCGATCAGCCCGGCGTACACCCCCCAGGCCCGCGCGTGCCGGGTGAGGACCCGCGAGCGGGGCCGCTCGGGGAAGTAGAGGACCGTGACCAGCAGCAGCAGGAGCGGGATCGCGACGGTGGCCTTCAGCTGGAACGACAGGAGCCCGAGGAGGGTCCACCCGGCCGCCGCGAGGACGTGCGAGAACCTGCCGTCGCGCAGGTAGAGGACGTGGCTGCCCAGCGCCATCGCGACGGCGATCTGCAGCGGGAGCGCCTGCAGGCCCGCCGCCCACCACCACGAGGCGGTGAAGGCCATCGGCGTGATCAGGTAGAACGCCAGCGGGAGCAGGACGGCCGCGCGCTCGCCGAAGAGCACCCTGAGCATGCGGAACACGGCCAGCGACGCGCCGAGCTGCAGCAGGAGCAGCGAGGCGGCGGCCAGGCCCCAGCCGTAGGGGTGGACGGCCGTGACGATCCCGACGATCGCCATCGGGACCGGCATCAGGTGAGCGCCGTAGATCTGGGTGAGGAACTCCCAGCCGAACCCCTGCCAGGCCGCCCTGCCGGTGAGCGTGAGGTCGTCGAGGAAGAAGTAGCCGCGGCCGAGGAGGACTCCGTGCCAGGCCAGCTGGGCGGCGATGAGCGCCAGGGCGACGGCCGGAACCCACCTCCGGCGGGGACGCGGCTCGATCGCCGTCTCCACGCCGGGGGCCTCGTCGACCTCGGGGTGCGCCATCTCTCTCCAACCTCGTCAACCACATCACCGCTGATGAGGTTCTAGCGCACATCCGAACGTCTGTGCCACTCAGTCACCCGTTATGCGATCCAACCGTTCCATAGCCGCCACATACTCTTCTACCAGGCTGAACACCACATCGCGGGTCGACCTGACCTGGTTCATCGCGCCGATGATCTGCCCAGCGGGGAAGGTCGCCAGCTCGGTCGCGTCGGAGCGGCCGATCCGGCGGAGCGCGTCGGAGATCAGCATGAACTGCAGCGGCATCGGGAGCGTGCCGGGCGACTCCTGGGACTCCCAGGCGTCGGTCCACTCGTTCTTGAGCAGCCGGGCGGGCTTGCCGGTCCAGGACCGCGAGCGCACGGTGTCGCGCGAGGTGGCGTCCAGGATGCGGCGCTTGACCACCTCGGAGGTGTCGGCCTCCTCCACGGCGAGCCAGATCGACCCCGTCCACACGCCCTCGGCGCCGAGCGCGAGCCCGGCCGCCATCTGGCGGCCGTCGCCGATGCCGCCCGCGGCCAGCACGGGGACGTCGACGGCGTCCACGACCTGCGGGATGAGGACCATCGTGGAGATCTCCCCGGTGTGCCCGCCCGCCTCGGTGCCCTGGGCCACCACGATGTCCACGCCGACCTCGACCTGCTTGATCGCGTGCCGGGGGGTGGAGGCGAGCGCGGCGACCTTCACCCCCTTGGCGTGGGCCTGGTCGACCACGTCGGCGGGGGGCGGGCCCAGCGCGTTGGCGAGCAGCGCGATCGGGTGTCTCAGCGCCACCTCGACCTGCGGCCGGGCGGTGGCGTCGGTCCAGCCGAGCAGCACCCTCCCCGCGTCCGCGTCGGCCGACAGCGGCGGCACGCCGTGGGCGGCGAGCAGGCCGTCGACGAACTCCCGGTGCCCCTGGGGGATCATCCCCTGGAGCCGTCCCACGAGGTCCTCAGGAGAGTCGACGCCGAGGTCGGAGCCCGCGTACGAGGCGGGCATGACCACGTCGACGCCGTACGGCTTGCCGTCGACGTGGTCGTCGATCCACTTGAGCTCCATCTCGAGCTCTTCGGGGGTGAAGTAGAGGGCGCCGAGCACGCCCATCCCACCGGCGCGGCTGACCTCGGCGACGACGTCACGGCAGTGGCTGAAGGCGAAGATCGGCAACTCTATCCCGAGCATGTCGGTGACACGTGTCCGCATGCGTCGACTGTACGACCGTCGGAAACTAACTGCAACGCGTTCTAGTCTAGAACCTTTCTTTCGGCCGGAACTCAAAGCTACTCGCGAGTAATCAACCGGTAAAATGGGTGAAACACGTTGCAGTAATGGCCCGGTGAACGCTTCGGCGGGAAAGGCGGCCTCCCGCGCCTTCCGGTCGGACCGCCCCCGCCGAGAACCTCAGCCGTGCGTGCGGCGCCTCAAAAGCACGGCGCCGACGACGACCAGGACCACTCCCAGCAGCAGGGACACCAGCGGGATCGTGGTCCTCAGCATGGTGATGGTGTTCCTGCCCTCGGTCGCGTTCTTGACCAGTTCGTTCTCGGTGTCCTGGGTCATCTTCGCGGTGGCGACGAAGGCCAGCGAGCGCTCGATTCCGTCCTGGGTCTTGAGCACCTCATGACGCTGCTGCTCCTGCCGGACCGGCGAGCCGGTGGCGGGCTCGATCCAGAAGGTGTTGACGCCGTCGTAGACGCGGTCCACCTGCACGTCGCCGGGGTCGTCCATGCCGAGGACGGAGGCCGGGGCGGTGATGGTGTCGGTCTTGGTCGGCGGGATGGCCTGCTCGAACCGGTAGACCTTCAGCCCCCCGACCTGCTCCTCGCCGACGAACTTGGCGTCGAACGCCTTGCCGGTGGTCGAGTTGAACACGCTGTAGGTCTTCTTCTCGACGTCGAAGGGCCACTTGTAGATCTGCCCCTGGAGCCGCACCGGGTTCTTGTCGATGTTGACGTCGCAGCAGTTGACGCCCTCGCCGGTGTACTTGTTGAACGCGCTGCGGCGCTCGACGAACGAGATGAGGGGGTTCTGGTTGGTGACGTCGTTGACCGCCATCGCCTCCTCCCAGACGACCCGGTCGCCCTCGGCCGCGGCGACGTCGCCCCTGGTGGTGACGGTGATGTCGAGGTCACCCGTCATCACCTTCAGGTCCCCGGGACTGAAGTACTGGGCGTCGACGGCCTCCAGCTTGCTGATGCCGTACTGGTCGGCGGGGGCGGCGATGAGGCCGGTCGCGACCTGGAACCGCACGAGTGGTGCGAGAACGATGAGAAACGCCCCGATACCGATCAATACCAAGCCGATGACGCGACGCATCGCTCCTCCAGGGGCCGTCCGCTGTTCAGGGATCCCGATCGCGCTATAACAAGTTCCATTTCGCGATATGTTAGTGCGGGTGATGACCTACGTCACGAGGGATGCCAAAAAGTGACCGAAGCAGGCTCTCCGCCGATATACCGACCGGTAACCCCCTCGGACGTGCGGGACCTTCCGGCGGTCGACGGCCACCTCGACGCGCTGGACGGAATCCGGGCGGTGGCGTCCTTCTCCGTGCTCTTTTATCATGTGGCGGCCCAGACGGGCGCGTCCCTGCGGGAGGGGTTCGTCAGCGGCCTGATCGCCCGCGGCGACATCGGGGTGCCCATCTTCTTCCTGCTGTCGGGGCTGCTGCTCTACCGCCCCTGGGCCCGGCAGGTCGTCGAGGGCACGCCGGCTCCCGGCACGCCGGGCTACCTGTGGAGACGCGCCCTGCGCATCCTGCCCGCCTACTGGCTCGTCGTGGTCGTGGCCATGGTGCTGTGGGCGCCGCAGGCGGCCGGCGACCCGCTGAAATGGCTCCCGCTGCTGCTCCTCGGGCAGAACTACGTCACCGACCCCTGGTGGGAGGGGGCGAGCCCGGTGGGGCTCGGGCAGATGTGGAGCCTGTCGGTGGAGATGTCGTTCTACCTCGCCCTGCCGGTGATCGCCCTGGTGCTGCGGGCCGTCGCGGGACGGGGCGCGTCCCCGCGGGCGCGTGCCGTGCGGCTCCTGTTCTGCGTCGGGGCGCTGGCCTCGGTCTCGTTCATCTGGACGATCCTCATGCACGTGCCGGTCCACCGGCCGGAGCTGGGACTGTGGCTACCCCGGATGCTCGTCTACTTCTGCGCGGGCATGGCCCTGGCGATCGTCTCGCTGTGGGCCAACGCCGAACCCGACCCCGAGGCGCCGGTGCGGCGCCTGACACGCGGGATCCGCGAGTCGTGGTTCACCTGCTGGGTCATCGCCGCCTTCGTCCTCGCCATCGCCGCCACCCCGATCGCCGGAGGCCGCCTCTTCGAGCTGCAGGACCTGTGGACGGACGTCTTCGAGATCGTCCTCTACACCGCCTTCGTCCTCGCCTTCCTGTCCCCCGTCGCCCTGCTCACCGCCGACCCCTCGCCGCCGCGCTCGCTGCTCGGCAACCGCGTGATGCGCTATCTCGGCCGGATCTCCTACGGCGTCTTCCTGTGGCAGTTCGTGGTGATCGTGGGCTGGTACGAGCTGACCGGGCAGGCCGTCTTCAGCGGCGACCTGGTGACCACGCTGGTGGTGTGCACCGCGCTGACCGTCGCGATCGCCGACCTCACGCATCGGCTGGTAGAGGCTCCCGCCCAGCGGCTGTACCGGCTGATTCCCCGGGCTCTGGGCGGGGGTCGCCGGGCCTGAACTGCCGGCGCAGTCCCAGCAGCAGGGCGACCAGGCCCGGCAGGGCCAGGCTGAGCGGCACCACCGTGCCGACGACGACCGACCAGGAGCGGAAATGCCCGGCCTCCCCGGCGTTCCACCGCTCGTCGCCCGAGGACGTCCGCAGGTCGGCGGAGAAGAGCACCAGGCTGCCCCGGCCGTCGTCCGCGCGCAGGGTCTTGACGAGGTTCTCCCTGACCCCGATCACCATGCCGCTCGCGGGTTCCACCCAGAAGGTGCGGGTGCCGTCCAGGTAGGCGGTGGCCGGCACCTCCCCGGACTCCTTCAGGCCGAACACGGTGCCCGGCAGGTTCATCGCGGGCTGCCGGAGCCGCTCGTTGACCAGGCGCTGGGTGTAGCGCTGGACCCGCACGCCGTACAGGGTCTCGATGGCCTCGAACCTGGCGGTCACCGCGCGCCGGGCCAGCGGGTCGTAGACCGGGTAGGAGATCGGCCGCGTGTCCAGCGGCCAGCGGAAGACCAGCCCCCGGGGTCGCGGCCGGGGATCGGCGTCCTCGTAGCCGTCACAGCAGTCGACCGCCTGCCCGGTACGGCGGTCGAAGGCGGCCCGCCGCTCGTGGTAGTCGACGCGGTCGCCCGTGCGCGTCTGGACCGACACGAACTCGGTCCAGACGGCGACGTCCGCCGTCGACCTGACCAAGTCGCCGTACCGGGCGATGGCCACGTCGATCGGCACCCCCCGCCGCGTGCGCAGGGCCGCGGTGTCGAAGTAGGTGCCGGACTCGGAGCTCATCCTGGTGATCCGGTCGTGCTCGGCGGGCAGGAGCATGGCGCTCGGATAGACGTACAGGCGGACCAGCGCCGCGAGCGTGACGAGAAACGCTCCCACGGCGATCGCGACGACACCGTGCAGGCGACGGTCGATCATGGCTTCTCCGCGGGCTGGACGGGCCGGGGCACCGCCGGCGCGGGCAGCCACGACCGGGGAAGGGGACGGGCGCCGAGCGCGGCGAACAGCAGGCCGAGCACGGCCAGGCAGAGATACTGCGCCACGGTCTGCCCGGTGTCGCCGCCGTACCCCAGCGCGGCCCCGGCCGCCCCCAGGACGACCACCACCGGCAGGGGCGACCTCAGCACCCTGCCCGCCCGGTACGGCAGGCCGCCCGCGCTGTGCTCGGCGGCGGCGACCTCGCGCAGCCAGAGGGCCAGGGCGGCGACCACCCCGACGAGCAGCGCGCCGGGCCAGCCCTGGACCCAGAAGCCGAGCAGCGGGGCGAGGGGCCAGAGCCGGGCGGCGCGCACCGTCGCGGGCCGCGCCTCGGGAAGCGGCCGCTGGGGACGGGGGCGGGAACGGGAACGGAACAGCGCGAGCGCGGCGACCAGCGCGACGAGGATCCCCCCGGCGACGAGCGAGGCCCGGTACGGCCCGTCGGGCTCGTAGGTGATCACCACGACCCCGGTGGACGGCGGGAGCGACCAGGCCTGCCGCCAGCCGTCCAGCCGGGCGGGCTGGAGGCGGCGGCCGTCGATCGAGGCCTGCCAGCCCCGGTTGTGGTTCTCGTTGACCACCAGGTAGGAGGGCTCGGTCGTGCTGACCCTGACCCGCCGCTGCGAGGCGTTCCAGCTCTCGATCCCGACCGGCCGCATGACGGCCTCCGCGGCCTTCGCGGCCTCCACGGCCTGTCCGGTGCGGGCGGGCTCCCCGGTTCCCTCGCCGCCGGTCCTCGTGGGCCGTCCGCTCCGGCCGCTCCCCGCGTCCGCGACGACCAGCGAGTCGACCCGGTAGCCCTGCGAGGAGGGGGCGGTGAACCGCGCGACGCCCTCTCCCAGCGGGAGCGACGCGCAGCCCCGGTAGCCGAGCGGGCGGCCGTTCAGCAGGTCGGCGTAGGTCCCAGAAACGATCTCGGTGCTCACGGCGGTGCCGTTCACCCTCAGGGTCGGGCCGTAGCCGCAGGGGATCCGCAGCGGCCGGCCCGGCTGGTCGGGGTAGGAGGGCAGCGGCTTCACCCCGGGGATGGACACGCCGACCACCTCGGTCTTCCACGCGCCGAGCACGCCGAAGGTCAGCGTGATCCGGCTCGCGCTGAGCGGCTTGAAGTCGATCCAGCCGTCGGCGGAGGCCCACGCGTACCGGGTGCCGCCGTCGGTGGTGATCGTCACCCGCACGGGCGGCGCGCCCGCGCGGACGTCGGGGAAGTCGACGCGCAGGCGCGAGAGCTTGACGGTCCTGCCCAGGTCCGCGCTGAGGGAGGGGGCGAGGTCGTCGTCGTGGGCGTACCAGATCGTGCTCCGGTCGTCGTCGAACGCCGCCCAGGGGCCGGTCGCGGGAATGTCGCTCTTGGTGGAGGACGCGGTGACCTTCGGGTGGAGGGCCGGGGGCGTCAGCAGGCCGACCGCCAGGTTCCCGTCGGTCAGCGCCACCCTGCCGCTGATCACGCGCCTGCCGGGGTTCTCCAGCAGCACCGTGCGGTCGAAGCCGTAGCCGTCCTCGCCCACGATGCCCAGCTCATCGGCGCAGGTCCACGCGTAGGAGCCGCGCATGCAGGCCGAGGCCCGGTCGGTGCGGCTCGTCACGACCGTGGGCCCCGCCGCGCCCGGCCGCGCGTCCCGCGCCGAAAGCGACGCCGCACCCGGCGCGGCATTCGACGCGGCATTCGATGCGGCATTCGGTGCGGCATTCGGTGCGGTGTCCGACGCGGCGTCCGGTGCCGTGGGCACGGTGGGCACGAGGAGCGAGCGGCCGGGCTGGAGGCCGGGGATCGACAGGTCCAGGATCCCGACCTTGTTGCTCCGCTCCGAGGCCACCCTGGTGATCCGCACGCGGAGCCGGGAGGTCTTGCCCTGCCTGACGTTCAGTTTCTGCCAGAAGGCCACCGGGTCCACCCGGGTGCGCACCGCGCCCGCGTCCGTCTCCACCGACACCTCGGAGACCGGCGCGGTCTCGCCGGAGCGGTCGAAGGCCGCCTGGAGCGAGGGGACGGCCGTGGGCTCGGCGAACCGCACCTCCAGCCACTCCTCGGCCGGCGGCCGCCACCCCGTGGAGCGCCACCCGGTGCGCGCGTCGCCGTCCAGGGCGGCGTACGGCTGCCGTCCGGGATCCCGGACGTTCCACGGGGCGCCCAGCCGGGACTCCGAGGAGGAGGCGGTCACGCCGTCGGCACCGCTCAGGACGGCAACGGTCTTCGGCTCCTCCCACGCGGGGTCGGTGAGGTCGCTGACCGGCCTCTCCGTCTCGAAGGGCTCGTCGGCGGTGAGCGTCTCGGTCAGCGACCTGCGCAGGTCGCTGACCCCCAGCTCCCGCCGGCGCATGGTGTCGGTGAGCACGGTGTCGGCGGCGGGCACGGTCTCCGCCCCGGGGTCGTCCCCCAGGATGACGGGCCTGTCGTCGTCGAGCACGCCCTCCTCGGCCATCGTGAGCAGCGCCTCGGGGCCGCCGGACACTCGCAGCGGGCTCCGCGCGCTCACCGTGCCGACCGGCGGCCTCGCGCCCGTCACCTCGTAGATCTCCAGGGCGGTGTACGGCTGGTCCAGCCAGCCGGCCCCGGTCGCCGACTCCGAGAAGCCGACCGCCGGGCCGTACCCGCTCACCCGGACGAGACCGGGAGAGTTCTCCAGCGCCTGGTGCACCCGGGCGGGCCAGGCGCCGCCGAAGGTGACGCGGTCCAGGTCGTTGCGGATCACGAGATAGCGGATGCCGACGCGGCGCAGCGTCGCGGCGAGGCCGGCGGAGCCCTGGCCGTTGGCGAAGCGGTCGTCGATCGCGTCCACGAGGCGCGAGGAGCCGGCCGTACCCCAGGGCACGATGGTGTTGCTCACCCACCGGGCCTTCCTCAGCAGCGGCTGGAACGGCTCGTCGATGGGCCGCCCCCAGGTGTACTCGCCCCTGCGGGAGCCCGGCAGGATCAGCACCGTCCCCCGGTCGGCCCGCTGGTCCAGCCAGGCCGCCGCCTCCCGCCAGTACCCGGGGACGTCGGCGAAGGCCCCGCTCGGGGCGATGCCCGCGGTGGCGACCGGGACGAGGGTGAGCCCGACCAGCCCGGCGCACGCCGCGGCGGCGGGAACGCGGACCCTCGCGCGGCGCGCCCCCACGTAGGACACGAGCGCCGCGAACCCGAGGACGAGCGGCAGCCTGACGAGGGCGTTGAACTTGTGGAGGTTGCGGAACGGCGAGAGCGGCCCGTCGAGCAGTGCCCGCATCGGCTCGGCCAGCGGCCCGGCGTACCCCACGACGAGGACGGCCACGCCGACGAGCGCCGTGGCGACGAGGAAGAGGTGTTCGGGGGTGGAGGGGAGCGTGAGCCCGGCCAGCCCGAGCGCCGCGACCAGCGCGGTCACCAGCACCAGCCAGGGAACGGTCGCGTGCTCGTAGGCCGCGGGAAGGTACGGCCGCCCGTCGACGGGCAGGAAGGCCACCCAGTTGTTCACGCCGCGCAGCACGTTGGTCAGGGAACCGACCAGCGTGGTCGTCCTGGCGTTCTCGGTGAAGGGCATGAAGGAGAAGACGTACCTGCCCAGCATCACCAGGGGGACGATCCACCAGAACGACACCGCGGCGATCGCGCCGAGCCACCAGGCGATCAGCCGCCGCTTGCGCGGGCCGCGCGCCCGGGTCAGCAGGTAGATCATCGGTACGACGAGCACGGCCAGCTCTGCGGCGGCGTTGATGCCGCCCGCGAACAGGAACGCCAGCGCCGACAGGCAGGCGGCCCTGCGCGGGCTCGTCTCGCCCCGCGCTCCCCTGATGAGGAAGAGCAGCACCCAGGGCAGGACCGCGCTGGGGGCGAACTCCACCGAGTTGAACCCCATGAGCGCCTGCGCGTGCGGGGCGAGCGCGTAGGCGAGACCGGCCAGCACCCCGGCGAGCTGCCCGCCGATCCGCAGCGCCCTCGCCACCTGGGCGACGCCGACGAAGGCCGCGCACAGGATGAGCGCCACCCAGAGCCGCTGCACCACCCACGGGGGCATGCCCGCGTTGATCAGGAGGGTGTAGAAGGGGCCCATCGGGAAGGCGTAACCGTACGCCTGGTTCTGCAGGTGTCCCAGGTAGTCCTGGTCCCACATGTTCAGCGCCTGGGACAGGAAGCCGATCGGGTTGATCGGCATGTCCAGCTTCGTCTCGGCGATGAGCATGCCCGGCGCCATGTTGAAGGCGACGGCCGCGAGGAAGAGGCATCCGGCGAGCAACCTGAGCCGGAGGCGGAGCACGGTGTCGGAGGCCCCGAACGTGGCGGGGGGCGCGGCCAGGCGGGTGATCCACGCCTGAGAGGTCACGGACACTTATGGCGGGTCGGTCTCACCCGTGGCGAGACAGGGATCGGATACATGGAGGTGGCGACCGTTTTTAGATAGTTCTGTGGTGATTAGTCCGGTCATCGTAGCGCCCGTTCTTCCCCAGGTGAACTCGGCGGCCCAGAGCCTGCACGCCTGCTGGATCTCCTCGCGCCTGGCCGGGTCCGACAGTTCCCGCAGCGCGCGGTCCACCACGTCGGCCAGCTCCTCACCCTCCCTGACCAGCCAGCCCGTGACACCGTCGCGTACCGAGTCGCGCAGTCCCGCGACGTCGAAGGCGACCGTCGGGACGCCGAGCGCGGCGGCCTCGATCACGGTCAGCCCCCAGCCCTCGAACTCCGAGGCGGTGACGTTGACCCGCGCCGCTCCCAGGATCGCGTTCTTGGCGGCCTCGGGGAGGAAACCGTGCAGGTGGACCCGGCCCTCCAGCCCGCGGCGGGCGGCGTGGGCGGCGAGCCGCTCCCGCTCGCCGCCGCGCCCGATGACGTGCACGTGGACGCCGGGCCAGGCCTCTTCGAGGTCACCGGCGAGGTCCACCACCCGCTCGACGCGCTTGTGGCCCACGAGCCTGCCGAGGTAGACCACGGCGGGATCCCCCGCCGTCTCCTCGCCGCTCGCGACCGGGCGCGCCACCGGGCTGCCGTTCGGGATGACCTGGATCGGCGCGAGCCAGCCGAGCCGCTCGCGCAGCTCGTTCCTGGAGGACTCCGAGACCGTGACGGTCGCGCGACGCCGGTAGACGAGCCGGGCGACCGGCCCCTCGATGAAGCAGCCGATCCTGGCCAGCCAGCGCGGGAAGAAGGCGTGGAACTGGCGGTCGTGCACGTGGTGCACCAGGGAGACGACCGCCGTGCGCCGCCTCACGACCAAAGGGGCGAAGAAGGGGATGCCGTTCATGCAGTCGATGACGGCGTCGAAGCGCCGGCGCCGCCACAGCAGCCAGAGCGGGACCAGGAGATAGACCAGGAACGGGTTGCCCATCCGCCGCAGCGCGATGCCGTCGCGCACCTCAGCCGCGGGCTGCCCGGCCTCCCTGGAGGTGACGAAGGTGACCGACGCCCCCTGCCCGACCAGGTAGCGGCTGACCTGCCAGGCGTACTCCTCGGCGCCGCCCGCCACGGACTGCAGCGGCTCGCGGAAGTTCAGGACGGCGACGCGCACCCCGCGCATGGACGGCCGCTGCCGCGCCGTCGCGGCCACCAGGCCCGCGGCGGGCGGCGGGCCCGAGGCCCGGGAGGTCGCCCTGGCGCCCTGTCCGGCCACGACCACTCCTATCTCCTGCATCTCCTGTGACGCCGTGCGGCATGTCCCCGCACGACGGGTGTCCACGTGAACTCGCCGTACGACAGCCGTACGGCACGCGAGAACGGCGCCGGGGGGAATGCGCGCATGCGGCGGCCAGGCCCTGTCGCGTCGACGTGATCCGGAACGGGTTTCCCTCGCGTCGGGGGTACCGGCGCTCAGGCGGCTGCCGGGGCCGGCCCGCGGCCCCGGGCCGTCACCTGGTGCCGTAGTTGTAGAGCGGTCTGTTGGGCGGCTCGGGGGTGGGCGCCGCGACGTTCGTGACGGCCACCGAGGCTCCGACCGCCAGCACCGCCCCTACCGCCAGAGCGGCAATCACTCGCAACACTCGAGTTCTCCCTCCAACGCTGGTCGTGCGGTCTGCCCGACAGTAGAACCTGATACAGGTCTTCAGCTAGTCAATCGATAAAAATGTGATAAATAATGTTACCAGCTGGTAAATCGCGACATAGTTGCATCTCAACGGATCACAGGCGGAAGAGAAGCAGGTCCTGACCAGCGAAGATCAGCCTCGCGCCGGGAAGCCTGGCACGGAACAGGTTCTCGTTCGATCTCTGGATCAGCACGTGGCCGATCCCCTCCGCGGCCAGCGGCCCGGTCAGCGGACCGGCCCCCGCGAGGACCGCGCCGACCCTGCGCGCCAGCGGGTCCTCGGTGGCGAGGGTGAGCGTGCGGCCGTCTCCCAGCCCGACCGGCAGGCCGTCGTTCCAGACGACCCTGCGCTCGAAGAGCTTGACCGCCGGGTCGAGCACCACCCGGCCCCCGTTCCAGCCGAACGCCCGGTAGGCCCCCCACGGCAGCGTCAGCAGCGCCCCCGGCGCGGGATCCGCGTCCACGATCCGCTGCACCCTGGACCAGTCCGAGGGGTAGTCGACCGCGACCAGCCGGCCGAACGCCCCCAGCGCGAAGGTGGGCAGCACCAGCAGGGGCAGCACGAGCATGCCGGGGCGGACCGCCGGGGACAGCCGCGCGGTCACCGCGGCCAGGCCGACCGCCTGCAGCAGCGCGAAGGGGGCGAGGTAGAGCTGCCCGTCGCGGAGCGGCCCGAAGCCGGGCCACAGCCCGATCATCGCCTCCACCACCCCCGGCAGGAAGGCGCCGGCACACCCCACCGCCAGCCCCGCCGCCGACGCGACCGCCAGCCCGCCCCAGTACGCGGGCCGCCCGCCTTCTCCCCCCTCGCCGGAGCCCCGGCCGCGCCACCCCCCTTCGAGCAGGACGTACCCCGCCACCGCCGCCACGGCCACCGCCAGCCGGACCAGGGCCGACCACCAGGTCTCCTGTCCCGGTACGGCGGCTCCGGAGTTCCACACGCCGCCGAGGGTGAGCAGGCTGCCGAGGGTGCCCAGCGGCCCGTCCGCGCGCGGCGCGAAGGCCCGCACCCCGGCGGGGTCGGTGACGGCGGCGCTGCCCAGCGCCGGGACCAGCCACGGCAGGCTCAGCACGGCGACGACCAGCAGGGTGCGCGGGGCCCGGCGGCCCGCCACGGGCAGCACGGTCATCGCCGAGACGAGCATCGCCTGGAAACCCCCGATCGCCGCGGGGAGCAGGGCGAGGACCGTGCGCCGGCTCCCCTCGCGGGTGACCGCGCGCACCGCCCACGGCAGGCCCGCGTACCCGAGCAGCAGCGCCCACTGGCCGAGCAGCAGCCGCTGGGCGAGGTAGACGTTCCAGGCGTAGAACGCCGCGGCGGCCAGCCGGGCGACCCGGCGCTCCCCGGGCACCAGGGCCGCGGCGCCCGTCGCGGCGAGCACGAAGATCCCCAGCAGGATCGCCTTCTGCGTGATCTGGGCGGGAAGGACCGACGAGAGCAGGGCCACCACGAGGTCGCTCGGCACCGCGCGGGGGAAGCCGCCGCCGTCCGGCGGGAGCGGCGGGTCGGGCACGAACACCATGTCGTAGCGGAGCACGAAACCGGGACTGAGCGCGGGCCAGAGCGCGAGCACCCCGAGGACCAGCCCCACCAGGGCGGGAGCCAGGAGCGGGGCGAGAGCCGGGCGCGGGGTGGGAGCGCGAAGGGGGCGCACTAGCGGGTCGCTGGGCGGAACAGCACCATGTTCACGTACTCGCCGCCGGGTCTGAGAAGGCGGGAGACGAAGCTCCGCTCCACCTCGCCGACCGCCGCCTTCTGGTGGGCGGCCAGGTCGAAGCCGTCCAGCGGCACCCAGGTTCCGCCGGTGAGCACGGAGCCGGTGTAGCCCCACTCGGCGAGCTGGTCGACGACCGGCTCGATGTCCTGGTGCCGGGTCTCCAGCTCGACGAGCAGGACGGGCCGGTCCCGGCGGACGGTCCGCTCGGCGCCGCGCAGGGCGGCGAGCTCGTGGCCCTCCACGTCGACCTTGACGAACCGGACGTCCCTCAGGTCCAGCTCGTCGATGGTGACGGTCGGGACGTCCACCGGCACGCCCTTCCCCTCCCCGTGGACGAGCGAGGCCGTGGCCTCCGCCCCCCGCCCGCCGCCGGGTATCCACAGCCGCGCCGTACCCGAGCGGTCAGAGGCACCCGCCGCGATCACCCGGACGTCGGGAAAGGTCCGCCCGAGCATGGCGGCCAGGCGGGGGTTCGCCTCGATCGAGACGACGTCACAGCCGAGCCGCCGCAGTTCCGCGGTCCACGGCCCGTACCAGACGCCCACGTCGACGGCGGTACCGCCGCGCGGCACGAACTCCTCGGCACGGGCCAGCTCGGCGTCCAGCCGGGGGTAGACCCGGCGGATCGCGGCGCCGAACCAGCGCAACGGGATCGCACCGGCGACGGCGCTCCGCACGACCACACCGGGCCGGAACCGCATCGACATGCGCGAAGCCTAACCGAAGGGTCAAAACTCGCCCGTACCAGACGTAGCGGGCGCTGACCGGCGGCGCCCGCCCGCGGGATCACGGGCGGGCGGGAACGGCCCTTCTCACGACGGGAGGCGGCTCACTTGCCCGGCTCGGGGTCGCGGGGCAGCCCGAGCATGCGCTCGGCGATGATGTTGAGCTGCACCTCGGTGGTGCCGCCGTAGATCGTCATGGCCCGGGTGGAGAGCACCGCGCGGTTCCAGTAGCCCGCGTCGCCGAGCTTCATATCGGCGGCGATGACGGCCGAGGAACCGAGCAGCGAGACCGCGCACTCCGAGACGTGCTGGGCGTGCGAGGTGGACAGCAGCTTGCGGACCGACGCGTCGGCACCGGGCTCCAGGCCGGTCAGCTGCTTCAGGGTCACCCGCAGCCCGAGCGCGGCGATCGAGTGGCCCTCGCAGACGACGCGCGCCAGCTCCTGACGCTCGGCGGGGGTGAGCTCCCGGCCGAGACGCCCGGCCAGGCCGAGCAGGTCGGGGACGGACGAGCCGGTGCCGCCGGAACCCGAGGAGAGCGAGACCCGCTCGTTGGACAGCGTGTTCCTGGCGACCTTCCAGCCCTGGCCCACCTCGCCGACGACCAGGTCGTCCGGGACGAACACGTCGTCGAGGAAGACCTCGTTGAACAGGTTCTCCCCGGTCATCTCGGTGAGCGGCCTGACCGTGACGCCGGGGCCCTTCATGTCGACCAGGAAGTAGGTGATGCCCTCGTGCTTGGACCCCTCCGAGGAGTTGCGGGCGATGCAGATGCCCCACTCGGCGAAGTGCGCCACGGAGGTCCAGATCTTCTGGCCGTTGAGCCGCCAGCCGCCCTCGACCTTCTCGGCCTTCATCTGCACGTTCGCCAGGTCGGAGCCCGCGCCGGGCTCGGAGAAGAGCTGGCACCAGATCATCTCGCCGCTCAGCGTGGGCGGCAGGAAGCGCTCCTGCTGCTCGGGGGTGCCGTACGAGACGAGCGAGGGCACCACCCAGGCACCGATGATCATCTGGGGCAGCTTGACCTTCGCGGCCTTGAGCTCCTGGAAGATGAGGACCTGCTCCAGCGGCTTGGCGTCGCGGCCCCAGGGCCTGGCCAGGTGCGGCATGACGTACCCGGCGCTCGCCAGCGCCCGCTTCTGCTCCTTGCCCTCCAGCGCGGCGAACCCGGCGATCTCGGAGCGGATGCTCTCGCGCAGCTCGGCGGCCTCCTCGGGCAGCTCGATCTCCAGCTCCCGGCTCACGCCGTTCAGGGCGAGCTCGGCGACCGACTCGGCCCACTCCCCCGAGGAACCGAGCAGGGCGCGCAGGGTGAGCGCGCGGCGGTAGTACAGGTGGGCGTCGTGCTCGTAGGTGTAGCCGATGCCGCCGAAGATCTGGATGGCGTCCTTGGCGCAGAGCACGGCCGCGTCGGGGGCGACCACTCCCGCGATCGCGGCGGCGTAGGCGAGCTCGTCGGCAGAGACCTCGGCGACCTCGGCTTCGGTGCCCGTGCCGTCCGTCGCGCGGGCGGCGTCCCACACGGTCGCGCGGGCCTGCTCCAGGGCGACGAGCATCCGGGAGGCCTTGTGCTTGACGCCCTGGAACTGCCCGATCGGGCGGCCGAACTGCACGCGGACCTTGGCGTATCCGGCGGCCGCGGTCACGCACCACGACGCGAGGCCCGCGGCCTCCGCGCCGAGCAGGATCGCGGCCAGGTTGAGGACCCCGGGCCCCTGCAGCCCGTCGAGGACCCGTCCCGCCGGTACGGTGACCGCGTCCAGCTCGACCCTGGCCACCCCCCGGGTGAGGTCGAGCGCCCTGACCGGGGTGACGGTCGCCGCGGAGGCGTCCACCGCGACCCACTCCTCACCGCGGTCGGTGCTCACCGGGAGCACCAGGATGTCGGCCGACGCGCCGCCCAGGACCAGGTCGGCGGTGCCGCCGATCGTCAGGGCGCCGTCCTCGCCCCGGCTGCCGGTGATCGAGGCGCCCAGCGCGACCGCGCCGGTCAGCGTGCCGTCCGCGAGGCCGGGCAGGAGCTCGGCGTGGGCCTTGCCGTCGGAGGCGAGGATCACGGCGCTGGCGAGCACCGTGGGAACGTACGGGCCGGGGGCGACGCGCTCGCCGAGGGCCTCGACGGCGACGGCGGTCTCCAGCAGGCCGTAGCCGCTGCCGCCGTGCTCCTCGGGGACGTGCAGGCCGAGCAGTCCCTGGTCGGCCAGTGCCGCCCAGAAACCGGGGCGCTCCGCGCTCTCGGCCTCGACGGCGGCGCGCACGACCTCGGACGGGACGTTGCGCTCCGCCCACCTGGTCACCGACTCCCGGAGCGCCTCGTGCTCCTCGCTCAACCCGATCGCCATGACAGCCTCCAGACAGGATTCAATGCCAGAACCATATTCTAGAAGGTGCTTCCATCACAACGCGCGAACCCTCATCACCGGGTACGCCGCCCCCTGCCGCCCCGCACCTGCCGCCCCGCACCGGCTTGCTCCGTGGACGGCCGGGGAGAACCCGCTCGCCGGAGATCCCGGCCCCCGGCGAACCGGGCGGGCGCCGGAGAACGTCAGAGGGCGCGGACGCTCGCCATCAGGGGGGCGATGTCGGCCCAGAGCCGCTTGCGCGAGTCGGGCACGGTCACGAAGAGCACGGAGGGCTTGCGGCGGCCGACGTCGATCACCGCGAGCGCCGCCTGGGAGGTGTGTCTCACGCCCTTGACCTGGTAGGTGACCCGGTAGCCGAGCATCCACCCCTTGCCTCCGGCGGGCCGCTGCGAGGCGGTCCACGCGACCTTTCCACCCGCGGGGTGGTGGTTGCGGATCGTCCACCGCACCGCGTTCAGCGCCGCCCTGCGGTAGTCGGCGTCGCTCTTGAGCGCCTTGGCCGGGGTGGCGCCGGGAAGCGGCCCCGAGGCGATGACCGTGCGCGGCAACCTGGCCGTGCCGACCTGCTGGCCGACGGAGAACGACGGCACCGCCCTGGTCTCCCAGGGCGCGCCCAGGCTGGCGTAGGTCAGCGCGGACCTGGTGTCGGTCACCGCGCCCAGCACCACGCTCGGCCTGCCCGGCAGGACCCGCAGGGCGGTCGCGCCCGGCAGGGCGGGCAGCGTGATCGGCGAGACGGTCGGCGAGGGCTTCGCGGTGGGCAGCACGGCCCGGCCGACCCCGGCCGGATCACCGGGCTCGTCACCGGAGAACAGCACGAAGATCAGGACCACGATGACACCGGTGAGGACGGCGGCACCCAGGCTGTAGGCGACCCGGATCGGGATGTCGCCGATCCGCATCAGCAGGCCGCCGGGCCTCTTCGCCCCGCCCTTCACCTCCGGGCCGCCCCGCGCGCCGCCGGGCCGGCCCTGGAGACCGGGCTCCGCGAACGCCTCGGGCCGCTGCGCCGCGCCGGGCCATCCCGCCGCCACGCCACCGTGTCCGTCGCCGTGTCCGTCGCCGGCGCCCGCCGAGGCGCCGGTGCCCGGCCGGCCGGGCATCCCGGTCCTGTCGGGACTCCAGGGTCTCGCGGATCCGCCTACCTGCCTGACCGGGATCGTCCCGAGCCCACCCGGCTCGCGCGCCTGGCCGGCGTCCGCCTCCGGCTCGTCCCGCCGGTCGCCGGGCGCGGCCACGGGGCGAGGGAACGATCCAGGGGGCCTGGAGACCAGAGCGGTCTCCTCGCCGTCACCGATGGGGAACCTCCGGGGCACCCGGGGGCTGATGATCGAACCGTCCTCGGCGGGAATGGCGGGTATGGGAGCCGTGGGCGCGTCATATGAGGGGATGTATCTCTCGTGAGAGCGCCCGGAGGAGTTGCCGCCGACGTCCGCCATACGCGCCAGGTTATGTCACCTCGGAAAGATTCGACGCATCGTCGTTTATTACGCTTCGGCCACGAGGTGTGCATCAGCCCAGGTAACCGCCTTTCCCCTTCCATGAACAGAATGTCGTTCTGTATGGTCGCGCCATGAGGGCTACGAGGGGCTTCTACGAGATCGCGGCGGCCGATCCCGGACGCGTCGCCGTCGTCGCGGACGCGACCACGACCACCGGCGCGGGCGCGACCGGGGACGCCACCGCGACGGTGACCACGACCTACGGCGAGCTGTACGAGCGGGTCAACCAGGTCTCGCACGGCCTTCTGGCGCGCGGCACCCGGCCGGGGGACACCGTCGTGACGGTCCTGCCCAACGGGGTCGACGCGATCACGATGATGCTGGCGACGTACCAGATCGGCGCCTATCACGTCCCGGTCAACTGGCATTACACGGCCGACGAGGTCGGTTACATCGTCACCGACTGCGCGGCGCGGGTGACGGTGAGCTCCGAGCGGTACGGGCACGCGGTGCCGGGCGGGTTCGTGGAGACCGGCGCCCTCGCCGAGGGGCGGCCGGCCGCACCCCCCGAGGGGCGCAGGGCCGGGTCGATGATGCTCTACACCTCGGGGACCACCGGCAGGCCCAAGGGCGTGCGGCGGCGGCTGATCGAGCTGAGCCCCGAGGACCTCTACCCGATCCTGATGCGCAAGGGCTGGCGGCACTTCGGGCTGCCGCCCGACGGGGTGCACCTGTTACTTTCGCAGCTCTACCACTCGGCGCCGTACGGGCAGGCGATGATGGCCCTGCAGTTCGGACACACCCTCGTGGTGACCGAGCGGTTCGACGCCGCGGAGACGCTGGAGCTGGTCGAGCGGCACCGGGTGACCAACGCGTTCATGGTGCCGACCATGTTCCACCGGCTGCTGGCCCTGCCCGCTTCCATCAGGACAAAGTACGATTTATCGTCATTGACGCACCTCTATCACGGCGCCGCCCCCTGCCCGCCCGCCACCAAGCAGGCGATGATCGAATGGCTCGGCCCCGTGCTGTGGGAGTACTACGGCTCGACCGAGGCCGCCGTGGCCACGATGGTCTCCTCGGCGGAGTGGCTGGAGCGGCCGGGCACCGTCGGCCGGGCGATCGACGGCATCACGTTCACGATCATCGGCGACGACGGCGCGGAGCTCCCGCCCGGCGAGCCCGGCATGGTCTACATCGGCGGAATCAACCGCTTCGAGTACCACCGCGACCCGTCCAAGACCGCCTCCACGATGCGCGGCCACCTCTACACCCCCGGCGACATCGGCTACCTGGACGAGGACGGCTACCTGTTCCTCTGTGACCGGCGCACAGACCTGATCATCTCCGGCGGGGTCAACATCTACCCGGCCGAGATCGAGGCCGTGCTCCAGGAACACCCCTCGGTCGCGGACGTGGCGGTGATCGGCGTCCCCGACCCGGAGTGGGGCCAGCGCGTCGTCGCGCTGGTCCAGCCCGCGGCGGGCGTCACCCCCGGCGCGGAGCTCACCGGCGAGCTGCTGGCCCACTGCGACTCCCGGCTGGCCCGCCTCAAGCACCCCCGGGTGATCGAGTACCGCGACCCGCTGCCGCGTACTCCCACGGGCAAGCTCAGCCGGAGCAACCTGCGCAATACGTATCTTCCTTCCTGAGCTGGGCAAATACCCTTGCATGGGGGGATCAACGACAGGCGCCGCGCTACTGGCGGCCGCCGTCATGACGCTCGCGGGCTGCGGTCAGGGCCTGCAACTGCAAACACCCGGGACGGCCGGCTCGCCGGGCGTCCCCACACCCGGCGCGTCGGCGAGCACCTCCGCCGCGGCCTCCCCGAGGGGCTCACCCGCCACCCCCGGCCCCGTCCCGGACGCCCTGGAGGCCGCCTACGAGCGGACCATCGCCAGGGTGCTGCCGTCCATCGTGCAGATCACCACGGGGGACGGCCTCGGCTCGGGGATCGTGTACGACACCGCCGGGCACGTCATCACCAACGCCCACGTGGTCGGGGGCGCCAGGACCTTCAAGGTCACGCTCGCCAACGGCGGCACCCCGCGCACCGCGAGGCTGGTCGACTCGTTCGAGCTGGGCGACCTGGCGGTGATCAAGGTGGACGATCCGGCCGGGCTGAAACCCGCCGTCTTCGGCGACTCCTCCAAGCTGAGGGTCGGCGAGATCGTGATGGCCATGGGAAACCCGCTGGGCCTGTCGGGCAGCGTCACCGAGGGGATCATCTCGGCACTGGGCCGCACGGTCACCGAGCCCGGGGGCGAGGGCTCGCCGGGCGCGACGATCAGCGGGGCCATCCAGACCTCCGCGCCCATCAACCCGGGCAACAGCGGCGGCGCCCTGGTCAACCTCAGGGGCGAGGTCGTCGGCGTGCCGACCCTGACCGCCGTCAACCCCGAGCTCGGCAACGCCCAGGCCCCGGGCATCGGCTTCGCGATCCCGGCCAACACCGTCAAGGACGTCGCCACGCAGATCATCAGGGACGGCAGGGTCACCAACACCCGCAGGGCCGCGCTCGGCGTCGTCGTACGAACCGTGATCGACATGAACGGGCAGCCCGCGGGTGTCAGCGTCGTACGGGTGCAGCGCAACAGCGGCGCGGAGCGGGCGGGACTCAAGGCCGGGAACCTGATCGTCTCGGTCGACGGCATGCCCACCCCGTCGACCCAGGAGCTGGCGGCGGTCCTCTCCCAGCTCAGGCCCGGCCAGGACGCGAAGGTCGAGGTCCTGCGCCCCGACGGCTCGACGACCACCGTGGTCGTCCCCCTCACGGAGCTCCCGGGCGGCTGACGCCGGCGCCCCGCCCGATCACGCCGGGACCACCGTGGCCGCCCGGCCGGCGTGACCGGGCGGCCGGGCGGGCCGGGGCGGTCAGTAGGGCAGGACGCGGTCGGCGAAGGACTTGGCCACGAAGGGCGCCTTGAACTTGGGGAAGGCGACCGTCTTGACGTCGCCGTCGGAGGTGTAGCGCTCGTCGGCGTTCGTCTTCAGCCAGTCGAGCCAGGCCACCGAGCAGAACTTGGCGCAGTCGCCCTTCTTGTCCATCGAGCGGATGCGCGGGATGCCGAGCGGGTCGAACTTCTTGTTGAACGGGGACAGCGCCGGGGTGTAACCCGCGAGGAACACGCCGCCGTAGTCGTAGGAGACGTCCCCCGAGGAGCCCTTGCGACCCCACGCCTTGCCGTCGGGCTGGATGCCGTACGGCAGGGCCAGCGTGACCGGCGGCACCTTGATCAGGCCGGTGATGAGCCGGTGGCCCGCCGCCACCTCCGCGTTGACCGCCTTCTTCGGCTTGCCGCCCAGGCTGAGGTGGTCGCGGGTGTGGTTGCCGATGTCGAAGCCCTTGTCGGTGAGCCAGAGGAGCATCTGCGCTCCCTCCTCGGGCGTCGCCTTGCCGAACATGTCGCGCGTGACGTAGAACGTTCCAACGCCGCGGAAGCCCGGATAGGTCTTGGCGACGTCCTGGAGGATCGCGACCGCGGTGTTCGGCTTGGGCAGCCCCATCCCGTCCAGCTCGAACTGCGAGGGTGAGGAGTCGTCGAAGGTGAGGACGACGGGATGCTTGCCCGCCGGGATGTCCATGCGCCCGGTGACGAACTCGGCCGCGGTGACCGCGACGTAGTCCTCCTTGGCCAGCCGCTCCAGCTCGGTGCGGAACTGCTTGGGGGTGCGGTCGTCCTGGGTGGAGGGCTTGTCGATCACCCGGTGGTACATGAGGACGGGCACCTGCCCGAGCTCGTTGGCCTTGACCTTGGCGGCGGCCTGCGTCTTGGCCTTGAGTTGGTTGGCCTGCGAGGCGGCGGCGGCCGACGCCTTCGCCGAGGCCGCCACCTTGGCCTTCTGTTCGTCGCCCTCGTTCGACCCCGTCGATCCGCATCCGGCCAGCACGGCTCCCGTCGCGACGACGGCGATACCGGCCCTGCCCACTCTGAGACGGCCCATCGAATTCCTCCAAAGCGCACTGACGATACGCTTCTCATCCCCCTCTGACCTGCGGGTTGACCTCCACGCCCGGCAAAGGTTCCCGCCGGAGCGGCTCTCGGCGGCACCGGGCGGCACCGCGCGACTCCGCCGGGGACGGGGGCCTCCACACCCGGGGACGCCGGACGGTGACAGGGTTCTCACTCAGCGGAGACATCGCAAGTGCGGACGTAGGACCACATTTCGGTCTCGTTACCGACGACTTAGATTGTTGACCAAAATTCGACAATTTCGTCACGTTACCGTTGACTGCCCTGAAATTCCCGCTTACCGTCCGGGCATCCGAGCGGCGTCGTGAGGGGGAAAGATGGCGGAACGCCTGAAGAACCGGGGGCTTGTCGGCGAGCTGGCGGCCGAGTTCGCGGGCACCATGATCCTGATTCTGTTCGGGGTGGCGGTGGTGGCCCAGGTCGTGGCGGCCGAGATCGGCGACCACGACAGCATCGCGTGGGCGTGGGGACTCGGAGTGACCCTGGGCATCTACGTCGCCGCCCGCACCAGCGGAGCCCACCTCAACCCCGCCGTCACCATCGCGCTCGCCGCCTTCAAGGGGTTCTCCTGGCGCAAGGTCCTGCCGTACTCCCTGGCGCAGACGGCGGGCGCGTTCGTGGCGGCGCTCATCGTCCGCTTCAACTACAGCGAGGTGCTGCAGAAGGCCGACCCCGGGCTCACGATCAAGACCCAGGGCGTCTTCTCGACCCTGCCCGGCAACGGGAGCCTGCCCATCGGCACCTGGGGCGCCTTCCGCGACCAGGTGATCGGCACCGCGATCCTGCTCCTGCTCGTCCTCGCCGTCTCCGACGCGCGCAACTCGGCGCCCATGGCCAACCTGGCCCCCTTCGTGGTCGGCCTGATCGTGGTGGCCATCGGGATGGCCTGGGGCACCAACGCCGGGTACGCCATCAACCCCGCCCGCGACTTCGGGCCGCGACTCGCCTCGTACCTCACCGGATACGAGACCGCCTGGCAGGATCAGTACGGCCAGCTCTACTTCTGGGTCCCGATCGTGGCGCCCGTCATCGGGGCCCTGATCGGGGCGTTCCTGTACCAGGTCCTGATCGCCAGGTTCCTTCCCCCCGAGGACGCCGAGCCCGAGGTGGGGCGGATGCCGTCCGACGAGGGGGCCACCCCCGCCTGAACGAGGGTCTCGTCCAGGCGGGGCCGGGAACCGTTACGGGGAGAGCGGCAGATCTCCCGGAGAGTCTCACAGAGGAGGCACCATCCATGCCTGACTTCGTCGGAGCGATCGACCAGGGAACGACGAGCACCCGATTCATGATCTTCGATCATGGCGGTAACGAGATAGGCCGCCACCAGCTCGAACACGAGCAGATCCTGCCCCGGGCCGGATGGGTGGAGCACAACCCCACGGAGATCTGGGAGCGCACGAGGGCGGTGATCGAGACCGCGATGAACAGGGCGGGCCTCGCCGCCTCCGACCTGGCCGCGCTCGGCGTCACCAACCAGCGCGAGACCGCGGTGGTCTGGAACCGCAGGACCGGGCGCCCGTACCACAACGCGATCGTCTGGCAGGACACCCGCACCGACCGGATCGCCTCCGCCCTGGACCGCGACGGCAGGGGCGACGTCATCCGCCGCAAGGCGGGCCTGCCCCCGGCGACGTACTTCTCCGGCGGCAAGATCCAGTGGATCCTGGAGAACGTCGACGGCGTGCGCGAGGCCGCCGAGGCGGGAGAGGCGATCTTCGGCAACACCGACACGTGGCTGCTGTGGAACCTGACCGGCGGCACCGACGGCGGCGTGCACGTCACCGATCCGACCAACGCCAGCCGCACGATGCTGATGGACCTGGAGACCCTCGACTGGGACGACGAGCTGCTGTCGTTCTTCGGCATCCCCCGTCGGATGCTGCCGTCCATCGCCCCCTCCTCCCACCCCGGCCTGTACGGCACCACCCGGGCGACCGGCCCGCTGAAGGGGGAGGTCCCGCTCTCCGGCGACCTCGGCGACCAGCAGGCCGCCACCGTCGGGCAGGTCTGCTTCGGCGTCGGCGAGGCCAAGAACACCTACGGCACCGGCAACTTCCTGCTGCTCAACACCGGCACCGAGCTCGTACGGTCCCAGAACGGCCTGCTCACCACCGTCTGCTACCGCTTCGGCGAGGAGCCGCCGGTGTACGCGCTGGAGGGCTCCATCGCGGTGACCGGCTCCGCCGTGCAGTGGCTGCGCGACCAGCTCGGCATCATCTCGGGAGCGGCGCAGAGCGAGGCGCTCGCCCGGCAGGTCGAGGACAACGGCGGCGTCTACTTCGTCCCCGCCTTCTCCGGCCTCTTCGCCCCGTACTGGCGGTCCGACGCCCGGGGCGCCATCGTCGGCCTGTCGCGCTTCAACAACAACGCCCACCTCGCGCGGGCCACCCTGGAGTCCATCTGCTACCAGAGCCGCGACGTGGTCGAGGCGATGCGGCAGGACTCCGGCGTCGCCCTCGACGTGCTGCGCGTCGACGGCGGCGTCACCGCGAACGACCTGTGCATGCAGATCCAGGCCGACATCCTCGGCGTGTCCGTCTCCCGGCCCGTCGTGGCCGAGACGACCGCCCTGGGGGCCGCGTACGCGGCGGGGCTGGCGGTCGGCTTCTGGAAGTCGACCGACGAGCTCAAGCAGAACTGGCAGGAGGGCCGCCGCTGGGAGCCCCAGTGGTCGGACGAGCAGCGGGCCGCCGGCTACGCCGGCTGGAAGAAGGCGGTCGAACGCACCCTCGACTGGGTCGACGTGTCCTGACCCGCGGAAACCACGCCGGAGAGGGCCCGCGGAAGACGAAAAGGCGGCCGGGGCGGCACGGGGCCGGCCCGACCGCCCTTCGGCGATCTGTTCCGCACGGTTCGATGCGGAACGGGGGTGGAGGTGGCGGGAATCGAACCCGCGTCCTTCAACTCCAAGACAGGGCTTCTCCGGGTGGAGCCTGCTGTGCTTTTCTCAGCCCCGGCAATCACGCAGGCAAGTCGCCGACGGGCTCAGCCACTGTAAGATTTCCCGATCTTCCCCGTGGCCGGGTCGATCGGTTGAGCCTCCTAGCGATGCCGGATCCGGGCCGGAGGCACTCCCGGGCCGGCAGAAGTCACTCGCTGCTTAGGCGGCGAGTGCCAGGTTGCCCTGGCTGACTTCGGAGTGCGTCTTATTGGCACTTGTTGGTCGCGGTCACAGTGTTAACGAGGTTATGTCCGCAGTCCTCGACCCGCTTCACCTGACTTGAAAAGCCAAAGTCGAAACCAGTCACCCCCTGTTGAGTTTTCAACGCGACCCCGAGGGGCCGAGCTATCCGAAGATACCTCTTACAACACGGCTGAAGCGAATCGAATTCCCGCCGGGCGCGCCACGGCGGGCCGGGGACGCCGGCACCCCGGGAACGCCGAAACCCCGGGGACACCCGCGAATCGCGAGCGTCCCCGGGGTCGACCGGCAGGGTCGAGCCGGTCCTGACGGCAGGGCTTCCCCCGAGATGAAGCCCTGATCTCATCACAGCGACCGGGTCCGCAACCCCCCAAGCGGAGCCCGGTCACTTAGAAGGACGCAAACAAGACACTCCATGGTTGCTCAGGGTGAAAAGAATATTCCGCAGCGTCACAGACCGGCGTGCAGCCCCTGGAAGAAGCGCCCGGCGACGGTCGCTCCCGCCGTGGCGTCCGAGCTCTGCGTCAGCACGGCGACGGCCACGTCCCCCTGCCACCCGACGAACCAGGAGAGCGGCTTGCGGTTCTGCGAGGCGGAGGCGGTGATGCCGTGGACGGGGTCGCCGGGGGCCGCGGCGGCCCGCGCGGAGCCCCCGGTCACTCCGCTGCGCATGAAGGCGCGGAGGGTCTCGACCGTCTTGTCGTCCAGCTGGACCGGGTCGGGCGCCTTGGAGGGCTTGGCGTCAGTCGTGGGGTCGGCCGTCTGGGGCTCGGTGACCAGGACCGGCGGGCGCCAGGTGCCGGAGGCGACGGCCCCCGCGACCAGCGCCATGGACAGCGGGCTGACCAGGACGTTCTGCCCGGTGATGGCCTTGGCCGTGGCCGCGTCGCTCTTCAGCGGTTTCTTGGAGTTCACGGAACCGCTGAACGACTTCAGCGGGAGGCTCCAGGGCACCCCGATGCCGAACTTCGCGGCGTCGGCCGTCAGCTCCGCGCCGTTGATCCTGCGGGCCAGCGCGGCGAGCGCGGTCACGCAGCCGGTGGCGAAGTTGGCCTGGAGGGTCGGCGAGCCCCCTGCGGACCCGCCCTCCTGGTGGAACGCGGCACCCCCGACGGACCTGTCGGCCGGGCAGGCCACCTTCTGCTTGGGGTCGATCTTCGCCCTGAGCATGCCCTCGACGGTCATGATCGAGAAAGCGGTCCCGGCGGGGAACCTCCCGGCGAGGGCGTGCCTCTCCTGGTTGTACTGCTCGGTGCTCGACACCGCCAGGATGTCACCGGTCGAGGCCTGGACCGCGACCAGCATGCCGGGAGTCCCGCCCAGCAGCGCGCTGTCGGCCGCCTTCTGGTGGGAGCGATCGAGCGTGGTGCGGACCGGTGAGGTGGAGCGGTCGGGCCGCCACTTCTTGAGCTCGGTCACCTTGAGCGTCTTGAGGTCGACGGTGATCACCCGGGTGTCGGTCGAACCGGTCAGATGCTCCTGGTACGCCTTCTGCAGACCGGCTCTGCCGACCGTGTCCCCGGCCCGCTGCGGCCCGCCGAGCTGCTGCTCGCTCTCCGGGGTGACGGCGGTGACGGTGCCGACGATCTGGGTGGGCGAGGCGGGGGCCACCGCCTGCTCCTGCGCGGAGAGGGTGAGGCCGGGGATCGCCTCCAACTGCCCCTGCAGCTGCCGGAACTTCGTACGGCCGAAGGTGACCAGCGGCACCTGGAGGTTGGGCGGCGCGGAGCGGATCCGGCTCAGCAGGCGGTCCTGCGGGAAACCGGTGATCTTGGAGAGTTTCTCGCAGAGATCGTCCGCCTCGCCGCTCTTCAGGTTGGACGGGACCACGCTCGCCACGTGCAGGACGGCCTTCTCCTGCAGCGGGTCGCGGTTGCGGTCGAGGATCGGCTGGCGGCCCTCGGGGGTGACCTTCACGGCGAACCGCTCACCCTCGCGCAGCTGGGGGTGCAGGACGCTGGGCGACCAGCGCACCCGCCACTGGCCGTCGACCAGGTGGAGCGGCAGCTTGCCCTCGTACTCCCACAGGGGGTTGTTCTCCCCCAGGTCGACCTCGGCGTCGAAGTCGGCCTCGACCTCGTCCGCCGCGCGCCGCATGCTCTTGACGTTGAAGCGGAACGAGGCCGCGTCGAGCTGGAGCTTGGCGTTCTCCAGCGCCCGGCTGACCACCTTCTGGTCACCGTCCGTGCGTCTGGCCGCGGCGGCGTAGTCGCCCGTCTGCCAGCCGATCAGGAAGTCACGCACCGCCTCGTGGGCCGAGGGCTCCTCGAAGCAGGCGGACAGCATGGGAGCCGTCGCCACCAGCGCGAGCGCGGCGGCGGCGGTTCGCCGGGCCCTGCCCCTCACGATCACCTGTTCCTGTGCCTGAGCGCGCGCGCCATCTCCCGCTTGGCCTGGTTCTCGGCCAGCGTCTGCCGCTTGTCCCAGTCCTTCTTTCCCTTGGCGAGGCCGATCTCTATCTTGGCCTTGCCGTCCTTGAAGTAGATGGCGAGCGGCACCAGGGTCAGGCCGCCCTCCTTGGTCTTGGAGACCAGCTTGTCGATCTCCTTGCGGTGAAGCAGGAGCTTGCGGGTGCGGCGCGCGGCGTGGTTGGTCCAGGTCCCCATGGTGTATTCGGGGATGTGGACGTTGATCAGCCAGGCCTCGCCGTCCTTGATGACGGCGTACCCGTCGAGGAGGGAGGCACGGCCGAGCCGCAGCGACTTGACCTCCGTGCCCTGGAGCACGAGACCAGCCTCGTAGGTGTCCTCGATGTGGTAGTCGTGCCAGGCACGCTTGTTCTGGGCGATTACCTTACGCCCGGTCTCACGTGGCATGCCTGGAGCCTACCGGTGACCGGAACCGCGGACCGCGCCCGCGAGCGCGGGCGGGACCTGGATCGGCGCGCGGAGGCGCCACGCTCGCGGGACGGTCACAGCGGACGAGGGAGGCACGGGATCGTCACACACGCAGGTAGCGGCGGAGGGTGACGAAGGAGGCCAGCACACAGATGAGCACGCCGAAGACCATGGTGACACTGATCACCGAGGCGACCGTCTCCCAGGACAGCTGGCTGTTGGGAGAGAGGTAGAGCTGCACCCCGTCGAAGAGGAAGACCTTGCTGACGATCAGCAGCATCGCGGCCAGCACACCGCCGATCAGGCCGGCGATGACGCCCTCCATCACGAACGGAAGCTGGATGTAGAGGTTGGAGGCACCCACCAGCCGCATGATGCCGGTCTCCCGCCTGCGGTTGTACGCCGAGAGCCGGACGGTGTTGCCGATCAGGAGCGTGGCCGCGAAGACCAGGATGATCGCCACCACCAGGGCGGCCCAGCGGAGCTTCTCCAGCAGCCCGAAGAACTTCTCCAGGAGCTCCTTCTGGTTGACCACGTTGGAGACCCCCGGGGCGCCCTTGACCGCCTCGATCACCGGCCCGTACGCCTCGGGGTCCTTGAGCTTGACCCGCAGCGACTCGGGCATGTCCTCGACCTGGATGGCCGAGAGCAGCACGGTGTTGTTGGCGTTCTGGTCCCGGAAGTTCTTGTAGGCCTCGGTCGCGTTCTCGACGGCGACGGACTCGACCTGGGACATGCCCTCGATGGTCGCCTTCAGCTCGGCCTGCTCCTGGGCGTTCACACCGCCGCTGCCCTTGCACTGCGGGAAGGGATCGTTCTTCTTGCACAGGAAGACCGAGACCTCGACCTTGTCCGCCCAGAAGTCCTTCATGCTGTTGATCTGGGAGTTGATCATCAGACCGACGCCCAGCAACGCCATGCCGATCGCCACGGTCACGATGACCGCGATGGTCATCGTGAGGTTGCGGCGGAGGCCGATCCAGACCTCGGAGAAGATGAAGTTTGCCCGCATGCTCTTCCTGTCGCTCTATCCGGTCCTGGTGTCAGTACGCCTGGCCGTACACGCCTCGCGACTGGTCACGGACGATCTTTCCGTCCTCCAGTTCCACCACCCGCTTGCGCATGGAGTCGACGATGGCCGCGTCGTGCGTGGCCATGACGACCGTGGTGCCGGTCCGGTTGATCCGGTCGAGCACCTTCATGATGCCGATGCTCGTCGCGGGGTCGATGTTTCCGGTCGGCTCGTCGGCCAGCAGGATCATCGGCCGGTTGACGAACGCCCGGGCCATCGCGACCCGCTGCTGCTCGCCACCGGACAACTCGTCGGGCATCCGGTGTGCCTTGCCCTCGAGGCCGACCAGTTCGACGACCTCCGGGACCACCTTACGGATGAAACGCCGGGGCTTGCCGATGACCTCCAGAGCGAACGCGACGTTTTCGTACACGTTCTTGTTCGGGAGCAGCCGGAAGTCCTGGAAGACACATCCGATCCGGCGGCGCAGGTGCGGGATCTTGAAGTTGGACAGTCGGGCGAGGTCCTTGCCGGCCACGTGGATCGCACCCGAGTTGGGGCGCTCCTCCTTCAGGACCAGCCGGAGAAAGGTCGACTTCCCGGACCCCGAGGGGCCGACGAGGAACACGAACTCGCCCTTGTCGACGTCGACGCTGACGTGGTCCAGCGCGGGCCGGTTCTGGTTCGCGTAGACCTTGGTGACATTATCAAAATGGATCACGGGCGCATCACGGCATGCCAGTCTAGGGGTTAGGACGGTCGCAGGAGTGGCAGAGGGCCACTTCCGCCTCTCGCCGGCCGGGGGGCGCCGGTCTTTTACTCTCGATCGACGTTCCGGTTGGCCGGAGCCCAGTCTAGGGGGAAGACTGGCATGGAAAGCCCATAACGGAAACAAAACGATTCGGCGCCCGGTAACGACCGCATAAAGTAGTTCTGACCTCGAAGAGGGAGGACGTCATGAGCTGTGAAGACCTGGTCTGCGCGGGGTGCGCTCACCCCGTGGCGGAAGGCCGCTGCCCCCGCTGCCGCGCGTACCGCGACCGGATGCACAACAACGGCTTCGGAGGCATGACCCCCGCGCTCCTGTCGCTGGTGCTGATCGCGCTCTTCTTCCTCACCCTGGCCCTGAAGCACCTCAGCGGCACCTGACCGCCCTCCCGGGGGCTCCCGGGGTCGCGGGCGGAGATCGCGTCACGGGCGCTCAGGGGCGCCCGTGAGCGAGCTCTTCGGCAGGCCCGGGGAACAGGCACCCGGGGACGAGACGAAGGCGGCGGGAGAGGACGGTCTCCATCGCTCCCCGCCGGCCCCCGGTGCCGCGCGTTCCCCTCCCGGGAACCGGGAGATGACGCTCTACTCGTCGGCGCCCGACTCCTGGCGGCGGGTCCAGCGGATCTCGGCCTCGATGAAGCTGTCCAGGTCGCCGTCGAGCACCCCGCTCGGGTTGCCCTCCTCGGCGCCCGTCCGCAGGTCCTTGACGATCTGGTACGGGTGGAGGACGTAGTTACGGATCTGGGTGCCCCACGACGTGGTCGACTCGCCCCGGATCTCGTTCAGCGCCGCCTTCTCCTCCTGGCGCTTGCGCTCCAGCAGCTTGGCCTGCAGGACCGCCATCGCGGTCGCCTTGTTCTGCAGCTGCGAGCGCTCGTTCTGGCAGGAGACCACGATGCCGGTGGGCAGGTGGGTCAGGCGGACCGCGGAGTCGGTCGTGTTGACGCCCTGGCCGCCGGGTCCAGAGGAGCGGTAGACGTCGACGCGCAGGTCGTCCTCGTTGATGTCGATGTGGTCGGTCGTCTCCACGACCGGCACCACGTCGACGCCCGCGAAGGAGGTCTGGCGGCGCCCCTGGTTGTCGAACGGGCTGATGCGGACCAGGCGGTGGGTGCCGTGCTCGCCGCGGAGCGTGCCGTAGGCGTAGGGGGCCTTGACCGTGAAGGTCGTCGACTTGATCCCGGCCTCCTCCGCGTAGGAGGTCTCGTAGACGTCGGTCGGGTAGCCCTTGCGCTCGGCCCACCGCAGGTACATCCGCTGGAGCATCTGGGCCCAGTCGGCGGCGTCCACGCCGCCCGCCTGGGACTGGATCGTGACGACCGCCTCGCGGGCGTCGTACTCGCCGGACAGGAGGGTGCGGACCTCCAGGGCGCCGATGTCGCTCTTCAGGGACTCCAGCTCGCGGTCGGCCTCCTCCCGCGTGTCGTCGTCCTCCTCGTCGGCGGCCAGCTCGTACAGCACGGAGAGGTCGTCCAGCCGCTGCCCCAGCGACTCGATCCTGTTGACCTCGCCCTGGAGGTAGGAGAGCCTGCTGGTGACCTTCTGGGCGCGATCCTGGTCGTTCCACAGGTCGGGCGCGGCGGCCTGATCCTCCAGCTCCTCGATCTGCTTGCGCATCGCGCCGAGGTCGAGCACGTCCTGGATGCTGTTCAGCGTCCCGGTAAGCTCGTTGATCTGTTCTGCCGGATCGATGAGTGCCACGTCTGTAAAGGGTACGCGACCTCCGAACCCCATCGTGTACGGCGCGCTCCCCCACCATGGCTAGCATGGCCCGCATCGGGGGAGCATCGGGGAGCATCGGGAGGTGGACGTGCGCGAACACGGGCGACGGGGTGCGCTCGCACTCGCGCTGGTGTTGATCACCGTGACCGCCGCGACCGCGGCGTGCTCCGGTTCCGGCGACGCCCCGCCGGAGCGGAGCTCCCCCGCCGGCGGTGTCACGCCGGCCACCTCCGCCGCGTCCGTCCCCTCACCGCCCCCGGTCACGCTCGCCGAGGCGGAGAAGGCGCTGGCGGGCGTCGTGGGCGCCGACGGGGTGCTGGGAGCGGCGGTGCCGCACCTGGAGGCCGATCGCAGGCTCATGCGGGAGCAGACCCGCGACGGGCAGAGAGCCCTCACCTCCGCGGCGTTCGACGGTTCCGCCAAGGCCCTCCCCCCCTACACGTGGGGTCCCTCCCGGCTGCTGGTCCCGCGCGATCAGCGGGGCCCGCTCTGGTTCGCCGCGGTCGTGGACCGTAAGGAGCCCTCGGGCCGGGTCCGCACCGCCGTGCTGACCCTGATGCGGGACGACGGCGAGGACTGGCAGGTCAGCTCGACCTCGCTGCTCGACGAGGGCGTCCGGCCCCCGGTGGTCGCCACGGACGCGGAGGGCTACGCGACGGCGCTGGGCGAGGAGGACGCGACGCTGGCCATCAGCCCGCGGCTGATGGCCCCGCTGCACGCGACCTCGGCCGAGGAGGGCGAGCGGGGGTTCGCGGCGGGGCTCATCGAGGCGGGCCCGCACACCACCGGCTTCGCCGACGAGATCACGAGGAGGCGGGCGGACGGGAAGGCGGACGACTGCCTGAGCTACGACTCGATCTTCGCCGCGAGCGACTACCCGGTGCACGCGCTGCGCACCGCCGACGGCGGCGCGCTCGTCCTCTACTCCCTGATCAGGACGACGACGCGGACGATCAAGATCACACCGTGCGGGTCGGACATCCAGATCCCGCCCGAGGCCAGGAAGCTGACGAAGGAGCGGTTCATCCCCAAGGAACTGCGCACGGTGGAGACACAGCTGTACGTGAGCACGGTCCCGGCCAAGGGCAGCGGCCGATCGGCCAAGGTCATCGGCTATCTCGGCGGCCTCACCAAGGTCACCGTGGCGTAACCCGCGCGACAGTCCCTCCCCACCCCTTCCGCGACCGGACCCGCCGCACCGGGAACTGCCGCGCGGCCGGGCCCCGGTGAGGGACCCGGCCGGGCGCCGGGCGGGTCAGGCGTCGACGTGCGGGAGGTTGATGGTGGCCACCAGCGTGCGGATCGCGCGCAGCGCCACCGACAGCGTCGCGAGATCGAAGTTGTCGCTCTCCCAGATCTCCGACAGGGTCTGCCGCGCCCGCGAGACCGCCGCCGAGTTGGCCTCGGTCCAGCGCGCCAGGCGCTCCTCGGGCGACAGCCCGGGCGTGCTGTGCGTCAGGACGTCGTGGGTGAGCGCGGCGTGCGCGGCGTAGAGGTCGTCGCGGAGCGCGGCCCGCGCCATGGAGTTCCAGCGGCTGTCCCTGGGCAGCGCGACGACGCGCTCGCGCAGCCTGGAGAGCTGGAGCCGGTCGGCGAGGTCGAAGTAGACCTCGGCGACGTCGTGCACGGGACGGCCGGTGCGCCAGGCCACCTCGACCAGGTCGAACGTGGAGTAGGCGGGCACCATGGCGGCGACGCGCTCGGCCAGCTCGGACGGCACGCCCCGGGAGACGAAGGCGTCGCGCCGCTCCTCGAACGCCGACAGGTCGGACCCGGTCAGCAGCTTGGGCAGGTGCGGCAGCAGGCCGTTCATGCCCTTGGCGAAGAAGCCGACGGTGGAGGCCAGGTCGAGCGGCGGGCGCCGGTTGCCCAGCAGCCAGCGGGTGCCCCGCTCGACGAGCTTGCGGGCCTCCAGCTCCATCGCGATCTGGGTGGAGGTGTCGACCTTGTTGTCCAGCTCCTCGATCTGGCGCCAGAGGCTGGGCATGTCGAAGACCTCCCGCGTGACCAGGTAGGCGCGGGCGATGTCCGGGGTGGACGCGCCGCTCTCCTCGCCGAGGCGGAACATGAAGGTGGTCCCGCTGGAGTTGACCAGGTCGTTCACCACACCGGTGGTGATGATCTCCTTGCGGAGCGGGTGGGTGCCCATGTAGGCGCGGAGCCCGGGGTCGCGCAGCGCCGACGGGAAGTAGGACACCAGCCAGGACTCCAGGTAGGGGTCGTCGGGCAGGTCGGAGGCGAGGATCTCCGCGTCGGCCACCAGCTTGGTGTAGGCGAGCAGCACCGAGAACTCCGGCGCGGTCAGCCCGAGCCGTGCCTGGCGCCGCTCCGCGAGCATCTTGTCCGACGGCAGGAACTCCAGCTGCCGGTTGAGCAGCCCGGCCCGCTCCAGCCTGCGCAGCTGGCGCGAGTGGATGTGCAGCATCTCGGGAGCCTGCTCGCGGGCGGCGGCCAGCACCACGTTCTGGTCGTAGTTGTCGCGCAGGACCAGCCCGGCCACCTCGTCGGTCATGTCGAGGAAGAGCTGGTTGCGCTGCTTGTCGGTGAGCTCCCCGTCGCGGACGGCCCGGTCCAGCAGGATCTTGATGTTGACCTCGTGGTCGGAGGTGTCCACCCCGGCGGAGTTGTCGATGAAGTCGGTGTTGACCAGGCCGCCGTTGAGCGCGAACTCTATCCGGGCGAGCTGGGTGAAGCCCAGGTTGCCGCCCTCGCCGATCACCTTGCAGCGCAGCTCGGCGGCGGTGACCCGCAGGGCGTCGTTGGCCTTGTCGCCGACGTCGGCGTTGGACTCGCTCGACGCCCGGACGTAGGTGCCGATGCCGCCGTTCCACAGCAGGTCGACCGGGGCCCGCAGGATGGCGCTGATCAGGTCGTTGGGAGCCAGCGACGTCACGTCGCCGTCGATGCCGAGCGCGGCGCGCATCTGCGCGGAGACGGGGACCGACTTGGCCGTACGGGACCAGACGCCGCCCCCCTTCGAGATGAGCGAGGCGTCGTAGTCCTCCCAGGAGCTGCGGGGCAGCGCGAACAGTCTGGCGCGCTCGGCGTAGCTCCTGGCGACGTCCGGCTGGGGGTCGACGAAGATGTGCCGGTGGTCGAACGCCGCGACCAGCCGGATGTGCTGGGAGAGCAGCATGCCGTTACCGAAGACGTCACCGGACATGTCGCCGACTCCGACCACGGTGAAGTCGGTGCTCTGGATGTCGACGCCGGTCGTGCGGAAGTGGTACTTGACCGACTCCCAGGCGCCCCTGGCGGTGATGCCCATGGCCTTGTGGTCGTAGCCGATCGAGCCGCCGGAGGCGAAGGCGTCGCCCAGCCAGAAGCCGTACTCCTTGGCCACCGCGTTGGCGATGTCGGAGAACGTCGCGGTGCCCTTGTCGGCGGCGACCACCAGGTAGGTGTCGTCACCGTCGTGCCTGACGACGTCGGCGGGCGGGACCACCTCACCGTCGACGAGGTTGTCGGTGAGGTCGAGCAGACCGGAGATGAACATCCGGTAGCAGGCGATGCCCTCGACCAGGGTGTCCTCCCGCGACCCCGACTTTGGCGGATTTTTTACGACAAAGCCGCCCTTGGAGCCGGTGGGAACGATGACAGTGTTTTTCACCATCTGCGCCTTCACCAGGCCGAGCACCTCCGTACGGAAGTCCTCCATCCGGTCCGACCAGCGCAGCCCGCCCCGCGCGACCTTGCCGAAGCGCAGGTGCACGCCCTCGACCCGGGGCGAGTAGACGAACACCTCGAACCTGGGCCGGGGCAGCGGCAGCACGCTGATCGACGGCGAGTCGAGCTTCAGGCTGACGTACGGCTTGCGCTCGCCGTCGGCCCGCTGGAAGTAGTTGGTCCGCAGGGTGGCGCGGATCATCTCCAGGTAGGCCCGCAGGATCCGGTCCTCGTCCAGCGAGGCCACCTCGTCCAGGGCGGCGAGGATCTCCTCGTGCAGCGCGTCGGACAGGTCGGAGCGGACCTCGGCCGGGCGCCGGGGGTTGAGCCTGGCCTCGAACAGGCGCACCAGCAGCCGGGCGAGCCGCACGTTGCCCATCAGCACCCGCTCGATGTACTCCTGGCTGAACGTGGTGCCCGCCTGGCGCAGATACCTGGCGTAGACGCGCAGGATCTCGGCCTGCTCCCAGGTCAGCCCGGCGGCCAGGACGAGCCCGTTGAACCCGTCGCTCTCCACCCGCCCGGCCCACAGGGCGCCGAACGCGTCCTGGAAGAGCCGTTTGAACTCGTCCCTGTCGACCTCGGGCGAGGGCGTGTAGCGCAGGCCGAAGTCGTAGATCCAGGCGTCCTTGGTCGCCGGGTCGTTGTCGCGGTCGATCTCGTACGGCCGCTCGTCGACCACCTCCACGCCCATCCGCTGGAGCAGCGGAAGCACGCGCGACAGGGAGACGGGCGCGCCGAGACGGTAGAGCTTGAAGCGGCGCTCGCCCTCCGAGGCGTCGTACGGCTCGTAGAGGTTCATCCCGATCTCGTCGGTGGAGGAGGCCAGCACCTCCAGGCGGCGCAGGTCGGCGACCGCCATCCGGGCGGGGAAGTCGGCCTTGTAGCCCTCGGGGAACGCCGTGGCGTAGCGGCGGATGAGCGTGGGCGCCTCGTCCTCGGGGCTCAGCTCGGCGATCGCGGAGGCCAGGTCGTCCTCCCAGGACCTGGTGGCGGCGGCCAGCCTCGCCTCCAGCTCCTCGACGTTCACCGTGTCGGCGCGCAGCGGCCTGCCGCGCTCGCCGCGCACCACCACGTGCAGCCTGGCGAGGGCCGACTCGCCGATCATCGCGCTGTAGTCGAAGGAGGTGCCGCCGAGCGCCTTGAGCAGGATCTCCTGCATCTTGATGCGGATCTTGGTGGTGTAGCGGTCGCGCGGGAGGTAGACGAGGCACGAGACGTAGCGGCCGTAGTCGTCCGGGCGCAGGAAGAGCTTCACCTGCTTGCGCTCGCGGAGCCTGAGCACGCCGAGGGCGATCGGCAGCAGCTGGTCCACGGAGGTCTGGAAGAGCTCGTCGCGGGGGAAGGTCTCCAGGATCTCGATGAGGTCCCCGCCGTCGTGGCTGTCGGCGGTCAGCCCGGCGAGCGCCATCACCGCGGCCAGCTTCCGCCTGAGCACCGGGATACGAGAGATCGACTCGCTGTAGGCGACGTGGGTGAAGAGGCCGAGGAAACGCCGCTCGCCCACGACCTCGCCCGAGGCGTCGAAGAGCTTGACGCCCACGTAGTCGAGGTAGGCGGGGCGGTGGACGGTGGCCCGGGTGTTGGCCTTGGTGATGATCAGCATCTGCTGCTTCTCACGGGCCTTGGCGCGCAGCTCCGGGGGGAGCGCGGCGAAGCTGCCGGAGTCGGCGCTGTCGTTGCGGAGGATGCCCAGCCCGGTCCCGGGCATCGGGTGCAGCCTGTCGCCCTGCTCGCCCTCCTCCAGGCGGTACTCGCGGTAGCCGAGGAAGGTGAAGTGCCCGTCGGCCAGCCAGCGCAGCAGCTCCAGGCTGTCCTCCACCCCGGCGGGATCGAGGGGCGGCGGGTTGGCCGAGACGTCCTCGGCGGTCCGCAGGGCGAGGGCCCGCATCTTGACGAAGTCCTCGACGGCGCCGCGCACGTCCTCCAGGACGCGCTGCAGGTCGGTCTCGATCGCCTTGAGCGCGGCCTCGCCGGCCTGCCTGTCGATCTCGAAGTGCATCCAGGACTCGGCCAGCACCTGCCCGGTGACGTCCTCCTCGCCGGCCCCGAGCAGCTTGCCGGTCATGTCCCTGCGCACCCGCATCTGCGGGTGGATGACCAGGTGGGTGCCGATGCCGTGCCGGTCGAGCTCCATCGTCACCGAGTCGACGAGGAAGGGCATGTCGTCGGTGACGATCTCCACGACGGAGAACCCGGGATCCCAGTGGTGCTCCTCCGTGGTGGGGGTGTAGGCCCGCACCAGGGCGCGGCCCTGGGGACGGCTCTCGGCGAGCCGCCGCTGGGCCATCGCCGGGCCGTACACGTCCGTCAGGTCCCGGCCGAGCAGGTCCTCCGGGGCGACATGCCGGTAGTAGAGCCGCAGGAAGGCGAGCGCCTCCTCCACGCTCACGTGATCGCCGCCCGGTGTGCGCGCGTACGTCTCCGCGGCACTCCTCAGCAGCTCGTCCTTGGCCTCGTCGAGCGGCATGTCGCTCTCACTCCTTTGTGAGGGGTTGTGCATGGTTGGACGGGATTCCATGGCGAAAGTCATGATTCCCGGAGAAATGTTGCCCAGCGGAGCGGAAGTGATGTCGCGCGCGCCCGCCGGGATGCGGTGCCCCCGCCCGGCCACCGGCTCCGTTCCCGGGAGATCCGGGCCCGGAACGCCCGCCGCGGGGCGGTCGTCTCGTCACGGATGATCGGGATCTCGGCCAGGCGCCACGGCTCGTCATGGGAGCCACGGTCTCTCGCCGCTGCCGGCGGGGAACGGAAGGGCTCCTGGTCGGAGACGGCGGGTTCTCCCTGCGAGGTGGCGGTAGGGCAATCATCCCACAGGGTCGCCTCGGAACGGCTACGGCGCCGCCGGGCGAGTCCGACCTCGCTCCGGGCACCTCGCCCGGCGGGCTGGGCCGATCGGCCCGCACTCCGCCCATCGGGCATGGCCCGTGGCACGACACCTCCAGTGGCCGCCTGTCCCGATCCTCGTTGACCGGGACACACCACCGCTTCTGATATCACCCCAAAACCGACCAAACGTCAATGTGGCATCCGGTCGTCGTCCAGGGCATTGGAGCGGTCCCGCTTGACCCCGTCGAGGAGTCCGGGAACCTCACTGAGTTCCCGGAGCTCGACCTGGCACTCCTCGCACGTCATGAGGTGACGTTGGAACACCTCGTGATCCTCTTCGTCGAGAACCCCGAGCGCGTACGCCGCCACGTCATGATGCGGGGAGGGGACCATCAGCTCGCGACACCTCTCTCCTTCAGGACCTTTCGGAGAGCCCGGATCCCGTAGTAAAGCCGGGACTTGACCGTACCCGGCGGTATCCCGAGGATTTCCGCCGCCTCGTTAATCGTACGGTCCCGTAGGTAAGTCTGCTCGATGACTTCGCGGTGTTCTGGGGACAGTTCTCGCAACGCCTCGGCGACGATCATCGCCTCCAGCGCGCGATCGGCCCCGTCGGGAACGGGCACAGCGTTCGCGTCGGCGGGCTCGACCTCCTGTGGTCTAGTCCCTCGCCTGCGACGACCGTCGATGACGATACGCCGGGCGACGGTCAGGAGCCAGGCCCACAAAAGGCCGGGCTCTCGTTGCAACCTTCCTGCATTGCGCCAGGCTCGGACGAGCGTCTCCTGGACGACGTCCTCCGCCCATTGCAGATCGTTACCGGTGGCCTTACGCACATGGCGGAGCAGGGGTACACCGAACTCCCGATACAGATCTTCTACCAAGAGGACATCGGTGTCCGCGCTCTCGAACCGACTGTCGAGTTGACGCACGGGCACATCTTTACACCTTCGTTATGAGTCCCGTCTGCAACTCTGGCAACTCCAGTCATTTCTAACTATCTCATCACTTCTTCTGAACCACCCCGAGCGGCACCGCGTACCTCCCACCAAGTGCGCCCGCACCGGCGGGCCTCGGGGAAAGGAAACGACATGGCAGTGCGGCACATTCCGTGGCCGGTCGGAGCTGTCCTCCTCCTCACGCACCCGGTCCCCCACGGGCCGGGCGGCACGTTCGACACCACGCCGGGCGCCGAGAAGGCCCTGGTAGCGGCCAGTCTCTGAGAGCGGAACCGGGCCATGTTCAGATCACTGTTCCGCCGCTTCAAGAACGGCGAACCCCTGCTGTTCGGGGCCTTCATCGCGATCGCCGCCGTGGCGGTCGTCCTGATCACCCCGCCCGGCGGCGGGGCTGCCGCGCAAGGCTGGGTCCAGACCCCGCAGGGGCCGCTGGGCGCGGCCGACCGCGACCTGCTGGTCAAGGTCCGGCTGGCCGGTCTCTGGGAGATTCCCAGCGGTCAGCAGGCCCAGCAGAAGGCCGCGAGCAAGCGGGTGAAGGAGGTCGGCATGCACCTGATGACCGACCACCTCAAGCTCGACGAGGAGGTTCGCGCCCTCGCGGCGAAGCTGAACGTGCCGCTGCCCGACCAGCCCAACGCCGACCAGCAGGGCTGGATGGCGCAGCTGGCGGCGGTGGAGCCGGGCGCCGAGTACGACCTCCTGTTCGCCCAGCTGCTGCGGGCGGCCCACGGAAAGGTCTTCGTGACGGTCGCCGGCGTACGGTCCGGCACCCGAAACGACCTGGTCAGGACATTCGCCCAGCGGGCGGTCGAGGTGGTCATGAAGCACATGACCCTGCTGGAGAGCACGGGGCTGGTCGACCACTCGGACCTGCCCGAGCCTCCGATGCCCTCCCCGGCGCCGCCCGTCTCCGCTCTCGACACACCTGTGAGGAGAGAAAACGCTTGAAAATCATGAAACGCTCGCTCGTCTCCCTGTCGGCGCTGGCGCTGGCCGCCAGCACGCTCACCACCGTCACGTTCACCGTGGCGGTCACGGCCCCCGCCTACGGTGACCACTGCGACCCCGCCGAGCAGGGCCAGAACCAGCAGAACCAGCGCAGCCAGCAGGACCAGCCCGCGCAGGACCAGCCCGCGCAGGACCAACAGGGTCAGAACCAGCAGGACCAGAACCAGCAGGGTCAGAACCAGGACCAGGCACCCCCCGCGCAGGACCAGCCCCCTCAGGACCAGCCGGCCCAGGACCAGCCCGCCGACGCGCCTCTCGCGGGCGGAAGCCTCATCCAGGCGTCTCCCACGGAGCCGCCCGCCCCCGAGGAGTCGGCCGACCAGCAGCAGGCCCCTGAGCAGGAGAACGCCGACAACGGCAACGCCCGTCGCAGGCCCACCCAGGCGCCCTCGCAGAGCCCCACCCAGGCACCGCCGACCGACGCCCCGCCGAACGACCCGCCCGCGGAGACGCCGGCTCCCAGCGAGACCCCCGCTCCCCCGCAGGACGACGAGGACGACGAGGAGGCCGAGTGCGCCGACCTCGGGCCGTTCCCCGAGGACTTCATCGACATCCGGCAGGTCCCGCGGAACGTCCAGGAGATCCGGCCGCGGCGCAGCGGCTCCGCCGGCCTCTTCACCTCCCGGTGCGGCACGAACAGGAACGGCCACCGCAACTCCGACAACTTCATCGTGGCCCCCGGTGTGACCAACGGCGCCCACCACATCCACGACTACGTCGGCAACCTGTCGACCGACGCGTTCTCCACGGACCAGTCCCTGGCCGCCGCGGGCACCACGTGCGCGCTCAACGACCGCTCGACCTACTTCTGGCCGGTCCTTCGCGACCGTACGAGCGACGCCAACGCCGATGACCCGGACGGCAACGTCGGCACCATCATGCAGGCGCGCCAGGTGAGCCTGCAGTTCCGCGGGAACGCGGTCTCCAGGGTGAGCCCGATGCCGCGCTTCATCAGGATGATCACCGGTGACGCCAAGGCCGCCACCAACGGCGGCGCGAACGCCCTCGCCAAGTGGAGCTGCACCGGCTTCACCAACCGGATCACCACCAAGTACCCGCTCTGCCCCCGCGGCAGCCAGCTCGTCCGGATCCTGGACTTCCCCAGCTGCTGGGACGGCCAGAACACCGACAGCGCCAACCACCGCACGCACGTGCTGTTCCCCGACGCGAACGGCGCCTGCCCGTCCGGCACCAGGGCCATCCCGCAGCTGCGGATGACCTTGGTCTACTCCACGCCGCGTACGCCGTCCTTCGCGCTGGACGCCTTCCCCGAGCAACGGCACAACCCCGTCACCGACCACGCCGACTTCGCGAATGTGATGCCCGACCGGCTCATGAGGCTCGTCGTCGACTGCATCAACAGGAACCGTCGCTGCTGACGGCTTCCTTCCGGGACCGCCGCCCCCCGTCTCCGCGCCTCTTCCACACCCCGCGGAGACGGGGGGCGGCATCTCGCGATATCAGAGTCCATCACCCTCGGACGCAGACGTCCGAGCCGCTTCGCAGACAGGAGCCATAGGTGGGTAACAGACGGACTCCGAGACACACCCGGTCGGAGGCCGGGATAAGTCTCGACCAGAGGCCCGCCAGGATCGGCCTCGGTGTCACGATCACGATCTCCGTGGTCGGCCTCCTCATGCTCGGGCGGACAGCGCCCGGCATGGAGGTGGCAGCCGCCGTCCGTGGCGTCTTCTCGTTCTTCTCGGGCGTGATCGCCCTCGTTTCGCTCACCGCGACCGTGGCACTCGGCCTGCTCTCCGCCGACCGGATCGTGCTGCCGGTCCTGGGCAGGATCCGGTCGCAGCTCGCCCACCGGGCCGCCGCCATGCTCGGCATGGGCTTCCTCGCCATCCACGTCATCATGAAGATCATCGAAAGCAGGACCTCTCTCGCGTCCGTCGTGGTCCCGCTGGGCGCGAGCGGCCAGAGCCTGTACGTCGGCTTCGGCGCCATCGCCTCCGACCTGATGATCCTTGTCTTCCTCACCGGGGTCGCCCGGGCCAGGTTCGCGGAGAACCGCAGGCCGTGGCTCTGGCGCATGCTGCACGGCTCCGCCTACCTGGCGTGGCCGATGGCGGTCCTGCACGGGCTGACCGCGGGCCGCGCGCCCGCGGAGTGGGTGACCTGGAGTTACGTGGTCTGCCTGGTCGCGGTGGGAGCCGCCCTGCTGATCAGGGTGATCTCCGAGCTGCAGCCCCAGCCGATCGTCGTGCGCGAGGAGGTGCCCGTGGAGGTGCCCGTCGCCGTGGAGCTGACCCCGCCCACGAGCATCGTCGGCCGCATCCCGCGCATCGTCCGTGAGGACCCGCCGGAGCTTCGTCGTATCGGAGATGTCGGATGATTCCCTACCGCGTTCCCCCGGTCCGCCAGTTAGGGCCCGCCCGGCTGACCGCCGGGCTCGAGGACTGCCGCAGGATGGACCTCGCGGAACACCGCGACATGCACGGCACGGCGCCGAGCATGTCCGGCGAGGAGCTGGCGGCGCTCGCCGACGAGGTGGACATGCGCGGGCGGGGCGGGGCCGCGTTCCCCTTCGCCCGCAAGGTCCGCGCGGTGATGGACAAGAAGGCGGACAAGATCGTCCTGGTCAACGCGGCCGAGGGCGAGCCCGCGAGCAGCAAGGACACGATGCTGCTCACCAGGACCCCCCACCTCGTCATCGAGGGCGCGCTGCTCGCGGCGGGCGCGATCGGCGCCAAGCAGGTCGTGATCGCGACCGTCGAGGGCGGCATGGGCCAGGCGTCCGTGGCCGCCGCGGTCGAGGAACGGGGCATCAGCGGCCAGGTCCGGGTGGTCGGCATCGTCGAGAGGTTCATCTCCGGCGAGGGCGGCGCGCTGGTCCGTTCGGTGAACGGCCAGGTCGGGGAGCCGCCGGGCCGCAAGGTCAGGGCCGTGGAGAGCGGCGTGAACGGGCTGCCCACCCTGCTGTCCAACGCCGAGACGTACGCCCAGCTCGCGGTCCTCGCGACCCTGGGCGCGGAGCGGTACGCCGACGTCGGCACGGCGCGCGAGCCGGGGACGGTCCTGCTCACGGTGGGAGGCTCCGCCAAGGCCCCGGCCGTGGTCGAGGTCGCGACCGGCACCCCGCTGTACGCCGTCCTGGACGCCTGCCAGGCCTCCACCGGCGACGGGGTGCTGGTCGGCGGGTACCACGGCGCGTGGCTGCACGCGGACGCGGCGGCCGTGGCGACCGTCTCCCGCCAGGGCATCGCGGAGGCGGGCGGCCAGCTCGGCGCCGGGATCATCGTGCCGCTCGGCGGGGAGACCTGCCCGCTGGGCGAGACGGTCAGGGTCGCGAAGTACCTGGCCGCCCAGTCGTCGGGGCAGTGCGGTCCCTGCCGTCTCGGACTCCCGGACGTCGCGCAGTCGATGGCCGAGCTCGTGAACGGGTCGGCCTCCGCCCTGGACGAGCTGCGGAGCAGGGCCGCGAGCGTCAAGGGCAGGGGCGCGTGCTTCCACCCCGACGGAACGTCCAGATTCGTGCTGTCGGCGCTGGACGCCTTCCCCGAGGACATCGAGGAGCACCTGCTGCGCGGCAGCTGCGGGCGCCCGGTGCTCGGCGTACTCCCCCTGCCCCCGCAGGAGAACGAGCCCGAGGTGAAGCTCACCGTGGACTGGACCCGCTGCCAGGGCCACGGCCTGTGCGCCCAGCTCGCCCCCGACCTCGTTCACCTCGACGAGCACGGCTACCCGGTGTTCGGCCGCGACACCGTACCCGCCCAGTTCCGGCGGATGGCCCGCAGGGCCGTCGAGATGTGCCCGGCCCTCGCGCTGCGCGTGGCGCAGGGGGCGTGAGCCGTCTCTCGCCGCTCCAGGAGTGATGTGAATGTGACCAACCGGAAGGGTGGTGCGGTCGTCCTATCGGGAAGGTGACACCGAACCTCGGGGAGTGAAGACATGCGGACCCCTCCGGACAGGCGGGCATTCCTTCGGACCGGCGGCCTGGCCGCCCTCGCACTGGGCGCTCAGGGCACACCCGCCCTGGGCGCCGCCGGCACGACCGGCCACGACGCCACCGGTATCACCGGCGCGACCGGCCGGGGCGCCGCGAGCGCGCCACGGCCCGCCGACTGGCGGGCCCTGGCCGGCGGGCTGGAGGGCAGGCTCGTCCGGCCGGGCGACGCCGCGTACGACGGCGCCAGGAAGCTGTTCAACCCCGCCTTCGACGCGGTCCGGCCCTCGGGGGTGGCCTACTGCGCCAACCCCTCCGACGTCGCCGAGTGCGTCGCCTTCGCGCGCCGGCTGAAGCTGCCGCTGGCCGTACGGTCCGGCGGCCACTCCTACGCGGGCTGGTCCACCGGGACCGGCCTGGTCCTGGACGTCTCCCGGATGAGCAAGGTGAGCCACGCCTCGGGGCGGGCGACCGTCGGGGCGGGCGCCAAGCTGATCGACGTCTACGACAGGCTGGCCGCGAGCGGGGTCAGCATCCCCGCCGGGACCTGCGCCACGGTCGGGGTGAGCGGGCTCGCGCTGGGCGGCGGGATCGGCGTGGTCTCCAGGAAGTACGGCCTGACCTGCGACGTGATGGAGTCGGTCCAGATCGTCACGGCCGACGGGCGGCTGCTGACCTGCGACGCGAACCACAACGCCGACCTGTACTGGGCCTCGCGGGGCGGCGGCGGGGGCAACCTCGGCGTCGCGGTCTCCTTCGGGTTCCGCACCCACCCCACCCGCGAGGTCACGGTGTTCTTCCTGCACTGGCCGTGGTCGAGAGCGGTCAGGGCGCTGCGCGCCTGGCAGGCGTGGGGGCCCTCGGCCCCCGACGCCATGTGGTCGGGCATGCACCTGAGCCGCGACGGCGGGACGGACGTGGAGGTCGTCGGGCTCTACCTCGGCGGCAGGGCCGGTTGCGAGCGACTGCTCGACAGGCTGGCCGACGCGGCCGGGTCGCCGTCGTCGAGCTCCGTCCGGCAGACCTCCTACCGCCAGGCCATGCTGACCATGGCGGGCTGCGGCTCGCTGTCGGTCACCCAGTGCCACCTGGGCGGCTCCCTGCCGGGGCAGACCCGGGGCGGGCGGCTGTCCAGGGACACCTTCAAGGCCAAGTCGCACATGGCCTACCGCCCGCTCTCCGAGGCCGGGGCCAGGGCCCTGGTCGCCCAGGTCGCCCGGCCCGGCGAGCACACCGTGCTGCTGGACGCCCTCGGCGGCGCGGTCGCCAGGGTCCGCCCCGACGCCACGGCCTTCCCGCACCGGGCCGCCCTCTACAGCGTGCAGTACTACGCCCACCGCTCCGGAGCGGCCGGCTGGGCCAGGACCGCGCACGCGGCGATGCGGCCCCACTTCGGCGACCACGCGTACGTCAACTACGTCGACCCGGAGCTCGGCGGCTGGCGCGCGGCCTACTACGGGGGCAACGCCACCAGGCTCGCCCAGATCAAGGCCGCCCGCGACCCCGGCCGCCTGTTCCGCCTCCCCCAGGGGATCTGACCCCAAAGGCCGCGGGCCGCCGGGGTCCGCGGGACGCGGTTCCCCGGGACGGCGGTCCCGGGGCCCCGGCCCATGAGCGGCCGGCGCCCCGGGACCGCCGGGCCACGAGGGGTCAGTGCCGCGTGACGTCGGCTCCCGGGACGAAGTGGGAGAGGACCTCGGGGTTGGCCATGGCGTCGAGGTTGGCGGCCATCGTAGGAGCGACCCCGAGGAGGATCTTGCGGACGGGGACCTCCAGCTTCTTGCCGCTGAGGGTGCGAGGGATGCCCGGGACCTCGATGATCTCGTTCGGCACGTGACGCGGGGAGAGACCTTCCCGCAGCTCCCGGCGCAGGCGCGCGACGAGGTCGTCGTCCAGGGTCGCCCCCTCGGCCATGGTGACGTACAGCAGCAGGCGGCCCTCCTGCCCGAGCTGGCCGGTGTCGATCACCAGGCTGTCGGTGATCTCCTCGAAGCGCTCCACCACGCGGTAGAACTCGCTGGTGCCCATCCGGACACCTCCCCGGTTCAGGGTCGAGTCGGAGCGGCCGTAGATCACGCAGCCGCCGTCGGGAAGGATCTTGATCCAGTCGCCGTGCCGCCAGACGCCGGGATACTCGGAGAAGTAACTGTCGCGGTAGCGGGACCCGTCGGGGTCGTTCCAGAACATCACCGGCATCGACGGCATCGGCAGGGTCAGCACCAGCTCGCCCACCTCGCCGACCACCGGCGCGCCCGACGGGTCGAAGGACTCGACCCTCGCGCCCAGGCAGCGGCACGGGATCACCCCCGCCCGGACCGGGAGCAGCGGTACGGCGCCCACGAAACCGGTGCACACGTCGGTGCCGCCGGAGAACGAGCCGAGCTGGACCTCCGGCAGCGCGTCGTGCACCCAGGCGAACCCCTCGGGCGGCAGCGGCGAGCCGGTGGACCCGAGCCCCCGCAGCCGTTCGAGGCCGGACGGCTCGAGGCCGGCCTTCATGGACGCGATCACGTACGGAGCCCCCGTGCCGAAGTAGGTGACGCCCTCCTCTGCGGCCAGCCGCCAGAGCGCGCCGGTCTCCGGGTAGGTCGCCGCCCCGTCGTGGAGCACCACCGTCGAGCCGACCAGCAGGCCGCCGACGAGGTAGTTCCACATCATCCAGCCGGTGGTGGTGTACCAGAAGAAGACGTCGTCCTCGCCCAGGTCCTGGTGGAAGGAGAGCGCCTTGAGGTGCTCCAGCACCACGCCGCCGTGACCGTGCACGATCGGCTTGGGCAGCCCGGTGGTGCCCGAGGAGTAGACGATCCAGAGCGGGTGCCCGAACGGCACCGGCTCGAAGGCGAGCGGTCCCGCGACGGCGCGCACCTCCGCCCAGCTCACCGTGCGGACTCCGCCTCCGGTCACGGCCGCGTCCCGGGGCTCCGGGGCGTCCGCCGCGCCGGGGGTGTCCGCGCCGGGCGCGTCTCGGGCCGGGATGCGGACCCGCGCCACCAGGGTCGGCAGCTTGGCGGCGATGTCCTGGACGACCTCGCTCCGGTCGAAGCGCCTGCCGTTGTAGCCGTAGCCGTCGACCGCGACGAGCACCTTCGGCTCGATCTGGGTGAAACGGTCGATCACGCTGGGCGCGCCGAAGTCGGGCGAGCAGGAGGACCAGATGGCGCCCAGGGACGCGGTCGCCAGGAAGGCGATCAGCGCCTCGGGGACGTTCGGCACGTAGGCCGCGACCCGGTCACCCCGCCCGACGCCCAGCGCGGCCAGCCCGGTGCGGACCCGCGCCACCTCCTCGGCCAGCTCTCCCAGGGTGAGCGTCCCGCGCCCGCCCGTCTCGTCGCGGGAGATCACCGCGAGCCGCCCGGGGTCGGCGGCGGCCCGGCGCAGCGCGTTGGCCGCGTAGTTCAGCGTCGACCCGGCGAACCACTCGGTGCCGGGCATCTCCCCCGACATGACGGGCCCCTCACCGCGCTCTCCCACCACCTCGAAGTAGTCCCAGATCGACGTCCAGAACTCCTCCGGGGCGTCGACCGACCACTGCCACAGGGACTCGTAGTCACCGGCCCGGCCCAGCCACTCCGCGTAACGGGTGACCTTGGCGTTCCTCACGATCTCCGGGGACGGCTCCCAGAGCGGCGCACCTTCCTCAACCATGGCCCCATCCTCTCGGCGCCCCACCCGAATGTCATCCCCCGTGGCCACACACCCTCCGGCCGCCCCGTGTGGGACGGCCACGTACGCGCCCCTCGCCGGGAACCGGCGGCGGCCGAGCACGGACATGAAACCCGGCCGGACATGTGGGACCGATCAGCGGCGACGGGCCCGGCTCGCCACGATTTACCTCGCGCCACCTCACACTATTCACCGCGTACGGCTCATCCCGTACGGCTCACCTCGCACGGCCGCCGAGGGCCGGAGGTCAGCGGCCCGCCGGGAAACGGCCGGCGCGCCGGGCCTGGGAGGTGAGGCCGGCGACGGCGGCGACGACCTCGGAGGGGTTGGAGAGGTCGGGCAGGACCACGTCGGCCCCCGCCTCGTGCAACTCGGCCGGGAGGGAGCGTCCCGAGGCGACCCCGATGATCGCGGCTCCGGCGATCCTGGCGGCCTGGACGTCCCTGGCCGAGTCGCCGATCAGCACGGTGTTGTGCCCGTCGAAGACCGCTCCGTACTTCCGCTTGGCGCGGCCCTGCGCGACCTGCAGGAGGGTGGCCTTGGGATAGACCTCCTCGCCGTAGCCGCCGATCTCGAAGTCGATGTGCTTGTCGAGGCTGAACGCGGTCAGCTTGTGCACCGCGTTGCTCTTGATCGTGCCGGTGAGCACCGACTGGACCACGCCGTCGAGCCTCGCCACGGCCTTCAGCGCGTCGCGGGCACCGGGCATCATCCGGCCGTCCTTGGCCAGGCGTTTGCGCCGCGCCCCGAAGGCCCCGGCCAGCGCGTCGAGGAACCGGGGAAGGTGGTCGTCCCCGGCGACGATCCCGTTGATGGCGAGCATCTCGAAGACGATCTCCGAATCGGGACGCCCGTTGGCCTGGGTCAGTTTGACCAGGGGCCTTCCGGTGACAGCGCGGAAGGCCTCCGCGTATGCCTCGCGGGTGACGATCGACACGTCGACCAGCGTGAGGTCGATGTTCCAGAGGACGAGGCGATTGATCGGGGGCCTCCCGGAATGGGTGCGGATGCCCAGGGTAAGGCCCTGAGCGCACGGCGACCGCCTTCGATACCGAAAGGATCCGTTTGCCGGTTCTCCCGAGGTCGCGTGACGGGCCGTTCCCGCGAGAGCGCGTGACAGGCCGTTCCCGCGGAGTCACATGACGGGTCGTGCTCACGGAATCGCGTGACGGGCCGTACTCACCACGTCGTGTGACGGGCCGTTCCCGCGAGGTCGCGTGACGGGCCGTCAGGCGTGGTCGAGCGCGTTCTCCAGGGTGTCGACGACGGGGACTCCGCAGGCCAGCAGATCGGCCCGGCTGGTCATGCCACCGGTGTAGAGGACCGCGTGCGCCCCGACGTGCTGGGCGGCGTGCGCGTCGTCCAGGCTGTCGCCGATCACCAGGACGTCGGCCGGGTCGACGCCGAGCGCGGCGAGGTGGGCCACCATCGACTCGGCCTTGTGCCCGCCGGAGGCGCTGCGCAGGCCGTCGATCCGGGTGAAGTGGTGGTCGATGCCGAATTCCGCGATCTTGGGAACCAGCCGCTCGTGCGCCCACATGGACAGCAGCGACTGCCTGCCTCCCGCGCGCTCCCAGCTCTGCAGGGTGGAGAGGGCGTCGGCGGCCAGCCCGCACTCCAGCATCAGCCGGTGGTAGCTCTCGTGGAAACCGAGGTCGAGCCTCTCCCACTCGCCGTCCTCGAGAGCACGGCCGAGCATGCGCTCGTAGGCGGCCCAGATCGGGCGCGTGTAGACCGCGCGGAAGCGATCGGCGTCATAGGAACCCAGCCCGTACGGCTCGAACACCGCGTTCGTCGCACCAACGACGGCGTCGATGTCGTGAAACAGCGTGCCGTTCCAATCCCAAACAATGTGTCTCATATTGCCGTCCAGAATAGCGAAAATCCCCGCCGGAGCGGCGCCGCGACAGGGGGACCGGCCCGCGCGGGGCGCTCGCGGCGCGGGGATACCGCCCCAGGCCCAGGGGGGTGAGGGCGCCGGGCTCAGGACACGGCGCGGAGGTCAGCCGACCAGGTCGGGGATCTCCTGGGTGGCGTACCACAGGAGCTCGTTGGCCTCGGCGCCGTCCACGGTGAAGCGGGCGTCGTCGTCGCCGCCGTCGGCCGCGGGCAGCGCGGCGAGAGCGGCCTCGACATCCTTCACCGCCGACGGGTCGTCCACGTGGACCGCGGCGATCAGCCCCAGCGGGACCGCCGCGGCGAGCCGCACCCGGGCGCGCTCCTCCAGGTCGGCGCTCGCGCTCACGTCATCCTCCGGTACGTCGACGGCGACGACCACCCGCCGCGCGGCGACCTCCACCCCGTCGGCGCGGTCCGCGGCCAGCATCCGCAGGGAGTCCCTGGCGGCCTCGGTCAGGGCGACGTACTCCAGTTCCTCGGTGTCACCCGAGACGTACCACTCGATCAACGCGGGGGTCACCGCGTAGCCGGTCAGCGGGGCCGGGCCGAGCTCCCCCACGGTGGCCACGCGGGCCAGCGCCGGGAGCGTACACGGCAGGTAGACGCGCATCCATGCCTCGATCTGTCTCTCCGACATCGGCGCCGCTCCGGCGCCGATTCACGCATCGAGTGTGCCAGTACCCGCGACCCCCGGTGATACCACCCGCGCGGAGCGACACGATCCGGGGCCCGGCCGCGCTCCCCACCGGGCGGCACCCGGTGGGGAGCGGAGAGACGAGCGGCCCCGGTGGACGGAGCGAGGAAAGCGAGAAAGCGGGGAGACGGGCGGACGGGCCGGGAGTCAGCGGAGCGTGACCCGGAACAGGGTCTCCAGTTCGGTGATGGTCAGCTCGGGGTCGCGGTGGTGCACGCCGACGATGCCGAGCCGCCGGGCGGCCTCGATGTTGGCCTCGATGTCGTCGACGAACACGCACTCCTCCCCGGCCAGGCCGATCCTGCCGAGCGCGTGCTCGAAGATCCTCGGCTCGGGCTTGCGCATGCCGATCTCTCCCGAGATGACGACCTCGTCGAAGAAGTCCTCCCAGCCGTCGCGGGGATACTCGTTCGCCCAGGAGTTGGAGAGCAGGCAGGTGCGCAGCCCCGCGGCACGTGCCTCACGGAGCATCGCGTACATCGGCTCGACCCGGTGGAAGCGGGAGAACATCCTGTTCAGCAGCCCCTCGGCGACCGGCGGCACGCCGTCCGTCGTGATCAGCCTGGCCGCCAGGTCGCGTTCGAAGTCCAGGGCGGATATCTCTCCGCGCTCCAGGGCGTGGATCGTGTTCTCGCCGTTCGCAGCGTTCTCGCCGTTCTCGTACGCGTGCACGATGAGCTCGCGCATCACCTTCCGGTAGTGGGCCTCGTCGAGGCTCTCGGCGACGATCCATTCGGCGGTCGCCTCGGCAAGATCGACGGTGAGCACGCCACCCCAGTCGATCAGCACGCCCTTCAGCATCTGTCCTCCTTGATGGAACGGGTTCCAGGTTAGGTGCGGACCGATGGACGACCGAAGAAGGGGTGGTGCCAAACTGGCCGCCATGGACTTCGCGCTCAGCGACACGGCGCAGGAATACCTCGCCAATCTGACCGATTTTATGGCTACCCACGTCTATCCGGCGGAGCCGGTCTACCACGCGTGGCGCCGGACCAGAGGGCACGACGACCACGAGCTGCCGCCGGTGGTGGAGGAGCTCAAGTCCGAGGCACGCTCACGCGGCCTCTGGAACCTGTTCCTTCCCGCCGAGTCGGGCATGTCGGTGCTCGACTACGCCAGCCTGGCCGAGGTCACCGGCCGCTCCATCGACCTCGCCCCCGAGGCACTGAACTGCGCGGCCCCCGACACCGGGAACATGGAGGTCCTGCACATGTTCGGCTCGCCCGAGCAGCGGGACCGGTGGCTCAAGCCCCTGCTGTCCGGCGAGATCCGTTCGGCGTTCGCGATGACCGAGCCCGCGGTGGCCTCCAGCGACGCCACCAACATCGCCACCTCCATCAGGCGCGACGGCTCCGAGTACGTCGTCGACGGCCGCAAGTGGTTCATCACCGGGGTGGCCGACCCGCGCTGCGAGATCCTGATCGTGATGGGCAAGACCGACCCCGAAGGACCCCCGCACCGCCAGCAGTCGATGATCCTGGTCCCGGTGGACACCCCGGGCGTCGAGGTCGTACGTCACCTGCCGCTCTTCGGCTACCAGGAGCAGCACGGCCATTCGGAAATCGTCTTCACCGACGTCCGGGTGCCCTCGGCGAACCTCATCGCGGAGGAGGGGGACGGCTTCCGCATCGCCCAGGCCAGGCTCGGTCCGGGCCGCATCCATCACTGCATGCGCGCCATCGGGATGGCCGAGCGCGCTCTGGAACTGATGTGCACCCGCGCCGCCAACCGGGTGGCCTTCGGCCAGACGCTGGCGCAGCAGGGTGTGGTGCAGCAGCAGATCGCCGAGTCGCGGCTCGCCATCGAGCAGGCCAGGCTGCTCACCCTGAAGGCCGCCTGGATGATCGACACGGTCGGCGTGAAGGCGGCCGCCTCGGAGATATCCGCCATCAAGGTGGTCGCCCCGAGGATGGCGTGCGACGTCATCGACCGCGCCATCCAGGTTCACGGCGGCATGGGACTGTCCGACGACGTCCCGCTCGCGACGATGTACGCGCAGGCCCGCGCGATGCGCATATTCGACGGCCCGGACGAGGTCCACATCCGTACCGTCGCCCGCCGCGAGCTCAAGCCGTACCTCTCCTAAAACATCCCCAAACGGACAGCGAGCGGTCCGGGCTGCTGGAGATTCATCCCCTAACATCCGATTCAACGGCCGTTACGCGTTTCGCGGCCACAATACGAGGAAGATTACGAGAATGGCACTCGGGCCATATAACCGCACGTAGAAGGCATGATCGACCTCCTGCGGGCTCCATTTGCACCTTCCCTCGGTTCCCATGAGGAGGGATCATGGCAGTAGCTCAGACGAGCCGGTCACGCGCCCGTACGGCGCAGAGACCGACCACACCCGCAACGTCCACCACGCATGCCCAGGCAAGCAGGAAACAGGACGGCAACTCGCTAACGCTCAAACTTCCGATGCTGACCGTGCAGCTGCGGCCACCGCATGTTCACATGCCGCACGTCAGCAGGCAGGAGGCGGGACAGGCCGTTGACACGGCCAAGTCGTTCCTTCCTCCGGCTGAGCGCATCGTCTACTACGGGGGGCTCGGCGCGCTCGCGGTGGCGGGGTTGCTCGAATGGCCGGTAGCGGCGGCCATCGGGGTCGGGACGTTGATCGCGCAGCGTGCGCGCGGGAAGAACCGGTCGTCGAGTCCGGTCTCCAGGCCCGCGAGCTCCGCTTCCGGGTCTTCGACGGCCACCTCCGCGTCCCGGAGGACGGGTTCGACATCCAGGTCCCGGGCGGGAGGCACCACCTCCCGGACCACACCCGCGTCCCGTACGGCGGCATCCGCGTCACGCACCGCCTCCAAGGCCGCGAGCACCGTGTCCCGGGCCGCGGGCACCGCCGCGTCACGCACCGCGGGTGCCGCGACCCGCGCGGCCGGCACCGCATCTCGCACCGTGGGCGCCGCGACCCGCGCGGCCGGCACCGCCGCCTCCCGGGCGACCGGCGCCACACCACGCACCAAGAGCTCCACATCCCGGACGACCGGCACGACGTCCCGGGCGAAGAGCCCCACCTCACGGACCCGGAGCACCACCTCCCGCACGGGAGGCACCACCTCACGGACCACGAGACCCGCGGCACGCACCGCGACCCGGGCGGCCGGCACCGCATCTCGCGCCGTAGGTGCCGCGACCCGCGCGGCCGGCACCGCCGCCTCCCGGGCGACCGGCGCCACACCACGCACCAAGAGCTCCACATCCCGGACGACCGGCACGACGTCCCGGGCGAAGAGCCCCACCTCACGGACCCGGAGCACCACCTCCCGCACGGGAGGCACCACCTCACGGACCACGAGACCCGCGGCACGCACCGCGACCCGGGCGGCCGGCACCGCGACCCGCGCCGCGGGCACCGCGAACCGGGCCGCGGGCACCGCCACCCGCGCCGCGGGCACCGCGAACCGCGCCGCGAGCACCGCCACCCGCGCGGCGGGCACCGTCGCCTCCCGGGCGACCGGCGCCACACCACGCACCAAGAGCTCCACATCCCGGACGCCCGGCACGACGTCCCGGGCGAAGAGCCCCACCTCACGGACCGCGAGCACCGGCTCCCGGACCACCACGTCCACCTCGCGTTCACGGGCCACGAAGCCCGCGTCCCGGGCCACGAAGCCCGCGCCGCGGACCGCGAGGCCCGCGTCCCGGGCCACGACGTCCGCGTCACGATCTTCGGCGTCCACTTCCCGCACCGCGGGCTCCGCCTCCCGGGCGAGGAGTTCGGCCCGCGGGAAATCGTCCAAGTAATCGCAGCGACGGGGCCGATCAGGCCGCGCGTAACCACGGCCTGATCGGCCCCGTCATCTTGCCTGCCGGAGATCTGAATGTTCGTGCCTCGCCTGCTGTCCGTGCCCGCGGAAACCCTCTGGAACGTCGTGCCCGGTGCGATCAAGGTCGTGCCCGCCGCGGTCATGAACGCCCTGCCGCGTTCGCGCGGCAAACGGGTCTGTCCCGGAGGGCTCCATGTCGATCTGCGCGTGATCGGCTCGCCTGGCAGCGAACCGAAGGCCCGGCGGCTGGAGAACGCCCTGCTGAAGATCGAGGGGGTCGAGCGGGCGGAGGTCAACGGGATACTCAGCTCCGTCTTCGTGGGGGGTGACCCCGGGGCGATCGATCTGGAGAAGCTGCTGGCGATCGTCGACGCGCTCGACGGCGGGGACCTGGGGGACGACGACGATGACGACGATCTGACCGACGGCTACGACGAGCTGGACGAGGACGTAGAAGACGTAGAGGACGCGGACGCCGAGGACGAGGACGAGGACGAGGACGCCGAATCCGGCGAGGCCTCGTCTCCGGAGCCGGGGTCCCTCGTTTCCATGCTGGTGCAGCACCACACCGCCAGGCTGGTGGAACGGCAGACCCGCGCCGGCATCCGGCTCGGCGCGAGCCTGATCGGGGCGGGCATGGCGTTCGCCGGGCAGGCGGTGCGCGCACCGTCGATCCCGCCGATCTTTCCCGCCCTGCTCGGCCTGGCCGAGTCCACCCCGAGAGTCCGCCACGAGGTGGAACGCCACCTCGGCGGCCCGGCCACCGTCACCCTGTTCACGACGGCGAGCATCATCACCCACACGCTGGCGCTGCGCCGGATGGGGATGCTCATCCAGTCGGCCACCGCCGCCGGCCGCTACATCGAGGCGCGCGACACGCGGCGGGCCTGGGAGGCGCGCCAGCACGAACTGGCGTCGCGGAAGGGTTCCTACCGCCACATCCGCGCGGCCGGGAAACCACGTCCCGCGCCCCTGGCCCACAGCCCCGTGGACCGGATGGAGCGCGTCGCGAGTCCGGTGGCGGCCGGCGCGTCCGGGCTGACGTACCTTCTCAGCGACGGCCACGCGCGTGCCGTCGCCATGCTCACCGCGACGACGCCCAGGGCCGCGAAACTGGGCCGCGAGTTCTTCGCCGCCGCGATCGGGCGTGCCATGGCGAAACGCGGCGCGATCGTTCTCGACGATCGCGCCCTGCGCCACATGGACGGCGTCGACACGGTCATCCTCGACGCCGACGTGCTCGGCACCGGTTCGTGGGAGATCGACCGCATCGTTCCCCTCGGCGACGAGGACTCCGCGAACGGCGAGGGCCTCGACGGGCTGCGCGCGCGGCTCCTCACGCTGATCGACGTCGACGACCCCGGCGCGCGGCGGGAACGCGACACGTGGAAGGCCGAGCCCCTCGCGGGCCCGGCCGGGCTCGTCACGGAGGACGCCGAGGATTGGGAGGCCCGGGGGATCCGGGCCGTCCGCGTGACGAGGGAGGGCGTTCCGGCCGCCCTGGTCGGCCTGGCGCCGCGCGTCGACCCGCTGGCCGACGCGATCGTCGCCGCGGCCAAGGGCGCGTGCGCCGTGGCGCTCGCGGGGGGCGGCGCGGAACTCGGCCTGCGGCTCGGCATCGACGAGACCGTGCCGGGCGGTTCCCGGCTGGCCCGGTCGATCCGCACGCTCCAGGCCGCCGGCCACGGGGTCGCCGTGGTGTCGGCGCGCCGGATGGCCGCGCTGGCCCAGGCCGACCTGGGCATAGGCGTGCTGCGCGGCTCGGGCCGGGTGCCCTGGGACGCGGACGTGATCGCCGAGCTCGAGGAGGTCCACCTGCTCCTGAGCTGCCTGGGACCGGCGAGGAAGACGAGCGAGCGCTGCGTGTGGCTCACCGCCGCGGGAACCGCCGCCGGAGGCGTGTTGACGACCCTCGGCCCGGCGGAGGAGTCACAGCACAAGGCGCAGCTCGCGAGCAGCTGCACGTCGTTGGCCACCCTCGTCACGGGCGGGTGGGCGGGCTGGCACGCCGGGCGAGAGGCTCCGCCGACCCAGGTCGACCGGACCCCCTGGCACGCGATGCCCGCCAAGGAGGTCCTGGCCCTGCTGGGCTCGTCGGCCGGCGGGATCAGCGAGGCCGAGGCCGCGCGGCGCAGGTCCGCCACCGGATCGGGAGAACCGCAGGGCCCCGATTCGCTGCTCCACGTGTCCGTCGCGGAACTGGCCAACCCGCTGACCCCCGTCCTGGCGGCCGGAGCGGGCCTGTCGGCCCTGGTCGGCTCGGTGTCGGACTCGGTGATGATAGGCACGGTCGTCCTCGCCAACGCGCTCATCGGAGGGGGCCAGCGCTACAGCGCCGACCGGGCACTGCACCGCCTGACCGAGGCGGTGGCGGTTCCCGTGCGGCTGCGCCGCCCCCGGGAGAAGGCGGGCGCGAAGGAGAAGGCGAGCGCGACTCACTCTCCCGGGCGTGGTCCTCAGGAGAAGTCGGGCTCCCGCCCTCACGAGCAGGCGAACGCGACCGTCGAGGACCTCGTACCCGGCGACGTGGTCGAGCTGCGCGCGGGCGACACCGTGCCGGCCGACTGCCGCGTGCTCAAGGCCGTGGGCCTGGAGGTCGACGAGGCCGCCCTCACCGGCGAGTCGCAGCTCGTCACCAAGTCACCGGAGCCCGTCAACGCGCACGCCATCGCCGACCGGACCTCGATGGTCTACGAGGGGACGACGGTGGCGGCCGGCAGCGGGCTGGCCGTGGTGGTCGCGGCGGGCGAGGCGACCGAGACGGCCAGGACCGCCAGGCTCGCCGCGGAGCAGCCTCCGGTCACGGGCGTGCGGCTGCGGCTGCGGGAGCTGAGCCGGCGGGTCCTCCCGGTCGCGGTCGGGTCCGGCGTCGTCCTGCTCGCCGCCGACCTGCTGCGCGGCAGTTCGGCGCCGCAGGCGCTCGCGCCGGCGGTGAGCCTCGCCGTCGCCGCCGTACCCGAGGGACTGCCGTTCGTCGCCTCGGTCGCGGAGCTCGCCTCCGCGCGGCGGCTGTCGACCCGCAACACCCTGGTGCCCAACCCCTCCACGATCGAGGCCCTCGGCCGGGTCAACGTCCTGTGCTTCGACAAGACGGGAACCCTCACCGAGGGGCGCATCAGCCTGCGGTGCGTCTCGGACGTGCAGGACGAGCGCACCGTGGAGGACCTGACGCCCGAACTGCGGCACATCGTGACCGCCGGGATGCGCGCGTGCCCCCGGCACGACGAGGGGCGCCCCGTCCCGCATCCCACCGACCGCGCCGTGCTGAAGGGGGCCGAGCGGCTGGGAGTGACCGAGAAGGGGACCGGGAGCTGGGAACGGGTCGACGAGCTTCCCTTCGAGCCGGGACGCGGCTACCACGCCGTGCTCGGCAAGGGCGACTCCGGCCCGCTGCTGAGCGTCAAGGGCGCCCCCGAGATCGTGGTCACTCGTTGCGCGTCCATCCTCCGTGACGGCCAGGTGGTCCCTCTCGCGGACCACCTCGTGGCGGAGGTCGAGAAGGAGCTCGACCAGCTCGCCCGGCAGGGCTACCGGGTGCTCGCGGTCGCGGAGCGCCCCGCCTCCGACCGCCGCGACCTCGACGAGTCCCGCATCCAGGACCTGTGCTTCCTCGGGTTCCTCGGCCTGGCCGACCCCGTGCGGCCCACGGCCGCGGAGAGCGTCGGCCGCCTCACGCGGGCGGGCGTGCGCATCGTCATGATCACCGGTGACCATCCGAGCACGGCGGAGGCGATCGGCGCCGAGCTGAACGTGCTGAACGGCGGGCGGATCATGACGGGGCCCGAGCTGGACGAGATGGACGACGACACCCTGGTGGAGGCGTTGCCTGACGTGACGGTCTTCGCCAGGACCACCCCGGCGCACAAGGCGCGGATCGTCGGCTGCCTGCGCCGGACCGGCAAGGTCGTCGCGGTCACCGGCGACGGCGCCAACGACGCCCCCGCGATCCGGGTCGCGGACGTGGGGATCGCCCTCGGGTCCCGCGCCACCCCGGCGGCGCGGGCGGCGGCCGACATCGTGGTGACCGACGACCGCATCGAGACGATCGTCGACGCGATCATCGAGGGCAGGGCGATGTGGGGCTCGGTCCGCGACGCCCTCAGCATCCTGCTCGGCGGCAACATCGGTGAGATCGTCTTCGCGGTCGGATCCAGCCTGATCAGCGGCGGGAACGTGCTGAACGCCCGGCAGCTGCTGCTGGTCAACCTGCTCACCGACATGCTGCCCGCGATGGCAGTGGCCTCCCGGCCGCCCGCGGCCACCAGCCCGGAGAAGCTGCTGGACGAGGGTCCGGAGGCCTCGCTGGGCGCCTCCCTGACCCGGGACATCTACCTGCGCGCCGCGACCACGGCGAGCGCGGCGGGCCTGGCCTGGGCGATCGGCCGGGTGACCGGTACGCGCGGGCGGGCGGACTCCATGGGGCTGGTCGCGCTCGTGGCGTCGCAGTTGCTGCAGACCCTGGCCCTGGGCAGCCGGGACCGCCTGGTGGTGCTGGCCTCGCTTCTGTCCCTGGGGGTCCTGGGCATGGCCGTCTCGGTTCCGGGGCTCTGCCGGTTCTTCGGCTGTCACTTCCTGGGGCCCGTGGGGTGGACCGTCGCCCTGGGGAGCGCCGCCACCACGACGGCCGCGGGGGTGGCCTTCCAGGCGTCGAGGCAGGGAACGTCACCGAACGTTCACCAAATAGCAACCTCATGACTGGTGACTTAGACTCCTTTGGTATGAATTATCGCCTTAAGACCCCTTTCTCCCTGTGAGGTTGCTATGTCCGGATTCATCTCCACCGTGCTCGCGAAGGCCGCCGTCATGCTGATCGAGGCCCTGCTCACGCGCATCGTCCAGTCGCTCGTCGTCTCGCTGGCCAGGACCGGCAACCTCCAGTTCGCCTGATCCGGCCTCGCGGCAGGGGCCCCTGGATCCTCCTCCAACGGGCCCGTGAGGTGACTTCGGCAGACCCGTGAGGTTGAGGTGACTTCAGCGGGCCCGTGAGGTGACTTCAGCGGGCCCGTGAGGTGACTTCAGCGGGCCCGTGAGGTGATGAGCCGGGCGACCTTGAGGTGCTCGGCCGAGCGCAGCACCCGCTCGGCTTCGGCCGGGTCGGCGACCGGCGCCCCGTCCAGCAGGCCGCGGGCGGCCTTCAGCGTCAGCAGTCGCCGGACGGACTGGTCGAGTCGCGCCTTGGAGATCTTCCCGGACGCCACGGCGGCCAGCAGCGCCCGGTGGGCCTCGCGGTAGTCCGGCGGCATGAGCAGCAGGTCGACCCCGGCCTGGATCGCCCGTACCGCGACCTCCCCGTCCCCGTACTTCTTGCGTACCCCCGCCATGTCCAGCGCGTCGGTCGAGACGACCCCGTCGAAGCCGAGTTTCTCCCGGAGCAGCCCGGTCAGGATCGGCTTGGAGAGGGTGGCCGGGTCACCCGAGGGGTCGAGCTTCGGCATCACGACGTGCGCGCTCATGATCGCGTCGACGTCCTTGCCGATGGCGGCGGCGAACGGCGGGGCGTCCAGTCTGTTCCATTGGGAGCGGGAGTGCCCGATCACCGGCAGGCCGGTGTGGCTGTCGACGCCGGTGTCGCCGTGGCCGGGAAAGTGCTTGGCCGTGGCCCCGATCCCCGCGTCGTGGAAGCCCTGGACGGCGGCGGCGACCATCGGCGCGACCTTCTTCGGGTCCGAGCCGTACGCGCGCGGGCCGATCACCGGGTTGCGCGGGTTGAGGTTGACGTCGGCGACGGGCGCGAAGTCGAGGTTGACGCCCAGGGCCCGCAGTTCGGTGCCCGTCACCTCGGCGGCCCGGCGGGCCAGCGAGAGGTCGCGGGTCGAGCCGATGACCGACGCCCCGGGGAGGGGGGTGACCAGCGGGGCGAGGCGGGAGACCTTGCCGTTCTCCTGGTCGGTGCCGATCAGCAGCGGGATCTCGGGGGACGCCTTCTGCAGGCCGTTGGTGAGCGCCACGACCTGCCGGACGCTCTTGACGTTGCCCGCCCAGGGAAAGAGGATCACCCCGCCGGGGCGGTAACGGGCGATCATCTTCGCCGGGGTGTCCACGCCGAACCGCGCCTGGTTCTCCCCCGACGCCGTGTCGGCCGACGGGCCGTACAGCACGGGCATGAACAGCTGGCCGACCTTCTCCTCCACGCTCATCGAGGCGAGCACGCCCTCCACCCCCGCCACCTCCGCCGTCGCGGAGGCCGCGGGGGGAACGGCCGCCTCTGAGGATCCCGAGAATCCCGAGGACCCCGGGGTGACGGCCGTGGTGGCGCCGGGCGCCGCCGCGTCGGCGCTCGCGGAGGCCTCGCCCGCCCGCGTCGCGCCGGACGCGGGCGGAGCGGTCCTGCCCGCCTCCGCGCATCCGGCCACCATCGTCGCGATCACCGCGATACCCGTCACACGTCTCCACCCAGCCATGCCGCTCACGCTATCCGGGCCCGCGCCCCGGTGCCCGCCCATCCACCCGGTCACCATCGGCCACACGCCTCCCACCAACCGGTGCCTTCCGGTCCGTACGTCACCCATGAAGGAAGTCCGCCCACGTCACAGGGCCAGACCGGCCAGGCCGGGCAGGTGCGAGCGCGCCTCGGCACGCGCCTCCTCCGGGGAGGCGGCGGCCCGCGCGGCCGCGGCGGCGAGATGGCACTGCTGCCGCGTGTGGCGCGACAGCGCGGCCCGTACGGCGGGCAGCGCCGGGGCGGACATCGACAGCGAGGTGACCCCGAGCCCGACGAGCACGCAGGCCAGGGCCGGGTCGGCCGCGGCCTCACCGCAGGCCCCGCACTGCCTGCCGCGCTCGGCGGCGCCCGCCGCGGCCAGGGCGACCAGGTCGAGCAGGGCGGGTTGCCAGGCGTCCTGGAGCCCGGTCAGCGCGCCCAGCTGCCGGTCGGCGGCGAGGGCGTACTGGGCCAGGTCGTTGGTGCCGATGGAGAGGAAGCCCGCCCGTACGGCCAGGTCGGAGGCGCGCAGGGCCGCCGACGGTATCTCGACCATCACTCCCGACGACGGCAGCCCGGCCGCGTCGCAGGCGTCGGCGAACCAGGCGGCCTCCTCGGCGGTGGCCACCATCGGCGCCATCACCTGGAGCCTCGCCGACGAGCGCGCGGCCGCCGCGGCCAGGGCGGCGAGCTGGGTGCCCATGATCTCCGGATGCGTCCTGAACAGCCGCACCCCCCGCTCCCCCAGCGCGGGATTGGGCTCGTACGCTCCCGGCGGCAGGAAGGCGAGGGGCTTGTCGGCTCCCGCGTCGAGGGTCCGCACGATCACCCTGCCGCCGGGGAAGGCGTCCAGCACCTCCAGGTAGGCGGCCTCCTGTTCCGCCGCGGAGGGCGCCTCCGCCCGGTCGAGGAAGAGGAACTCGGTCCGGTAGAGCCCGATCCCCTCGGCCCCGTGCTCCAGCGCGGCGGCCACGTCGCGAGGCCCGCCGATGTTGGCGAGCAGCGGCACGGCGTACCCGTCGGCGGTCGTCCCCGGCCCCGTGGCGGAGGCCAGCACGGCCTCCCGCGCGGCGGCGGCGTCGCGCGCCCCGAGGACCTCGTCGCCGGAGGGCGCGGGCCGCACGAGACCGGAGGCCCCGTCGACCAGCACCGGTGTCCCCGGCGCGATCGAGGTCGCCCCCGGGCAGGCCACCACGGCCGGCACCCCCATGGCGCGGGCGAGGATCGCGGTGTGGCTGGTCGGGCCGCCCTGCTCGGTGACGAAGGCCGCCACCACGTCCGGGGACAGCAGCGCCGTGTCGGCGGGCGCCAGGTCGCGGGCGACGAGGACGTACGGCTGCCCGGTGTCCGTGGGAACGCCGGGCACGCCGGGCACGGCCCGGCCCTCGATCACCGCGACGGCGCGGTCCCTGACGTCGTCCAGGTCGGCGACGCGCTCGCCGAGGTATCCCCCGGCGGCGGCGAGCAGGTCGCGGTAGTGGCCGAACGCCTCGTAGACCGCGCGGGCCGCGGCGGTGCCCGCCTCGACCAGCGTGGCCACCCCGTCCGCCAGGCCGGGGTCGCGGGCCATCATGGCCTGCGCCTCCAGGATCTCCCTGGCCTGGCCACCGGCGCGGGCCCCCCGCGCCTCCAGGTCGGCGGCGACCCGTTCCAGCGCCCGCCCGGCCACGGCCAGCTCCGCGGCCGCGTCCCCGGCGCCCCCGCCGTGCCGGGAGCCCGGGTCCGGGACGGTCGCCTCGTACGCGAGCACGTAGGCGGGACCGACACCGACCCCGGGGCTCACCCCCACCCCGGTGAGGGTGCTCACGGCGCCGACGCGATGCCGGCCAGCCGGTCGAGAAGCTCGTCGGCCCCCTCGCCCTCCGCTCTGATCGTCACCGTGTCGCCCTCCCTGACGTCGAGCGCGAGGACCGCCAGGATGCTCTTGGCGTTCACCGGCTCGCCGGACCCCTTGGCGACGGTGATGTCCAAAGACGACTTCGCCGCCGTCTGGACGAACGTCGCGGCGGGCCGGGCGTGCAGGCCGACCTCCGCCTTGACGGTGACTTGGCGCTCGGCCACGTGTTCCTCCAAGAAATTCGCCCGCGGTCTAGACCGCGAGATCATTGATGCTCGACAGGGGCCAGTCGACCCCCGTCAGGTCCGTGACCACGAGATCGGCCTCGGCCAGCTCAGTGCCCGGGTGCGTGGTCGCTATGCCCACGCACGCCATACCGGCCGCCTTGGCCGCCGCGATCCCGGCGATCGAGTCCTCGAACGCCACACAGTGTGCCGGATCGACCGACAGGCGTGCGGCGGCGAGGAGGAACCCCTCGGGGTCGGGCTTGCCCACGGCCACGTCGTGGGCGGACACGATCGTCTCCAGCAGGTCGCGGATGCCGACCTGCGTCAGCCGCTCCTCCGCCCAGTCACGGCCGGCGGAGGTGACGACCGCGATCGGCGAACCGTGCGCCGAGACCCTGCGGACCAGTTCGGCGGCGCCGGGCACCGGCACGATGTCCGGCAGGCCGGGATGGTCCTGGAAGGAGAAGACCTCCTCGATCAGGTCGTCGATCCGCTTGCCGGGGAAGAGGTGTGCGCTCTCCGTCAGGACGTCGCGCCCGCGCCGCCCCATGAACCCGCGCAGCACGACCTCGTCGTGGACCACTCCGTGGCTGTCGAGCAGCATCGACCACATGGCCATGCTCCGTCGTTCGCTGTTGATCAGCGTCCCGTCGAGATCGAAGAGCGCCGCCCTCATCGGCGGTCTCGCCGTCGTCCCCATTCCCGTCACCACTCCCGGCTCCGTTTTCGTCCGCACGGACGTCGCCCGCGTCCGTGTCCGCGCCCGTGTCCGTGTTCCACGTTCCTCGCCCTTTCCCCGTCCCGCGAGCCCTCAGGCGGGATCGCTCCACTCGAAAAGCTCGTCACCGGCGCCGACGGGCCCCGCGGCGAGGCCGGTGACGGAGTTCGCGGCGGCGTCCAGCGCCACGACCGGGCAGATCGGGTAGCGCCCGCCCGCCTCGATCCCGGCCGGGTCCCACGCCACCACCGGCTGCCCGGCGCTCACCCGGTCGCCCTCGGCGGCGAGCGGCTCGAAGCCCTCCCCCCTGAGCTCGACCGTGTCGATGCCCAGGTGGACGAGGACCCCCCGGCCGTCGTCGCCGACGACCACGAACGCGTGCGGGTGCAGCTTGACGATGGTGCCCGCGATGGGGGAGAGCACCCGGCCGGGCGCCCTGTCCGGCTCGATCGCCATGCCGGGCCCGACCAGCCCCTCGGAGAAGACCGGGTCGGGCACCGAGCCGAGCCTCACGGCCACCCCCGCGACCGGTGCCAGAACTGTGGTCACCGCACCCCCCTCGGCATGCCGCCGCCCGCGAGGACGGCCCGTCCGCGCCCCGGCCGCCCACGCGTGCGTCCGGGCACGCCCCGCCCGCGAGAGCGTCCTTGTCAGCCCCTGCCGGCTCCCGCCGGCCCTGCTCAGCCGGTGCCGGCCGATGCCAGCCGATGACGGCCGATGACGGCCGATGACGGCTCTGCTCAGCCCATGATGTCCTCGATGTCGCTGGCGATCGTGTCGGCCTCGGGACCCACCACCACCTGGACGACGTTGCCCGCCGCCATCACACCGTGCGCGCCGGCCGCCCGCAGGGCCGCCTGGTCGACCTTGGAGGCGTCGCGCACCTCGGTGCGGAGCCGGGTGATGCACGGTTCGATCTCGATGATGTTGTCCGCACCACCGAGTCCAGCGATGATCGCGTCGGCGTCGGCCGCCATGTCGCCCTCCAGATGTGATCACCCTGTTCCCAGGGCTATCCAGGCTAAAGGACATACCGCGATCAGTCGGTCTGGGTCACCTTGTTGAGACCGCGGGGGGCGTCGGGGTCGATCCCCAGCCTGCGCGCGAGCGCCTCGGTGAGCAGCTGACCGGGGACGATGAGGCCCAGCGGGGCGACCCACTCGGGAAGGTCGGGGCCGTGCAGCGCGGCGGTGGAGACCGAGGAGAGCGCGGTACCGCCGCCGACCGTGTAGGCCGAGGCGCCCGCACCGGTCACCCGCTCGGCGAGCGCCACGGTGCCGGCCAGGGTCGGGCCCTCGCCCGCCGCGACCAGGATGGCCGGGGTGTCCTCGTCCACCACGGCGATCGGGCCGTGCAGCAGGTCGGCGTACGACAGGCCCATGGCGTGCAGGTAGCACGCCTCCTTGAGCTTGAGCGCCAGCTCCAGCGCGGTGGAGAAGGCGAGCCCCCGGCCGGAGACCACGACGCCCGGCTTGTCGGCCAGGCCCTCGACGATCGCCTCCAGGTCACCCGGGTCGCCGACCAGCTTCTCGACCGCGTCCGGCACCCGCCGCAGGTCGGCGGCGTCGACGTCCGCGCCGAGACCGAGGGCGAGCACGGCGAGCGCGGCGAGCTGGGTGGTGTAGGTCTTGGTGGCCGGGACGGCCTTCTCCTCGCCCGCGACCGTGCACAGGGCGAGGTCGGCGGCCTGGGCCAGGGGGCTCTGCTCGCCGCCGTTGGTGATGGCCACGGTCCTGGCGCCGCAGTCCTTCGCCCAGGCGAGGGTCTCGACGATCTCCTCGGTCCTGCCCGACTGGGAGAGGGCGACGGCCAGCACGCCGTCGAGGTCCAGCCTGCGCCGGTAGGTCGTGGCGATCGAGGGAGCGGCGAGAGTGGAGAGCCTGCCCGTGTGGGTCTCGGCCAGGTAGCGACCGTAGACTGCGGCGTTGTCGGAGGTGCCGCGGGCGATGAACAGCAGCTGGCGGGTCTGCCCCGCGAGCCGCTCCACCTCCCCGATCCGGGGAAGGAGGGCGTCGAGCGTGGCTCGCAGCGCGGCGGGCTGCTCGGCGATCTCGCTGCGCATCTTGGTCGTCATCTCGCGCTCATCCTTCGCTTCGGACGGACGAGACCGGGCCGTTATCGATCCGTCTCCGGTCCGTACGTTGACACCCTTTTCCGGCCTGTGGTCTAGTCCGGACTAGACCAGTACGAACCATAACTCATGCGACATCTCAGATCGAGGGGGGAGGATCCTGTGGCCCAGATCGATCCGGACAGCCCGGTGCCCAAATACTTCCAGCTCCGGGAGATCCTGCTCGATCTGATCGAGAACAACGAGCTGGCGATCGGCACGGCGATCCCGTCCGAACGCGAGCTCTGCCAGCGCTTCGGGCTGTCCCGCATGACCGTACGGCAGGCCGTGGACCACCTGGTCTCCGAGGGCAGGCTGCAGCGGGTGGCGGGCAAGGGCACCTTCGTGGCCCGCCCCAAGATCGAGATGTCCCTGCGGCTCACCTCCTTCAGCGACGAGATGCGCGCCAGGGGCATGGAGCCCGGCTCCCGCGACCTGGACCGGCGGGTGGTCAGGGCCAGCGCGCACCTGGCCAGGGAGCTCGGCATCCAGCCGGGTGACGAGGTTCACTTCATCGAGCGGTTGCGGACCGCGGCCGACGAGCCCATGTGCATCGAGCGGGCCCACATCCCCGTCTCCCTCGCGCCCGACCTCGACACCCACGACCTGACGGGCCGCTCCCTCTACGCCCTCCTGGAGACCCGCTACGGCCTGGTGCTCGACGCCGGTGAGCTCACCATCGACGGCGGCATCGCCGATCCCGGGGACGCCGACCTGCTGAAGTTACCGCGCGGCGGGGCCGTGCTGCTGCTCCAGCGTCGCTCCTTCGCGGGAGGCGTCTGCGCCGAACTCGGGGTGTCCACCTATCGCGCCGACCGCTACCAGCTCCGTACGATCCTGGAGATACCTGCCCGCCGCGCCTGATCCCGATGCCCGCCCGACCACGGCCCACCCGCCACGCCCGTCCCGACCACATCCAGAGCACGTCCCACCCGCCACGCCCGTCCCGACCACATCCAGAGCACGTCCCACCCGCCACGCCCGCTCCGACCGCACCCCCGGCCCACCCGCTCCCGCAGCCTTCCGGCCCCGCACCGCCGCCGTCACACCCCGTCCTGTCCCGCGCGACCGCCCCTTCGCCGCCCTCCTCCCTTCCAGCCCTTGGAGGAAAGCCCGATGAGCTCTCTCCCGGCGGACGCGGGCCCGCCCGCCGCCCACCCGGGGGCCGCCGTGATGAGCGTGCTCCAGCGCCTGGGACGTTCCCTGATGCTGCCGATCGCGGTCCTGCCGGCCGCGGGCCTGCTGCTCAGGCTCGGGCAGGACGACCTCCTCGGCCGGACCGACAGCGCCCTGCTCGACGACGTGGCCCGCGTCGTCGGCACCGCGGGCGGCGCCCTGTTCGACAACCTGCCCATCCTGTTCGCGATCGGCGTCGCCATCGGGTTCGCCCGCAAGGCCGACGGCTCCACCGCCCTGGCCGCGCTCGTCGGCTACCTGGTCTTCCACGCCGTCAGCATGAACATGTTCTTCATCCTCTTCGACGCCGACCTGAGGGAGTCCATCACCACGGAGGTGTTCGACAGGGCCAACCCCGGCGTTCCCGAGGCGGTCCTGAACCTCGGCGCGCAGAACCCGACCCGGGTGCTCGGCGGCATCGTGATGGGCCTGGTCTCCGCGCTGCTCTGGCAGCGCTACCACCGCACCAAGCTGCCGACCTGGCTGGCCTTCTTCGGGGGGCGCCGCCTGGTGCCGATCCTCACCGCCTTCGCCGGGCTGGTGATCGGCGTGCTCCTCGGCCTCGTCTGGCCGGTGCTGGGCGGCTGGGTCCGCGCCTCGGGGACCTGGCTCGCCTCCAACAGCGAGCTCGGCGCCGGGGTCTACGGCATGATCAACCGCGCCCTGCTCCCGCTCGGCATGCACCACATCGTCAACAACGTGATCTGGACCCAGGTCCCCGAGTGCGTGGTCGACGGCAAGAAGCTCGCCGGGGACCTGATCTGCTTCAACAACGGCGCCGTCGGCTACGGCGGCTTCGAGGCCGGCTTCTACCCGGTCCTCATGTTCGGCCTGCCCGCCGCCGCGATCGCCATCTGGCGGGCCGCGCCACCGCACCGCCGCACCGCGGTCGGCTCGATCATGATCTCCGCGGCGCTCACCGCGTTCCTCACCGGGATCACCGAGCCGATCGAGTTCACCTTCATCTTCGTGGCGCCGGTCCTGTTCGTCATCCACATCGTGCTGACCGGCATCTCCATGGCCCTCGCCTCCGCCCTGGGCGTCAAACTCGCCTTCAGCTTCTCCTCCGGGCTGATCGACCTCGGCCTGTACGGGACCGCGCCCAACGCCCGGGGAGTACCGATCATCATCGTGATGGGGCTGGTCTACGCGGTGATCTACTACACCGTGTTCAGCTTCCTGATCAGGAAGATGAACATCATGACCCCCGGCCGCGAGCCCGAGCCCGACGTCGACTCCGGCGAGCCCTCGGCCCCGGCGCGGGGCAGGGCGGACACCGGCCCTCCCGCCACCCGGGAGGCGCACCGCCCTCCCCCCGAGCCGCCCTCCCCTGACCCGACCTCCACCTGACGCGACCTCCGCCCGAGGAGGCGCGACGGCTCCTCCTGAGCCTGAACCTGAGCCGATCCCCGCCGGAGAGGCGCGCCGGGCGGTTTCGGCCGTCCACCGGAGATCACGCCGCTGGCCGCAACCCGCCCCTCGCGAGGACCGACCACTCCAACCCGAGGTCACCTTCTCCGCCCAACAGGGCGAAGCGACCGGGATTCCCCGGAAGTTGGCGGACGGCGTATCTGCGCGGCGGACCGGAAACTCCCTGATATGTCAGTTTCTTCGCCCCAGCCGAGCACATCGGAGTTCCCATGTCGCCCCCACGACGCCCGGCCTCGTTCCCCAGGATCGCGCCCTCCCCCGCCGCCGAGCCGCCCTACGACGACGACCGCCCCGCCGGTGACACCCCGGCCATGCCGCCGTACGTGCAGGGCACCCTCGCCCTCGCCCTCGATCCGGGAACGCCGCGCCTCCCGCCCGGGAAACCGCTGGTCTGGGGCTCGCCCGGCGCGGTTCCCGACGAGCGCCGGCTGCGGGCCCTCGCGCAGGCGGTCGCCGAGATCCTGTCCGGCAGGCGCCCTCCGGCGAGCGTCTCCTGCCACATGACCGGCAGGGCCCAGGCCGAGCTGGCGCGGAGCGGGAAGATCATCACCAGCGCGCGGCCGCCCCGGGTGGGCCGGGCCCACGTCTCCCAGCCGGAGGACGGGGTGGTGGAGATGTGCGCCGTGGTCGACTGCGGCGACCGCTCGCGCGTCCTGGCGCTGAGGCTGGAACGCAGGGGCGTGCGGTGGCTGTGCACCGAGTTCGAGACGACCCCTGACCCGCGTCCCGTGCGGGGAACGGCTCGCGACGCGCCGCCCGGCCACCGGCCCGCGCTCGCCTGAGGTGCCCGGACACGCCGGAGGGCCCGCACCGTGCGTGGTGCGGGCCCTCCGGGGACGGTCAGACCTCGACGTGCTTGGGGTCGCCGTGGCAGCGCTTGTACTTCTTGCCGGAACCGCAGGGGCACGGGGCGTTGCGCTCGACGTTGCCGTACGCGTCACGCTCGGCCTTGGTGCTGATCCGGGTGTGCTCCACCTCGCCGCTCTCGCCCGGAGCCGTGTACTCCAGCTCGGTGGGACGCTGCGGGCCGCGCAGGCCGCGAGCGATGATCGAGCGGGTCTCCGCGATCGCGGCGTCCTCGGAGTGGTCGTGCTCCTCGACGATCGGGTTGCTCTGCACCTCGACCTCGAGGTTGAACAGGTAGCCGACCGACTCCTCCTTGATGCCCTCGAGCATCTGGGAGAACATCTCGAAGCCCTCGCGCTGGTACTCGATCAGCGGGTCGCGCTGGGCCATCGCGCGCAGGCCGATGCCCTCCTGGAGATAGTCCATCTCGTAGAGGTGCTCGCGCCACTTGCGGTCGAGGACCGACAGGATGACGCGGCGCTCCAGCACCCGCATGCCCTCCGGGTCCATGGCCTGGGCGTTGATCTCCTCCTCGCGACGGTCGTAGGCGGCCATCGCGTCGGCCTTGATCCGCTCGTCGAGGAACTGTGCGGTCAGCTCCTCGCGACCCCCGGCCTCCTCGATGAGCTGCTCGGCGGTGATGCTGATGGGGTACAGCTGGCCGAGCGCCTTCCACAGCTTGTCGAGGTCCCACTCCTCGGCGAAGCCCTCGGCGGTGGCGCCCGCGATGTACTCGTCGATCACGTCGTTGACGAAGCCGCGGATCTGCTCGTGCAGGTCCGCGCCCTCCAGCACCCGGTGGCGCTCGGCGTAGATCACCTTGCGCTGCCGGTTCATGACCTCGTCGTACTTCAGAACGTTCTTGCGGATCTCGAAGTTCTGCTGCTCGACCTGGTGCTGGGCGGAGGCGATGGCCTTGGAGACGATGCCCGACTCGATCGGGACGTCGTCGGGGATGTTGAGGCGCGTCATGATCATCTCGACCCTGGCCGAGTTGAACAGGCGCATGAGGTCGTCCTCGAGCGAGAGGTAGAAGCGCGACTCGCCCGGGTCGCCCTGACGGCCGGAACGGCCGCGGAGCTGGTTGTCGATGCGCCGCGACTCGTGCCGCTCGGTGCCCAGCACGTACAGGCCGCCGAGCTCGGTGACCTCGTCGTGCTCGGCCTGCACGGCGGCCTTGGCCTTCTCCAGCGCCTCGCCCCAGGCCTTGTCGTACTCCTCCGGGGTCTCGACCGGGTCGAGGCCGCGGCTGCGCAGCTCCAGGTCGGCGCGGAAGTCGGGGTTGCCGCCGAGCATGATGTCGGTGCCTCGACCGGCCATGTTGGTGGCCACGGTGACGGCGTGCTTGCGGCCCGCCTCGGCGATGATCGCCGCCTCACGGGCGTGGTTCTTGGCGTTGAGGACCTCGTGCTTGACGCCCTTGCGCTTGAGCTCCTTGGCGAGGCGCTCGGACTTGGCGACGCTCGTGGTGCCGACCAGGACCGGCTGACCGCGCTCGTAGCGCTCCTTGATGTCCTCGACGGTCGCCATGAACTTGGCGTCCTCGGTCTTGTAGACCACGTCGGCCTGGTCCTTGCGGATCATCGGCCGGTTCGTCGGGATCGGGACGACGCCGAGCTTGTAGGTCTGGTGGAACTCGTTGGCCTCGGTCGCCGCGGTGCCGGTCATGCCGGAGAGCGTCTCGTAGAGGCGGAAGTAGTTCTGCAGCGTGATCGTGGCGAGAGTCTGGTTCTCGTCCTTGATCTTGACGCCTTCCTTCGCCTCGATGGCCTGGTGCATGCCCTCGTTGTAGCGGCGGCCGTGCAGGACGCGACCGGTGAACTCGTCGACGATCAGGACCTCGCCGTCGACGACGATGTAGTCCTTGTCCTTCTTGTAGAGCTCCTTGGCCTTCAGCGCGTTGTTGAGGAAGCCGACCAGGTGGGTGTGCTCGGGCTTGTAGAGGTTCTCGATGCCGAGCCAGTCCTCGACCTTCTCCACGCCGGACTCGAAGATGCCGACCGTGCGCTTCTTCTCGTCGACGGCGTAGTCGCCGGTGTTCTCCTCGCCGTCCTTGCCCTCGGTGCCCCTGCGGAGCCGGGGAACGATCTTGGAGAACTCGGCGTACCACTTGCCGGACTGCTCGCCGGGACCGGAGATGATCAGCGGCGTCCTGGCCTCGTCGATGAGGATCGAGTCGACCTCGTCGACCACGGCGAAGTGGTGGCCGCGCTGGACGCACTCCTCGAGCGACCACGCCATGTTGTCACGCAGGTAGTCGAAGCCGAACTCGTTGTTCGTGCCGTACGTGATGTCGGCGTTGTACTGCTTGCGGCGCTCGTCGGCGGGCATGTTGGCCAGGATCACGCCGACCTCGAGACCGAGGAACCGGTGGATCCGGCCCATCTCGTCGCCGTCACGCTTGGCCAGGTAGTCGTTGACCGTGATGACGTGGACGCCCTTGCCCGAGAGGGCGTTGAGGTAGGTGGGCAGCGTGCAGGTGAGGGTCTTGCCCTCACCGGTGCGCATCTCCGAGATGTTGCCCATGTGCAGGTTGGCCCCGCCCATGATCTGCACGTCGAAGTGACGCTTGCCCAGCACGCGCCGGGACGCCTCGCGGACGGTGGCGAAGGCCTCGGGAAGCAGGTCGTCGAGGGACTCGCCCTCGGCGTAGCGCTGCTTGTAGTCGTCGGTGAGCGCGCGAAGCTCGGCGTCGGTCAAGCTCGTGAAGTCGTCTTCAATGGAGTTGACCTGGTCGGCGATCCGCTTGAGCTTGCGCAGAAGCTTGCCTTCGCCGGCGCGAAGAATTCTATCGAGAAAGGCTGGCACTTTAGGTAAAGCTCCTCGCAGGTCTTCCGCGGCCGGACCGGCCCGGCTGAGGACGAGACATGGTTCTCCGCTGCCATCGTAGGCGGTTCCGCCACCAGACACAGCCACCCTGAAAGACGCTCTTGTGGCCCAGGGAGTTCCTTGCCCGCTTCTTTGAGAGAGTACGACCAGCTTCAGAGGGTATGCCGCTCTTTGTCACGTCCGCGATGAATCCGCGCGGGCGCGTCGCCGTGCCTGGAGGGAGGAGCCGTGATGGCGGAGGACGCGCGTCAGGCGACTGGCGGAACCCACGAGGGCCAGGGGGGTGACGGCGGTCCCGCGGTCCACCAGGGCTCCGGGGGCCACGGCGGCCGGGCGTCGTCCTGGCTGGCGGTGACCGTCATCCTGCTGGGCTTCACCATCGCGGGGGTCGCCCTCTGCCTGGGCCCGAACTGGCCCCTCCTCTGGATGGGCACGGCGGTCTGCGTCATGGGCGGCATCCTCATGCTGGTCTTCCGCGTCTTCCAGGACATCGTCGTCGAGGCCCCTCGCTCGATGAGCGGCGCAAGCGGCCAGGGCGTCCTGGACTGACCGGCCGCTCGGCGGAGGCGCCGCCTTTCCTGAACCGACCGGCCGCTCGGCGGGGACACCTCGCTCGACGTGACTTGCCCTGATTCGCCCTGATCACGGACGCCCTGACACCGGCGTAGCCTTTTCGTCGGTGTCAGACGCTAGCCTCGGCCCACGACGTGTTGTCTCCCCCTGGGGCGGTCATGCAATTATCCCTTTCCTCCGACGAGGCCCGCCGTGTCATCCTCCGCGCCCAGGGGTTCCTGGGCGCGGAGGCCCGGCGAGGCGGCGCTCCCGCGACCCTGCGCCGCCTCGGGGCCGTCCAGCTGGACACGATCTCCGTGCTGGCCCGCTCCCACGAGCTGGTCGCGTACGCCCGCCTCGGCGCCGTCGGCAGGCAGGAGGTCGAGCGGGCCTACTGGGACGAGCCAGCGCGGGCCTTCGAATACTGGTGTCACGCCGCGTGCATCCTGCCGATCGGCGACTGGGCGCTGTACGCCTTCAGGCGGAGATATTTCCGCGCCAGGAAGTTCCGCTGGCACGAGGTGCCCGACAGTGTCGGCAAGGTGCTGAACCTGGTCCGCGAGAGCGGCCCGGTGACCACCGCCGACATCGGCGGCGCCAAGAAGGGCGGCCCGTGGTGGGACTGGTCCGACTCCAAGATCGCCATCGAGTGGCTGCTCGACACCGGCGAGGTCGTCTGCACGCGCAGGGTGGGCTGGCGACGCGTCTACGACCTGGCCGAACGCGCGGTCCCCGCGGACCTGCTGGCCGAGGAGCTCTCCGACGCCGAGTGCGTCACCCGCCTCGCCGGGATCGCCGGGGTCGCGCTCGGCGTGGCCACCCGCGCCGACCTCGTCGACTTCCTGCGCCTGAAGGCACCCGAGGCGCGGCTGCTCGACGCGTGCCTGCTCGACGGTTCCACCGGGCTGGTGCCCGTCCGCGTCGCCGGGTGGCCCGAGCGGGCCGCCGACGCCTGGGCCGACCCGGCCGCGCTGGAGACCGAGCCCAGGGGCCGCCACCGCACGACCCCGCTCTCCCCTTTCGACTCCCTTGTCTGGGACCGTGCCCGCACCGCCCGCGTGTTCGGCTTCAACCACCGCCTCGAGGCGTACGTGCCCAAGGAGAAGCGCGTCCACGGTTACTTCACGATGCCGGTGCTGGCCGGGGGCAGGCTGGTCGGGCGGATCGACCCGGCCCGCGAGGGGGCGACGCTGGTGGCCCGCCAGGTGAGCCTCGAACCCGGTGTCGCGCCGGGCAGGGGGGCCGTCTCGCTGGCCGACGCCCTCTGGGAGGCCGCGAGCTGGGTCGGCTGCGAGGCCGTCCGGGTCGAGCGCGTCGATCCCCTCCTGGCCGGCCCTCTCCAGGACGCCCTGCGCCGGAACGCTCCCTGAGCGGGAGGAGTCCCGCCTGACCGGGTCGTTTCCCGACCCGGGACGACCTGTCCGGCGGAGCCGCCCCCGGAGCCGGAACGCCGGGTCGGAGGGCCGGGCCGCGACATCGGCTCGGGGCACCTGTCCCGAGCCGGAGTGCGGTGACCGCCGGGCGGTCACCGCACCGGCCGCGTGTCAGGTGATCTCGAGCATCCGCTCGCGGACCGCGTAGACCACCGCCTCCATCCTGGAGTGAAGCTGAAGCTTGTCCAGGATGTTTCTGACGTGGTTCTTCACGGTGTTCTCCGAGATGAACAGCTGCTTGGCGATCTCGCGGTTGTTCATCCCCTTCGCGACGAGGCGGAGCACCTCCATCTCCCGTTCGGTCAGGCGTGGAACGGGGAGCTGCGGGGGCCGCTCGGCCTCCTTGCGGCTCATGCTGGCGAACTCGCTGATCAGTTTGGCGGCCATCGCCGGGTTGATCAGCGACTGTCCTTCGTGGACGCCGCGGACGGCTTCCGGGACCTCGTCGAGCTGGACGTTCTTCAGCAGGTAGCCGGTGGCACCCGCCTTGATCGCCTCGAAGAGATCCTCCTCCTCGTCACTCACCGTCAACATGATGATCCGCGTGCTCGGCACCGAGGCCTTGATCTCACGAGTGGCCTCGATACCGCTCCTCCGTGGCATCCGGACGTCCATGAGCATGACATCCGGAGTGAGGCGGTCGGCGAGCTCGACCGCTTCCTGTCCGTCGCTCGCCTCGCCGACAACCTCGATGTCCGTCTCCGCTGCCAGCGCCATCTCCAGACTGCGGCGGATCAGCGCGTGATCGTCAACGATCAGCACGCGGATCGGTTCGCCGCGTCCGGTCGGGCCGGTCGCGTCGTCGGGTTCCGTCACGCCTCCTCCTCGGGGGGCCAGAGCCGGTGGACCGCCATGATTACACGGGTTTCATGGTCCTCGGTTGGTCGGAGAGGATCTTCGAATGCGTTCGTCAGGGCTCAACGAGCCGCAGCACGCCGTAGTTGTACCCCTGTCGGAGGTATACGACGCTTGGCTGCCCGCTCTCCTTGTCACGGAAGAGATAGAAATCGTGTCCCACCAGTTCCATCTCAAGAAGTGCCTGATCGATCGTGATCGGATCGGCCTCGTGGAACTTCTCCCTGACCATCAGCGGCCCGTCTCCATCCATCTGGATCGGGATGATGGTCTCGTCCTCCGGAACATCGGTCTCGGCCTGGGACTCGGCCGGCGACTGTTCGGTGAGCAGGTTGGCCGGGGCGCTCTCGAACGATTCGGCGAGCGCGGTGGCCGTCAGCTCCGCGACCGACGGAGGGCAGTGGTTTCCGTGATGGATCTTCCTGCGATCGGCGAGACGCCGCAGCCGTCCTTCGAGTTTGCCGAGTGCGATGTCAAGGGCGGCGAAACGGTCGTCGGCCGAAGCCTCCGCCCGGACCGCGGGACCACGTGAGTGGATCGTGAGCTCGACTCGCTCTCGCTGGTCGACGATACGGGGATTACGTTCCTTGGACACCTCCACGTCAACGCGAATGAGCTTGTGGTCCAAACGCTCGATCCTGGCCAGCTTGGTGTTCACGTGGTCACGGAATCGGTCACTCACTCCGGTGTGCCGACCCTTGACGATGATCTCCATGCACAGCCCCCCTTCGAATCTCGACGGTGGTATTGCGACACCCGCTCGGCCGACCTGGTCTTCGTCCCCACATCCGCCTGCTGAGGGTTTCGCAGCTCTTTGCCACTACATGCCCTTCTCTTCTGGCAAGGAACATCTGGCTCCTTGGGAAGGCAGGACTTACCTCTAAGCCGCACCGTGATCGATCGACGAAAAGTCGTCTTACGTGGACCGTTTGGCCTGCGGCTGGCATCGGCTAGCCGGGCCGGCCTCCTCGCGGAGGTCGGTCCGGCGCAACCACGGACCCGAGCGGGTGCCATGGCTCAGACGCTATCCGCATCCTGGCCGAATGTCAGCCTGACGATCGGCCAAAGGATCACTTTGCGTAATTCACAGCCGGGTGGCCGGCCCCCAGGTCTCCCGTGCCCGTGGGTGAGCGACATCACAGGCGAAGGCTTCTCGCGTTCGTTGAACAGCCGGAAGGCACCGCAGGACAGTGAGATGTGGCTTCCAGGTGAGGCCGGAAACGGGGCGCCGTCTCACCCTCCGTCACGGTCACCGGTTTTGGATCTTCGGCGTGTCGCGGCGACCGTGGCGGCGAGGGACGGGGTCACCCCCGCCTCGCGCATCGCCCTGGCGGCCTCCGCGAGCGTCGCACCGGTGGTGACGATGTCGTCGACCAGCACAATCGCCTCCGTACCGCCCCAGGAGCGCGGCACGGGCGCGTTGCGGCCGACCGTGACCGTGAAGGCGGTGGACAGATTCGCGGCCCGCTGGAGGGAGCTCAGCCCCGCCTGGTCGGCGACGCGGCGGCGCTGGGCGAGAACCCTCGCCACGCTCGCGGGCCAGCCGGCCTGGCGGAGGTAACCGGCCGCCAGCCCCGCGAGCCTGGCCACCGGATCGTGCCCGCGGCGCCTCAGGGCCGGCCGGGCGCTGGGCACCGGCACCAGCAGCACCGGCCGCTCGCCGGCCGCCGTGGCGACCGCGAGGGCGAGGGCCCCGGCCAGGGGAGGGGCGAGGGCCGTGCGACCGCGCTCCTTGTAGGCGATGATCGCCCGCCGCACGGCGGGGGTGTATTCGGCCGCCGACCAGCACTCGGGCAGGCCGGGCGGGACGGGATCGGGCATCCGGAGGGCGGGCGCTCCGTGAAGCTCCGCCGCGCATCGGGGACAGACGAGGGCGCCCGGCGCGTCGCATCCGGCGCAGCGGGGCGGCAGGATCAGGTCGAGCATGGCGGTCGTCACGGATCCAAGGTTTCAGATGGCACCGACAAAAAGCCCAGCCCAGAGTACCGGAGGGGGGTTCGGCGCCCGTGGGGCGGCGGCGGCCGGCCCCGCCCGGCGCCGGGGTGGTCCTCCCGGAAAACGCCTCGACCCAGGGCGAAGGCCGCGCACCGACGAGCCCACCGGGGCTCAGCCCAACCCGCCGGGGCTCAGCCCAGGGGGAAGGCCGGGGAGGAGGGGCCGTTCTCGGTGAAGTCCGTGGTCCCGGTCTCGTTCTTGATCAGCGGCTCCCACTTGGTGGAGTTCCAGAACAGGACCTGCCGGTCGCCCTGCTCGTCCCTGGCCCCGGCGAGCAGCGTGCCGTCCAGGGCGGTGATGCTCTCGATCCGCGAGTCGAAGGGCAGGGACTTGGGCTCGGCGGTGACCGAGGCCTCGAGCAGCTCCGACTTGCCGGTGAGCGCGTACAGGGTCTTGCCGTCCTTCCAGGCGATGTCCTTGATCGTCCGGTTGCCGTCGGTGTCGACCACGGTCTGGAGGTTGGTGATGCGGGTGCTCTCCCGATCCCCGATGACGGTGCCGACCTGGACCTGCTCGCCCAGCCCGTCCCTGACGACCACCGCGACGTGCACGCCGTCCCGCGCGACCTTGAGCGACTCGATGTGGAACGTCTCCAGGTCGGGGGCGGACACCCGGTACCGGTGCTTGTTGTCGCCGTCGTGCCTGGTGATGATCGAGGTGTGGTCGTTGGGCCGGTCGACCGTCCAGAGCGTGTGGTAGCGGTCCCAGGCCGGCGGGGCGAGGGAGACCCCCGTGGCCCACACCCGCCACTCGCCGCCCGCGGCGAGCGGCGCGACGGAGACGCTCCTGCCCCCCTCGGAGAGCGCCGCCACCTGCTGCAGGGGCTGGCCGCTGATCGCGGGGCGGGTGAGCCCGACCCCCTTCTGGCCGGCCCTGCCCGGCACGATCCGTCCGACGTTCTCCTTGTCGAGCAGCCGCAGCGCGCCGTCGGCGAGATAGAACGGGTGGACGGCGTCGGGGGTCGTCCAGGGGTCGAAGTTCGACTGCTCCTGGGCGTCGATCTGGAGAGGCGCGTCGGGATGGTACGGCTCGCCGTTCACCGTGACCTCGAAGCCCCAGCCGCCCTTGGTGAGCGCGGCGAGGGTCGCGGCGAGCTGGGCCGACATCGGGTCGATCAGGTCGGAGTCCACCCGCCTGGTGAGGTCGACGACGACCCTGTTGTTCTCGATGGTGACGTCGATGAGCTCGGTGTCGGTGAACGCGGTGCGCACCGCGTCCTTGAGGGAGCTGCTCGGTCCCCGCAGCAGCCGCTCGACCGTCGTCTTGGCGAAGTTGGAGCCCGGGTCGATCGGCACCCGTACCTGGTCGACCACCAGTCCCTTCCACTGGGAGTCGAGGAAGTACAGGTCCACGGGCAGGTAGCCGCGGGCGACGTCGGCCTCGGACAGCAGGAGGCCGTCGGGGGCCATGCTGATGCGCCACTCGCCGTCCGCTCCCCTGGCGAGCGTGAAGGACTGGTTCAGCGGGCCACCGCTCGGACGGTATCGACCATCCTGGTCAATGATGGCGGTTTTGGTGCCCTTAAGCGTGACCTGAGCCTGCTTGTCCTCGTCCGTGGGGGGAGCGAACTCCTCGTAGTCGCCCTGCCGGTAGACCGTGACGCCGCTGCGCGGGTTCCACTTGGCGGCGAAGTCGCCGGTGAGGTATTTGCGGGCCACCTGGAAGCCGGGGTCGTCGGGGCTCGCCATGGCCGCGCGGAAGCCGGTGACGACCTCCTCGGGCGACCAGCCGGCCTTCGGCGGCATGGCGATGACCCGCGCGTACGGGTCGCCCAGCGGGCTGCCCTTGCGCTCGTTGTCCACCGCGACGACGGACTTGCCACCGGTGGGGATGACCGAGCAGGCGGTCATCCCGCAGACCAGGGCGATCGCCAGGAGCACCGTCCCCGCGTTCCGCGCGCCCGCCCTCAGCGCCGGCCCGCGCCCGGGTCGCCTCCCGCCGGTCCGGGACCGCGCCGCGCCTCCTCCCGGCACCGGCCCGTACCGCGCCTCGCGGGTTCCGGGCCGCGCGGCGCCCCTCGCCGGCTCCGGCCGGCGTCGCGCCCGTTCGGTTCTAGTCCGCATCGCGTCCCCCGTCGGCCACCGCCGGCGACAGCACCGGCGTCACGTGCCCTCGCCACGTGCGTCGCATCTCGACCTCCGGGGGTACGAGCGGCAGGGGCGAGCCCCTGAGCACCGCCCCGGCCACCCTGGGCAGCGAGAGCCGGAACTGCGACCCCTCGCCGTGCGAGCCCCACGCCTGGAGCCAGCCGCCGTGCAGGATGGCGTCCTCGCGGGAGATGGCCAGCCCCAGGCCCGTACCGCCGATCGTGCGCGCCCGGGACGGGTCGGCCCGCCAGAACCGGTCGAACACCAGGTTCTCCTCGCCGGGTTTCAACCCCACCCCGTGGTCCCGTACGGCCACCGCCACCGCGTCCCTGTCGGCGGCGACCGAGACGATGACGTCGCGTCCCTCGCCGTGCTCGATCGCGTTGAACAGCAGGTTGCGCAGGATGCGCTCGACCCGGCGGCTGTCCATCTCCGCCATGCACGGCTCGCCGGGAAGGCGCAGGTCGAAGCGGGTGGAGTGGCGCTCGGCCAGCGCCTCGGAGTCGGCGACGGCGCGGAGCACCACGTCCCTGACGTCCACCGGGTCGACGTCGAGGTCGGCCGCGCCCGCGTCGTAGCGGCTGATCTCCAGGAGGTCGGCGAGCATCGCCTCGAACCGGTTGAGCTGGTTCTGCATCAGCTCGGCCGACCTGGCGGCCATCGGGTCGAAGTCCTCGCGGGCGTCGAAGAGCAGGTCGGCGGCCATCCGCACGGTGGTCAGCGGGGTGCGCAGCTCGTGCGAGACGTCCGAGACGAACTGGCGCTGCACCTGGGAGAGCTCCTCCAGCTGATGGATCTTCAGTGCCAGGTTGGCGGCCATCTCGTTGAAGGAGGTCGCCAGGCGGGCCAGGTCGTCCTCTCCTCGCACCTTCAGCCGCTCGTCCAGGCGCCCTGCGGCGAGCCGCTCGGCGGCCTGCCTGGCCAGCCGCACCGGCGTGACGACCTGGCGGGTGACCAGGGAGGAGATCGCGGCCAGCAGCAGCACGAGCCCGGCGCCGACGAGGATGATCATTTGCTGCACCGAGGCGAGAGTCTGCTCCTCCCTGTCCAGCGGGACCAGGTGGTAGATCTCGTACGACGAGTCGAGGCGGGTGCCGATGATCATTCCGGGCACCGGCTGCTCGGGCTGCCCCTTGTAGTACAGCGGGGTGTACCAGGTGCTGTCCTCGCCCGCCTCCTTCTTGAACAGCTCCTCGCGCTGCCTGGGCGGGATGCTGCGGGGGTCGATGTCCGTGGTCCCGTAGAACGCCCCGGGCAGCTCCTCGTTCCGGATGATCACCGAGTAGCGGCTGGCCGAGCCCGCGCGCCGCGCGAGCGCCTCCGTGGCCTGGCCGAGCGGGCTGCCTCCCGCCGCCTGCGGCGCCTGGCCCGGCTCGACGGGCTGCTTGGCGGCCTCGGCCGCCGGCTGGCTGAGATAACCGAGCACCGCGTTCCTGTCGGCCTGCGCCTCGCTCTTGGCCGCGCTCTCCCTGGTCTCCAGGGTGGTCCTGATGATCTGCTGCATGAGGAAGACGCCGAGCACGGCGACGACCACGATGGAGATGACCATCGTGCTGGTGACCACGCGCAGCTGGAGCGAACGCCAGAAGACGCGGCGCGCCCGGCCGGCCACGCGCCGGGTGCGGCGCCGCACACCCCGCAGCAGCTGGCGCGGGGTGCGACGGCGTTTCTTCGGTGCGGGAGGCATCTCGGGGTCCGGGGGAGGTCGGCGGCTAGGCCGGCCCGGCCTTGTAGCCGACCCCGCGGACCGTCACGACGATCTCGGGGTGCTCGGGGTCCTTCTCGATCTTCGCCCGGAGCCGCTGGACGTGCACGTTGACCAGGCGGGTGTCGGCCGCGTGGCGGTAGCCCCAGACCTGTTCGAGCAGGACCTCGCGGGTGAAGACCTGGCGCGGCTTCCTGGCGAGGGCGACCAGCAGGTCGAACTCCAGCGGGGTGAGGTTGATGGTCTCCTCCTCCCGCTTGACCGAGTGCCCGGCGACGTCGATCGTGATGTCGCCGATCTGCAGGATCTCCGGCGTCGGCTCGTCGGTGCGGCGCAGCCGGGCGCGGACCCTGGCGACGAGCTCCTTGGGCTTGAAGGGCTTGACGATGTAGTCGTCGGCCCCCGACTCCAGCCCGAGCACCACGTCGATGGTGTCGCTCTTGGCCGTCAGCATGACGATCGGCACCCCGGACTCGGCCCTGATGCGCCGGCAGACGTCGATCCCGTCGGCGCCGGGCAGCATCAGGTCGAGCAGGACCAGGTCCGGCCGGGTGTCGCGGAACGCGTCGAGCGCCTTGTCACCGTCGGAGACGAAGGAGGGCTCGAAGCCCTCCCCGCGCAGCACGATACCGAGCATCTCGGCGAGAGCGGCGTCGTCGTCGACGACCAGCACGCGTCCTTTCATGGCCCCTCATTCGGTTTACGCAGTTCGGGAGTTATTGGGATAAACCGCTCGATCGTCGAAGATTACCCTTGTCCGCCTACTGGATGACACCGGTCGACGACCGGGCGTCCAAATGACGAATTTTAGGCGCACGCAACGTGAAACGCGCAGTGGTGCCCCCTACGGCCGCCGCCGGCCCCGGCGACTGCGGACGCCGGGCGATGATGACCACGGTCACAGTCTGCGGTAAACCACGGCGTCTCGGCCATCCCTCCGCCATCTCCGCCGCTCTCCTGAAGGATGAAACGTTCGCGTGATCGCCCGATCACGACGGATGGCGGGTCCACATGTCAGGATTGGGATATGTCAGACGGTCACGGCTCCACTCCCGGCGCTCCCGACACGCCCCCCGGCTGGGCGTCCAACCAACCTCCGCCGTACGGAAACGCCCCGGGATCGCCGTGGACCGCGCCCGGACCGGCGTCCGGCACTCCCCAGAGCCCGCCCCAGGGGTTCCCGCCGGGCCCTCCGCCGGGCCCCGGGCAGCCCTACGGCCAGGCGCCGTACCAGCAGCCGTACCAGCAGGGCCCCTACGGCATGGGCGCGCCGCCCCCCGCGATGCGCCCCGGCATCATCCCGCTGCGCCCGCTCGGCCTGGGCGACATCCTCGACGGCGCGATCAAGCTGATGCGCTCCAACCCCAAAAGCGTCCTGGGCCTGTCGGCGATCGCCGCCGCGCTGGGCGCGATCCCCCTGGCGGTCGGGCAGGCGATCATGCTCACCTCTCTCGCCCCGATCGTGGAGAACCCGAACGCGGCCCCTCCCGAGGAGAGTTTCCTCACCCAGTACGGCGGCAGCCTGCTCTCCTTCGCGGTCCAGTTCGTCGCGGTGACGCTGCTGACCGGCGTGCTGACCCGCATCCTGGGCCGCGCGGTGTTCGGCGGCAAGATGACGGCCGGCGAGGCCTGGACGCTGACCCGCAACCGGGTGCCCACCCTGTTCGGGCTGGTCGTCGTCAACCTCGTGGTCCTGTTCGTCCCGATGGCCCTGATCGTCGGCCTGTTCCTCGCGCTCGGCGCGGCCGGGGCCGGGGTCTCCGCGGTGGCGGTCGTGGGCGTGGTGGCGCTGCTGGCCTACGTGGTCTACGCCTTCTTCGTCACCACCCGGCTGCTGCTCGCCCCGGCGGCCGCGGTGCTGGAGCGGCGCGGCGTCGTCGACTCCCTGCGCAGGTCCTGGCACCTGGTCTCGGGCGGCTTCTGGCGGACGCTCGGCATCATGATCCTCACCCAGATCATCGCCTTCCTGGTCGGCCAGGTGCTCGCCTTCCCCTTCGTCCTGGGCGGAAGTTTCTTCGCCATCCTCGGCGGGGGCTCCACCGGCGCGCAGATCGCCTCGGCGGTCCTCATCGCCGTGGGCGTCACCCTCGGCTCGATGATCACCTATCCCTTCCAGGCGGGGGTGAACGGCCTGCTCTACGCCGACCGGCGGATGCGCTCCGAGGCGTTCGACCTGGTGCTCCAGACCGCGGCGATCGAGCAGCGGCGGCAGGGATGGGTCCACGCGTCGGCCGACGACCTGTGGGATCCCTCCGTCACGCCCGGAGGCCCCACCCGGCACGGGTCCCCCGACCAGGGAGCCCCGTGGTCCCACTCCTGACGTCCCCGATCGACGTCGAGCGCGAGGAGGCGCGGCGCCAGGCGATCCAGGAGCTGCTCAGACCCGAGTACGCCAAGGAGTCCCTGGTCGACCGCCTCTGGCGGAACGTCAACCAGTTCCTCGGCGACCTGCTCGACCAGGAGTCCCTGGGCGCCGCCGGCAGCGTGGCGGCGCGGGCGGCCCTCCTGGTCATCGTGATCGGGATCGTCGTCGCGCTGCTCCTGATCGCCCGCAGGACCGCCGGGGGCGGCACCTCCCGCGCGGAGGGGATCTTCGGAGACCGCCGCCTCACCGCCGCCGAGCACCGCGAGGCCGCCGAGCGGCTGGCGGCGGAGAGCCGGTGGGCCGAGGCGGTCCGCGAGCGGCTCCGGGCCGTCGCCCGCGATCTGGAGGACCGCGTGATCATCGACTACACGCCCGGCCGTACCGCCGATGAGCTGGCCGTCGAGGCCGGCCGCGCGCTGCCCTCGCTCGCCGCCGAGCTGGCCTCCGCGGCCCGGGTGTTCGACGACGTGACCTACGGCGAGATACCCGGCACGCCCGAGGCGTACGGGATCATGCGCGATCTCGACGATCACCTGCGCGCGGCCCGCCCGGCGCCCGTCGTACGGTCGGACGCGCCGTGAACCCCGCCGCGCCCGGGCAGCCGGGGTCGACCGCCCCCGAGGCCACCTCCGAGGCCACCTCCGAGGCTGCTGCCGAGACCTCCGCCGAGGCCGTCCCCGAGACCTCCGGGCGGACCGGCGCGCGGGCCGGCTCACGGGCCGCCGGACAGGCCGCCGCACGGGACTCCGCGACGACCTCCACCTCGCCGACCTCCACCTCGCCGACCGCCGCCGGCCTCTGGCGCGGCGGCAGGGGCGCCCTCCTGGTGGCGCTCCTCGTGGTCGCCGTCGCCGTCGTCGGCGTGCTGCTCGGCGGCTCCGGCGGACCGGGCAGTACCCTCGACCCCGCCGGCACCTCGCTGTCGGGAGGCAAGGGCCTGGCCAGACTGCTGCAGGCGCGGGGCGTGCGGATCGAGCGGGTCACCTCGGTCTCCGAGGCCGTGGCGCTGGCCGGGCGGGCGGGTCCCGCGGGCAGCACCCTGCTGGTGAGCCCGGACTTCCCGCTCGACGAGGACGAGGCGGAGCGGCTCGCCGCGCTGCCCTCGGACCTGCTGGTGGCGGGGGTGCGAACCCACCTGAACGTGCTCGCGCCGGGAGTGGTCCCGATGCGGGAGGCGCGGGCGCGCTCCCGCGAGCCCCGGTGCGGGCTGCCGGCCGCGGCGAGGGCGGGCAGCGCCTACACCGGCGGCGTGGCCCTCACCCCGCCCCCCGGGTCGATCGGCTGCTACCCCGCGGACGGGGTGCCCACCCTGGTCTCCCACAGCGGCGCGGGCCGGACGGTCACCGTCGCGGGCGACGGGAAGTTCATGACCAACCTGCGGCTCGCCGAGGACGGCAACGCCGCGCTGGCGGCGAACCTCGCCGGCGGGCGGCCCACCCTGATCTGGCTGACCGCCCCCGAGACCGCCTCCCCCGCGGGCGGCGGCAAGGCGGGCTTCTACGACCTGGTCCCCGAGGGGGTCAAATGGGCCGTGGTACAGGTGCTCGTCGCGGTGCTGCTGCTGGCACTCTGGCGGGGCCGCAGGCTCGGCCCCGTGGTGTCCGAGCGGCTGCCCGTCGTCGTGCGGGCGGCCGAGACCGTCGAGGGACGTGCCAGGCTCTACCGCGCGCGGCGGGCCCGCGACCGGGCCGCCGCGGCGTTGCGGGCGGGCTTCACCGACCGGGTCACCCCCCGCCTCGGGCTGCCCTCGGGGACGGGACCCGACGCGCTGGTGAACGCGATCGCCGAGCGGACCGGCCAGGCGGCGTCGCACGTGGGCGCCGCCCTGTACGGACCGCCGCCGGTCGACGAGGCGGGGCTGGTAGCCCTCGCCGAATACATGGACATCGTGGAAAGGCAGGTCGGAAAGTCGTGACCACACCACCGGGGAACGGCGGTCTCACCGAGGCGACCTCCGTCGTCAGGACCGCGCCCGGCGCATCCGCCGTGCCCGCCGCGCAGAGCGCGGACCGCGCCAGGGAGGCACTGGGAGCCCTGCGCGCCGAGGTCTCCAAGGCGGTCGTCGGCCAGGACGCCGTGGTCACCGGGCTGGTGATCGCGCTGCTCTGCCGGGGACACGTGCTGCTCGAGGGCGTGCCCGGCGTCGCCAAGACCCTGCTCGTCAGGACGCTGGCGGCGGCGCTCTCCCTCGATTTCAAGCGGGTGCAGTTCACCCCCGACCTCATGCCGGGCGACATCACCGGCTCGCTGATCTACGACGCGAAGACGTCGGAGTTCGAGTTCCGCGAGGGGCCGGTCTTCACCAACCTCCTGCTCGCCGACGAGATCAACCGCACGCCCCCGAAGACGCAGGCCGCGCTGCTGGAGGCGATGGAGGAGCGCCAGGTCAGCGTGGAGGGGTCGGCGCGCGGGCTGCCCGACCCGTTCATCGTGGCCGCCACCCAGAACCCCGTCGAGTACGAGGGCACCTACCAACTGCCCGAGGCGCAGCTCGACCGGTTCCTGCTCAAGCTGACCGTCCCGCTGCCGCCCCGCGATCAGGAGATCGCGGTGCTGGAGCGGCACGCGCTCGGCTTCGACCCGCGCGACCTGTCGTACGTCAAGGCCGTGGCCACCGCCGCCGACCTCGCCGCGGGACGCGCGGCGGTCGGCCAGGTGCACGTGGGCCCCGAGGTGCTCGGCTACATCGTGGACGTCGCCAGGGCCACCCGCCAGTCGCCCTCGCTCCAGCTCGGGGTCTCCCCGCGCGGCGCCACCGCGCTGCTGGCCGGGGCGCGGGCCTGGGCGTGGCTGTCCGGCCGCGCCTACGTGACGCCCGACGACGTCAAGGCGCTGGCCAGGCCCGCGATGCGGCACCGGATCCAGATACGCCCCGAGGCCGAGCTGGAGGGCGCGACCGCCGACGGCCTCATCGACGCCATCCTCGCCTCCGTCCCCGTCCCCCGCTGACCATGGCGCTGACGGGACGGGCCGCGCTGCTGGCACTGCTGGGCACCCTGGCCGTGCTGCTCGCCCCCCGGCCGGGGCCGGCCGTGGCCGGGGTGGCACTGTTGATCGTGGCGCTGGTCGTGGTCGACCTGCTGCTGGCCGGGAGCGTGCGCCCGCTGCGCTTCACCCGCTCGGGCGAGCGGCTGGTACGGCTCGGCGAGTCGGTCACGGTCGAGCTGATCGTGGAGAACCCCGGCCCCCGCCGGGCGCGCGGCGTGCTCAGGGACGCCTGGCCGCCGTCCGCCGGTGCCACGCCCCGGCACCTGCCGTTGGACGTGCCCCCGGGCGAGCGCCGCCGGCTGGTCACGACGCTCACTCCCACCCGCAGGGGCGACCGCGAGGCGGTCACGGTGACGGTGCGGTCGCTGGGCCCGCTGGGCGTGGCGGCCCGCCAGGGCTCGCACCGGGTGCCCTGGTCGGTCCGGGTGCTGCCGCCCTTCCTCAGCCGCAAGCACCTGCCTGCCAAGCTGTCCAGGCTCAGGGAGCTGGAGGGCCGGCACCCGTCGATGATCCGGGGGCAGGGCACCGAGTTCGACTCGCTGCGGGAGTACGTGGTGGGTGACGACGTCCGCTCGATCGACTGGCGGGCCACCGCGCGCCGCAACGACGTCGTGGTCCGCACCTGGCGGCCCGAGCGCGACCGCCGGGTGCTGATCGTGCTCGACACCGGGCGCACCTCGGCCGGCCGGGTGGGCACCGCCCCGATCCCGCTGGCCGGCGAGGTGCCGGGGACCGCCGGGCGCGGGCGGTCGCGGGTCGTGCCCGGCTGGCCCCGCCTGGACTGGTCGATGGACGCGGCGCTGCTGCTGGCCGCCCTGGCCTCCCGCGCGGGCGACCGGGTCGACTTCATGGCCCACGACCGGGGGGTGCGCGCCTGGGTGTCCGGCACCGGCCGCACGGAGCTGCTGTCGTCGCTGGTCAACACCATGGCCCCGATCGAGGCCGAGCTGGTCGAGGCCGACTCCGCGGGGATGGTCGCGGCCGTCATGTCGCGGGCCAGGCGGCGCTGCCTGGTCGTCGTGCTGACCGACCTCAATCCGGCGGCACTGGAGGAGGGCCTCCTGCCGGTCCTGCCCCGCCTCTCCTCGCGGCACCTGGTGCTCCTGGCCGCCGTCTCCGACCCGCAGGTGGCCGAGATGGCCGCCGGGCGCGGCACCTCCGAGCTGGTCTACGGCGCGGCGGCGGCCGAGCACCTGAGCGCGGGACGGCGCAGGATCACCGCCCTGCTGCGCCGCCAGGGCGTGGAGGTCGTGGACACCGCCCCCGAGCAGATCGCCCCGGCCCTGGCCGACGCCTACCTGGCGCTGAAGGCGGCCGGGCGGCTCTGAGCCGCGTGGCGCTCAGCCGGCGCTGGGGGCCAGGTCGGGGGCGCGCTCCACGTCGCCGCTCTCGCCCGCGGCCACGGCCCGGCGGCCGAAGAAGATCACGTAGGCGAGGAAGGCGGCCTCCGCGACCACCCCGATGCCGATCCGCGCCCAGGTGGGCAGCCCCGAGGGGGTGACCAGGCCCTCGATGAGCCCCGAGACGAGCAGCACCACGACCAGGCCGAGGGCCACGCTCATCACGGCCCTGCCCTGCTCGGCCAGGGCCTCGGCACGCCTGCGCGGGCCGGGGTCGACGACCGTCCAGCCGAGGCGCATGCCGGCGGCCGCGGCGAGGAACACCGCGGTGAGCTCCAGCAGGCCGTGCGGGGTGATCAGCCCGAAGAAGATGTCGAGCTTGCCGCGCGAGGCCATCAGCCCGGCGGAGACGGCCACGTTGAGCGCGTTCTCCCACAGGACGTACGGGATCGGCAGGCCCAGAAAGATCGACATGATGATGACCTGCATCGAGACCCAGGCGTTGTTGACCCAGACCTGCCCGGCGAAGGAGGTCGCCGGGTTCTCCGAGTAGTAGTCGGCGAAGTCGTGTTCGACGAGCTGGGTGATCTCTTCGGGGGTGGCGATCGCCCCCTGGACGTCGGGGTTCTGCCCCACCCAGACGGCGACGACCGTGGAGACCAGCAGGAACGCGACGCTCGTGGCCAGCCACCACCAGCGGGCCCGGTAGGCGACCACCGGGAAGGAGACCGTGAAGAAGCGGACGAACTCCCGCCAGGCCGGGGTGTGCGCCCCGGTCACGGCGGAACGGGCGCGGGCGACGAGCGCCGACAGGCGGCCCACCAGGATCGGGTCGGCGGAGGCCGAGCGGACGAGGGAGAGGTGCGTGGCGACCCGCTGGTAGAGGTCGACCAGCTCGTCGACCTCGGCGCCGTCCAGCGAGCCGCGCCGCCGGACCAGGTCCTCTAGACGGTCCCAGGCGGGCCGGTGCGCGGTGACGAAGGCGTCGATGTCCACGCGGGCAGCCTATCCAGTCGAAGGTAGGGTGCTGAGTGTGTCCGATGTCGTAACCGGCGAGGCCGTCGTCGTCGAGGTCCGTGTCGCCCAGCTTCCGAGCAGGGCCGCGGCGCTGCTGATCGACATGACGGTCCAGGTCGTGACGCTGTTCGGCGCCTCCCTGCTGGTCGGCAGCCTTGGATTCCTGAACGATTCGGCACTGACGGCGATGGTCTACATCGTGCTCACCGTGCTCGTGGTCGTCGGCTACCCGGTGGCCTTCGAGACGCTCACGCGCGGGCGCAGCCTGGGCAAGCTCGCGCTGGGGCTCCGGGTCGTCAGCGACGACGGCGGCCCCGAGCGGTTCCGGCAGGCCCTGTTCCGCGGGCTGGCGGGGGTCCTGGAGTTCTGGATGCTCAGCGGTGCCCCCGCGCTGATCAGCTCGCTGATCTCGGAGAAGGGCAAGCGGCTCGGCGACGTCTTCTCCGGCACCATGGTGATCTCCGAACGCGTCCCGCGGCAGTACGGGCCGCCGCTGGACATGCCGCCGCCGCTCGCACCGTGGGCGGCGACGCTGGAGCTGTCACGGCTGCCCGAGCAGGTCGCGGCCACCGCGAGACAGTACCTCATGCGCTGGCACGACCTGGCCCCCGCCGTCCAGCACGAGATGGGCGTGCGCATCGCCACCGAGATGTCGGCCTTCGTGTCCCCGCCGGCCCCGCCCGGCGTGCCGCCGTTCGCCTACCTGACCGCCGTGCTGGCCGAGCGCCGCCGCCGCGAGCAGGCTCGTCTGGCCCAGCAGTGGCCCGACCGGCAGCGGCCCGGCGAGCAGGGGGCCGGTCAGCGGTGGTCCGGTCACGGCGCGCCCCCGCCCCACCGGGCTCACCCGCCGTCGCTCCAGCCCTACCCGGCCGCGCCGCCCCCGCCGCCCCCGCCGCCGTACGCGCCCTCGGGGAACGGGGGCGGGCCGTACGCGCCTCCCGGGTCGGTGCCCCTGCCTCAGGCCCGGCCCGACCACCGGCCGCCGCAGCCGCGGATCCCGCTGCCTCCCCCGGTGGACCCGCCGCACCCGGCACCCCCGCCGCCCGCGGCCGGGCCCTCCACGCGGGAGCCCGGCCCCACACCCGGCGGATTCGTCCCTCCCGCCTGACCTCCTCCGTCGGATCCCCCGCCGGCGCGCCGGCGTACGGGCGTGACGTCGGCGGCGGCGCGGTAACGCGAAGAGGGACGGCGGGAGACCCGCCGTCCCTCTCATGAGACCCGCGAACCCGCTACGGGTGTCTCATCGGTGCCGCTCGCCCTCGCGGGCGACCGCGCGTCAGTGACCGTGGCCGTGACCGTGGCCGTAGGAGGCCTGGGTCTGCACGTTCAGCCGGTCCAGGCGGACGCTCCTGGCCGGGTCGGTGCGGCGGTCGTCGATCTTGAGAACGTCCAGTCCCCTGCGGAAGTCGCTGGCGTAGACGTAGCCGTTGTAGTAGTACGCGGACCAGATGCCGCCGCCTCCGCCGTCGGGCTCGGGGCCGCGCTCGAAGAAGCCGAACTCCTGCGGCTTGGAGGAGTCGGTGAAGTCCACGAAGGAGACGCCGCCCTGGTACCAGGCCTGGACCATGATGTCCTTGCCCTTGACCGGGATCAGCGAGCCGTTGTGCGCGACACAGTTCTCGGTGTCGGCCTGGTGGCGAGCGATCTTGAAGTAGCTCTTGAAGACCAGCTTGCCGCGGACGATGTCGTAGTAGGCGTTGGCGCCGCGGTTCGGGCCGATCGCCTCGTTGCAGGTGGCCTGGCCGCCACCGCCGAGCTCGTCGGTGAAGACGACCTTGGTGCCCTTGTTGTTGAACGTCGCCGAGTGCCAGAAGGCGAAGTTCGGGTCGGTGACCCGCGCGGTGATCACCGGGTTCTCCCGGTCGGAGATGTCGAACAGGACTCCGTCACCCATGCAGGCTCCGGCCGCGATGTCCTTCTCCGCGTAGACGGTGATGTCGTGGCAACCGCTGGTCGGCAGCAGCAGGCCCGGCTGCGTCTCGTTGCCGCCGTCGGGGAAGACGACCGGCGTCTTGACCACGGCCGCGGCGGTCGGGTTGCGCAGCGGCACCTTGATGACCGAGATCTTGTCGTGCGGCGGCAGGCAGTCGGGGAACGTGGCGTTCGGGTTGTAGGAGGAGACGTAGAGGTAGACGTTACGCCGGTCCCTGGACTTGCCGGGAACGAGTGTCAGGGTGTGGGAACCGCAGTTGGTCTCGACCGACTTGATGTATTTGGGGTTCTTCTTGTCGCTGATGTCGAAGATCCGAACCCCTTCCCACGACTCCTTGACGCTGGCGGGCTGGGCGACGCTGTTGCAGGAGTCGTCGTTGCGGGAGTTGTCGACCGCGGCGAACAGCAGGTCGCCGTGGACCGACACGTCCATCTGGGAGCCCGGGCACAGGACGCCGCTGACGAGCTTGGCGCGCCTCGGGTTCCTGATGTCGTAGATCGAGAAACCGCCGTAGTTGCCGACGTAGGCGTAGTCGCCCTGGAAGGCGATGTCGCTGTTGGTGGTGGCCTCAAGGCCGGGGAGCTTGGGCAAGGTGCCCACGTGCGTCACGTTGGGGCTGGTGACGACCTCACCGGGCGGGGGAATGTCGGCGGCCTGGGCCGAGACCGTGGACATCAGCATCGCGGCGGCCGTCGCCGCCACTACCAACGCCCGGACGGTCCTTCGGGGAGCGAACACTCGGGTGCCTCCTTGGAGCAGACATAAGGCATGCATAAATTAGCAAATCGCCCCTCCTGACAGCCGGATCGACACAGCGTGTCTTTGTCACAATAAAATATGAGATTAACTCTTTACGAGAGCCCGAGAAAAGCTTATGGTTTATGCCCCTTCTGTAGCTTTTGGGCTTTTCCTGACACGCAGAACGGCCACCGGACGCTCGTCGAGCGCCCGGTGGCCGTCACCGGGTGGTGGCCGTGGCCGTCGTCAGAGGTCGATGGCCGTGACCGCCCTCAGATGTCAGTGACCGTGGCCGTGGCCGTGGCCGTGGCCACCGCGGTAGGACGCCTGGGTCTGCGCGTTCAGGATGTCGAACTTGACCTTCTCCGCCTTGTCCGTACGCCGGTCGTGGATCTTCAGGACGTCAAGGCCGAGGTTGAAGTCGCTGCCGTAGATGTGGCCGTTGTAGTAGTACGCGGACCAGAAGCCGCCGCTGAGCGCGGGGGCGGTGTTGTCGGGGCCGCGCTCGAAGAACGCGATCTCCTGCGGGTTGGCCGAGTCGGTGAAGTCGACGACCGAGATGCCGCCCTGGTACCAGGCCTGGACCATGATGTCCTTGCCCTTGACCGGGATCAGCGAGCCGTTGTGCGCGACGCAGTTCTCGGTGTCGGCCTGGTGGCGGGCAATCTTGAAGTAGCTCTTGAAGGTGAGCTGCCCGTCCTTGAGGTCGTAGTAGGCGTTGGCGCCGCGGTTCGGGCCGATCGCCTCGTTGCAGGTGGCCTGGGTGCCGCCGCCGAGCTCGTCGGTGAAGATGACCTTGGTGCCCTCGTTGTTGAACGTCGCCGAGTGCCAGAACGCGAAGTTCTCGTCGTCGCGGACCGTGGTGATGACCTTCGGCTCGAGCGGCTTGGAGATGTCCATCAGGACGCCCTCGCCCATGCAGGCTCCGGCGGCGATGTTCTTCTCCGGGTACGCGGTGATGTCGTGGCAGCCGGTCGTGGCCGAGGTGCGCTCGGGGTAGGGCAGGGTCTCACCCGGGTTGCCGCCGTCGGGGAACAGGACCGGGGTGGCGACGACCGAGGCGGACGCCGGGTCGCGCAGCGGCACCTTGATGATCGAGATCTTGTCGTGCGGCGGCTGGCAGTCGGGGAACGACGCGTTCGGGCTGTAGGAGGAGACGTACACGTAGACGTTCTTGCGGTCCCTCCCCTTGCCCGGGACGAGCGTCAGGGTGTGCGAGCCGCAGTTGGTCTCGACGGCCTTGATGTACTTGGGGTTCTTCTTGTCGCTGATGTCGAAGATCCGGATGCCCTCCCACGACTCCTTGGTCGCCGCGCTCTGGCCGACGCTGCTGCAGGAGTCGTTGTTGCGGGAGGAGTCGACCGCGCCGAAGAGCAGGTCGCCGTAGACCGACACGTCCATCTGCCCGCCGGGGCAGACCACCGAGCTGACCAGCGAGGTCTTGCTCGGCTTCCTGATGTCGTAGATCGAGAAACCGGTGTAGTTGCCGACGTAGGCGTAGTCGCCCTGGAACGCCATGTCGGTGTTGATGTCCGTCAGCGGACCGGGCTTGGGCACGTTCAGGACATGCTCGATGTTCGCGCTCTTGGCGATCTCGCCGGGAGCCGGGATATCGGCGGCCTGCGCGGGGAACGCAGCCAGCGCCGTCGCGACGGCAACCCCGGCCACAAACAGGAAGCGGCCGGTCAGGCCCTTCCCGAGGGGGGTGGACACTCGTGAACCTCCTTGACACATGCACCCAAATAAAAGGTGCATAAATGCTTAAATGGTTCATGGTGTACGGTCATCCGGCAAGCCGTCACAGTGTCAGCAACTGTTGCCGGTATGTGGTCTTTACGGACCGGCCCCGCAGGGGTTACGGTCTTTCGTCACTGGACAATCACGAAGGAGGCCGGGTGCGCGTCGCGCTCATCGTCGTGCTCGCCGCCCTGTCCCTCAGCGCGTGCAGCTCCGAGCCCGAGCCTGCCCCCTCCCCGCAGGCGTCGGCGCCGATCATCGTTCCCGGCAGGCCGGGTGAGGTCGCCAGGACCGTCGGCCCGAGCGAGGCCGCCACGCTCGTGCCCACGCCCACCCCCAACGCGGCCGACGTGACGTACGTCCAGAAAATGGTCGTCCACCATCGCCAGGCCCTCGACATGGCCTCCCTGGCCCCGACCCGGGGCGAGCACGTCAGGTTGAAGAGCCTCGCCTCGCGCATCAAGGACTCGCAGGGGCCGGAGATCCAGTTCATGATCTCCTGGCTCCAGCAGCAGGGCCTGCGGGCCCCCGAGCACCACGCCGAGCACGACGCCATGCCCGGCATGGCCTCGCCCGAGCAGATGGAGGCGCTCAAGGCCGCCTCGGGCAAGGACTTCGACCGGCTCTTCATCCAGCTCATGACCGCGCACCACCAGGGCGCGCTCAAGATGTCCGAGCAGGTCCTGATCTCCGGCTCGCACCAGCGGATCGAGGAGCTGGCCAACGACGTCTCGGCCGGCCAGAGCGCCGAGATCCGCAGGATGCAGGAGATGCTGGCCGAGCTCTGACGACGGCGGGCTCAGGCGGCGGGCTCAGGCGGCGAAGACCGTCACCACGAGACCCCGACGACGGCGGGCGCGACGGCGAGGCCCTGACCGCGACGCTCGGGAGCGCGACGGCGAGGCTCGGGCGGCGACGCCCGTGACGACGCCCGAGAGCGTGACTACGAGCCGAGCCGCCAGGAGTGGAGATACTCCTCCTGGTCGGAGGTGAGCTCGTCCGTCTCGATCCCGGCCGCGGCCAGCTTGAGCCGCGCCACCTCCACGTCGACCTCCCCCGGCACGTCGTAGACCCCCGGCTCCAGCCGTGCCCGCTCGCGGACCAGCCACGCCACCGAGAGCACCTGCGCGGAGAAGGACATGTCCATGACGGCGGCCGGATGCCCCTCGGCGGCGGTCAGGTTCACCAGGCGGCCCTCGGCGAGCAGCAGGAGCCTGCGGCCGTCGGCGAGGACGTACTCGTCGGTGTTGGGGCGCACCCCCCGGTGGACGGCGTGCGCCAGGTCGTCCAGGGCGCGGACGTCGATCTCGACGTCGAAGTGCCCGGCGTTGGCGAGGATCGCGCCGTCCTTCATCTCGGCCAGGTGCTCGCCCCTGATCACGTCGCGGTTGCCGGTGACCGTGACGAACACGTCCCCGATGCGGGCCGCCGCCGCCATCGAACGTACGTCGTAGCCCTGCAGCGAGGCGTCCAGCGCCTTGACGGGGTCGATCTCGGTCACCACGACCCGCGCCCCCAGGCCCCTGGCCCGCTCGGCGACGCCCCGGCCGCAGTAGCCGAATCCGGCGACCACCACGGTCTTGCCCGCGAGCAGGGTGTTCGTGGCGCGCATGATCCCGTCCATGGTCGACTGGCCGGTGCCGTAGCGGTTGTCGAACATCCGCTTGGTCCGCGTGTCGTTGACCGCCACCACGGGGAACCTGAGCGCATTCTCCGCGGCCATCTGGCGGAGCCTGATGATCCCGGTGGTGGTCTCCTCACACCCGCCGGAGACCGTCTCCAGCAACTCGGTCCGCTCCGTGTGCAGGATGTTGACGAGGTCGCAGCCGTCGTCCAGGACGATGTCCGGGACGATGTCGAGCGCCTGGTGGATGTGGCGGTAGTAGGCGTCCATGGTCACCCCGGCCTGCGCGTACACGACGACGCCGTAGTCACGGAGCGCCTCGGCGACGTCGTCCTGGGTGGACAGGGGGTTCGACGCGGCCAGGGCGATCTCGGCCCCGCCCGCCTTGAGGGTGCCCATGAGCACGGCGGTCTCGGCGGTGACGTGCAGGCACGCGGCGATCCGCAGCCCCTCGAAGGGCCGTTCGGCGGCGAACCGCTCGCCGAGGGCGGTGAGCACCGGCATCGACCGCGCCGCCCACCCGATCCTCAGCTCCCCCTCGGCCACCAGAGCGCTGTCCACGTCTCTCCCCAGATTGCCGGAACCTCAGATTGCCGGAACTCCGGATCATCCGAAACCCGAAACCTCGAATTCCGAAATCCGAAACCCCGGATCGCCCGAAGGCCCCCGCGAAGCCGCGGGGGCCGGTGGAACTCGACCGAAGGTGTCAGTAACGGTAGTGGTCGGACTTGTAGGGGCCCTCGACGTTCACGCCGATGTACTCGGCCTGGGCCTTGGTGAGCGTGGTGAGCTTCACGCCCAGGGCGTCGAGGTGGAGGCGGGCGACCTTCTCGTCCAGGTGCTTGGGCAGCACGTAGACGCCGACCGGGTAGTCCTCGGTCTTGGTGAACAGCTCGATCTGCGCGATCACCTGGTTGGTGAAGGAGTTGGACATGACGAACGAGGGGTGGCCGGTGGCGCAGCCCAGGTTCATCAGGCGGCCCTCGGCGAGCACGATGATCTGCTTGCCGTCGGGGAAGCGCCAGGTGTGGACCTGCGGCTTGACCTCGGTCTTCTCGATGCCCGGAATCCGCGCCAGGCCGGTCATGTCGATCTCGTTGTCGAAGTGACCGATGTTGGACACGATCGCGTTGTGCTTCATCTGGGCCATGTGGTCGGCCGTGATGATGTTGAAGTTGCCGGTCGTCGTGACGAAGATGTCGGCGATGCCGACGACCTCCTCCAGGGTGGTGACCTGGAAGCCGTCCATGGCGGCCTGGAGCGCGCAGATCGGGTCGATCTCGGTGACGATGACGCGGGCGCCCTGGCCCTTGAGCGCCTCGGCACAGCCCTTGCCGACATCACCGTATCCGGCGATGACCGCGACCTTGCCGCCGATCAGCACGTCGGTGGCGCGGTTGAGGCCGTCGATCACCGAGTGGCGGCAGCCGTACTTGTTGTCGAACTTCGACTTGGTCACCGAGTCGTTGACGTTGATCGCCGGGAAGAGCAGCGTGCCGCTCTTGAACATCTCGTACAGGCGGTGCACGCCGGTGGTGGTCTCCTCGGTGACGCCCTTGATGCGCGAGGCGACCTGGGTCCAGCGGCCCTCGTCGGTGACCGTGCGGCGGAGCAGGTCGAGGACGACGCCCCACTCCTCGGGGTCGTTCTCGCCCGCGCTGGGCACGGCGCCGGCCTTCTCGTACTCGCTGCCCTTGTGGACGAGCATGGTGGCGTCGCCGCCGTCGTCGAGGATCATGTTGGGGCCGTCGTCACCGGGCCACGTCAGGGCCTGCTCGGTGCACCACCAGTACTCCTCCAGGGTCTCGCCCTTCCAGGCGAAGACCGGGACGCCCTGGGGGTTCTCCGGGGTGCCCTCCGGGCCGACGACCACGGCGGCGGCGGCGTGGTCCTGGGTGGAGAAGATGTTGCAGCTCACCCAGCGAACCTCCGCGCCGAGCGCGACGAGGGTCTCGATGAGCACGGCGGTCTGGATGGTCATGTGCAGCGAGCCCATGATCTTCGCACCGGCCAGCGGCTGGGCCGCGGCGTACTCCTCGCGGATGGCCATCAGGCCCGGCATCTCGTGCTCGGCGAGCTGGATCTCCTTGCGCCCGAAGGCCGCAAGAGAAAGGTCGGCGACCTTGAAGTCCATGTGTGGTTACCCCTCTGGTTGATGGCGGCGTTCGCCTCACACCCTCGCCCGTCGCGCTCGTCTCGCGATCGTGCTTCGTTCCGGGGCCGGGCTCGCCGTTCCATCGGAACAGTCGACGCCTGCGAGTTTAGGCGGCTGAAGCACCTCCGCGCACCTTCTGAACGGGTAACCTGACACAAGAATGTAAGTTTTCCCGCAAAACCGCTGGAAAGAGGTCACCGATGCGGATCACCGAGGCCGCCGGCAGGCTGGGCATGTCCCCCCGGATGCTTCGCTACCGCGAGGCGCTCGGCCTGCTCCCCCCGGTCAGGAACCAGGGCGCGCACCGGCGGTTCGGCCCCGACGAGCTCTCGGCCGTCGCCCAGAGCCTCGAGCTGGAGAAGCGGTTCGACATCTCCCCCGCCGAGCTGGCCTTCGCGCTGCGGGCGCTGAGCGAGCCCGCGGTCGCGCAGGCCGTACGGGACCTGGGGCTGCGGATCGGCCGCCTGCAGGCACCCCGCAGGGCACTGGACTTCGAGAAGGAGAAGGCGCTGCGCCTGCTCCAACGCCGCTCCCAGGGGTGACGCCCCGGGCCGGCGACCCCGCCCTCGCGGTGCGCTCGGCCCGCTCCGCGGACACCGCGTCCCACCCTCCCGATCACCCCGCGGTCCGGGGAAACCCGATCACCCCGCGGTCCGGGAGAACCCGGCCACCCCGCGGTCCGGGAAAACGGAGGACCCCGGCGGCGTGCGCCGGGGTCCCGGGTCCGGGCCCGGATCCGCACCGTGGGGTACGGCCGTCGGGACCCTACGCGTGATCGATCACGTCCGGTCAGAGACGGGACCGTTGACGCTGCTCCTGTCGAGGTCGGGCTCCAGGTAGATGACGCGGGCCTCCGGGACGGCCGCGCGGATGCGCTGCTCGGCCTCGTCGATGCCGCGGGCCACGTCGGCGGCCGTGTCGTCGTGGTCCACCGCGATCTTGGCGGCGACCAGGATCTCCTCGGGCCCCAGGTGGAGCGTGCGCATGTGGATGACCCGGCTCACCTCGGGCGCGCTCTCCAGGGCGTCCGCGATGCGGGTCTCGACCTCGGGCCCGGCGCCCTCGCCGATCAGCAGCGACTTGGTCTCGATCGCCAGGACGACCGCGATCACCGCGAGCAGGACACCGATCATGATGGTGCCGATGCCGTCCCAGATGGGGTTCCCGGTCACCACGGCCATGGTCACGCCGAAGAGCGCGAAGATCAGGCCGAGCAGCGCGCCCAGGTCCTCGAGGACGATGACCGGCAGCTCCGGCGACTTGGAGCGGCGGATGAACTGCACCCACGACTGGTTTCCCCGGACGTGGTTGGACTCGATGATCGCCGTCCTGAACGAGAACGCCTCGGCGATGATCGCGAAGATCAGCACGCCGAAGGCCCATTCGGGGCTCCTCAGGGCCTCCGGGTGGGAGAGCTTGTGCCAGCCCTCGTAGAGCGAGAACACCGCGCCGATGGTGAACAGCACCACCGCCACCACGAACGCGTAGAAGTAGCGCTCCCGGCCGTACCCGAAGGGATGCTGGGGCGTGCGCGCCCGCTGGGCGCGCTTGCCGCCCAGGAGCAGCAGCGCCTGGTTGCCCGAGTCGGCCACCGAGTGGACCGACTCGGCGATCATCGATGACGAACCCGTGAAGAGAAACGCCACGAATTTGGCCACGGCGATCGCCAGGTTGGCCGTCAACGCCGCGATGATTGCCTTAGTACCGCCGCCCGCGCTCACGGCAGCCTCCGCTCAGCTCGTTGGTCAGGAAAGACGAGACAAGGATCCTATTGCGAAACCCTTGCCTTGAGTTCTGTGATCGCCGACACAGTGGCCGGGTCGATCCCGTACCCGAGAGCGAGGTACGTACTCGCGAAGTCCCCGAGCGCGATCAGCGTGGCGAGCCGCTCCAGCGGGTGCGCCCCCTCGGCGGCGATCTGCGTGACCGGGACGCCGCGATCCTCCGCCAGCCGCACCGACGCCTCCCGCTGCCGCGCCACCCGGGGGTGCTCCTCCACGTCGCGCAGCACGAACAGCCGGAGCGACCTGCCGCTCTCGTCGGCGAAGATGTCGCGCTGGGCGAGCGGGCCGTCGAGAGCGGCCACCTGGTCGTGACCGGCCTCGGGAAGCTCCCCCCACATCGCCGGGTACTTGCCGTTCGTGTTGAGCCGGCCGGCCCACCTGCGGGCCGCGACGGCCGCCACCGGGGAGGAGCCCCAGATCATCGGCACGGTCTCGGCGAGCTCCATGGCGAGCGACTTGCCCGGGTTGATGAACGACTCGCTCGCCGGGCGGCAGCGGTGGGCGAGGTCCTCGAGGCGCTTGGCCACCTCCTCGAACACCTTCTCGCCGGCCTCGACCAGGCCGAGCTCGGCGGCGGCGACGACCAGCGGGACCGACAGCGCCCACACCGCGGCGCGCGCCTGCCCGCCGCCCGCGACGGGCACGAACGGAGCTCCCGCCTGCCGGGCGATCGCGTGGAGCGGCGAGTCGGGCCCGCCGACGGCGAGCAGACGGCAGCCCCGGCGGACGGCCTCGGTGGCCGCCGCGAGCGTCTCCTCGGTCCTGCCCGAGCGCGACACCGCGATCACCAGATCGGTCGCGCCGACCCAGCCGGGCAGCCGGTGGGACCTGACGGTCACGATCGGCAGCGGGGCGCCGTGGCCGCACACCACGTTGAGGATGTCACCGGCGATGCCCGAACCGCCCACGCCGGCGACCACGACCGCCCGGGGCCGGCCGTCCCTGGCGAGCGAGGACAGGCCCGACTCCAGGGCGGCCCTGTGGGAGGTGCGGACCTGCGCGGCCGAGTCGGCCACCGCCCGCAGCATGCCCGCCGGGTCGCCCTCGGTCAGCCCTTTCTGGTCGTCGAGCCGATCGGGCTCCCAGTTCACGACTTCCGGGCCTCGTCGACCAGCAGGACCGGGATGTCGTCCCGGACCGGGTAGACCAGGCCGCACGAGGCGGAGGTGCAGGACAGCTCGTCCACCTCGGGTTCGGCTCGCAGGGGGGACTTGCAGTTGGGGCAGGCCAGGATCTCCAGCAGCCAGTCGTCGATCTTCACTCGTTCAGCTCCTCACGACAGCAAGGACCTCGTCCCTGATCGCTGCCATCTGAATCTCGTCGGCCGCCTCGGCGTTCAGCCTGAGCAGCGGCTCTGTGTTGGACGGACGAAGGTTGAACCACCATCCGGGGCCGGAGACGGTCAGGCCGTCCAGCTCGTCGAAGGTGACGCCGTCGCGGGCGGCGAAGGTCTCCCGGACCCGCTCCGTCGCCGCACCCTGGTCGGCGACCGTGCTGTTGATCTCCCCGGAGGCCGCGTAACGAGTGTATTCGGCGAGGATGTCCGAGAGCGGCTTCTCCTGCTCGCCCAGCGCCGCCAGCACGTGCAGCGCGGCCAGCATGCCGGAGTCGGCGAACCAGAAGTCCTTGAAGTAGTAGTGAGCGGAGTGCTCGCCGCCGAAGACCGCGCCGGTCCCGGCCATCTCGGCCTTGATGAACGAGTGGCCCACGCGGGTGCGGACCGGGCGGCCGCCGTGCTCGGCGACGATCTCCGGGACGCCCCTGGAGGTGATCAGGTTATGGATGATCGCGGCCCCGGGGTGCCTGCCCAGCTCGCGGACCGCGACCAGCGCGGTGATCGTGGACGGGGAGACGGACTCGCCGTGCTCGTCGACCACCCAGCAGCGGTCGGCGTCGCCGTCGAAGGCCAGCCCGATGTCGGCGCCCACGTCGAGCACGGCCTTCTGCAGGTCGCGCAGGTTGTCGGGCTCGATGGGGTTGGCCTCGTGGTTGGGGAAGGTGCCGTCGAGCTCGAAGTAGAGGGCGGTCAGCTCGACGGGCAGTCCCTCGAACACCGTCGGGACCGTGTGCCCGCCCATCCCGTTGCCCGCGTCGACCACGACCCGCAGCGGCCGGATGCCGGACAGGTCGACCAGGGTGCGCAGGTGGTCGGCGTAGCCGCGCAGCAGGTCGCGCTCGGAGACCGTCCCGCCTCCCTGGCCGCCGAGGGTGCCCGAGGCCAGGATCGCGGCGGCCCGGTCGCGGATCTCGAGGAGCCCGGTGCCGCCGCCGATCGGCACGGCGCCCGCCCTGCACATCTTCATGCCGTTGTAGCGGGCCGGGTTGTGGCTGGCGGTGAACATCACCCCGGGCAGGCCGAGGCTGCCGCTCGCGTAGTAGAGCAGGTCCGTGGAGCCCAGGCCCGCGTTGATCACGTCGGCCCCCCGCGAGGTCGCCCCCCGGGTGAAGGCCGCGGCCAGCGGCACCGACGACTCGCGCATGTCGTGTGCCACGACGACGGTCCCGGCCCCGGTCACCTCCACGAAGGCGGCGCCGACCGCCTCGGCGGTCGCCTCGTCGAACTCGTCCGGCACGACGCCACGAACGTCGTACGCCTTGAAGATCTTGGCGAGGTCGCCCACTCCAGCTCCACCCTTTACGTCGTGTTCGTGCCCCCCAGCCTAGTAGGGTCAGCGGTCACGCTGAGGCTGAGCGGAGCGCAGCACGCGCAGATGGCCTCGGCGGCCGACCTCGACCCCCTGGCCGACGGGCTCGGTGCCACCGCTCGGCGCGGGTCTGGCCGCCTCGCGGACCGCGTTGGCGAGGGCCTCCAGGTCGTCCGTGCTCGGCGGGGCGCCGTCGGTCGGCAGGCGGACCACCTCCCAGCCGCGGGGGGCGGTGAGCCGCTCGGCGTGCTCGGCACACAGGTCGTAACAGTGCGGCTCGGCGTACGTCGCCAAGGGCCCGAGAACAGCGGTCGAATCGGCGTAGACGTACGTGAGCGTGAAAACGGCAGGCTGACTGCACGCGGTGCGGGAACAGCGGCGGACGGGGCTCACGGTGGGACCGTATCCGGTAAGCGTCCGGGGCGCCACTATCTGAGCGCTCTTAACGAGCGTGTCGCCACAATTCGGACACGTGTCCCGGGTTCCACCCGCCTGTACGGCTTACACCCCCTGTCCGCACGCCTCCCGGTGGCATCTCCTCTCTCCCGCGCACCCGCCGTCACGGTTCCCGCCCCTCCGCGCTCCCATCACGGCACCTCCCGCCCCCGTCCGGGTCACGTCTAAGCTGGGGCCGTGAGCCCGGCACCCGGCAGACCCCGTTCTCCCCGCAGGCGCGACAGGCACGGTCGCGGCCTGCGCGGCCCGCTGGCGCCCTCGCACGTGCCGATCGCCAAGGCCCGCAGCGAGCGGTTCGACGATCTCGTCCTGGACGCCGTCGACCGGCTCAAGCCCCGATGGGCCAAGCAGTTGTCGGCCGTGGAGTTCGCGGTCGAGGAGGTCCCGCCGATCAACGAGCTGGGCGACGGCCCCGGACTGCTGACCGGCGAGCCCATCCCGTTCGGGCGGGCGGAGCCCGCCGCGGGAAACCGCCCGGCCGTCGTGATCATCTACCGCCGCCCCCTGGAGAGCAGGGCACGCGACCGCGACCACCTGGGCGCGATGGTGCACGAGGCGGTGGTGGAGCAGGTCGCGGGCCTGTTCGGCCTCTCCCCCGAGTCGGTCGACCCCGGCTTCGACGACCACGACTGACCCGACCCCTCCCCAGGCGACCACGACCGGCCCGCCGCGGCCCGGGGCGACCACGACCGGCCCGACCCCCTCCAAGGCGGCCACGACCGGCCCGGCGCCGTCCGGTACGGACCACGACCGGCGCTACCCCTTCCGAGGCGACCACGGCCGGTCCACCGCGGCCCAGGGCGGTCCGACGCTCCCGCCGCCTCCCAGGACAGGACGGTTCTCAAAGCAGGACGGTCGCTCTCAGGGCAGGACGGTCGCCGCGGACTCGGCGATCGGCGGGACCAGCGCCCACATGCGGGCGGGGGCCAGCGGCTGCACGGTCAGCGCCAGCCCGTCCTTGAGCCGCTCGTCCAGGACGCGCCCGCCGTAGACCGGTCCTGAGCCGGGCAGCGGCTGTACGACCACCGCGAAGGGCCCGTCGACCTTGGTGAGCGCGACCTGCTTGGTCCGCGAGGCGGGGATCTCCACCTGGAACGGCTCGCGCGGCTCGCCCTCGCGCGGGACCACCTGCACGCTCACCGTTCCCGCCGCGTCCGGCGCGGTCAGCAGCAGCCGGGAGCTCACCTTGCCGCCCGTACGGTTGTCGGCGACGACGCTGCCCAGGTCGATGGGGACCGCTCCGGCGGTGAAGGCCACGTCGGTCCTCGAACCGGTGCCGGTGGCGACGAGCCCGGCGACGATCGGGGTGTCCGAGGTGAGCACCAGCGCGGACGGCTGGCCGCCGATCCCGCTGGACAGGTCGACGGAGGCGACGGAACCCGCGGGCACCTCGACGAGCTCGCGGCCCTGGAGCTCGTACGTCCCTTCGGGGGTGAGTGCCTTGACCTCCACCAGCGTGTCGACCTCCTCGGCGGAGGCGACGAGCAGCTCGCGCCTCCCGCCGCCGCCGGGGATGCCCGGCACGACGACCCGGGTGGCGGGGGGCGCGGCGACCGGCAGCCAGTCCACGCCGCGCCCGTCGTTCATGATCGCCCGCGCCGCGGCGGTGACCCGCCCCGAACTGGTACGGACCTGGATCGCCAGGACGAGCGCCGAGGGCGCGAGATCCAGGACCTTGATCGTGCGGCTCTGCCCCGGCTTGAGGGTGAACACGCCACCGGTGTCGTCGAACACCGGGCCCTCACCCGTGTAGACCATGATCTCCGCGATGGCCGGGGCGAGGTCGGCGTTGGTCAGGTACAGCGTGACGTCCGCCGCGGCCGGCCCCGGCCCGACCAGCCAGGTGCTCCCCGCCGGCTCGGCACAGCGCGTCCCGGCCAGTCCCCGCTGCTTTCCCGACTTCTCCCGGCGGGTCTGCGCCACCTCAAGGCCCGCGGCCATGCTCCCGTCGGCCGCGACGACGAGGGGCGGCGACGAGGCCGGCACCTCGTCGTGCCAGAGACGGCCGGGGATGTCGACGGTGGCCAGGGTCTTGTCCCCGGTGACGAGTGTCGCGGAGCCCGGCTCCCGGCTGACGGGCGGGGCGACCACGCCGACGGAGGTGTCGCCTGGCGACGGGCAGACGGCCGTCACCGAGGCGACGGGCACCTTCTCGAACCCCGGTGCGGGGGTGGCGACGGCCGGCGGCTGGGTGGCGTAGGCCACCCCGTACAGGGCGAGCAGTGCCACCAGGACCAGCACCAGCAGGCTGAACCGGTTCTCGATCAGGGATTTCACCGGGCGGCCAGCTCTCTGCGAGGTTCGGGCAGGTCCTGGGGGACGGCGGGCTCGTCGGGCTCGGTACGCGAGCCCGGCGCGGCCAGGACCGAGACGATCAGCACCAGCACGGCCTGGGCCCAGAGCCAGCGGCCGTGCCAGGGGTCGCCGGGCGGGGTCGCGGGGAGGGCGATCGGCTGGGTGAGCCGCCACACGCCGACCGAGCGGGACAGGCTCATCCTCGCCAGCGAGGGCTGCGAGTCGAGCGCGTGGCTGATCTCCGGGCCGACGGGCGCGGTCACCACGACGAACCGCACGCCGTGGGCGGCGAGGACCCGGGCGTCGTCACCGCCCCTGCCGGACACCAGCCCGGCCGCGGCGATCCGGACCTGCTCCCTGGGACCGTCGGGGACCGGGATGTCGGCCTCGCCGATCACCGGGGTGCGCCCGCGCAGCACGGTGAAGAGCAGGCCGCCCGGCGAGGCGCGCAGCAGCAGGGTCCGCTCGCCGCCCGCGGAGTTCTCCGCGGCGAGGGCGGGCACGACGTCGCGTACCGTCCCGCGGAGCGGGCCGTCCACTCCCTTGGCGATCCACATGCCCGCCGCGAGCAGCGGCGTGGAGAACGCGACCAGCACGACGCCGAACGCGGCGAGCCTGCGCGCTCCCCCGGCCGCCCGGAACTCCACGACCCTGTCGGCGGTGAGGGCGGCCACCACGAGCATGCCGGTGGCGGCGAAGGCCAGCGGCACGCCCGGCCAGGCGGGGGCCTCGACGTCGCCGTTGATCGAGGTGACGGTGGTCCTGCTCACCAGGATCGCCACCAGCACGCCGAAGAGCGCGACGCCCCAGCCGACCGCGATGACCATCCGGTTGCGGCGCATCAGCAGCGCGGCCAGGCAGGCGGCGAGGAGGCCGCCGGTCACCCAGAGCGGCGGCATGCCGGGACCGCCGGGGCTGAGCAGCAGCAGCGAACCGGCCGGCAGCCCGGGGTCGACCAGCGCGGGCTGGTGCAGCCCGGCCTCCAGCAGGAGCTGCCCCGGGTCGGCGACCACCTGGGCCAGCCAGGGGAACAGCAGGACCACGGGGACGGCGAACGCGACGAGCATCGAGACCGCGACGCCCCTGCGCGGGAAGGCCAGCGCCGCCAGCGCGCCGAGGATCGCGGTCAGCGGGTAGACCAGCGGGGCGAAGGCCGTGCCGACGGCCAGCAGGAGCCCCAGCCCCCAGGCGGCGCGGCGGGCGCGGCGGCGCTCCCCGGCGAGCACCGTGGTGGCGAGCGCCGCGTAGACGGGCAGCAGCACGAAGACCACCGCGGTGCCGAGCCGCCCCGCGGCGACCGCGCCGGTGGCGACCGGCAGGAGGGCGTACGAGGAGGCCAGCCAGACCCTGGTCCAGCGGCCGGGGACCATCGACCGGGTGGCCGCGTACGCGGAGATCCCGGCCAGCGGAACGCAGCCGAGCAGCAGCAGCGACACCGCGAGCCACGTCTTGCCGAACAGCACCGTGGAGAGCACGGCCAGCACCGCCACGTAGGGAGGGGCCCACGCGTCGGTGCCCAGGCCCACCTGGTGGTAGCTCTCGCGGTAGAGGTTCCACAGGTCGGAGGCCCCGCCGATCACCGGGACGAGCGCTCCGCCGCCCAGCCTGGCGCCGCCCGTCACCGCGCGCTCGGCGACCAGCGTGACCACGGTGAGCGCCAGGAAGAGCAGGACGCCGGGGTTGCCGAAGAACCGCTGCATCACCCCGGCGTCGGTGAGCAGTTCCTCGCCGTCCTCCTGCGCGTGCGGCGAGGCGGCCATGGCGTGGTGGCGTCCCGCGGACTCCACGAACCCGCCCCCGGCCAGGTAGCTCTGCGCCCGGTCGACGAGCCGCCGGTAACCGGCGCCGGGCGGGGTGAGCAGCCGGCTGACCGCCGCGTACCCCTGCCTCCTGCCCTTGGCCCGCACCCGCCTGGCCTTGATCATCCGGATGGGGTGGCCGAAGACCGAGCCGAACGCGAGGAACTCGTCCAGCGCGTTGGCGGGCTGCTTGGCCACCAGGAACAGCACCGTGCGGAAGAGCGACCCGAACGCGTTGCGCACCAGCGCCCACAGCAGCGGGCGGGCGGGCAGGTTCGCCATCACGACGAAGAGGGCGTTGCGGCGGTCCAGGCGGCGGGGGTGGTCGCCGCTGGCGGTGATGCGGCGCCGCCGCCGGGTGGCCGCCTCGGCGTGCCAGGCGATCGCCCGGGTGACGTTCTGCACGCGGTACCCGGCGGTCCTGACGCGCCAGCACAGGTCGAGGTCGTCGCGGAACAGCGGCAGCGCGGGGTCGAGCCCGCCGACCTCCTCCCAGACGTCCCTGCGGATCAGCATGCCCGCGGTGGAGACCGAGAGCACGTCCCTGGTCCCGTCGTACTGCCCCTGGTCGAACTCGCGGGCCTCCAGCCCGGTGTCCCTGCGGCCGGTACGGTCGACGGTGACGCCGACCTCCAGCAGGAGCCGCCGGTCGAGCCAGTCGCGGAGCTTGGGGCCGAGAACCGCCGCCTTGGGATCCTCGTCGGCGGCCTCCAGCAGGAGCCGCAGGGCGTGGACGTCCGGGGCGCAGTCGTCGTGCAGCAGCCAGATCCACTCCCGGCCGCCGCCGGGGCCGAGCCGGTCGAGGACCTCGGCGACGGCCTCGCCGAAACCGGTCGAGCGCGGCAGGGTGAGCACCGCCCTGGAGCCGAGGGCGCCGGTCAGCAGCGCGGCGCTGCCGTCCCTGCTGCCGTTGTCGACCCCGACGACCCGGTCCACCGGGCGGGTCTGCCTGAGCAGGGCTTCCAGGGTCTCCCCCAGCCAGCGGGATCCGTCGTGGGAGACGACGATCGCGGTGACGGTGTGCTGGGGGCGCGGGGGGTGAGGGGGGTCGGTGATGGACATACGTCCCGTGTTCAGGAGTGGTGGTGATCGGCGCGACAACGATACGGCACCCTCTGTCTGGCTATGTCTTACACCTGGTCGCGCGCATGAAAAAAGGGTCACGCGACCGACGGTCACGTGACCCCATGGACATATTCGTCAAGCGCCTCGGAGAGGCGTCACATACTTCTGTCAGACCGCTCGACCGTCTTCGGCACTTCTTCGGTGTCGATCGGTGTTCATAGTGTTCATCGGTGCTCGGACGTCCGAACCGTCCGGATCCCAGAGCGCTCGAACCTTCCCGCCATCCGGCTCGCGGACGGCTCAGACGGCCTCACGCTTGATCCGGCGGCGCTCACGCTCCGACAACCCACCCCAGATTCCAAACCGCTCGTCATGCTCGAGCGCGTACTCAAGACACTCGGCACGCACCTCGCAGGAGCGGCAAACCTTCTTGGCCTCGCGGGTGGACCCTCCCTTCTCCGGGAAGAACGCCTCCGGGTCGGTCTGCGCGCACAAGGCGCGCTCCTGCCAGCCAAGCTGCTCTTCAGCGATGCTCTCCTGTGCGATGACCAGGTCGGCCACTGCACACCTCCCTGCCGCACGCCCGCAAAATTGGAGCCCCCCTATGAACGCCTCCCCCTTACCCACCCAGAGGAAGGCGTAACAACACGTGTGTAATTACACGCGCGTGGTCGGTGTGGCGTCAAGCGGCATGCTGGTATCCGGGGAAAGACCTGCTCTCCCCGGTTGTGGGTCGTGTGCCTGCCACGACGGCAATTGCACCAGGTGATCGCTTCGACCGCCAGGGGCTCAGTGCTCTCGGCGGTCGGAACCGTACCAGGACATGTTCTGATCCTGACCGGGGCCCACCCTCTCTCTATCCGGGGTTTCCTCATCCGTGACCTGACCTGGGCGTTGTTCGGGCTTGTAGATCGCCGTGGGGTCTATCGGCTGCGAGTCCCACGTCCTGGCGGCGGGCGCGGGGTCGCTCAGCGGGTCTCCCTGGTAGGCGTTCGGGTCGAACCGGAGCGTCGACTCCGACTGGGGGTCCCACTGGTGGGACTGGTAGGGCGGCGTCTGGGGAGCCTGGGGGGCCGGCGCGGGCTGGGGATTCTGCGGGGTCTGCGGGTGCCCGAACGGGCCCTCGTAGCCCGGGGAGCCGTACTCGGGGACGCGCAGCTGAGGCTCGGTGCCGCCCTGCTGGGCCTGCTGCTGGTAGCTCTCCGCCTGCTGGTAGGCCTGGGCCATCTGCTGAGACCTGAGATCCACAGGGTCGGGCGCGGGGTAGGACGGGCCCTGCTCGGCCTGGCGGCCGAACTCCGCGCCCGAGTAGCCGCTGAACGGCTGGCCGTAGTTCTCCGGAGGCTGCGGGAAGGACTGCGGCGGCCGGCCGTCGAACGGCGGGCGCGGCTGGGCGTCGAGCGGCTGGTCCTGGCGTCCGTCGGCCGGCGGGTAGGACGCGGGGGCCTGCTGCTCGGGCTGGTGACCGTACCCGGGCGACTGCGACTCCTGCTGCCCGAAGCCCTGCGGCTCCTGCTGCCCGCCGAAGCCCTGGGCCTCGGACCGCTGGTAGCCCTGGGAGTCGGCCTGCGGGTACCCCTGCGGATCGGGCTGCTGGTAACCCTGCTGCTCGGGCTGCCGCCGGGAACCCGACGACTGCGGCTCCTGCCCGTACGCCGGGGAAACCGGGGACACCGGGGAGGTCGGCGGCTCGGCCTGCTGGCCGAAGAGCGGGTCGGACTGCCCGTAGTCGGACTGCGACCGGTCCGAGCGCCGGCCGTACGCGGAGGAGTCGGAGGAGTCGGCCTGCTGGCCGAAGCCCTGCGCGTCGGGCTGCCCGTACGACGAGGAGTCCGAGTACTGGGAGTAGCTCGGCAGGTTGGGGCTGGAGTGCCGCCCGGAACCCGACGACTGCGGCTCCTGCCCGTACGCCGGGGAAACCGGAGAGACCGGGGAGGTCGGCGGCTCGGCCTGCTGGCCGAAGCCCTGCGACTCCGGCTGCCCGTACGACGACTCCGGCTGCCCGTACGACGAGTCGGGCTGCCCGTACGACGAGGAGTCAGGGAACTGGGGATAGCTCGGCAGCCGGGGTTCCGTCTGGGCCTGCGGCTCCACCGGGGCGGCGTAGACCGGCGGGTCGTAGGCCGCGGCCGGCGGGTCGTACGGCTTGGCCGGGGCCGGGGGCTGGACGTCCGCCGCGACGTACGGGCTCGGGGTGTAGCCCGCGGCCGGGGCGGCGGGCTGCGGCGCCTGCGGGTAGCTCTGCGGCTCCGGCTGCGCGTACCCCTGCCCCTGGGGCTCCGGCTGCGGGTAGGGCTCGCCCTGGGGGGCGTACTGCTGGTTCTCGGCGGGCGGCGCGTAGGGGGCCTGGGCGTATCCGTCACCGGCCTGCGGCGCGGGGGACGCCGGCGGCACGGACGCCGCGTGGGAGGGCGCCTGCCGGCCGTACCCCTCCGAGGCCCCGGCGGAGCCGTGCTCGGGCGCGGGCGGAAGCGCGGGGCGGTTGTACGGGGGCTGCGGGGCGGGGGCGGGCGGGGCCTCCTGCGGGTAACCGTGGCCACCCTGCGGGCCCTGGTCCTGCGGGTGGTGAGCACCCTGCTGGGGCATCTGCCCCTGAGGACCCTGGGGACCCTGGGGACCGGGACCCTGCGGCCCCTGGAAACCCTGGGCGTGGGGGTACGCGCCCTGCGGAACGCCCTGTCCCTGAGGGCCGGGACCCTGAGGACCCTGAGGACCCTGGGGGTGCTCCTGGAAGGGGACCTGCCCCTGCGCGGGAGCGGGCGGCTGGCCGTAGGCGGCGTACCGCTGGTCCTGCGGGTGCTCCGGGGAGCGGCCGAAGCCGCCGTCCGCGCGGAACGCGCCGTCGCGTGAACCCGCGGGGACCGCCTTCGGCAGCACGTACAGCAGCGCGACCGCGGCCAGCGCGAGGGCGGGCAGGTTGACGAGAAGGAACTCGACCTTCCCCAGGAAACCCTCCACGCCGCCGAACAGCCCGCCGAACAGGCCGATCAGGCCGAACAGCACGGAGAGCCCGAGCGTGCCGGCCACCACGAGGGCCATCACCTTCAGCCGCTGGATCACCGGGCCGAGGTTGGTCGCCAGCAGCACGCCGCCGACGAGCAGCGCGGTGGCGACCGGCGAGGCGAGCTGCCCCAGGGAGGCCGCCGCGCGCTCGGCGAAGGAGAACGATCCGCTCCCGAACAACAGGCGTTCGATGCCGACGAGAACGCTCGCGGACGCGACGGCGACCATGAGCCACGCCGCCGGTTCCCGGAGCCGGACTGCCTCGACATTGATCACAACTACCCCCATAGGGTCTTTAGGTAAACCCGGGTCAGTTTTGCACATGGCTGACTTTGTTGCCGGTGGTCCCAGGAAGCCCACCAACCCCATAAGTGCTCCATTACACCCTATAAGCCCACATTTCGGGCGGCCAATCAGGCGATCCGGCCAGGGTGGACGCCCCTCATAACGATCATGAAAAGACTACTGTGCACCGCCCGCGGACACCCCGCCGACAGGCTCGGTGACCTAGTGGAACACTGGACGGCATGCGCATCGTGTCCCTCGCCGGCGGCATCGGCGGCGCCCGTTTCCTGCGGGGCCTCCTCACCGCGGCCCCCGATTCCGAGATCACCGTCATCGGCAACACCGGTGACGACATCAGCCTCTACGGCCTGCGGGTCTGCCCCGACCTCGACACCGTGATGTACACGCTGGGCGGCGGCATCGACGAGGAGCAGGGCTGGGGACGGCGGCAGGAGTCGCACGTCGTCAAGGAGGAGCTGGCCGCCTACGGCGTCGAACCGCAGTGGTTCGGCCTCGGCGACCGCGACTTCGCCACCCACATCGTGCGCACCCAGATGCTCGACGCCGGATATCCCCTGTCCGCGGTCACCGAGGCGCTGTGCGCCCGCTGGCGGCCGGGCGTACGCCTGATCCCGATGAGCGACGACAGGACCGAGACCCACGTGGTCATCTCCGACGAGCGGGGCCGCCGCGCCGTCCACTTCCAGGAGTGGTGGGTGCGACTGCGCGCCTCGGTCCCGGCCGAGCAGATCATCCTGGTCGGCGCGGATGAGGCCTCCCCCGCCCCCGGCGTGCTGGAGGCGATCGCCGCCGCCGACGCGGTCGTCCTCCCGCCGTCCAACCCGGTCGTCAGCATCGGCACGATCCTGCAGATCAAGGGCGTCCGCGAGGCCCTGGAGGGCAAGACCGTCGTCGGCGTCTCGCCCATCGTCGGCGGCGCCCCCGTCCGGGGCATGGCCGACGCCTGCCTGACCGCGATCGGCGTGGAGACCACCGCGCAGGCGGTCCTCGAACTGTACGGATCGCCGCTGGTGGACGGCTGGCTGGTCGCGGAGGAGGACGCCGGGGTGGCCCTCGGCGGCGTCGAGGTCGAGGCCCGTCCGCTGATCATGCACGACGTCGAGTCCGCCGCCGCCATCGCCCGCGCCGCCCTGGACATGGCCGTGCGGCTCGCGGGCCGGGACACCGGCCCTCCGCCGTACGAGCGCTCCCCCGTCGCGGACGAGACCTCGGCCCGTGAGGAGGGTTCGCGATGAGCAGGCTCAGGCGCGGGCGGGAGGAGCCCGCCGACGTCAGGCTGGAGATCTTCGCCGTCCCCGGCATCCCCGAGGTCCGCGAGGGCGACGACGTCGGGGAGCTGATCGCCACGGCCATGCCCGACCTGCGCGACGGCGACATCCTCGTGGTCACCTCGAAGATCTCCAGCAAGGCCGAGGGCCGGGTGCTGCGCGGCGTGAGCCGCGCCGAGGCGGTCGGCACGGAGACGAGACGGGTGGTGGCCCGCAGGGGTGAGACCGTGATCGCCGAGACGGCGCACGGGTTCGTCATGGCCGCCGCCGGGGTCGACGCCTCCAACACCCGCCCCGGCACGGTCGTCCTGCTGCCCGCCGACCCGGACGCCTCCGCCTCGGCCGTGCGGGCGCGCGTCAGGGAGCTGCTCGGCGTGTCGGTCGGCGTGGTCGTCTCCGACACCTTCGGCCGCCCGTGGCGCAACGGCCAGACCGACATGGCCGTCGGCCTCGCGGGGGTGACCCCCGCGCTCGACTACCGGGGCATGTCCGACGACCACGGCAACGCGCTCGAGGTCACCCTGACCGCCGTCGCCGACGAGTTCGCGGCCGCCGCGGACCTGGTCAAGGGGAAGGTCGCGCAGACCCCGGTGGCGGTGATCAGAGGTCTGGCGGAGTACACCACCGAGGATGACGGGCCGGGGGTCGGCGAGCTGCTCCGCCCGTCCGCCGACGACATGTTCCGGTACGGTTCGCGCGACGTGGTCTTCGCCCGCAGGACCGTCCGCGAGTTCTCCGCGGACCCCGTGGACGGCGACAAGGTCCGCAGGGCGGTCGACGCCGCGATCGCCGCGCCCGCCCCGCACCACACCACCCCGTGGCGGTTCGTCCTGCTGGAGTCCGCCGGGACCCGCGAGAAGCTGCTCGACGCCATGCGGGAGGCCTGGATCGCCGACCTGCGCGGTGACGGCTTCTCGGAGGAGTCGATCGTCAAACGGGTCAGGCGGGGTGACGTGCTGCGCGCGGCCCCGTACCTGGCGGTGCCCTGCCTGGTGATGGACGGCTCGCACACCTACCGCGACGGTCGGCGTAACGCGGCCGAGCGGGAGATGTTCGTGGTCGCGACCGGTGCGGGAGTGCAGAACTTCCTGGTCCAGCTCGCGGTGGAGGGCCTGGGCTCGGCCTGGGTGTCGTCCACCATGTTCTGCCGCGACGTGGTCCGCGAGGTCCTCGACCTGCCCGCGGGCTGGGACCCGATGGGCGCCGTCGCCATCGGCCACCCCGCCGCCCCGCCCAGGGATCGCGCCCCCAGGCGGGCGGCGGACTTCATCGTCGTCCGCTAGGACTTCGTCGACTTCGTCGTCGTCCGCCGGCCCCGCCCGGGGCCGGCTCTCCCCGTCCGGGCCCGCCCGGGGCCGGTCCCGGCGGGGCCGGGTCTTCCCCGTTCGGACCCGTCCGGGCCCGCCCGGGGCCGGTCCCGGCGGGGCCGGGTCTTCCCCGTTCGGACCCGTTCGGGACCCGCTCGGGACCCGGTTTCGGCGGGTCAGCCCTCCGCGTCCCCGTCGAGTTCCATCGCCCGGTTGATGTCGACGAGCGAGTCCTCGTAGCGGCCCAGGGAGCGCAGGACCTCGCCCCTGCGGATGTAGGCCCAGGTGTACTCGGGGTCGATCTCGATCGCCCTGCTGAGATCGGCCACCGACTCCTCGTTCCGCCCGATCTCGTGCAGGACCGCGCCGCGGCTCGCCAGGGCACGGTCGTTGTCGGGCTCCAGCTGGAGGGCGTGGTTCAGGTCGCCGAGCGCCTCGTCGAACGCGTCCATCATGCGGTGCGTCTCCCCGCGCGAGACGAGCGCCCAGACGCTGTTCGGCTCCAGGCTCAGGGCGTGGGAGAAATCCGTGATCGCGTCCGCGTAGCGGTCCATCTGGTAGTACAGGTCGCCGCGCGCGTTGTACAGGTCGGCGTCCTCGGGAGCGAGCATTATGGCCCGCATCAGGTCGGTCTCCGCGTCGTCGTACCGCTCGAGCCCGCGCAGCAGCCTCGCCCTGTCGCCGAGGATCCAGACCTGGTCCGGGGTCAGCTCGATCGCACGGTCGAAGTCGGCCAGGGCCTCGGCGGACCGGTGGAGCGCCGCGTGGGCCTGCCCCCGGCTGCCGATCGCGAACGCGTACTCCGGATCGATCTCGATCGCACGGTCGAAGTCGGCGACGGCCTCCTCGAACCGCTCCATCCTCCGGTACAGCTCGCCCCGGTTGGCCCACGCGATGTCGTCGGCGGGGTCGAGCCGGAGCACCTCGGTCAGGTCCGCGGCGGCCTCCTCGAAGCGCTCCATCTCCGTGTAGGTCTTGGCACGCTCGATGAGCAGCCTCCGCCGCTGCCCGCCGCCCCCTGAACTCGCCTCGCTCACTCGCCCGGCCCTCTCTCTAGATCATCAGCGATCGTAGGCGGTATGCCCCGATAAATCAGCACATTTCACCACGTCCACCTGGTCGTAGGCGAAGCGAAAGACGCTCAGGCGGGGGTGCGGCAGGTGGGGTGGCACAGCCGCCTGGCGAGGGCGGACAGGAAGACGTCGATGATCTCCTCCGGGCCCTGGGCGACGTGCAGGGAGCCGTTGGTGACGGAGGTGACCTGGGTGAGGGCGGCGCGGTCGAGGTCGGCGCCGAAGGCGAGGACGACGACCTGGACCGGCGCCTCGGGGTCCCACTCCTCGCGCAGCGCCCGCACCAGGTCGGTGCCCGAGACGCCCTTGCCGTCGTCCTTTCCCGCCGTGATGACGACGAGGGTGTTGTTCATGTCCTCGTCGTAGACCTTGGTCATCTCCCGGAACCCGGCGAGGATCGAGTCGTACAGGGCGCTGGGCTCCTTGGGGGCGGCGCGCAGTGTGCGGGTCAGCTCCTCCAGGCGGCCGCGCCGGACGACCTGCCCGCCGTCGGGCTCGACGACCGGGCCGATGCGCACCCGCTCGCGCTGGTCCCTGCCCTTGGCCGAGGAGAAGTCCCACAGGCCCATGTGGGTGGAGTCGGGGAACAGCTGCAGGCCGAGCCTGGCGGCCTCCAGGGCGACGGTCAGCCTGGTCTTCCCCTTCTGTCCCCTGATCGGCTCCGCCATGTGCCTGCCGGTGTCGGTCATGACCAGGATGTTGGTCGGCGGTGCGAGCCTGCTCCACGCCTCCAGCGCCTCGTCGATCATGGCGGGCAGGATGGTCGGGCGGGTGCGGGGTGCCTCGGTGGGGATCTCGGGACCGGGTGAGTACGGGCCCAGGGAACCGTCGGCCGAGCGGAACCCCGCCCTGCGGGCCCCCTCCTGGGTCTCCGGGGAGCGCAGCCAGGCGGCGAAGGCCCGCGACCCGCTCGCCTTCGCCTCGTCGGAGGAGGTGACCACGTACGGGTAGTCGAGGTTGATCGTCCCTTCGCGGGGATGCAGGGCGACCACCGGGTCGTCGGAGGGCAGGCGGTTGTGCGCCCACACCGCCGACTCCGGCACGATCACCACCGGCCGCTTCCAGAAGGAGCGGTCGTCGACGGTGGCGAGCATGCTCCGGTAGTCGGGCGCCGACCCCGCCTGCGCCCAGCGGACGAACGCGGTGAGCGCCCGGTCGGCCTCGGGGCCGCTGCCGACCACGTCCCTGGCCGCGGCCACGGTGGCGATCCCGGCCCCCGCGAGCGACGGGTCGGGGACGCGGACCACGTCGGGCTCGTTCTCGTTCGGCCGGATCCGGCCGCGGGTGGTCGAGGGGAAGACCATCCGCCAGTTCATGTCGGTCCTGCCCATGGCGAAGCGCCGGGCGAGGGACTTGCGGGTCGCGAAGACCAGGGGCGAGGTCGCCACGACGGTCTCGGTTCCGGCCAGGTTCGCGGCCCCCTGCTTGCGGGCGAGGCGGATCCAGGCCGAGGAGTCGGAGATCCAGCCGTCGGGGCGGCGGCTGAGCACCCCCGCGGTGCCGCCGAGCAGGGTCCGCAGCACGGTGGCGGGCGGCTGCTCGGTCACCTGCACCAGCACGCACCGGCCGTCGACGCCCGTCCGGCTCCGGTTGAACCGCCCCGCCGCCTCCATGACGGCCGGGGCGATGTCGATGGCGGCGGCGACGCCGACCAGCACCGGGTCGCGGGCCGAGCACGAGTCCCCCACCCGGCCGGACACCAGGGCGGCACCGCCCACCAGGGCGACCGCGATCGCGACCGCCGCCAGCGACAGGCGCAGGCGAGCCTGCCGCCGGCGCCGCTCGATGCCGGCGGCCACACGGTGTCGACCGGAGGAGGACAAACCCGCACCTCTCCCTACATATGCCTACAAGGGAATGATGATTGTGCCCACGAACCTCTCACGAAAGACGGACAGATGTAGAACTCGTTATAATTTTGCCGACGGCTCCAGGGAGAGGAGCGGGAGGGCGTTGGGGCGGACGCTGCGGCAGACGCCGTCGCTCGCCCTGGCCGCGGCCACCCGCTCGGCGTCCGGCACGCCGTAGGAGGTGGTCCGCTGCCGGACCGGCCTCCCGGTCGGGGCGACCATGGCCTCGATCTCGCTGATCGTCTTGAACGAACCGTTCTCCGACCCGGCCATCCTGCTGATCGTCTCCTCCATCAGCGTGCCGCCGAGGTCGTTGACCCCGCCCAGCAGCACCTCGCGGCAGAGCCCGTCCTGGAGCTTCACCCATGAGCACTGGATGTTGGCGATCGCGCCGTGCAGCAGGACGCGGGCCAGTGCGTGCACGGCCCGGTTCTCCCGCGCCGTCGGCCCGGGGCGGGCGATCCCCGCCAGGTAGATGGGCGCGCTGTGGTGGACGAACGGCAGCAGCACGAACTCGGAGAACCCGCCGGTCTCCTCCTGGATGCGGCGGATCAGCCGGATGTGCTGCACCCAGTGCGCGTGGTTGTCGACGTGGCCGTACATCATCGTGGAGGTCGTCGGGATGCCGACCCGGTGCGCGGTGGAGATCACCTCGACCCACTCCCTGGTGGGAAGCTTGCCCTTGGTCAGCACCCAGCGGACGTCGTCGTCGAGGATCTCGGCCGCGGTGCCCGGGAGCGAGTCGACGCCCGCCTCCCTCGCGGCGACCAGCCAGTCCTCGATGGACAGGTTGGTGCGGCTGGCGCCGTTGATCACCTCCATCGGCGAGAACGCGTGGACGTGCATCTCCGGCACCCTGGCCTTGACCGCCCTGGCGATGTCGAAGTACGCGGTGCCGGGCATGTCGGGGTGGATGCCGCCCTGCATGCACACCTCGGTCGCCCCTGCCTGCCACCCCTCCCAGGCGCGGTCGGCGACCTGCTCCAGCGAGAGGGTGTAGGCGTCGGCGTCGGTACGGCGCTGCGCGAAGGCGCAGAAGCGGCAGCCGGTGTAGCAGACGTTGGTGAAGTTGATGTTCCGGTTCACCACGTAGGTGACGTCGTCGCCGGCCGCCTCCCGGCGCAGGCCGTCGGCGATCCGGCACAGCTCGTCCAGCGCCGCGTCGTCGGCGCCCACCCCGTTCTGGTCCCCGGCGAGGTCCAGCAGGACGAGCGCCTGGGCGTCGCTCAGCCCCGCCGGGTCGCTCTCGGCCTGCCTCAGCGCCTCCCGCACGTCGCCCCGCACGATCGAGGAGGCGGCGGGCAGACGCTCCCTGAGCGCCTCCCAGTCGCCGTACACGTTGTCGAAGTCGTCGCGGCGGTCGGCGCTGCGACCCTCGGTGTCGACGGCCGTGTGCAGGTCGACGCGGCCCACCGAGACGAAACCGCCGTCCGGCTCCTGCCAGGGGCGGCCGGTCAGGACCGCGTCCTCGCGGGCGAGCCCGGTCTCCGGGTCCGCCAGGGCGGCCACGTGCGCGTTGAGCCTCGGGTCGAGCCAGGGCTCCCCCGCCAGCACGAACTCGGGGTAGATGGTGAGCCGCTCGCGCAGCGCGAACCCGGCGGCGGCCGTACGGGCGGCGAGGTCGTCGATCTGCGGCCAGGGACGCTCGGGGTTGACGTGGTCGGGCGTGAGCGGCGAGACGCCGCCCCAGTCGTCGATGCCCGCCCTGATCATCAGCTCGTACTCGGAGTCGACCAGGTTCGGCGGGGCCTGCACCCTCATCTTCGGCCCCAGCACCAGCCGGGTCACCGCGATGGTCGCGGCCAGCTCCTGCAGGTCCGCGTCCGGCATGCCGCGCATCGCGGTGTCCGGCTTGGCGCGGAAGTTCTGGACGATGATCTCCTGGATGCCGCCGTACTCACGCGCCACCCTGCGCAGCGCGAACAGCGACTCGGCGCGGTCCTCGATCGTCTCCCCGATGCCGATGAGGATGCCGCTGGTGAACGGCACGTTCGTCCGCCCGGCGTCCTCCAGCACGCGCAGCCGCACGGCGGGGTCCTTGTCGGGCGAGCCGTGGTGCGCCTGCCCCTTCTCCTCGAAGAGCCGCCGCGAGGTCGTCTCCAGCATCATGCCCATGGAGGGCGCGACCGGCTTGAGCCGCTGCAGGTCCTGCCAGGTCATCACGCCCGGGTTCAGGTGCGGCAGCAGCCCGGTCTCCTCCAGCACCCGCACGGCCATCGCGCGGACGTAGGACAGCGTGTCGTCGTAGCCGTGCGCGTCCAGCCACTCGCGGGCCTGGTGCCAGCGGTCCTCCGGCCGGTCGCCCAGGGTGAACAGCGCCTCCTTGCACCCCATCGCCGCACCCTGCCTGGCGATCTCCAGCACCTCGTCGGGGCTCAGGAACAGGCTTTCCAGCTTGTGCGGCGCGGTGGCGAACGTGCAGTAGCCGCAGCGGTCGCGGCAGAGCCGGGTCAGGGGGATGAAGACCTTGCGGCTGTAGGTGATGATCCCTTGCCGCCCGACCGCCTCCAGGCCCGCGTCCCGCACCCTCCCGGCGTGGTCGAGGAGGGTCTCCAGATGTTCGTCCCGTGCGTGCAGCAGGACGGTGGCTTCGGCGGTATCGAGAGCTTTGCCGTCGCGGGCCCTGGCCAGAGCCCGGCGCATCGCGTTGTCGGTGGGGTTAGCGCTCATGACGGCACAGTACGGCGCGAGACGAACGTGTGGGGCGGCGGGTGCCCCCTCGCGGGCCCGGAACCCGCCTCGGGCGTCGGCCGCCGGACCGGGGACCCGACACTTCAGATCTCCTAAAGCATACGGTCAAGCAAGTCTCGATAGACGTAAATACTTGCAGGTGCATAAATTAGAGATGTCCACAGAAACCCCGCATTCGCGGGGAATCCCCCCGGATCCTCCGAGGAAACCCCCTCGGACCCCACCCGGCAGGAGCCGAAAATGATCGCATTGCTCATCGTCCTCGTCGCCGTCGCCGTCCTCGCCCCGCTGATCGGCGCCGACACGCGCGACAGCCTCGACTGGCATCGCGACGAACCTTCCCCCGACGAGGGAGCGCTCAGAACGACCGGTAGTCGCGCACGGGCGTTCTCGGCCCGCGAGCGGGTGGCCGCACACCGCCCAACCCCAGCAGCCGGCTGACCCGGTGCCGGTGCCCCCGGTAGGGAGCGAGCAGCCGCAGCATCCGCGCGTCGTCCACCCGCTCGCCGCTGAGCGACCAGCCGACCAGCGACGGCAGGTGGAAGTCGCCCACCGAGACGGCGTCCGCGTCGCCGTGCGAGCGCTGGCGCACCTCGGCGGACGTCCACACCCCGATCCCGGGCAGCGCCCTCAACAGCCGATCGGCGTCGGCGCTGCCCTCGATCGCCTCCAGCTTCCCCGCGTGCCGGGCGGCGTTCGCGATCGTACGGGCCCGCACCGCCTCCGCCCCCGCGCGGTGCCAGTCCCACGACGGGATCGACCGCCACACCTCGGGCTCGGGGAAGACCCTCATCCCCTCGGGCGCGGGACCCGGCGCGGGCTCGCCGTAGCGGCCCAGCAGCCACCGCCACGCCCGCCACGCCTCGGTGGAGACCACCTTCTGCTCCAGCACGGCCGGGACCAGCGCCTCGAACACCCGCGACGTCCTGCCGATCCTGAGCCCCGGATAGCGTCTCGCCGCGTCCCGCAGCACCCTCGGCCAATCGTGGCCCGGAACGAACCCCGACACGTCGTCACCGGCGCCGAGCAGCGCGGGAAGCGTCTCCAGCATCCACTCCGCCCCCGGCCCCCACGCGGCGGCCGCCACCCGTCCGCCCGTTGAGGCCACGCGCAGCGTCCCCGGCCCGTCGGGTGTGCGCGAGGTCCGCCAGAAGACCCCGCGGGGCGCCGTCCTCAGGGTGGGGTCGCCGGTCCCGCGCCGGTGCGGGTCGAGGGCCAGCGCCAGGTCGACCGGCCACGGCGGGCACCACTCACGTTCCCTCACGAAGGTGCCCGCGCCGCGAACGGTCAGATGTCGCTGGAGAAGCGGATCGCGAACTCGGGGAGCACGACGCCCGGCCAGACCCGGCTGCCCGCGATCAGCTCGTTCCCCGAACCGACCACGGCGCCGTCGCCGAGGACCACGTCCCTCAGGACCGCTCCAGCGTTGACCCGCGCGCCGATGCCGACCACCGAGTCGACCACGACCGCGCCCGAGTGCACGACGCAGTCGTCTCCGAGCACGCTGCCGCTGATCTGCGCCTCCGACTCCACGATCGCGCGGGCGCCGATCACGGAACCGCCGGAGACCTTGGCCGCGGGCGAGATCATGGCACCGGGCAGGGCGAGGAAGTCACCGGTGGGCCCCGGCAGGGCGGGCGAGGCGAGACGGCCGAGCACCAGGTCGCGGGAGCCCTTCACGAAGGCGGCGGGCGTGCCCACGTCGAGCCAGTAGGAGGCGTCGGCGTAGCCGAGCACCAGGGAGCCGTCCTCGATCAGGCCGGGGAAGGTCTCGCGCTCGACCGAGACGACCTCGCCCGCCGGGATCGTGTCGATCACCGAGCGGGTGAAGACGTAACACCCGGCGTTGATCCGGTTGGTGACCGGGGTGGGGGTCTTCTCCAGGAAGGCGGTCACCCGCCCGTCCTCGTCGGTCGGCACGCACCCGAAGCGCGAGGGATCCTCCACCTCGGTCAGGTGCAGAGTGACGGCGGCCTTCCTGGCGACGTGCGCCGCGACCTGCTCGCCGATGTCGTGACCTGACAGGATGTCACCGTTGAGCACCAGTACCGGGGCGTCGGGGCCGCAGGTCAGCGCCTCGGCCGCGTTGCGGATGGCCCCGCCGGTGCCGAGCGGGACCTCCTCCGTCATGTATTCGAGCGAGAGGCCGAACGCCTCACCGTCCCCGAAGGCCTCGGAGAACATCTCCGCCCGGTAGGAGGTGGCGAACACGATGCGCCGCACGCCGAAGGCCCTCGCCTTGGCGAGCTGGTGCGCCAGGAAGGGAACCCCGGCCGTGGGCAGCAGGGGTTTCGGGGTGCCGAGCGTCATCGGGCGCAGGCGCGTCCCTCGTCCACCGACAAGGAGGATCGCCTCTAGATCGGGCAAGGGGGTCTCCATCATTCCGCGAGGTTAGCTCACTACTCGGCCGCGCGCTGGTAGGAGAGCAGGTGCGCCTCGGCCGAGGCGTCCCAGGTGAACTCCTTGGCGCGGGCGATCCCGGCCACGGACAGCGTCCCCCTGCGCTCGGGCGACGAGAGCAGCGTGCGCAGCGCCTCGGCGATGCTCTCGGCGTCGGGCTCGGTGTAGGCGACCGCGTCGCCGCCCACCTCGGGCAATGAGGTGCGGTGGGTGGTGAGCACCGGCGCGCCGCAGGCCATGGCCTCCAGCACCGGCAGCCCGAAACCCTCGCCCCGCGACGGGAAGGCCGCGACCACCGCCCCGCCGAGGAAGCCGCACAGGTCGGCGAACGACAGGAAACCGGGACGGAGCACCCGCACGGTCGAGGGGACCTCCTCCACCGCGGCGTCCACCTCGGCGTCGCGGATGCCCCCGGCGAGCACCAGAGCGGGCGGCTCCGGGATGTTCTCGACGGCGCGGACGAAGCCGCGGATCAGGTTTGGCACGTTCTTACGCGGCTCCAGCGGGCCGAGGAAGGCCACGTACGGGGTGCCGTGCAGGCCGAGCCGGTCGGAGGCGTGCGTGATCTCACGCTCGGACGGCGGATGGAACAGCGCCGGGTCGACACCGTGGTAGGCGACGTCGATGCGGGTCGGATCGGCCGAGAGGATCCTGATCAGCTCGTCCCTGGTCGCCTTGGAGGGCACGATCACCCGGGTGGCGTGCCGGACCGCGGTGCGGGTCGCGGCGCGGAAGAACGCCGCCTTGACCGCGTCGTGCTGCAGTGGCTCGGTGAAGCAGGTGAGGTCGTGGACGGTCGCCACGGTCGGCAGACCCGAGCTCAGCGGTATCGAGTAGTAAGGGGCGTGGATGACCTGGGCGCCGACCTGCCGGGCGAGGAACGGCAGACCCGTCTGCTCCCACGTCAGGCGCGCGGCCCGGTTGGTGATCCCGTGAGGCCCCGGCACGATCCGCGCGGAAGGTGCCAGGCCGGCGTATCTGGCGGCGTCGGCGCGCTGGCAGACGACCGCGAGGTCGGCGCCCGCCCTGTCCAGTGCGGCGACGAGTCCGTCGACATACCTGATCAGCGCACCGCGATCGGCCGGAACCGCGGCCGCGTCGACGAGCACTCTCGGCGGCAAGAAGGATCGCTCCCCTCATGATCCACGGCGGGACGACCGTCCCCTTCCTCTGTTTACTCTATTGCCAGACTCTCCGGAACCGTGGGGGAAATCACACTGCTTTTCCCGAAGCGTGGTCCTTCCGGGACCCCTCGGCGCGGCGCGCGACCAGACCCGCGAGACCCGCGCAGAGGAGATCACCGAGGATGATCACGATCCGGGAGCAGAGCGCCGCCGCGATGGCCGATCCCCGGTCCAGAACCGGCGCCAGGACGGCCACCATCGCCACCTCGCGCACCCCCGCCCCCGCCGGGACGACGAACGTCATGATCCCCAGGCACCACGACAGCGCGAACGCGCCGATCGAGAACAGGACCGCGGGCAACCCGGAGGATCCGAGATCGTGGACGATCGCCGCCAGGTGCAGCCCGTACGCGATCCAGCCGAGCAGTGCCCAGCCAAGCGCGGTGAGCATGCCCCTGCGAGTGAGCGGGCGCTCCAGCGGCTCGCGCCTGAGCTTCCGCAGCCCGAACCCGAGGACCGCGTTGACCACCCTCGGCTCGAAGGCCACCGCGAGCACCGGGATCAGCAGGAACACCCACGCGTACGGCGCCACCGACCCCGGCAGCGCCGCCAGCAGGGTCACCCCCGAGACAACCAGCCCGCTGCCGAGCTGCACCGGCAGCGTCAGGAAGAACGCCGCCGCGCTCCGCGACCGGGGCACGCCCAGCTCCCGGCCCATCTCCATCTGGGCGATCACCGGCCACAGCGAGCCCGGGATGTACTTGCCCAGCTGGCCCACGAAGAAGACCTTCGCCCCGTCGCGCAGGGGCAGCGGCGAGCCCAGGTCGGCCAGCAACGCCCGCCACGTCATCATCCCGCCGCACAGCGCGGCGAGCACCGCGACCAGCGACAGCGCGAGCGACGTCCACGACAACCGGGCGAACCCCGCGCGGATCTCCTCCCACTGGCCTGCCACCACCCACGCGCCGAACCCGAGCGCGACGAGCAGGAAGGCGACACGGACCACCCGCCTCAGGGTGGACCTGCCGGATCCGGTGCCCGCGGTCACCGAGGACCCGCCGGAGTCGGGGCCGGGGCCGTACCGGATCCGGCGGTCACGGCGCGGCTCCCGGCGCGATGACCGCGGAAAGGCCCGCCGGAGGCCCGTGGAGAGCTCACAGGGGACGTACCGGCTCTGGCGGCCGGGGCAGGGAGGGGCCGGCCGGGCGGCGGTCGCCCTTGGTCGCCACCCACAGGTAGGTGGGCACCACCGGCAGCAGGGCCCGCAGCACCGGGCGGGGCAGCCTCGAAAGCACCCCGCCGGCCACCCGTCCCACCAGGCCGGGGAAGAGCTCGTTCCCGGCGAAAGCGGCCGGGGTGGCGAGCACGGGGAAGGTGTAGTCCCACACCCGCAGGCCGCGCACCATCCTCCGCAGGCCCCGGCGGGTCCGGTAGCGCTCGTAGTAGCTGTCGGCCCGGCCGGAGAGCCGCACGTAGCGGTCGGCCAGCGCGGGCGGCAGGTAGGACAGGAACGGCAGCTTGTAGTGCGGCTCCATCACCCCGAGCCGGTTGCCCAGCCCCAGGTAGAGGACGCCGTCGTCGGAGAGCACCCGGCGCATCTCGGCCATGATCGCGTCCGGGTCGACCACGTGCTCGTAGATGTGGTTGAAGACCAGCACGTCGACCGAGCCGTCGGGGAAGGGCAGCGCGGTGCCGTCGGCGCACACGAACTCGACCCGCTCGCCGAACCTCTGGGACGCCTTGCGCAGGCCCGGCACGTCGATGTCGACGCCGAAGGTGTGGCGCGCGCCCGCCGCGGCGAGCTCGTCGGCGATGAAGCCCGCCGAGCAGCCGATGTCGGCGACCGTCAGACCGGCGAGGACGTCCTTGTCCCTGCCGAGGAAGTGCCCGAGCACCGCGACGATCTTCGCGGCCTTCCTGCGGCGCTTCTCCTCGTCCAGCATCGCCGCCTGGAACTCGGAGTACTCAAGCTGCGCGACCCGCTCGGCGCTCATCACTCGCTCACCGTTCCTCTTCCTCCGTCGCCCAGCCTCCGCATGACGCGGTCTGCCACCACTCCGCCACGCCGCCCAAGAGTACCGGTGGCCCGCGGCCTTACCGTCGGGTAAGGAGACCGTCGTACCGTTCGCTGGCTCTCAGCGTTTCTCTGTGAGGATCAGCGAGCTGCCTCGTTGCCGGGGCAGCGTTCTCCCTGCGGGAGTTCCCGTTTCACCGGGGCGAGCCTGGCGCGAACGGCAGGGCTTACCACTCCTCCACGAGCGTTTATCGTCTCCCCGCGACTCTGGGCGACGTCGGCCGCGAGCGCGGCCAGATTGCGTGCGGCGTTGAGATCCCGGTCCAGGACCAGGCCGCACCCGGCGCAGTTGTATTCACGCTCGGACAGGGCGAGTTTGGCTTTCACCGCGCCGCATCCCGAACACGTCTTACTGGAGGGATACCAGCGGTCGGCGACCACGAGCCGCCCGCCGCTCCACCCGGTCTTGTAGGACAGCTGCCGCCGCACCTCGGCCATCCCGACATCCGCGACCGCACGGGCCAGGCCGCGGTTGGCGAGCATCCCGGACACGTTCAGGTCCTCGACCACGACCGTGCCGTAGGTGACCGCCAACCGGGTGGTGAGCTTGTGCAGGCCGTCACGGCGCTGGTTGGCGACGCGGGCGTGCGCCCTGCCGAGCGCGGCTTTGGCCTTGGCCCAGCGGGCCGAGGCCGGCCGCCGGGCGCCTTCCGGGGTGCGGGGGCCGACGCGGCGGGCGAGCTGTTTGTTCAGCCTGCGTAGCCGCTTCAGCGCCGAGCGGTGATGCCTGGGGTTGGCGATGACCTCTCCGGTGGACAACACCGCGAGATCCTTCACCCCCAGATCGACACCGACGACGGCGTCCGGTGTGGCCGGAGTGCGGTCGGGGCGGTCTATCTCGCAGGTGAACGCCACGAACCAGCGACCACCCTCACAACGGACGGTGGCCGACAGGATGCGCCCGGTCCGGCGCTGAAGGTGGCGGGCCAGCTTGCGGGTCGATTCGTGGGTGCGGATGGTGCCGAGCCGGGGCAGCGTCACATGACGGCGATCGGCCTCCACCCGGATGGTGCCGGTGGTGAACCGGCACGACACGGTGACGCGGCGCTTGGACTTGAAGCGGGGGAAACCGATCTTCTTGCCCGCCCGCGCGCCCTTACGGGAGGCGACCCAGTTCTTCACCGCCCGCGCCACACCGTCCAGGCCGGTGTTGTAGGCCTCCTTGGAGTTGTCCGCCCACCACGGGGCGATCTCCTCTTTGGAGGCGTTCCAGGCGCGGCGCAGGCCATACAGCGACCACGGCACCTCGGTCAGCACCGCTTCCGCGATGCCGTAGGACTGCTCGGCCGCACGCTGATCCATCGCGGCCTTGATGCGGGCCAGGCCCCAGTTGAACGCGAACCGCGCCGCAGTGGGAGGCGAGCAGGCGCGCCTGCTCGGGGGTGGGATCCAGGGCGTAGCGGTAGGCCTGATGGACCCGCATCAACCCTCCCCGTCACGGTAAGTCATTGACCATGAACTTACCGTAGGAGTCATGATCGATGACCACCCGCCCGGCGAAGAAACATACGCCTGCCCGGTATCACCTGGCGCACCCTGGACACCTCGTCCAAACACTCCGAAGGGTTCCCGCAGCCCATCACGATCGGCCCGACTTACCTCTGGGCCGCCGGTCACCTCCACGTCTGACGCGCCGTCCCCCCAAGGCAGAAGAAGGACATCAAGGGCTGACGAACGCCGATGAAAAGCCGAGCGGTTCGTTACCCTGGGCGGATGCTCAGCCGACTGCGGTCAAGCCGCCTCCTGCGGGTGCTGCTCGCGCTGGTCGCGGTGGGTTTCCTCGGCTACGGCCTGGTCAGCAACCGTGACGAGACGGCGGCCGCGATCTCGCAGCTGTCGTGGTGGTCGCTCGGCGGCTCCTACCTGTCGGTGATGGCCGGGATCGGCGTCATGGTGCTGGCCTGGCGGGCGGTGCTGGCCGGGATGGGCTCGCCGCTCCCCCTCGGGAGCACCGCGAGGGTGTTCTTCGTCGGCCAGCTCGGCAAGTACGTGCCGGGCAGCGTCTGGGCGTACGCCGCGATGATCGAGCTCGGCCGCGACCACGACGTCCCGCCCCGGCGCATGTTCGGCTCCGTCTCCCTCGCCCTGCTGGTCTCCCTGGGCTGCGCCCTGCTCGTCGCGGCGGTGACCCTGCGCGAGACTCTGACCCGGACGACCCAGGCGTGGTACCTGCTGGCGCTGATCCCCGTCATCGCCGTCTGCCTGCACCCGGCGGTGCTCACCTTCGGGCTCAACCTGGCCCTGCGGGTCGCCCGCCAGGAGCCCCTCGGCCAGGGCCGGCTGCTCAGCGGCAGGGCCGTGCTCGCCGCGGTCGCCCTCACGGTCACCGGCTGGCTGGTGTACGGCCCCCACCTTCTGCTCCCGATGGCCGACCTGGGCGCCTCGGGCGCCTCCCTCTATCCGGTGGCGGTCGGCGCCTACGCGCTGGCCTGGGCGACGGGCATCGTCACGGTGATCGTCCCCGCCGGGATCGGCGTCCGCGAGGGGGCGCTGGTGCTCGCCCTGGCGCCGGTGCTCGACTCCCCCAGGGCGCTGGTGGCCGCGGTGGTGTCGAGGGTGATGTTCACCCTGGCCGACCTGAGCTGGGCCGGGATCGGCTTCCTGTGGGGACGCGTCTCCGGCCCCGCGGACCGTCAGCGTGAGGGGTCCGAGACCAGCGTCTCGACGTAGGAGGTCCAGTACGGCTCGGGGTCGACGGCCTTGACCCCGGCGCGCAGCCGCTCGGGCTCGCCCGGCCGGTAGAACGCGGCCAGCGCGGCGCGCAGCCCCTCCACCGAGCCCGGCTCGACCAGCAGCCCGTCCACCCCGTCGGTGACGTGGTCGCCGAGCGTGCCCGCCCGGCTGGCGATGACCGGCACCCCGTGCTCGTGGCCGAGCCACACCTGCTGGCTGGCCGTCCCGCTCCGGTAGGGCAGGACCAGCGCGTCCACGTCCGCGAACAGCCCCGGCACGTCGGCCGAGGCCACGTACCCCGGCCGCAGCTCCACCCGCCCGTCCAGCCCCAGCTCGGCGGCGAGCGCCCTGGTCGTCTCCTCCAGGCCGCCCCAGAACTCCCCGGCGACCCGCAGCGACACGCCCTCGGGCAACGCGCGCAGCAGCAGGTCCAGCCCCTTGTACGGCCGGACGAGGCCGAAGAACAGCAGCCTGTGGTGCACGCCCTCCTCCGGTCCGCGGCGATCGGCCCCCGACGGGAGGTGCGGCGCCATCTCGGCCACCCGCACGGGCGTGGCCGCCAGGTCGCGGGCCTTGCCCGCCTGTCCCTCCGAGTGGACGAGCACCGCGTCCACCCGGCGCAGCAGCGCCTTCATCAGCGGCGTGTCGTACGGCTTGCGCTCGTGCGGCAGGACGTTGTGGCACAGCGCCACGACCCGGGTCCGGCGGCGCAGGCCGTACAGGATGCCCAGGTACGGCGGGACCTGCACCGGACTGAGGACGGTCAGGACGACCAGGTCGGCGCTCCTGAGCCGCCTCCCGGCGCGGACCCAGCCGTCCGGGCGGCGCCAGTCGAGGTCGCGCCGGACGTGCGGGAACGGCTCGCCGTCGGGCGTGTCGGCGGTCTGCTTCCCCGGGTACAGGAAGGAGGGGTACTGCGCACGCCACGACTCGATCACCACGTCGTGCCCGGCGGCCCGCAGCCGGTGGGCGAGCTCGGTGGTGTGCGCGGCCCCGCCGCCCTTGTAGGGGTACGTCGGCCCGACGACGGCGATCCGCACTACTCGCTCCTGGAGCGCACGATGAGGTCGGCCAGCAGCGCCAGCGAGCCGATGAGCAGGCCGGACAGGAAGATCACGATGGTGTTGCTGGTCAGGTAGAAGCCGTAGCGGACGATGTCGACGACGCCCTTGACCAGGCCGATGCCGACCAGCCAGAGCGCGGGCGGCATGAGGACCTTGAGCGGGTTGAAGTACATGACCATCCGCAGCACCTGCAGGATGTAGCGGTAGGCGTCGGAGACGAAGCTGAACTTGGACTTGCCCGCCCGCTTGCTGTAGCCGATCGGCAGGTAGTAGACGTCGTGCTGGTTCGACAGGAACGACAGCGTGATCGTCGTGACGCAGGAGAACCCGGGCGGCAGCAGCCTCAGGTAGGGCTTGGCGACCGACTTGCGGAACGCCCGCAGCCCGCTGTTGAGGTCGGGGATCTTCTGCCCGGCCAGCCGCTCGGCCACCTTGCGGATGAACCACTTGGCCGGGACCCGCAGGAACTTGTGCGAGCCCTCCTCACTGGTCCGCGCGCCCACGACCTGGTCGATCGCCGGGTCCTTCTCCAGGATCTGGATGAGCTCGGGGATGCGCTCGTTCGGGTACGTCATGTCGGCGTCGGTCCACACGACGATCTCGCCGTTCGCCTCCTGGGTGCCGATCCTGCGCACCGTGCCGGAGCCGCCGTTGCGGTGGAAGGCCCTGATCCGCATGTTCGGGAACCTGGGCGCGGCCTCCTGCAGCCTGGCCAGGGTCTCGTCGGTGGAGAAGTCGTCCACGGCCACGAGCTCGTAGGTGTATCCGCTGTGGTCCATGGCCTCGCAGATGCGCTCGACCTCGGCGATGACGTGGTCCTGCTCGTTGTAACACGGCAGGACGATGGTCACGTACGGCGTTGCGTCCACGGCTGATCCACTCTCGGGCTCTCGGGCATGCTCTCGACGGGCGAGGATACTCTGCCCGGACGGGACCCGAGCGCACATCACCTCTTCGGACACGGTCCGGCTCTCTCAGTCGACATCCAGGGGTTCGACCTCACCGACACCCGGCATGCCCTTTACCACGTCGACGACCGCCCGCGCGGCTCCCGGATCCGCGAGCTTGACGAAATAGCTCTCCGGCAAGGGGCGCGCCGCGGCGAAACCGATGAGGAACGAGTCACGGCTCACCACCAGATGCTCCAGAACCCGGCGAGCATGCGCGGCGTTCTCGAAATAGACGTGCTCGATCCCTTCGAGCGCCATGAGTCCGGCCTCGACGGCCTTCTTCTCCTCCGCCGTCGCCGCTCCCCGGCCCGCGCAAGGATCGGGCTCCTCTTTCGTCTCTCCGGGCTTCTCCTCCGTCTCGTCGGACTCCGCGCCCTTGGGGTCCTCGGGGTCCTCGGGTGGGCACAGCACGATGGAGACGTCGACCTTGCCCTCCCAGAAGTGGTACCCGAAAGCGGCGATATTGGAAACGCCCGGCGTGCCGCCCATGATCGTTCCGAAGGACTCGAAGTCGGCTCGCCGGTGAAGCCTGCCCTTGAACGACTCGGGCAGGTCATCGACTTCGAAGATCGAGGCCATCCTCCAGTCGTCGGCGAACTGATCCACGAGTTTCGCCCATGCCGTCTCCTGGGATTCGAACTCCATTTCCGCCACCTCGGGCATCGCTCGCAGTCTCTCCTCGATCGACCGCCGCTGCTCCGGGGTGACCGCCCGCTTGCGGCACTGCTCGTAGACGTCGTCGTCCTTGCAAAGAGAGACAGTGAACGTCCCGCCCTCAGGCCAGGGGCCGTCCGGCGGCGGAAGCACCCGGACGGAGTTCTGGTAGGCGTACCACCCCGCGGTTCCCGCCACACCGAGCAGCAGGACCGCCACCGCACCGGCCAGCAGGACATGTCGGATCCTGAGGCCTTTTCTGGCGGGGGCCTCCTGCTCGGGGTCTCCGAAGGACAGCTCCTCGACTACGGGGATCTCGTTCCCATCGCCCGAACGAGGAGCCGAATCCATCGCATCCACCGTGTTACCCCCAGAAATGATCTGGTATTTGGGTAAATATCGTTACACACCTCTCCAGATTTCGATCACCAGTGACGCGGTGCTCCGGAAACCGGCCGGCTCCGCCCAGACACCCTCCCGCGCGAGGGGTCCTTCAATGGGACGACCAATGGGACGACACGTGGACCCGCACCTGGTTCGCGATATCTCTCACGTGTCGATGTTCGCACGCGGAACGGTCATCCAGACGTCGGCGGCCAGGGACCAGGTGCCGTTGGGGGCGTCGACGAGGGAACGGTCGTCCTGGCGGGTGCGGAGGTTCATGATGTGGACGGGGGTGCCGTACCCGGACAGCTGCCGGGACTCGGCGGCGAGCAGGACCGGGGTGCGACCGGCGGCGCGGACGCGGGCGGCCAGGCGGGCGACGTCGGCGGACCTGGGGATGTCGGAGCGGTAGATGGTGAGCCTGGCGGCCGGGAGACCGCAGACGCCCCGGACGACCTGGGTGAAGCGGGCGGCGGTGACGCGCTCGACGACGAGCACCGAGGCGCGCGGCGGGAGGGCCGCGCACATGGTCTCGACCGCGGCGAGCTCGCCGCGGTCGACCGGGCTGAACGCCGTCCCCCCCGAGGTGATCACCGGGGGGACGAGGAGGAGGGCCGCGCCGGCCGCGACGAGGCCCCTGCGCGTGCCCTGGCCGTACCCCGACCTCCGCGCCCTGTCGCGCGTCCAGCGCAGGCCCCAGACGGCGAGCAGGATCAGGCCGGGGATGACGACGGGGACCAGCCGCCGGGCGGCCCACGGGTGGTCGGGGGTGATGCCGGGCCGGTAGAGCGTGGTGACCGTGGTCCAGCCGATGACGGCGAGCGGAAGCAGCCAGCCGGGGGCCGTTCCCCTGACCAGCCTGCGCGTGAGCAGGACCGCGGCGAGGGTGGCCAGGAGCGCCGCGGGAAGGCCGATGTACCAGATCACCCAGTGCGCCGAGTTCTCGTAGTAGAGCCGGGAGCCGTCGAGCGGCAGGCGGTTGATCCGCTGGACGCCCTTGATGAACTCCGCGGTCACCCGGTCGTCCGACGTGACGGGGTGCCGGACCACGGTCTCCAGCCACGGCCGGGCGGCGAAGGCCGCCGCGACCAGCGCGACCAGACCGGCGGCGATCTCGGGCAGCCTCGGGACACCGGCCACCCGCCGCAGCGGGGCCGCGAGCCGCGGGGCGAGCGCCGCCGCCGCCACGGTGAGGATCCCGACCGCGCCGCAGATGGCCAGCAGCGGGACGACCGAGTCCGACAGGTAGTCCAGGTACGGCCTGGACAGCAGGTAGGCGGCGGCCAGGCCCAGCCCGGCCCCCGCCACCAGCCCGCCGAGCAGCGGCACGCCCAGCCGTCCCCCGTCGCGGTCCCCCGCCCGGCTCAGGGCGATGAGCAGCCCGGCGTAGACGAGCACGGGGAGCACGTCGCGCAGCCCGTCGATCCTGACCAGGACGGCCAGCCCGAACACCAGCCCCGCCAGGGCGGCCCCCGCCCGCGCCGCCCCCTCACCGGAGCCGAAGCCGGACCCGGACCCGGACCCGGACCCGGACCCGGAGCGGAGCCTGGCCTCGGCGTCGTACAGCAGGGCGAGGCCGCCGAAGAGCAGGACCAGGGACGGGATCTCGCTGAAGGTCGTCCGCGAGGTGTAGAGGATCGGAAGGCAGACGGCGAAGGCCGGCGCGGCGAGGAGTGCCCAGCGAGCCCCGACGAGCCGGGCGACGACCCCCGCGAGGACCAGCACGGCCGCCGCCCCCAGCACCGGCGGCACCAGCAGCAGCCCCGCGACGTCACCCAGCCAGGCGCCCACCGCGTGGAGCATCGGCGTCCCCGGCATGAACTGCGGCACGACCGCGCCGCCGGAGGCGTAGAAGCCCACGCTGTCGAAGTGGAGCGCCGGGTCGGTGCCGCCGAAGGCCCATTCCTGGGAGGGGATCGGCAGCGAGCCGTGCCGGGCCAGCCAGACGCCGTACTGCGCGTAGGTGGCGGGGTCGCGGCGGACGATCAGCTGCTCGCCGTGCAGCAGGCCGTTGAAGATCCCGGAGGCCAGGGCGGCGGCGACCACCCCGGTGACCTGCCAGGCGGTCGCCTCGACGGTCTCCGGCAGGCGGCGCAGGCCGTACCGGCACAGCAGCGCGACGGCCGCCAGCCCCAGCGGGACCGCGACGGGCGGCCGGAACCAGCCGAGCAGCAGCAGCGGCAGCCCGGCCAGCAGCCAGCCCGCCAGGACGAGCGCGGGCACGACGGAGACCACGGCGAGCACCCTGCCCGCCGAGGGCCTGCGCGTACGGTCCAGCCAGCCGGTGGTCATGATGCGAACCGAGCGTAGTGCCACTTCCGGCCCGCACCTGGCACGCCGGGCCTGGACCGGGGCCGGGTTCAGGCGGGGCCGGGTTCAGGCGGGGCCGGGAGCCGAGCGGGACCCAGGGGCGCGGACACGGGACCGGCGCGAGCGCGGGGCCAGGTCGAAGCCGGTAGCGTACGCGCAGCATTCGAGGAGGGGGACGAGTGATCGGGTGGGTGCGGCGGTATCGCGGGTTTCGGGGCGACCGCGAATTTCCTGACCGCCGCGGGCTCCGGGACCGCCTCCGGTTCCAGCTCCGGGACCGGGACCGGGACCACGTTCGGCTCCGGGGCCGCCGCCTGCTCCTGGAGCATCGCTGGTTCCTGGGCGTGCTGGCCGCGGGGATCGCGCTGCGGGTGATCACCATGCTCGGCTACCGGCCCGCGCTCTGGTTCCCCGACTCCTACACGTACGTCGTCACCGCGCTGAAACCCCGGCCCGACCTGGTCCGCCCCGCCGGGTACCCGATGTTCATGCGGCTGCTCGAGCCGTTCCACGAGTTCGCCGTCGTCGCGCTCGCCCAGCACCTGCTCGGGCTGCTGATCGGCGTGCTGGTCTATCTCACCGCGCGGCGGCTGCGGGCGCCCGGCTGGGCCGCCGCGCTCGCGTCCGTCCCCTCCCTCCTGGACGCCTACCAGATCCAGCTGGAGCACCTGCTGGTCTCCGACACCCTGTTCGCGGCCCTGGTCATGTCGGCGGCCTGCCTGGCCGTGCGCGGGTCCGTCGGATGGCGTACGGCGTGCGGGATCGGGCTGCTGCTCGCGGCGGCGACGCTGACCAGGACGGTCGGGCTGCCGCTGGTGGCCCTCTTCGCGGCGTGGTTGATCTTCAGGGAGCGGGGCAGGGTGCTCGCGGCGGGGGTGATGCTCGCCGCCGCGACGGTGCCCGTCCTCGGGTACGGGGCCTGGTTCCACGCGACGTACCAGCGGATCGGCATCGTGGGCGCGAACGGCGTCTTCCTGTACGGCAAGACGATGACCTTCGCCGACTGCGGCGTGATGCGCCCGCCGCCCGACCTGGCGGTGCTCTGCGACCCCCGCCCGGCGGCGCGGCGGCCTCCCGCGCAGGAGTACGTCTGGGCGCAGGACTCGCCGCTGGTCAGGCTGCCCGGCATCACCTTCACCCGGGCGAACGACACGCTGGCCGGGCGGTTCGCGTCGCTGGCGATCCTGAGCCAGCCGCTGGACTATCTCGGCTCGGTCGCCTCGGAGCTGGCCCGCTCGTTCACGGTGGGCCGCCCGGTCTACCCGGACCAGGAGATCTACGACTACTACCGATTCCCGGCGACCCCGCCCGCGCCGCCGGGGCGCTATCCGGCGACGGTGGGCGCCGAGGCCGCGAAGCGCTACGAGCGGGGCCCGATCTCCACCCGGATCGTCGAACCGTACGCGGGCTGGATCCGTACCTACCAGGGAATCGCCGGACTGCCTGGCGCGGCGGTCCTGGTGATCCTGCTGCTGCCGCCCGCGGCGGCGTGCGTCCGGCGCTTCCGCCCGGACTCCACGGCGTGGGCGCTGCCCTGGTCGGTGGCGGTGGTGCTGCTGGTGATGCCGGCGGCGGTGGCGGAGTTCGACTACCGGTACGTCCTGCCGGCCGTGCCCGCCGCCTGCCTGGCGGCGGCACTTGTCGTACGTAAACCTAATTTCAGTAACATTCCTACTAATGTCCGCATTTGAGTATGCTGGCCGCCGAATCATCATGGCGGTGTCAGGGGGCGGTCTTGGCCAAGTTCGCATCATCACGACTCCTGGCGCGCACCTCGTGATCTACCCTTTGGGCTCGATGATCGAGCACGAGCACCGGACGACGACGCCGCCGCCCAGCGGGAGGCTCGTATGAGCGACCACCGGCAGGCGGCCGTCAGGGACCGCCGGAGCGAACCCGCCTCCCACGGCCGCCGGGGCGCGCGGCGCGCGGGGGGAGACGGTCCCCCTCAGGAGAACCCGCCGAGAAACCTCCCGGCACAGCCGGAGGAGGCGACGCCGAGGGGCAGGGGCCGCAAGCAGCGGCGGCTCACCGGCGGCGCCTGGGCCGGCATCGCGGCGACCGGCCTGCTGGTGCTCGGCACCCTGGGCGGCTACGGGGTCTACCGCAACACGGTCGGCAACATCAGCGGTGTCGCGATCACCGACAAGCTCGGCAACAACCGCCCGGCGCCCGTCAAGGGCGCGCTCAACGTGCTGATCGTGGGTTCCGACACCCGCGAGGGCGACAACCTCAAGTACGGCCAGAAGATGGCCGACGCGGGCAAGCGCACCGACACGATCATCCTCATGCACATCGCCCCCGACCGCGACAAGGCGACGTTCGTCAGCTTCCCCCGCGACTCGGTGGTCGACATGCCCGCCTGCCAGTCCGAGACGGGCGCACCGGTGGCGGCCCGCACCGAGATGATCAACGCCGCCTACAACGAGGGCGGCATCACCTGCACGATCACCACGATCGAGGCGCTCACCGACATCCGCATCGACCACTTCGTCGAGGTCGACTTCACCGGTTTCAAGAACATCGTGGACGCCCTCGGCGGCGTCAGGGTCTGCCTGACCAAACCGGTCGACGACAAGAAGGCCAAGCTCAAGCTCGCGGCGGGCTGGCACCTCCTGGCGGGCGAGAAGGCCCTGGGCTACGTCCGGCTGCGCGGCTACGGCGACGGCAGCGACATCGGCCGCATCAAGCGCCAGCAGGTCTTCCTCAGCCAGGTGGTGAAGAAGGCCACCAGCAGCGAGCTGCTGACCGATCCCGGCAAGATGCTGAACTTCATCAACACCGCCGCCAAGTCCGTCCGGATGGACGAGGAGCTGGCCAAGGACACCGGCACCCTGCTGCAGATCGGGCAGAGCGCCCAGAAGCTGACCGCGGGCGGCGTCAAGCTGATCACCGTCCCGTGGGGCCCCCATCCCGACGACCCCAACCGGGTCGCCTGGGTGCAGCCGTACGCGAACCAGCTGTTCGCCGCGATCAAGAACGACACCGAGGTCACCCCGCCCCCGGACCCCAAGGCCAAGCCGGCCGTCAAGCGCGAGCAGGTCAGGATCCAGGTGTTCAACGGCACCGACACCCCGAACCGGGCCAGGGAGGTCGCCGCCGAGCTGGCCGACCAGGGCTTCGTGGTCACCCACGTCGGCAACGCCCGCCCGGCGACCGGCAACGTGCCCACCACCACGGTGCGCTACGCCAAGAAGGACGCCGCCGACGGCATCTCGTACGGCGACGCGCTGGCCGCCAGGCTCTCCGGCGACAAGCGCGCCCCGGTCGCGGGCAAGGTCAGGCCGGTCACCACCGAGAAGTACGTCCCGTCCGTGGCGCCCCCGCCCACCCCGGGGGGCAAGGCCCCGACCGGGCCGGTCATCCAGCTGATCATCGGCGCCGACTGGCCGGGCGTCCGTGCCCTCCCGAAGATCCCCGACGCCCTCACGGACAAGGTCGTCGACAGCAAGACCAACCCCTGCACCTGACGTCCCTTTTCGCGGCGGCCCGGCCGAACCACCGGCAGGACGGCCGGACCGGCCGCCGTGGCCGGACGTGGCCGTGCGATCGGGCGGAGCCGTGCGGCCGTGCGGCCGGCCGCCGTGGCCGGACACGGCCGGGCGGAACCGGACCGCGCGGACGGAGGCGGCGGCGGAGCCCGGCGAACCGGACATCATGCTCGGGCGGCCGGGAGTCACCGTCCGGGGAAGCGCCGGGAACCGGCCGTTCATCGGGCCGTGGACAGTCACGATTACCCGAGAACCGCCCGAATCAGAGTGCGTGCGTGCGACAGAGGGCGCACAGTCGGTTTAGGGTTGGTCAAGGCCGCGAGGCGAACGCCTGCCCGCACTTCCGGCCCGCCCCCGGGCACCCCGCCAGTCTGCCCGACTACTCCCCGGTCTCCGACAGATAGCTGAGCCTTCCCCTCGTGAGCGACATCCGATCCTTCCAGGTGCCGGCCCCCCAGGACGACGGCGGTTCCGAACCCGGCTCCGGCGGGTCCACCGGCGGGCAGGGCCGGAGATCCGCCCCGTGGCCCGGCCACGCGCAGGCGTCCGGCGGGTCCCAGCCCTCATGGCCGGAGCCGCCGTCCCCGGGTCCGGCCGCCTCCGGCCGGGCGTCCCGGCGCGACGCCGGGGACGACCGGGAGGAGAGCCCCGGCGAGGTCACCGAGTGGGGGGCCTACCCGGCGTACCGCGAGCCGCACGCCGGTGGCCCCCACGACTCCCACGACCCGCTCGACCTGTCCAGGCCTCTGAACGCCGAGCCGGCCCCCCAGGAGCCCTCGTGGATCCGCGAGGAGCCCGCGTGGTCCCAGGAAGGGCCGGCGTGGGCGCAGGACTCGTCGTGGGCGCAGGCGTCGTGGGCACAGGAGGATTCCTCCCCCTCGGTCCCGCCGCGGGAGGACTCCTCCCCGCCGGTCCCGCCGCGAGGGCGCGAGGGGTTCGCCCCGCCGGTCCCGCCGCGAGGGCGCGAGGGGTTCGCCCCGCCGGTCCCGCCGCGGGCGCGTGAGGACTTCCCCCCGTCGTGGGCGCAGGACGGCCCCACTCCCCCGCAGGGCGCCCCCCAGGTGCCGGCCCCCCGGCCCGACTGGGCTCCGCCGCCCACGTCGCCGCGCGTCCCCCCGTCCGGGGGAGCCGTACCCCCTCGGGCCCCCGGCCAGGCACCCGCCCCCGGATATCCCGGGGTCCCCGGAGACTCCCAGCTTCCCGGACGGCCACGGCTGCCCGGAGAGCCGCAGGCTCCCGTGCGGTTCCCGGACCCGGGACGACCGCCGTCCGCCCCGCGGCCCCGCCAGGAGCCGCGGCCGACCGGCGAGCGTCCCTTCTCCTACTGGGAGAACACCAGCCGGGAGAGCGAGCCGTCGTTCTGGAGCCAGGGCCCGCAGGCCGAGCAGGAGCTGCGGGCCGAGCGCGAGCGCGAGCCGATCGCCGAGGAGGAGGCCCCGGCCCCCGCGGCCAGGAAGAAGCGCGAGCCCTACCTCGACAACGTGAAGTTCGTCCTGATCGCCCTGGTGGTGACGGGCCACTCGCTGGTCCCCACCCTGAAGGCGCACTCGGCGGAGGCCGCGTACCTGTTCATCTACATGTTCCACATGCCGGCGTTCGTGCTGATCAGCGGCTACCTGGGCCGCAACTTCTGGAACTCCAACGCGAAGATCAACAAGCTGGTCGACACCCTGCTGATCCCGTACGTGGTCGTGGAGATCGGTTACGCGCTGCTCCGCTACGGGCTTGGCCAGAAGTGGACGCTGACGATAATTGATCCGGCCTGGCTGAACTGGTATTTGCTGGCCCTGGTCCTCTGGCGGATCTCCACGCCCATCTGGACGCGGATGCGGCAGCCGCTGCTGGTCGCGGTGGTCATCTACATGGCCGCGGGCTTCTCGGAGATCTCCGGCGACTTCAGCATCGACCGCTTCTTCGGCCTGCTGCCGTTCTACGTGCTCGGCCTGCTGCTCAAGCCGGAGCACTTCGACCTGCTCAAGCCCCTCTGGGTCAAGATCACCTCAGCGGTCGTCCTCATCGGCGCCGCCGGGGTGGCGATCGTCATCGCGCCCCACGTCCCTCGCGACCCGATCTACTTCCGCTACAGCTTCAAGGGCATGGACATGTCCTGGTGGCTGGGCCTCGGCGTGCGCGGCGCCGTGCTGGTCGCCGCGCTGGTCATGACGATCGCGGTGCTCGCGCTGGTTCCCCGGGGCGAGACCTGGTTCTCCGACCTCGGCACCCGCACCCTGTACGCCTACCTGCTCCACGGCGTCGTGGTGGTCATCGCCAAGGACCAGGGCTGGCTGAGCTTCCCCTGGCTGTACGGCCCGCTGGGCGTGGCGGCGATCGCGTGCAGCTCGCTCGCCCTCGCCATCGTGCTGTGCCTGCCGGAGACCCGCAGACTCTTCAAGTGGATGCTCGAACCCCGCCTGGTCTGGCTCTACCGCCGCCCGTCCCCGCCCCCCGCCGACACCACTGCCGCTACCACCGCACCGGCCGGCGCCGCCCCCGCCGCCAAGGAGAGTTCAGCGTCAGTTACCCGGTAATTAACCCCACACATCCGGTGATGACGGAACGAACGCTCAGCATCGGGATATGCGGGTATGCGTCGCGACAATCGCTCATCACCCAGAGGACGCCCGGATCATGCATCGGCAGATCCGGTCGCTCCTCGACGCCGGGCATGAGATCACCTACGTCGCCCCCTTCACCGACTGCAACGTCACCCCGGATCCCGGGATCCGGGCGATCGACGTGCCCCGGGCGACCGCCGGGCGCCGCAGGCGGGCGCTGAAGGCCGCCCGGGGGGCACTCGAACGCGGGGTGGAGGGCGCCGACCTGCTGGTCGTGCACGACACGGAACTGCTGTTCCGCCTGCCCAGGCGCCGCCCCGTCACCGTCTGGGACGTGCGCGACGACGTCGGGACCGCCATGGGCGCCTGGAGCACGGCCACCGGCCTCCCCGGCCACCTGCGCCGGGCCCTGCCCGCGCTGGTACGCCGGGTCGAGGCCCGCGCGGAGCACCGCCTGCACCTGATCCTGGCCGAGGACTCCTACCGGGAGCGGTTCTCCGGCACCCACCCGGTCGTGCCCAACGCCGCCTACGTGCCCCCTGTGCCGCCCGCGCCGCCCGGCCGGAACCGGGTGGTCCACGTGGGTCACCTCTCCGAGGCCGGTGGCGTGGCCGAGCTGGTGGAAACGGCCCGGCTGCTGCTCCCGTACGGGATCAGGCTCGACCTGATCGGCTCCGCCGACGTCCGGATCAGGCCGCTGCTGCGGGACGCGCAGCGGGAGGGCCTGCTCGACTGGTACGGCTATGTGCCCAACCGGCACGCGCTGCGGATGGCCGAGGGGGCGATCGCGGGCCTGTCGCTCCCGCACGACGCTCCCGGCCCCCGGCCCGTACCGGCCAAGATCATCGATTACATGTCCCGGGGAGTCCCGGTGGTCACCACCCCCCTGCCCGCCGCGGCGTCCATGGTCGAGAGCGTCGGGTGCGGTGTCGTCGTCCCCTTCGGGGACGCGCAGGCGGTGGTACGCGCGGTGCTGGCGTTGCGGGACGACCCGGAAGGGGCGGCCGCGACGGGCGCGCGCGGCCACGCCGAGGCCCTTGCCCACCACAACTGGCCGGACCACGCGGGCGCGTTCGTCGGGCGGCTGGAGGAATGGGCGGGCAAACCAGTGACGTCCGGCCTGGAGATTGGTGTACTGGAGGCATGGCACGCCATCTGATTCAGGGGCGCGAGGTCACCATGCCGGTCCGCGTCCGCGACGTCATGGTCTGCAGCGCGTCCTACCTGGTCAGGGCGGACGCCGCGCGGGCGGTGATCGCCTACTCGCACCTGGACGTCGCCGAGGTGCTGCCCCGCAAGGCCCTGTGCACGCTGGTGTTCGCCGACTACCTCGACGGTGACCTGGGCTGCTACCACGAGTTCGGCGTCGCCTTCCTGGCCAGGCCTCCCGGCTCCGGCCACGTTCCCGGCGGGGGGCTGCGAGCGAACCTGGCCGAGCTGCACCGCACCGGCGCCGGGGCGTTCGTCCACTGGCTCCCGGTCGACCAGGGCTTCACCCTGGAGGCGGGTCGCGCCATCTGGGGCTTCCCCAAGGAACTCGCCGACATCGATCTGCGCCTGTCCTCCCCCTACAAACGGTGCATCGTGCGCAAGGACGGCCGCCTGGTGCTGGACCTGCTGATCAAACCGGGCGTCCCGGTGCCGGGCACCGGCATGATGACCCCCCTCGACGCCTACAGCCACCTGGACGGCGTCACCCGCCGCATCCCCTGGTCGCTGTCCCCCCGGGGGATCCGCACGCGTCCCGGCGGCGCTCTCATCCGCCTGGGCAATCATCCGATCGCCAAGGAGCTGAGCGAGCTCGGCCTGCCCAAGCGCGCCCTGGTGACGAGCACGGTCTCCCACCTGGCCATGACGCTCGGCGAGGCCAAGGAGCCCTGACAGCCCTGAGGGCCCGGGTAGGAGCCGCGTGCGGGATCAGGCGTCGAGTTCCAGGAGGGGCAGCTCGGCCCTCGTCGGCAGGCCCTGCCAGTCGCTGGGCCCCGACGAGGCGAAGGCCGCGAGCAGGCCGCCCCGGCGCAACCGGTCGGCCGGGTGCAGACCTTCCAGCAGCGCGCTGAGATAACCCGCGACGAAGGCGTCCCCGGAGCCGTTGGGGTCGACCACGGGCGTGGAGAGGCTCGCGGCGTCGTGGCGGACACCGTCGACCCGCACGCTCGCCCCCCGGGCGCCGCGGGTCACGATGACCTCGCGATCCCCGGTGAGCGCGGGCTTGACCAGGTCGAGCTCGGTCTGCCGGACGAACAGCACGTCGGCCGAGCAGGCCAGCACGCTGAGGATCTCCTCGGCCTCGCGCAGGTCGGGCCAGAGCTGGTCGTGGTAGTCGATCGCCACCGAGACCGCGACCCCTGCGGTCCGCGCGGCGCGTACGGCGGCGTGCATGGCGTCGCGCGCGCTCAGCGCGGCGGTGATCCCGCTGACGTGCAGGACGCGGGAGGCCGCGATCCGGTCCACCGGAACGTTCCCCTGGGCGAGCCTGACGCCGGTGCGGTAGTACGTGACCCTGGACGCCTGGCCGAGCCGCGACTCCTTCAGGAGGATCCCGGTCGGGGACCCCTCGTCCACCCGGGCGTCGGAGACGTCCACGCCCTCGCCGCGCAGCGCGGTGAGGATCCTGGCCCCCAGCTCGTCGCCGCCGACCTTGCCCAGCCAGCCCACCCGGTGGCCGAGCCGGGACAGCCCGACCGCGACGGTGAACTCGGCCCCGGCGACGTCCAGCCTGGCCTCGTGCTCGTGGCGGATCCGGCCGCTGGTGACGACGCCGAACGCCTCGCCGAGGGTGTAAACGTCCACTGCGGATCGGGGATCAGACGATCGGCGGGCGACCGAGGCGGAGCATGCGCCAGGCGGTGTTCCAGCCCATGGGACGGCGCTCGCCCGCGGGCTCGCGGAGCCCCTCGGTGAAGCCCTTGAACCAGGCGCGCAGGGCCGGCCTGGAGCGCTCGCGGACCAGGGTCAGCACGATCCAGTTGAGGAGGTAGAGCCCGGCCAGCGGCCAGGGAAGGTTGCGGCGGGCCAGCCAGACCCGGTTGCGGGCGTTGAGGCGGTAGAAGTCGGTGTGCCGGGTCGGGGGGACCTGCGGGTGGTACATGACCGTCTGGGCGTCGTACTCGATGCGATAACCCTCGCCGAGGAGCCGCCAGGCCAGGTCGGTCTCCTCGTGGGCGTAGAAGAAACGCTCGGGGAGACCGCCGACCTGGAGGAAGGCAGAGCGGCGGATGGCGCACGCGCCGCCCAGGAAGGTGGTGACCGGGGAGGACCGCTCGGGGTCGCCCGCGCGCAGGCGGGGGACGTGGCGGCGCTGGCCGATGCCGCCTTCGGGGTCCTTCACCCTGAAGGAGACGACCGCGAGGTCGTGCTCGGTGGAGAAGCGCTCCCGCAGGTGGGAGACGAGCCCCATGTCGGCGTACCAGCCGTCGTCGTCGAGGAAGAGGACGACGTCGCCCGAGCACTCCTCGACGCCGCGGTTGCGGCCCGCGGGAATGCCCGCGTTGTGGTTCAGCCGTACGCTCCTGATCGAGGCCGAGGACCCCTGAGGCACGGTGGCCGACAGCTCGGGAACGTCCGTGCCGTTGCCGACGATGACCACCTCGACGTCACCGTCGACCTGGTTCAGCGCGGACTCGACCGCCCGGTCCAGCTCGGGGACCCGGTTGCCCATGGTGAGGATGACGCACGAGATCTTCAACGGGTCATCGTCCTGACGCGTCGAGAGCACGTACGGAGCATACTTTCATGATCACCGAGTCTGCTGGGTCGGGAATTCTGGCGGGGCTGGAGTTTCCTGGTATATCGGGGGACAAGCGTATCGGAACCGCTGGCGAACACCCACCAAACAGCGGGGTGTTCGCACTTACGACGCGCCCGGACGCCATCCGGTTCCTCATGAAAGCCGCCTGGACGCCAGAATGCTGATCAGATGCAGGATCATCTGCAGCACGGCGACGACCACGCAGGCCACCACGAGGATCCTCGTCGCCGCCAGCCCCCCGTTGAGGGCGTCCCAGATCGCGGCGACCACGATGAGGAGGGACAGCTCGACCGCCTGCACGATCCGGTGGAATTTCAGCGCGGCGGCCGCCCTGCGCGCCATGCCCAGCCCGCGCGAGCGGAAGTGCTCGGCCGAGGCCTCGCTCGCCGCGACCAGCCCGGAGCGGGCTCGGGCCACGTCGACCAGGTCGGTCTCCGCCTTGATCAGGATGGCGCCGAGCGCGGCGGCGAACCCGATCACGGTGTACCAGTCGGGCAGGATCTCCGACGCCCGGAACCCCAGCCCGATGAGGATGGCCGCCTCGGCGAAGTAGTGGCCGACCCGGTCGAGGTAGACGCCGGTGATGGAGGTGCGGCCGGTCCAGCGGGCCAGCTCGCCGTCGGAGCAGTCGAGCAGCAGGTAGAGCTGGACCAGCAGGGCCGCGAGGACGGCCGCCCAGAGTCCGGGCAGCGCGAGCACGGCTCCGGCCAGCAGGCCGGTGAGGATCATCAGCCAGGTGGTCTGGTTGGGGGTGATCGGCGTCTTGGCGAGGAACCAGGTGACGTAGATCGACAGCTTGCGCATGTAGAGCGCGCCGGCCCAGTGCTCGCCGCTGTTGCGATCCATGGTCGAGTGCGGCTGGGCCACCGCACGGAGCTCAGCGACCGACGGCCCGGACATAATCCTCCACCCGATCGTGAATCTCCGGCTCCGACAGGCGCAGGTGCTCAAGGATCGTGTAGCGGCCGGGGCGCGTGGCCGGGGCCAGCATGACCGCCTCGGTGAACTGGGCCGGGGACAGCCCCACGTCGATGGGGGTGACCGGCAGCTCGTGCCCGCGCAGGCAGTCGACGACCTGGTTGAGCCTCCGCGAGTCCTCGCGGAGGAAGAAACAGAATGCGGCACCTATCCCGGCGAGCTCGCCGTGGTTGGAGGTGCCGGGAAAGAGCTGATCCACGGCATGCAGGATCTCATGGTCTCCGCCACTCGAAGGACGTGAGGATCCGGCGACCACCATCGACATGCCCGACAGGATGAGCGCCTCGGCCAGCACGGTGAGGAAGGCGTCGGACTCGATCGAGTCGGATCTGCCGATCACCGCCTCCGCCGAGGTCCTGGACATCGCGCAGGCCAGGCCGTCGATCGGCTCCCCGCGCTCGCTCGCGCCGAGCTGCCAGTCCTCGATCGCCGAGAGGTTGCTGACCACGTCGCCGACCCCGGACCGGACCAGCGAGGCGGGCGCGTCGTGTACGAAATCGAGATCCACCATGATGGCCAGCGGCATGGGCACGCCGAAGGAGCCCTTGCCGCCGTCGTGCGTGAGCGAGGCCACCGGCGAGCAGATCCCGTCGTGCGACAGGTTGGTGGCCACCGCCACCATCGGGATCCCGGCCAGCGACGCGGCGTACTTGGTCACGTCGATGGTCTTGCCGCCGCCGATGCCCACGACCGCCTCGTACGCGCCCTTGCGCAGGTCGGCACCGAGCGAGATCGCCGCGTCGACCGAGCCGTCGGGCACCCGGAAGACCTGGGCCTCGCCGAGCGAGGGAGTGATCACCGAGGCGATCCGGTCTCCCTGGCCCGCGCCCACGGCCACCGCCACCCGCCCCGAGGTCGCCACCCTGCTGTCGGCCAGCAACGAGCCCAACTGGGCGACAGCGCCCCGGCGCACCTCCATGGACAGGGGGGCCGGGAGCATCCTGGCTAGTATCGGCACGCGATCTCCCGCGCCTTGGCGAGGTCGTCGTGGTTGTCTACCTCGACCCACGGGACGTCACCGATCGGAGCGACGGCGATCTTCTCGCCGCGGGCGACGAGCTCCTGGTAACCGTCCTCGTAGTAGAGCTGCGGGTCGCGCTCGAAGGTGGCCTGGAGGGCGTCGGCGAGACGGTCGCCGATGCCCGGCCGGATGAGCGTGGCGCCGATGTACTCACCGGCGGCGGCGGCCGGGTCCATCAGCTTGGTGATCAGCCGCAGGTGGCGGTCGCCGTCCAGGGTGACCTTCATCTCCTCGTCGGCGAGCTTCTTGACGTCGTCGACCGCGAGCAGGATGTCGGTGGTCGCCGGCGCGGAGAGCAGCGTCTCCTCCACCGAGACGGGGTGCACCGTGTCGCCGTTGACCAGGAGCACACCCTGGTCGAAGTAGTCGCGCGCGCACCACAGGGAGTAGGCGTTGTTCCACTCCTCGGCCTTGTCGTTGTGCACGAGGGTGAGCTTCACGCCGTGCCGCCGTTCCAGCTCGGCCTTGCGCTCGTGTACCGCCTGCGCCTGGTAGCCGACGATGACCACGACGTCACGGAGATCGGCCGCCGCGAGATTGCGCAGCGAGATGTCCATGATCGTGGTGTCGCCGTCGACCGGCACGAGCGCCTTGGGCAGCGTGTCCGTGTACGGCCGCAGGCGTCGTCCGGCCCCGGCGGCCAGCACCATTCCCAGCAACGTGCACTCCTCATTCGGGTGAGAGCCTCCCGGCGGGCACTCCTAGGCCCCAAAGATTAGTTGCCTTCGGGCCCTGATCGTGTAATCCGGGGTTCGCCGGACGTTCTCAATCGTGTGCGCCGAGGTCGGTCGCGTCCACCCCGGTGTCCACCCCGACCCGCGGGGCGGCCAGCCAGCAGGTGACGCTCTCCCAGGAGAAAAGGCACCACAGGTAGAGCGCGAGCAGGGCGAACACCAGCGTGACCTGCCCGGCGAGCCCGCCGAGGGCGATCAGCAGCATCCGGCCGTCCCAGCCGAGGCCGGACGTGGCCAGCCAGGACGGGGGGTAGACCCGCTGCCTCAGCCGGTAGACGACGTCGTAGTGGTGGAAGGCCATCGCGCCGAGCAGCATGAAGATCAGCCACGGTGGCACGTCGTGCGCGAAGCCCACCGAGGCCACGAAGCCGTACTCGGTGAGGCGCAGGACCGGCGGCACCAGCCAGTCGAGCCGGCCGTCGTGCGGGTGGGAGCTTCCGAGACCGGCCAGCAGCAGCGCCACCGCGGGGGCGAACACCGCAGGCCCGTCGGTGCCGGCCACCCCGACCAGCAGCAGCACCCCGGTCACGAACATCCCGACGATCGCGGGCGGCAGCGGCGGGAGTTGCCCGGCCACCAGGGCGCCCATGCCCCTCGACAGCACCCCGTCGTCCCGGTAGGCGACCACGGCGCTCCGCGGCACCGGCGCCATATGCACAGAAATCATGATCGCACCTGTTTTTCCCACTCGCCTGGCGGAAGATCCGTCCCGCCGGTCATGGATCCCGCCGCCCCGGGTCATCGGCTGAGCGACCTGCCCATCCGGCCGAAGAGGATGTAGAGGGCGGCGATCCCGCCCCAGACCAGCAGCGCGACGAAGGTCACCCGGGCGTTGAAGAGGGCGGCGGTCACCGCGATCAGGGCCATCCGCTCCCCGATGGGCAACACGATGATCTTCTTGAACCAGCGGGTGAGCGACGCCTTCTCCATCGCCCGCGAGAGCCGCACGACCGCGTTGCCCGCACCCGGCGTCCGTCCCGCGTCGGCACCCGCGAACGCGGCCCGCCGATCCGGCCGGTGCGGCGCCGCCGTCCGCCTCGCGTCACCGGCCGGGTCGGCCAGCGAACCCGCCGGCCTGGCCCAGGCCGCGCCCACCCGGCTCGCGTCGGCGCGCGCCCCCGAGTACGAGAAGTCGATCGTGTGACGGAGCATCTGCAGGATCATCGCGGACACCGCCAGCGCCCAGATGCCGTCCGGGCCGCCGCCCGCGACGTCCAGCCCTGCCGCGTACCCGATGGCGAGGCCCAGGTAGACGGCGTACTCCTTGACGCGGTCGAAGGTGGCGTCCAGCCACGCCCCGAGCGGCGAGAAGGTCCGGGTGTAGCGGGCGAGCTGGCCGTCGACGCAGTCGAGCACGAACGACAGGTAGAGCAGGACCGCCCCGGCGACCAGACCGGGCCGGGTGCCCACGGAGAACCAGATCGCGGCGAGCGCGGCGAAGCCGACGGAGATGCCGGTGACCGCGTTCGGCGTCAGGCCGAGCCTGGCGACCGACTTCACGAGGTGCCTGGACCAGGAGCTCACCCCGTACGTGGCGAAGAAGCCGTCGTTGGTCTTGACCGCGGCGTCCAGCCGGGCCTCGCCCTCGTCGACCTCGGCCAGCCGGGGCACGGCCGTGTCGGCGTCCGCCTGCCCGGCCATCCGGTCGGCGTGCAGGCGGCCGAGCCTGGCCGCGCGCACCTGGACGCCGGAGCGGACCAGGCCGACCAGGAGCAGGCCGGGGGCCTCGCCGGCGTCCATCGGGCCGAAGGCGCCCGTCTCGGCGAGCTCGGCGAGCGTCTCGGCGGTCTCGGCGAAGCCCGCGAGGTCGGACACGCCGACCTGGAAGGCGCCCCTGAAAGTGCCGTTGGCCTCGCCGGCCTCGTGGAACTCGTGGAAGGAGGTGCCCGCGGCCACCACGGACCTGCCGTCGGTCCTGACCGGCGGGCGCGCCGGCCCCGGGGCCCGGCCCACCTGGCCCGCCCGGCCCGTCTCGCCCACCAGCGCGCCGGTGTCGCGGGCCGGGTGCTCCACGAGCATGGCCAGCGCCTCGGTGTGCGCCACCAGGTCGCCGGCGACCACCAGCACCGGGCCGATGGACGAGCGGGCCACCTTCGCGATCCTGCGCAGGTCGTCGGCGAGCCCCCTCGACCCCTCGGCCCCGATCATGTGGGTACCGCCGGGCGCGTGGATGATGTCGCTGGAACGGGCCACCACGTGCACGTCCCGTACGGGAAGGGTGGCGAGCTGGCCGGTCAGCCTGTCGAGCAGGGTCCCGCCGGAGCACCGGAGGCCGGACGTCTCGGTGGTGGCGAGCACGACCGCGACCGCCTGTGAGGCGTCGGACGAGGCGATGGCGTGAGGGTCGGGCAATCCGGGCTCCTTCGTATCCGACGGGATCACCGTACGAATCGGGGAGTGCGCACTCAGCGTAGCTAGATCTTGACGGGATAGCACGGGAGCACGCCGGACGATCGGGTACGCACCCGTTACGCTCGCCATATCCGAACTGTCAAAGGAATCTGATCGTGGCCGAACGTGAACCGCGTCCCCGAACCGTCGGTGTGGTCCTGGCAGGCGGCGTCGGCCGGCGCGTTGGCCACGACACCCCCAAGCAGCTGCTGGAGATAGCCGGAAGGACGATCCTCGAACACACCCTCGCCCTGTTCGAGGGGTCGCCGGAGATCGACGAGATCATGGTCATGATGGCGCCCGGCTTCACCGGCGAGGTGGAGCGGATCGTCGAGCGCAGCGGCTTCACGAAGGTCGGCAGGATCCTGGAGGGCGGCGCGAGCCGCCCGGAGACCACCTGGCGGGCGCTGCGGGCCCTGGGCACGCGGGAGTGCCTCGTCCTGCTGCACGACGCCGTACGCCCGCTGGCGGAGCCCAGGATCATCGCCGACTGCGTCGAGGCGCTGAGGACCTTCTCGGCGGTCGAGGTGGCGATCCCGAGTTCCGACACGATCGTGGTGACCTCGCAGGGGCCGCACGGGGAGATCGTCAGCGACGTCCCCGACCGCGCCGGCCTGCGCCGCGTCCAGACCCCGCAGTGCTTCCGGCTCTCGGTGATCCGCGAGGCGTACGAGCGCGCCTTCGCCGATCCCGGCTTCGGCGACCGGCCGCCCACCGACGACTGCGGGGTGGTGCTGCGCTACCTTCCCGACGTGCCGATCCACGTGGTGCCGGGCAGCGAGCGGAACATGAAGGTCACGCACCCGGTGGACCTCTTCATCGCCGACAAGCTCCTGCGGCTCGCCGCGAGCGACGTCCCCGCCCGCTCCGGCACCGCACTGCGCGAGGCGCTGGAGGGCAGGACCGTGGTGGTCTTCGGCGCGGACGACGGCGCCGGCGCCGAGGTGGCGGAACTGGCCGGGCACCACGGCGCCCGCGTGTTCCCCCTCCTCGGTTCACCGGGCCCCCCGCGGCCGGCGGACTCCCCCGGGTCACCGCCCCCCTCGGCGGCACCGGGCTCCTCCGAGGCGCATGACCTTCCCGGTACGCGGGACCTCCCCGGTGCGGCGAGCCTTCCCGGTACGCGGAACCCTCCCGGTACGGCGAGTCCTACCGGTACGCCGGACGTGGTCCGCGTCGACGACTTCCGGGCGGTGGCCGACGCGCTCGCCCGGATCGTCAAGGAGACGGGCGGGATCGACTACGTGGTCAGCCCGGCGGGCGCGCCCCCGGGCAGGATCGACGCGGCGGACGACACCGCGATCGCCGAGACCGTGAGCCTGAACCACCTGGGCCCCGTCACCGTCGCCAGGGCGGCCCTCCCCCATCTCCGCGAGACGCGGGGACAGCTGCTGTTCCACGCCCCCTCCCGCGCCCGGGACGCGGCGGGAGACGGCCTGCGCTCCTTCGCGGGAGCCGCCGTGGCCGGCCTGACCCGGGCGCTCGCGGAGGAATGGGCCGGGTACGGGGTGCGGGTCAACTGCGTGGATCCCGGGCGGGCCGAAACCACGGCGCCGCCGGGCCCGCGCGCCCCGTCCGCCGTCGCCCGCACCTCGCTGGACGTGCTCGCCTCCGGCGTCACCGGTCAGGTCGTCGACGCCCGCCCCTGAGCGGCACCCGCCCCGGATGCCCGCCCCGACCGGCACGCGTCCTGACCGGCACGCTCTCTCGGCACCCGTCCGGGCCGGTGCGGCCCTCCGCCCCGTCCCGGCGGGCGCACGCTCCCGGAACGCGCCCCCGCGGGGTCAGCCGCCCGCGCGGCCGGGCTTGCCGAGCCTTCTCGGGCTCGTCAGGAAGCCCCAGCCCCACGACATGTGCATGGTGACGTAGACCAGCGGCAACCGGACGAGCGCCGAGGCGGGCAGGCCGCTGCCGGTGACCGCGGAACCGGCCAGGATCGCCGCCAGGTAGCCGCCCGGGATCAGCAGTCCCGGCCAGAAGAACGGGGAGACCACCAGGCCCGCGAGGATGGCCAGCACGGCCAGGGGCGGTGCCAGGTAGCGCAGGTTGATCGTGCCCTCGTGGGTGCGGGCGACCACCCTGCGCCAGCGGCCGTAGTGGAAGTACTGCTTGGCGAGCGCCTTGAGGTCGGGCCTGGGCCGGTAGGAGACGCGCATCCGGGGCTGGAACCAGACCAGGCCGCCCGTCTCGCGGATACGGTGGTTCATCTCCCAGTCCTGGGCCCGCTGGAAGTGCTCGTCGTAGCCGCCGACCCGCTCCAGCGCGGAGCGGCGGAACACGCCGAGGTAGACCGTGTCGGCCGGGCCCGCGGTGCCGCCGGTGTGGAACCGGGCGCCGCCGACACCGATCTTGGACGTCATCGCGCGGGCCACCGCCTGCTCGAACGGCGTGACGCCCTCGGCCGCCATGACGCCGCCCACGTTGTCGGCGCCGGTCTCCTCGAGGGTCTCCACCGCGACCTGGAGGTAGTCGTCGGGGAGCATCGCGTGGCCGTCCACCCTGGCGATGATCGCGTTGCCGGACGCGGCGATGGCGGCGTTGAGCGCGTTGGGGGTGCGGCCGGTCGGATTGGGCACGACGACCACGCGGGGGTCGTCGGCGGCGATTTCGTCGGCGACCTCCTGGGTACGGTCGCGAGAGGGGCCGATCGCGAGAACGACCTCGATCGGTCCCGCGTACCGCTGCGAGAGCACCTGACGCACCGCCTCCCGCAGATGGCGCTCCTCGTTCAGCACCGGGATGACGATGGAGATGGGGGGCCAGACACGTGTCTCGGAAGACGACGCCGGCGCGGGCGAGTCGGGGAACTGCTTCATGGCGTCGCTCACGCTACTGTACGAACGGGTACCTCATCGACCCAGCTGGAGCCTAGGGGGCCATGCATGCGCGACCCGGAGGAGGATTCGGGTGTGCACGTAGGCGGCGACGCCTACGGCAGCGTTCGGGTGAACCCGAGGCGTGATCGCAGGTCGGCGAGGGGTGCCCGCACCCGGCGGCGCGGTCTCGTGATCGCCGGCGCGCTCTCGTGCCTGGTTCTGGGCAGCTCCGGGGTGACCTGGGCGCTGACCAACTACGCCACGACGAAGATCGAGGCGGTCGACGCGGGGGTCCCCGGCTCGCGGTCGAGCACCGGCGCCATGAACATCCTGGTGGTCGGCGTCGACAAGCGCGACGACCTCACCCGCAAGCAGCAGAACCAGCTCAAGCTGGGCCGCGAGACCGGCGAGCGCACCGACACCATGATGGTGATCCACGTGTCGGAGGACCACAGCAAGGTCACCGTGGTCAGCCTCCCCCGCGACACCTGGACGACGGTCCCCGGCAAGGGCATGCACAAGATCAACGCCGCCTACCAGCTCGGCGGCCCGAAGCTCGCGACACGCACGGTGCAGGCCGCCACGGGCCTGACCCTGCACCACTACGTCGAGGTCAACGTGCTGGGCTTCATCGAGGTGGTCGACGCCCTCGGCGGCATCTCGGTCTGCACCCCGGTCCCGATCAACGACCCGAAGACCGCGCTCGACCTGCAGCCGGGCACCTACTCCTTCGACGGCGTCAAGGCACTCTCCTACGCCCGCACCCGCGCCACCGCCCGCTCCGACCTCGACCGCATCGACCGCCAGCAGCAGGTGATCTCCGCGCTGCTGAACCAGGCGCTCAGCGGCGAGACGCTGACCAACCCGGTCAGGCTCGCCTCGTTCGTCGACACCACGCTCGACACGATCCGGGTGGACGACGCGCTGCGCGGGGACCTGCTCGGCCTGGCCGACCAGCTCAAGGACGTCTCCACCGACGACGTGGCCTTCGCCACGGTCCCGCTCGCGGACGTCGACTACAAGACGCCGACCGGCGAGTCCGCCGTGCTCTGGGACAAGGAGGCGGCCAAGGAACTGTTCCGCAGGATCGCCGCCGACGAGACGCTGGTCAAGCCCGCCAAACCCGGCAGGTCCACGCCCACCCCTGCGGCCTCCCCCTCGGCTCCCGCGCTGACCGTCGCGCCCTCGCGGATCGCCCTCAGGGTGCTCAACGGCACCACGATCACCGGTCTGGGCGCGCAGACCAAGGCCGACCTGCAGAGAGTCGGCTTCCTGGTGCCCGAGATCCCGGGCAACACCCCGCAGAAGGACTTCGAGAAGACCGTCATCCGCTACGGCCCCGGCCGCGAGGATTCCGCACGCACGGTCGCCGCCGCGCTGCCCGGGGCGGAACTGCGCCCGCTGGAGAGCCTGGGCGACAAGATCGAGGTGGTCGTCGGCCGGAAACACGCCCCGGCGAAGAAGGTCACCGTGAAGGAGGCGGCCGCCTCGCCCGCCCCGAGCGCCACCCCCGCCGCGACTCCGACAGCAAGAACAGCAACGGACAACATCTGCAAAAAGTGAGCTAAGTGCATAACAACCTTCTGTCAGGGCAGCTGGAAAGGCACGGAGGTGATGATCGTGATCTCAACATTCGATGTTCAGACATGGCGCAGTGGCACCTGTGTGGTCGTGCAGGCGACGGGCGAGCTCGACATGGCCGTGGCTCCCCGGTTGCGCGCGGAAATCGACCACGTCCTGCGCGAGGCGGGCACCCCGAACCTGGTGATGGACCTGACGGGGGTGCCGTTCTGCGACTCGGTGGGATTGGGGGTCCTCGTGGGCACGCTCACCCGTCTCAAGGAGGCCCACGGCCGCCTCATGCTTGTGGTGAGCCCCGGCATGATCACCCACCTGTTGACGATCACCAATCTCGACCGGCACTTCGAGACGCGGGACAGCCTGCGCGAGGCGCTCGACGCCATGGCACCGAGCCACTCCCCGGGCTGACCCCTCCCAGGTCGGGCCGGCTTTCCCAGCCGGCTCACGCCTCTCTCCCGTCATTCGGGGACCGGCTTTACCGCACCTCCACACCCATGCGGGGGCGGGGTCACAAAGCTGTTTCCTCGAATAGCTGGCACATATGCAGGTTGGCATCTACACTTCGCTTCGAAGCTATACGATCACGGAAAGCGATGATTCGCACCGTTAGGGAGTATCGTGGCTTCAGATGGTCCACCCCCTCCGCGCCCGCACGACGCGACCGGGGAGGCGACGATCTGAGGCCAGGCGTCCGAGCGACACCCCCTGGCCGGATACGTACATTCACGTGAGCCTGCAGGGAAGTGGGCGATGAACGCACTTCAACTCACGAGCGAGCACGCGAACGGCTTCGTGGTCATCACGGTGGCCGGCGAGCTCGACCTCGCCACCAGGCCGGACCTGTCGGCCTTCACCCAGGACGTCATCGACGCCCGCCCCGGCACGGTCATCATCGACCTGGCCGGTGTCACCTTCATCGACGCGTGCGGTCTGAGCGCGCTGATCGCCGTCAAACGGTACGCACGCGAGCACGACACGCCTCTGCTCCTGGCCGGAGCCCCACCGGTCGTCCTGAAGCTTCTGAAGCTGACCAACCTCGACGCGTCCTTCACCGTGATCTCCCGCACGGCGGCGATGGGCCCCCCGCCGGACTGCTCGGAGGTCGCCCCGCACGTCCAGGCGACCATCCCCTTCGCCGACCGCTAGGCGTCCGGCCCGCACCCCGCGAAGCGGCCACACCGACCGGCCCGCCCGGATCAGGCGGACTCCCTGATCACCAGCGTCGGTTCGAAGATTCTCGAGGTCACCGGATGATCCGGATGCTCGATGTGGGTCAGCAGCAGCCGTCCCATCTCGGCCGCCATGTCCTCGACGGGGTGGCGGACGGTGGTGAGCGGCGGGCGGCAGGCCAGCGCCGCGCTGCTGTCGTCGAAACCCACCATGGCCACGTCGCCGGGCACGCTGCGCCCGTGCTGGCGCAGCACCAGCAGGGCCCCCTGGGCCATCAGGTCGTTGGCCGCGAAGACGCCGTCGATGTCGGGATGCTCGGCGAGCAGCCGTTCCATCGCCACCTCGCCGCTGTGGAGGGTGAAGTTGCCCTCGGCGCAGGGGATGTAGGGATGGCCGTGCACGGCCATCGCCTCCTGGAAGCCCGCCAGGCGGTCCTGGCCGGCCGGGACGTCGAGCGGGCCGGAGATGGTCGCCAGCCTGCGACAGCCCCGGGCGACGAGATGGTCGGCGGCCAGCTTGCCCCCTGCCCGGTGCCCGACGTCCACGTAGCTGATCGGGATCGGCCTGGCCGGTCTGGCGAAGAGGACCGCGGGCAGCGAGGCGTCGGCGAGCAGCTTGGGCAACGTGTCCTCGGCGCTGATGGAGACCAGGATGGCCCCGTCGACGTTGCCCCGGCGCAGGTAGCTGATGACCTGGTCGCGGGTCTCCGGGGTGTCGGCGAACATCAGGATCGGATAGATGCCCAGCGGGCGCAGGAACCCGACGACACCTCCGGCCACGCGCCCGAAGAACGGATCGGCGAAGACGTGGCCGGGAAACGGGCCATCCTCGCTGCTGCCCGCCCCGGAGACGATCAGGGCGATCGTCCCCGTACGCCGGGTGACCAGGGAGCGCGCGGCCTGGTTGGGCACGTAGCCGGTGAGGGCGATCGCCTGCTTGACCTTCTCCTGGATCGCGAGATCCACATTGCGGATCCCGTTGATCACGCGCGAGACCGTGGCACGGGAGACTCCCGCCGCCCGCGCCACATCCTCCAAGGTCGGGGGCGCCGACACTCGCGGTAGGCCTTCGCTCATAGGGCTTTTATAGCACAGCGAGAGAGCGCTCTCCCGAGGACTCTCCCGAGGTCGGCGGCTCCGTGCCGAGGAGCACCTCGGCGCTCAGCGGCAGGTCGGCGGCCGAGCGTCCGGCGAGCACCGTGAAGGCGCCCTCCTCGGCCCGCCAGGCGTGGTGCTCGGCCGACCAGTGCCGGAAGGCCCGCGCCGGGACGTCCACCGTGACCTCGACGACCTCGCCCGGCCCCGCGTCGGCGAGGGCGTAGCCGGCCAGCCAGCGCGCGGGACGGGTCACGCCCGTCTCCGGCCGGGACAGGTAGACCTGGACGACCTCGCGACCGGCGCGCTCGCCGGTGTTGCGCAGCCGTACCCGGACGGGCAGCGGGCTCTCCGGGGAGACGTCCCAGGGCACGGAGACGTCCTCGTAGGACCAGGACGTGTATCCGAGGCCGTGCCCGAACCAGTACGCCGGCGGCTCGGGCCGCCGCAGCCAGGCGCGGTAGCCGATGTCGAGACCCTCGGTGTAGGCGAGCGTCCCGTCCTCGGGGACGGTGGAGACGAGCGCCCTGCCGGCCCAGGTCGTGGGCAGCCGGCCACCGGGTTCTGCCCGGCCGAACAGGACGTCGGCGAGGCCGTGCCCCGCCTCCTGCCCCGGGAACCAGCTCAGGAGCACGGCCGGCACCTCCTCGCGCCACGGCAGGACCATCGGGCCGCCGGAGTTGACGACCACGACGGTCGCCGGGTTGGCCGCGGCCACTGCCCGGACCAGCTCGTCCTGGCGTCCCGGCAGGTTCAGGTGGGCGCGGTCGGCGCCCTCGTTCTCGATCTCCTCCGTGGAGCCGACCACGACGACGACGGCGTCGCAGGTGCGGGCGAGCTCGACCGCGGCGGCCAGCTCCACCTCGTCGGCGCGCCGGGGTGGGTCCGCGGCCAGGACCGAGGCGATCCCGCTGCCGGGGTCGAGCCGCCGCCGGGAGACGAGTTCCACGTCCCGGCCCGCCGTCACGGGGAACCGGGCGCGCCGGTACGGCGGGGACAGGTGCACGGTGGCGGGGTCGTCGGTGTCGCGTTCCACCTCCTCGTCGACCAGGACGTGGCCGTCCGCCTCCAGCAGGACGTGCCCCCATCCGGCGACGGCCAGCTCCCACAGTCCGTCCACCTCCGGGCTCAGCAGGGCGCGGATCTCGACGGTGGCGGCGGCGTCGATCCGCGCGGGTTCCAGGATGCGGCCGGTCAGCCGGTGCTCGGCGTGGATCTCGGCTCCGGTGCCGTCCAGCAGCCGGACCAGGACGCCGGGTTCGCCGGTCAGGGGGTCGCGGGCGTTGTCCGTGCCCAGCGGGGTCGGCCGGTCGTCGAGGTGCGGGCCGGGGCGGTGGAGCACCTCCGCCGTACCGGACAGCGCCTCGCGGATGCCGTCGAGGGGGGACACGACGGACACGGGGTACACGCCCGCGCTGCCGCCTCCCTGGATCCGGGCGGCGGCGGCGTTCGGCCCGAGCACGGCGACCCTGCGCAGCCGCGCGGGGTCCAGGGGGAGCAGCGAGTCCTCGTTGCGCAGGAGGACGGTGCTCGCGGCGACGGCCCGGCGCAACAGCGTGCGGGCGGCCCCGTACCCTCCCTGCTCGCCGGCGTCCTCCCGTTCGGCGGGGCCGGGGAGGGCGGGCGGGGCGTCGGCGGCATCGGCGTCGAGGTCCAGCGCGCCGACCCGGGAGGCCAGCCGGAGCAGGCGCCGGACCTTGTCGTCGATCGCGGCCTCCGGCACCTCGCCCGCGCGCACCGCGGCGACCAGCGCCTCCCCCCAGGTGCCCTCCGGCCCCGGCATCGCGAGGTCCTGCGCGGCGCGGGCGGCGGGACCGGTGGAGCGGACGCCGCCCCAGTCCGACACGACCACCCCGTCGAACCCCCACGCCCCCTTGAGCGGGTCGGCCAGGAGAGGGCTCTCCGACATCGTGGTCCCGTTCACCCCGTTGTAGGCGGACATGACGACCCAGACGCCCGCCTCCACCGCGGCCTCGAACGGCGCCAGGTACAGCTCGCGCAGGGTCTGCTCGTCGACGCGGGCGTCGAGGGTGAGCCGTTCGGTCTCGGAGTCGTTGGCGACGTAGTGCTTGGCGGTGGCCGCCACACCGCCTGCCTGGACGCCCCGGACGCAGGCGGCGCCGATCCTGCCGGTCAGCAGGGGGTCCTCGGAGTAGCACTCGAAGTGGCGCCCGCCGAGCGGCGAGCGGTGCAGGTTGAGCGTCGGGGCGAGCAGGACGTCCACGCCCTTGCGCCGCGCCTCGCCGGCGAGCAGGCCGCCCAGCAGTTCCACCAGGTCGTCGTCCCAGGTGGCGGCCAGTGCGGTCGCGGAGGGCAGGGTCAGGGAGGTGCTCCGCTCGTCCCACCCCTCCCCGCGCACGCCGACCGGGCCGTCGGAGGTGACCATGGCCCGCAGCCCGATGCCGGGCTCCGCGTGGGTGGACCACACGGTCGCCCCGGTGAGCAGCCGCACCTTGCGTTCCAGGTCCAGCTTCTCCACCAGCCGGTCGAGCTCGTCGATGCCCACGTGTGTTTCCCTTCGCTGTCGGAGAGCGCTCTCCAGTACGTCACGGCGGTCCCGCGCTGTCAATGTCCGGCAGCGGACACGCCGGGGCCCGCGCCGGGAAAGGCCCTGCCGAGGAAGCCCCTGTCGTGAGAGCCCCTGCCGGCAGGGTCCTTGCCGGAAAAGATGGCCGGGAAAAGCACGTGCCCGGCCCCGGCCCGCGGGTGCCGGAGTCCGGGGCACCCGAGGCCGGAGCCGGGCACATGCGGTCGAGGAGGGTCAGGGAGGGTCAGGGAAGCTCGAAGTTCTCCGTGAGGGCGGCGCCGCGGTGCGGCTTGTACAGGTCGTAGCCGCGCGGGTTGCACTGGAGGCCACCGTTGATGCAGTGGGTCACCAGGGCGTCGAGGATGGCGGGGTCGTCCCAGGCGTTGAAGAAGTCGTAGTGCCAGGTGTAACCGCGCCCGCTGGCCAATCGCGCCTGCGACAGGTCACCGCTGGCGGGGAAGGCGATCTTGAACTCCAGCATCGGCACCGCCACCGGGTGGCTGGGCGGGCAGTAACCGCCGGCCGGGTAGGACATGTGGCTCTTGTGGTTGGCGCTGTCGAGGTTGACGCCGTCCCAGCAGCTCGGCGCCTGGTAGCGGACGTTCACCTGGCTGCCCGCCACGCAGGACGTCGGGATGTCCCAGCTCTTGGAGATGTCGCCGCACTCGAAGCCTTCGACGGCGCCCGGGGAGTCGCGGAACTCGGCCAGCGTCGCGGTCGGGCTGCCGACGACGAAGCGCAGGCCCTGCGGGAAGGGCTGCACCTCCCAGTAGTTGAGAATGCCGGACTTGTAGTAGATGACCTGGTTGCCGGTCGGCTCGATCAGCTGGGTGCCCTTGTAGAAGCTCGGGAACCAGTAGGCCGACCTGTCGTGCGGGTTGGTGCACGAGGTGGCGCCACCGAGGAGTGACGACTGCGTGCTGTTCGCGTTGGTCGTCCTGTTGCCGACGAAGGTGTGCATGTGCGAGGCGCCGGGCAGGCCGGGGTAGATGATCGGGTCGTCGGGCCGGTTCGCCGTCGGGGAGCAGTTGGCCTGGAACTCGTGGTGCGTCACCTCGTCGGTGAACGTCGGCTTCGGCCTCGGGGTGACCGGGGAGCCGCCGGTGCCGTACACCTTGAACTCCCACAGCGAGTAGCCGTAGCCGGTGCCCCGGGCGGTGCCGTGCATCCGCACGTACCGGCCCGAGCCCGACACGTTGAGGGTCTGGGTGCCGCCGGTGCCGGTGGTGGTGGAGTAGACGTCGGTCCAGGAGGAGCCGTCGGCCGAGGTCTGGATCTTGAACGACCTGCCGTACGCGCCCTCCCAGCTGAGGACGACCTGGGAGATCGTCGCGGTGGCGCCCAGGTCGACCTGGAGCCACTGCGGGTCGGCGGCGGCGCTGGACCACCGGGTCCCGTTGTCGCCGTCGAAGGCGGCTCCGGCGCCGTAACCGCCCCCTTCCGAGGAGGAGGCGGTCGCGGGCCGGCTCTGGGAGATCAGGCCGTCCGCCGCGCCGGCGGGGGAGGTGATCGCCAGACCGGCCGCGACCAGCGCGGTGAGGGTGGCGGCGACCAGTCCCAGGCGGAACCTGACTGGACTTCGGGATGGGCGCATTGCCTCTCCTTCAGTGGGGGGTGGCCGTTGGGAACGGCACAGGGAGAGCGCTCTCCTACGAGGTTGATCCTCCCTGTTGCGAATTGTCAAGACGACAGCCAACCCAATCCGAAACCCGCCGTTCACGTCACCGACACAGGGACGCGCCCGCCTTCTCTCCGCGTACGCCTCGACGGACGTGCGGGAAGGTGGGCTTTGAAGGGATATGTCCATTGGGGTGAAGTTTCGGGTGCGTGAGCAGCGCGTTTCGATCTCGCGAGAAGAAGGGCCTTGACACCGCTCGACCCCCGGGAGCACCCTCGGTTACGGAGAGCGCTCTCCCCCCTCGCCGTCCCCTGGCGGGCATCCCCCTTTCGAGGAGAGATCGTGTATCCAGCTCGTAGTTCGGGCCGCTTCCGGTTGGGCCTGGTCATCGCCGCTCTGGCGGCACTGGTCCTTTCCGGGCTGGCATTCACCGGCCCCGCGGCGGCGGCCGACGGCCTGCTGTCGCAGGGCAAGACAGCGACGGCCTCGTCGTCCGAGGGCGCCGGCTACGCCGCGTCGCTGGCGGTCGACGGGAACCTGACGGGCACCCGCTGGGCCAGCGCGTTCAGCGACCCGCAGTGGCTCCAGGTCGACCTCGGCGAGACGGCCACGATCAGCCGGGTGGTGCTGACCTGGGAGGCCGCGTACGGCAGGGCCTTCAAGATCCAGACGTCGGCCGACGGCTCCTCCTGGACCGACGTCTACTCCACCACCACCGGCACCGGCGGCACCCAGACCCTGGACGTGACAGGGTCGGGCCGGTACGTGCGGATGCACGGCACCGCCCGGGGCACCGGCTACGGCTACTCGCTGTGGGAGTTCCAGGTCTACGGCAGTACGGGCGGCTCCCAGGAACCTGAGGAGCCCGGCACCTGGACCGAGGTGTGGAAGGACGACTTCAACGGAGCGGCCGGCACCTCCCCCTCGGCCGCCGACTGGATCCTGCGCACCGGCACCTCCTACCCCGGCGGCGCCGCGAACTGGGGCACCGGCGAGGTCGAGACCATGAGCGCCTCGACGGCCAACGTCCACCTCGACGGCACCGGCAACCTGAACATCAAGGCGATCAAGGACGGCGCGGGCAACTGGACCTCCGGCCGGATCGAGACCCAGCGCACCGACTTCGCGCCGCAGCCGGGCGAGCTGCTCAGGTTCAGCGCCCGGCTCAAGCAGCCCGACGTCGCGAACGCCCTGGGCTACTGGCCCGGCTTCCGCGCGACCGGCGCCGCCTACCGTGGCAACTACAACAACTGGCCGTCCGTCGGCGAGACCGACATCATGACCGGCGTCAACGGCCGCGACCAGCTGGCCAACACCCTGCACTGCGGCACCGCGCCCGAGGGCGTGTGCAACGAGTACAACGGCCGCACCAGCGGTTTCGCCACCTGCGACGGCTGCCAGACCGGCTACCACGAGTACACGCAGGTCATCGACCGCACCAAGACCGACGAGGAGATCCGCTTCTACCTCGACGGCAGGCAGACCTGGGTCGTGCGCCAGAGCCAGGTCGGCGTCACCGCGTGGCGGGCGGCCCTGCACCACGGCTTCTACCTCCGCCTCGACCTCGCCATCGGCGGCTCGCTGCCCAACGCGCTCGCGGGAACCACGACGCCGACCGCCGCCACCACCTCCGGCGGCGTGCTCAGCGTGGACCGGATCTCGGTCGCCAGGCAGGCCGGCACCGTCCCCACCGCGATGACCGACCCGGCGACCCCGGCCGGGCCGAGCACGGTCAGGGTGACCGGTTCGCAGGGCAACTGGCAGCTCCAGGTGAACGGCGCCCCGTACCTGGTCAAGGGCCTGACCTACGGCCCGCCGCAGGCCGCGGCCGACGGCTACATGCGCGACCTCAAGGCGATGGGCATCAACACGATCCGCACCTGGGGCGTCGACGACACCCACACCCCGGCGCTGCTCGACAGGGCCGCGCAGCAGGGCATCAAGGTCATCGTCGGGCACTGGCTCAACCAGGGCGCCGACTACGTCAACGACACCGCGTACAAGAACAGCGTGAAGAACGAGATCGTCGCCAGGGTGAACGCCCTCAAGGGCCGCCAGGGCGTGCTCATGTGGGACGTCGGCAACGAGGTCATCCTCACCATGCAGGACCACGGCCTGCCGGCCGACGTGGTCGAGCAGCGGCGGGTGGCGTACGCGAAGTTCGTCAACGAGGTGGCGCAGGCGATCCACGCCGCCGACCCCAACCACCCGGTCACCTCCACCGACGCCTACACCCACGCCTGGACCTACTACAAGGCCCACTCCCCCGCCCTCGACCTGCTCGCGGTCAACTCCTACGGCGCCATCCACACCGTCAAGCCGGACTGGATCAGCGGCGGGTACACCAAGCCGTACATCGTCACCGAGGCCGGGCCCGACGGCGAGTGGGAGGTGCCCAACGACGTCAACGGCGTCCCCGACGAGCCGACCGACCTGCAGAAGCGGGACCAGTACACCGCCAGCTGGAACGCGATCAAGGGCCACCCCGGCGTCGCGCTCGGCGCGACCGAGTTCCACTACGGCCTGGAGAACGACTTCGGCGGGGTGTGGCTCAACACCACCACCGGCGGCTGGCGCAGGCACGGCTACCACGCGCTAAAGGCGGCCTACACCGGGCAGCCCTCGGCGAACACCCCTCCGGAGATCACCTCGATGACGGTCGGCTCGCAGACCGCCGTCCAGGCCGGGAAGACCTTCACCGTCGAGGTCGCCGCGACCGACCCGAACAGCGACCTGATCCGCTACAACCTGATGTTCGGCAGCAAGCACATCAACGGCAACCGCGGCTTCGACAACGTCAGGTTCACCCAGACCGGCCCCGGCAGGTTCACGGTGACCGCGCCGGAGCAGATGGGCGTGTGGAAGGTGTACGTGTACGCCTTCGACGGGCACGGCAACGCGGGCATCGAGCAGCGGTCGTTCCGCGTCGTCCCGCCGACGGTCGCCGGGACCAACGTGGCACTCGGCAAGCCGACCACCGCCTCCTCCTACCAGGCGACCGGCGACGGCGGCCCGTTCACCGCGAACCGGGCCACCGACGGCAGCTTCACCTCCCGGTGGGCCAGCGAGTGGGCCGACCCGCAGTGGATCCAGGTCGACCTCGGCGCGACCACCGCGATCAGGCACGTCCAGCTCGGCTGGGAGGGCGCGTACGGCAGGGCGTACCAGATCCAGACCTCGACCAACGGCTCGACCTGGACCACCGTCCACTCGACCACGACCGGCGACGGCGGTTTCGACTCCGTCGACCTCAACGCGTCGGCCAGGTACGTCCGGGTGAACCTCACCCAGCGCGGCACGGCGTACGGCTACTCGCTCTGGGAGTTCGGCGTCTACAGCTAGGCGCCGTGCCCGGTACGTCTTCGAGCACGGCGGCGCGTCAGCCAGGCGCGTTTCGAGCACGGCCGTGCCTCCGCGGGCGGCAGGCGGGGGTCTTCCGCCCGCGGAGGCACGGCCCGACCCGGCAAGGAAGCACACTTCCTGGCCGGGTCTCCGGGCTTCCGCCGGGTCGGCATCCACCCGGAGAACCTCCCGGAACCTTTCTCAGGACGAGCCGTGCGCGTCCACGGCCACCAGCAGCCGCGCGGCGACGTCCGCGCCGTCGGTGCGCACCGCGCCGGCGAGGGATCGGGCACGGGCCGCCACGTCCGGCTGTAGAGCGTGACCGAGAGCCTCGGTCAGCGAGCCGGTGGTCGGCGCGCCGGGCGCGTGCGCGGTCCCGGCTCCGAGGTCGTCGATCCGCCGCGCCCAGTAGTGCTGGTCGAACTGCTGGGGGATGACGACCTGGGGCGCCCCGGCTCGCGCGGCCGCGGTGGTGGTGCCCGCGCCGCCGTGGTGCACGACCGCGGCGACCCGCCGGAAGAGCAGCTGCTGGTTCACCTCCCCGATGGACAGGCAGTCGGGTTCGCCGGCCGGCGGCGCCAGGTCGGCCCACCCCCGGAGCACGATCGCGCGGCGACCGAGCGCGCGGGCCGTCTCGACCATCGTCTTGCCGAGGTCCTGTGGCGCGCGGATGCTGCCGAAGCCGAAATAGACGGGTGGCTCACCGGCGTCGAGGAAGGCCTCCAGCTCCGCGGAGAGCGGACGCTCGTCCGGCAGGATCCAGGCGCCCGTCTGGACCACATCCGGGTCATCCGGCTCGGGCCAGGGTCCCAGCGTCGGGTCGGCGGCCAGCCAGGGCCGGTCGGTGAACAGGTGGCCTCGCACGTCGTCGACCGGGGCCAGGCCGACAGAGGCCCGATGGGAGTCGAGAGCGGCGCCGAAGACGCCGTTCCAGCGTTGTGCGTCCTGCTCCCAGAGCGCGCGGTTGCCGGCCGTGCCGTCCGCCGGTACGGCTCCCGGCATCGGCAGGGGCGGCGGCGCGTGGTGCGGGGAGGGCAGGGCCACCGGGCAGTAGCCGGCGAAGACGTAGCGAACCCCCATCCGCTCGGCCACCGAGCGGGCGGCCACCACCAGGTATCCGCCCGCCAGGATGGCGTCGCAGCCCTCGGCCGCCGCCGACAGCGTCTCGAACTGGCCGGCGATCGAGGCCTCCACCATCCGGCGCCGCTGCTCGGGCGAGGGCGGGGCCGCCGCCGGGTCGGCCTTCCCGGTCGAGCGCAGTTCGGGGCCGAGGGGGGTGAACGAGATCCCGAGACCGCCGATCCAGTCGCGGAAGTCGGGGGGCGCGCACACCCGGACCTCCTCGCCGAGCTCCCTCAACCGCACCGCCAGCGCCACCACCGGCTGGACGTCACCGCGCGACCCGATCGTCGACAGCAGAACACGCATCGAAACTCCCCCTCCCACGGCAGCCGCGGCCACGGTCGGCCGGGCATGGTCGACGTGAGCCCGCACACGCGTCCATCCCCGTCCGCCGTGTGCCCGTCCGGCTCACGGCCCCGAATTCTGGACCGCCACCGGGGTCTTGCCGCAAGCCCCCCTGTCCGCTATACGTTGAAAGTGGCGAGGAGACCGGTTATGTCCGGAGGCCTGACACAGCCTCGCGTAACCACCGTGGCCACGATGTGGTGCACCGAAGTCCCCCAGAACGCCCCGACGTGATGAAACGCGTTTCCCGGAGCACTCCGATGAACGGCGGTTCCTAGAGCGCCCCGACGTACACCCAGTCGCCCGCGTGCCGGGCGAAGCGGCTGTGCTCCTCCATGTGGCCTTCCTTACCGCCCTCGACGTAGTGGGCGCGGAAGCGGACGGTGCCCTCGGTGTGGAAGGAACTGCCGCCGGTCGTCTCCAGCACCTCCAGGCGTGTCCACCGGACCGAGCGGTCGAGCTCGACGACCGGTGGACGCGTCGACGGATGCCAGCTGCGCAGGAGGTACTCGCCGTCACCGACGCTGAAGGCACTGAACCGCGACCGCATCAGCGCCTCGGCCGTCGTCGCGGACGCCTCGCCCCGGTGCGACCGCCCGCAGCAGTCCCCGTACAGCGCGGGCAGCCCGCACGGGCACGAGGTGTCGGGCGCGGAACGGACTCGGGACCGTGGATCACGTCGTGGCACGTCTCCAGTATGCCCGTGCACTCCACCGGGCCCGTTCCCGGCGCTCGCCTTGCCCGGTGACCTGATCGGGCCCGTTCCCGGGGCTCACCTCACACATGTGGGGGGCGCCGATCGCCGTGCTCGCTTTCGGCCCGGCGACCTTCGAGACATCCCCCACGACGCACCTGGCGGGACCCTCGAACATCCGTGGTCAATCGTTGATCTTGAGGGTGGCGGCCACATGGTCACAGGCCTGCCGGGTTATCGCGTCATACTCGCGCAGGAAGCAGCTCAGACTCACCCTGTCACCGGCGCGGGTGTAGCCGTAGACCGAGATGCTGCCGTCGATGCCGCCGGTGTCTTCGAATCTGAGCGCAGGCAGACCATCGATCCTCGTCTGCCGCCATGACATGCGCATCTCCTCGGGCAGGTCAGGAGGTTTCCGCGTGAGGTAGAGGTCGCTCGGCATGCCTTCTATCGGAGTGCTGATGTCGACCATGATCGGTCCGTTGTATTCGGTCCGACTGGGATGGTCCAACTGGACACAATCGGCGGATTGGTACCGGCAGCGTCTCCAGGTCCACCCGGCGGGAGGTTCGAAGCTCGCCCGCCCGCCTCCCAACACGACCGGTGGCGCCGTGCCGGCCGCGACGGGTGTGGTCGCCGCCGTGGCAGTGGCGGAGGACGGGGCCGGCGGCGTGACACAACCGGAAACCAGGGCGAGTAACGCCAGCCCGATCACTCCGGTCGCCACTAATGGTGCTTCTCCACGCATGAAGCCTCCCTTTTGCGGCATCGCTCATCCACTTGGATGCACCGGAAACAGGAAAGGCCGTCTCCGTGACCCGGAAGATTTGGCATCGTGGCTTTCTCGTAATGCGAGGCGGGACGTCGGCGGTCAGATCCGCATGAGCGCTGGGCCTGCCGCTCACCTGCCGGCCGAGGGGCCGTTTCCCCTTTCCGGCTCACTCCTGTCGCACCGTCAAGAAATTCCGGACCGCATCCGGCCCCGCTCAGGAGTTCGCCTTTTGACGAAACAGCGGCCGAACAGGGAAAAACCCAAATCATGACCCGGCCACCCCCGCCTCCGACAGTCGACGACCCCTTGCCCCGTCGTCGTTCGGATCCCGATCGGAGAGGTCAGTGGTCAGGCCAGAGCCCGGTAGCCGCCAGCGCCTCCTGCGGGGACGAGACGTGCCTGACGCCGGAGACCGGATGCCCCTCGTGGTCGAGGATCCGCCAGCCGCCCAGCTGGACCACGGGCACACGGCCGTACCGCATCGCGAACGCCAGCTCGGAGAGGGTGCCCCACGACCCGCCCACGACGATCACGGCATCACCCGAGTTGACGATGACGGTGTTCCGCGCCTCCCCGACACCTGTCGGGAGCACGATGGAGAGATCCGGATTGGCCTCCTCCCTGTCCGCCCGGGACAGGATGCCGACCACCGTCCCGCCCGCCGACCGGGCACCGGCCGCCACGGCGGCCATGACCCCGCCGTAGCCACCACAGATCACCACCGCACCGCGCTCCGCCAGGAGCCTGCCGACCTCGCGGGCGTTGGACGCGTCCTCACCCGTACAGTCGCGCGGGCCGCACACCGACACCTGAATCGTCACGAGGAGATCCTGCCCGCGGGCGACGACCACCGACCGGGAATCCCCGGTGCCGGAATCCAAGGTAGATGTCGGCTGCCACGTCGTGAAGCCGGCGATCTCCTCGGCCGAGGGCCGGGAAAGTTCGTCGTCCAGGGGGCGTGATCGTGGCATCCACGAACGTCCCTGTACAGATCACGACCGTCCTCGTCCGCAGCGTGTGAGGCTCTCGCGGAACAGGGACGGAACAGAGCCTCCTCCAAGATCCACCCACCACATGCGAAACCCGGCCCGCGGGCGTGATCCGGACCGGGTTTCCGCTGGTCGACGACCTACTTCAGGAGCTGCCGCGCCATCACCATGCGCTGGATCTGGTTCGTCCCCTCGTAGATCTGGGTGATCTTCGCGTCGCGCATCATGCGCTCGACCGGGTAGTCGCTGGTGTAGCCGTACCCGCCCAGGAGCTGGACGGCGTCGGTGGTGATCTCCATGGCGGCGTCGGAGGCGGCGCACTTGGCGGCGCTGGAGAGGAAGGTGAGGTCCTTCTGCGGCTCGCCGTGCATGGCCAGCTCGGACCTGGCCGCGGCGGCGTAGGTGAGCTGGCGGGCGGCCTCCAGCTTCATGGCCATGTCGGCGACCATGAACTGGACGCCCTGGAACTCGGCGACGGCCTTGCCGAACTGCTTGCGCTCCTTGACGTAGCCGATCGCGTAGTCCAGCGCGCCCTGGGCGATGCCGAGCGCCTGGGCGGCGATGGTGATGCGGGTGTGGTCCAGGGTGGCCAGGGCGGTCTTGAAACCGGTGCCGGGCTCGCCGATCATCCGGGACGCGGGAATCCGCACGTTCTCCAGGATGACCTGGCGGGTCGGGGAGCCCTTGATGCCGAGCTTGCGCTCCTTGGCCCCGAAGCTGACGCCCTCGTCGCCCTTCTCCACGACGAACGCGGAGATGCCCCTCGCCCCGGCGCCCGGCTCGGTGACGGCCATCACCGTGTAGTACTCCGACACCCCGGCGTTGGTGATCCACATCTTGGCGCCGTCGAGCACGTAGTGGTCGCCGTCGAGGACCGCGCGGGTCTTCATGGCGGCGGCGTCGCTGCCCGCCTCGGCCTCCGAGAGGGCGTACGAGAACATCGCGTCGCCCCGCGCGACCGGTGTGAGATAGCGCTGCTTGAGCTCCTCGGAGGCCGAGAGCAGCAGCGGAACGGTGCCGAGCTTGTTGACGGCGGGGATCAGCGAGGACGAGGCGCAGGCCCGCGCCACCTCCTCGATGACGATCACCGCCGCGAGGGCGTCGGCTCCGGCGCCGCCGTACTCCTCGGGGATGTGCACGGCGTGCAGGTCCGCCGCGACGAGCGCCTTGTAGCTGTCCGCCGGAAACTCCGCCTTCTCGTCGGCCTCGGCGGCGCGAGGGGCGATTTTCTCGTCGGCGAGGGCCCGGACCGTCTCGCGGAGCATCTCGTGCTCCTCGGGCAGTGCGTAGAGAGGGTAGCTCATGGGCAAATACTAGGACGTCCAACAAAACCTGGAGCGCTCCACCCCATGTGATATGTACTCCGGCGTTTGCCCAGGTGGCAAAGTGGAAGCGCCAGATGCCGGTACCCTGTCGGCAAAGAATTGGGCAGAACCGAAAGGAGCACCAGTGGCCTACCGCCTGACGATGGTGGGAACCGGATACCTCGGTGCGACGACGTCCGCATGCATGGCCGAGCTGGGCTTCGAAGTCCTCAGCCTCGACGTGGACGCGGAGAAGATCGACCGCCTGCGGGCCGGCGATCTGCCCATCTACGAGCCGGGCCTGCAGGAGATCCTGCGGCGCAACCTGGCCAACGGCCGATTGCGCTTCACCACCTCGTACGAGGAGGCCGCGGCCTTCGGTGACGTGCACTTCCTGTGCCTGGGCACCCCCCAGAAACCGGGAGAGTACGCGGCCGACGTGTCCTACCTGGACGCCGCGATCGAGTCGCTCGCCCCCCACCTGGACCGCGAGTGCCTGATCGTCGGCAAGTCGACCGTCCCGGTCGGCACCGCGCAGCGCCTCGCCGACAAGCTGGCCCGGCTGGCACCCATCGGCGCGGGCGCCGAGCTGGCCTGGAACCCGGAGTTCCTCCGGGAGGGCTTCGCGGTGAAGGACACCCTGCACCCCGACAGGATCGTGCTCGGTGTCGCCTCCGACAGGGCCGAGAAGATCATGCGGGAGGTGTACGCCTCCATGCTGGAGATGGGCACCCCAATGGTCATCACCGACTACCCCACGGCCGAGCTGGTCAAGGTGGCCGCCAACGCCTTCCTCGCCACGAAGATCTCCTTCATCAACGCGATGGCCGAGGTCTGCGAGGCCGCGCACGCCGACGTCAAGCAGCTGTCCCTGGCGCTGTCCTTCGACGACCGCATCGGCGGCAAGTTCCTGAACCCCGGCCTCGGCTTCGGCGGCGGCTGCCTGCCCAAGGACATCCGGGCCTTCATGGCCAGGGCCGGCGAGCTAGGCGCCGACCAGGCGCTGACCTTCCTGCGGGAGGTCGACGCGATCAACATGCGCCGCCGCGCCCGCATGGTCGACCTGGCCCGCGAGCTGGCCGGGGGCTCCTTCCGGGGCTGCACGGTCGCGGTGCTCGGCGCCGCGTTCAAGCCCAACTCCGACGACATCCGCGACTCGCCCGCCCTGGACGTCGCCGTCAAGATCAGCGAGCAGGGTGGCCGGGTCACCGTCTACGACCCCGTCGCCCAGGAGAACGCCCGCAAGGCCCATCCCGGGCTCTCCTACGGCGCCTCCGCCCTCGACGCGGCCAAGGACGCCCATGTCGTGCTGCTGCTGACCGAGTGGCAGGAGTTCATCGCCATGGACCCCGAGGAGCTGGGTTCCGTGGTGGCCTCCCGCAAGATCGTCGATGGTCGCAACGCCCTCGACGCCGAGACCTGGCGGGCCTCCGGCTGGCACTACCGCGCCCTGGGCCGCCCCTGAGCCCGGCCCGCCCTCGCGCGCCGGGCCTTTCGCGCACCGAGCCTTTCGCGCGTCCCCGGACATGACAACGGGTTCCCGGTCGATACCGGGAACCCGTCGGGTAAGCGTCGACTTCTCAGGGACCACATAGGTCACCATGGCCTTCTCGCGTCATTCAGTGCCAGCCCTCACCAGTAGTCCCAGCGATACCAGCGACGCCAGCGGCGACGACGGCGACGACGACGGCGCCAGTCCGGATCGTGGGCGGGCCAGCCCCCTCCCGGGAACATCGTGATACCCATGAGGACGCCCCCTTTCGCAGTAATCTCGCGGATATGACAATTACTACGATATGGGACATATAGCCACAAAGCGGACTAATCACTTCTAGGTTAGCTATAGAACGTTTTTGAGGGTTATTACGGTAAGACCGCTCTCGTTGTGGCGAATGCGAGTCACCTCGCGAAACCACTTCTTCCTGTGCGTTCGACAAAAGGACCTTTACCCTGGCGAGAAACCTGCGGCAGGGAGGGTGGGCCCCGTGGACGCCGCGTCTTTCGCCAGGTCGGCCTGGCACGCGACCCGATCGCGACCGTCGGGGAAAGTCCCCGGAGACGCCCGGCGAGAAGGCCCCCGTACCCGAGGGAGGCCTTCTGCCCGTCCCGGTCCCGCCCGGTCAGTTGTCGAACTCGCCGAGCTTCACGCCCCCGACGAAGGCGTCCCACTCCGAGCGGGTGAAGAACAGCTTCGGCCCGTCGGGGTTCCTGGAATCGCGCAATACGTAAAGAGAGCCCGAACCGGCCTTGTGACCCTCCGCGGGGGCGTCGACCACGGCCACCTCGACGCAGTTGCCGCCGTCGTCCCCCTCCGGGGTCGCCCTGCGCCAGACGGCCTTGCTGAGGTCTGCTTCCACGTCGTCTCACCTTCGCTGTGTCGGCGGTCGCCCGGTGGGCGAAGTCTTCGAGGTCTTCGAGTGGATCGCCCCATGACGCCGGCATGCCCCGCACGGCCCGGGGGTGACCCGTGAGATGCCCCCGGCGACGGATCCGCGGACGGCATCAGGCCCCACGGACGGCACCGGGGCTCCATGAACGGCACCGGCTCCATGGACGGCGGCGGCTCCACGAAGACAGTATCCGGACCGCCCGCGACGTCCGCAACGACAAAAGCGCAGGACGCGTGCCCGGCACTGCGACCCGTCAGGCAGACCACGCGGGGGCAGCGGCGACCGAGCCCTACGAGGCCGGAGGCGGCCACGCAACTCGTCCGGGCTCCGGGCGTACGAGGGCCGAAGGCGCAGGGGCTAGCGCGCCGACACGGAACTCACCGCGGAGTCGACGGGCTTGCCGCCCTCACCCGCGCCCAGACTTCCCCACACCGCCAGCACCGCCATCGTGAGTCCGAGGATGGCGCGGATAGCGTTCCTCATGATTCTCAACCTCCAAGATATTCGAAGATTTTCCCCTTCCCCTCGCGCCCTCATCTATCCGCGATGCCGTCAAGCCGTCGGTCAAAAGTGGTGGTGTCAGGCGCCGAGCTGGGCGGCCTCGGCCCGAAGTCTCGCGCCCTTGGCATGGGCTTGATCCTTGAGAGCGAGCTGGAACGCCTCCATCTTCTTCCGCAGCCCCTCGTCGGCGGCGGCGAGGATCCGCACGGCCAGCAGGCCCGCGTTACGGGCGCCCCCGACGGCGACGGTCGCGACCGGGACCCCCGCGGGCATCTGGACGATCGACAGGAGAGAGTCGAGGCCGTCGAGATACTTCAGCGGGACGGGGACACCGATCACCGGCAGCGGGGTCACCGACGCGAGCATGCCCGGCAGGTGAGCGGCTCCCCCGGCACCCGCGATGATCACCTTCAGCCCACGGCCGGCCGCCTCCGCGCCGTACGCGATCATCTCCTCGGGCATGCGGTGCGCGGAGACCACGTCGGCCTCGAACGCCACCCCGAACTCGGCCAGCGCCTCGGCGGCGAGTTTCATCACCGGCCAGTCGGAGTCGCTGCCCATGACGATGCCGACGGTGGCCATCACTTCTCCTTGCCTCGCGGCCCGGGGGCCGCGCGCGTTCGCGGTGGTGCCGTGATCCACGCCGGTGCGGGGATTCTCGGCGGTGCGGCGCCTTCGAGGCGCCGGAAGGGCGGACCGGCCGGTCCGCGGGCTCAGGTGTATCTTCCCTCGGTGAGGTAGACGGCGGCGTGCCGGGCACGCGCGCGGACCTCGTCCAGGTCGGTGCCCATGGCGGTGACGTGACCGATCTTGCGCCCCGGCCGCACCTCCTTGCCGTAGAAGTGGACCTTGATTCCCGGGTCGTGGGCCATCACGTGCTCGTACCGGGAGAAGATGTCCGGGTCGTCACCGCCCAGGAGGTTGGCCATCACCACCACGGGGGCGGTCGGCGCGGGCGATCCGAGAGGGAGGTCGAGGACCGCGCGCAGGTGCTGCTCGTACTGGGAGGTGCGGGCCCCGTCGATCGTCCAGTGGCCGCTGTTGTGCGGGCGCATGGCCAGCTCGTTCACCACCAGCCCCGAGGAGGTGGCGAACATCTCCACGGCCAGCAGCCCGGTCACGCCCAGCTCCTTGGCGATGGTCAGGGCGATCCGCTGGGCCACCGCGGCCCACTCCGGGTCGAGGCCGGGAGCGGGGGCGAGCACCTCGACGCAGATGCCGTCGCGCTGGACGGTCTCCACCACCGGGTAGCTGACGCCCTGCCCGTGCGGCGACCTGGCGACCAGCACGGCGAGCTCCCGCTCGAACGGCACGAACCCCTCGGCCATCAGCGGCACGCCGGAGGCCAGGACCTCGGTCGCGTCGTCCGCGGAGCGGCAGACCCAGACGCCGCGCCCGTCGTAGCCGCCCCGGACCGCCTTGAGCACGACCGGCCAGCCGTTCTCCGCGGCGAACTCCTCGACGTCGGCGGCCGTCTCGACCCGCCGCCAGGGCGGGCAGGGCACGCCGATCGCGGTCAGCCGCTCGCGCATCACGGCCTTGTCCTGGGCGTGGACGAGCGCGCCGGCCCCGGGGTGCACGGCGAAACCGTCCTCGGCCAGGGCCCTGACGTGCTCGGTGGGCACGTGCTCGTGGTCGAAGGTGACCGCGTCACATCCCTTGGCGAGATCGCGCAGGTCGGCCAGGGACCGGTAGTCGCCCAGACGCACGTCGGCGATCACGCGGGCGGCGCTCTCGTCGGGCGAGTTCGCCAGCACCCGCAGCTCGATGCCGAGGGCGATGGCCGCCTGCTGTGTCATCCGGGCCAGCTGGCCCGCTCCGATCACGCCGACGACGGGTCCGATGGGACTGGCCAAAGAAGGGCTGCTCACAGCGGTTAAGTTTACTGTCACGCGGTACGGGACCAGGCGGCGGGCGGATGGCAGACGGCCGGCGGGCGGCCTGCCGGGGCGCGCGAAGGGATCTGTCTGGACCCGAGGGCGACCTGCCGGGACTCGCGGAGGGACCCGCCGGGGCGCGCGAAGGGACCCGCCTGGACCCGAGGGCGACCTGCCTGGACCCGAGGGCGACCTGCCGAGACCCGCGAAGGGACCCGCCGGCGACCGGGAACGGCCGTCCGGGGGCGCTCAGTCCGCCGTGAGGGTGGCGAGGCCGCGGCGCAGGCCGGTCGTGGCGAGCGTGGAGCCGCTGCCGCCGATCGCGGTGGCGACGAGCACGACCTCGGTCCCGGTCAGCTTCGCGGTTCTGGTCCTGCCGGTGAAACCGCGCAGGTCGGCCCTGCCGTAGAGGGGACGGGCCAGCGAGGAACGGCCCTGACGGGCTCTCTGCCGGTATTCGATCTCCAGGGCGTGGATGACCAGGGCGCCCCCGGTGGGCAGCAGCAGCGCGCGCTGAGGGCCGACGAGCAGGCGGACGTCGGCGGTGAGGCGGTCGGGCCGCACGCTCAGCGGCCGCCTGACCAGATCGTCGAAGAGATCCCGGACCGGGTCGCCCTTGGGAAAGGTCACCCCGCTCACTCCCACCGGGTCGGTCAGGTAGGTCAGGTAGCGCTGCGGCACGAGACGGGCCTTGACCCCCGCGTCGGGGTCGTCGGCGGGTACCGCGCCCTCGGTCGGTTCGCGGATCTCGCCCAGGATCGGGATGGGACCGGCACCGAGCCGCCACTCGCCGTCCTCCTGGAGGAACAGGAAGTAGGCCGGGTCGGGCTCGCGGGCCAGGGCGACGAACCAGCGGTCCTGGCCCTCGACGCCGGGCAGGTACAACTCCACGTCGGTGTAGGACTTCCTGGCGGGGGCTGGGCGGCCGTTCCGGGTCGCCTCGCAGGCACGACCGCCCAGCGCTCTCTCCGCCCAGGTGGTGAGCTTCTCGACGGTCGCGCAGTCCCGGTCGCGCCAGGCCTTGTCGAGCCTTCCCAGCAGCGCGAAGGCCCTGGACGCCTCGGCGAGCTCCACCCCGGCGGACGCCTCGCGCGACGGGCCGGCCTCGGGGACGGTACCCGGCGTGTCGCTCCGCGCGCCGCAGCCGGTCATCATCGACAGACCGAGGATCGAGGCGAGGAGTCGGCGGCGCAAGGGTTGATCCCCGGGGTAGTGGCCATCGCGTACGGCAGTCCGTCTGGACCGATCACGGGAGGTGAAAGTTTCAGGGACTTCCCGTGGATCAGAGGGATCAGCGTAACGCCAATACCCCCTATTTATCCGGTGTTATGCGACATTTGCCGAAAAGGCCCCAGCTGGTGGCTATGGACATCAACGGGTCAACCTCGCGCGGATCACACCTCCTCACCGGTAGCCTGGCCCGAAGAGTGTTCGAGGTCATCCGACGCGGCGGATCAGCAGCCGACCCCCGAAAGGACCGTGCAGGAAACGTGGAGTTTCTCCGACACGCCTACCGGCGGCTCGCCGAGCTGGCGCGAGAGCTGGCGAAGTTCGGGACGATCGGCGCGGTCGCCTTCGTGATCGACACCGGCGGCACCAACCTGCTGCGGTTCGGCGTCGGCTTGGGACCGCTCAGCTCCAAGGTCTTCGCCACGATCGTCGCGGCCACCTTCGCCTACCTCGGCAACCGCTACTGGACGTTCAGGCACCGGGAGCAGAGCGGCCTGGCCCGCGAGTACTTCCTGTTCTTCGTCCTCAACGGCATCGGCCTGCTGATCTCGCTGCTGGTGATCGGTTTCGTGACCTACACCCTGGGTCTGCAGGACGCGCTGAGTTACAACATCGCCCTGCTCACCGGCACCGCCCTCGGGACCCTGTTCAGGTTCTGGTCGTACAAGAAGTGGGTCTTCCTGCCCGGCACGCCGCCGGACGGACCCGCCGAAGCCGTCCCCGGCGCGCCACCGAGCCGGCCGGCGACGCCGAACAGCCAGGTCAACGGCCACATGTATCTCCTGAACAAGACCTCGGAGGAGAACGCGCCGCCCCCCGGCCCGCGTTAGCACGTACGCCCCCGGCCGGCGTCGGCACACCGCCCTCGGCCCCGGTCGGCGCACCCCCGCACGTGCCCGGAGGGCACCGTGCCCGGAGGGCACCGTGCCCGGAAGCCATCGCGCCCGGAGCCCCGGCGGGAGCGCTCAGGCGGGCCCGCGTACGACGCGGTTCCTGCCCGGCTCGCCCACCTGGCGCAGGAAGAACGCGAACGTCGCCGGGCGCGCCCGTACAAGCTCCAGGCGTCCCCCGTCGGCGGCGGCCAGCGCCCTGGCGAGGGGCAGGCCGAGACCCGTGCTGCCGCGCCCGCTCACGTTCCGTTCGAAGACCCTGGGAGCCAGGTCGTCGGGAATGCCGCTCCCCTGGTCGGCGACCTCGATCACGATGGACCTGTCCCTGGCGCTGGTGGTCACCGTCACCGTGCCGCCGCCGTGCTCCAGCGAGTTCTCCAGCAGGGTGGAGACCACCTGGCCGATGCCGCCGCCGGTGCCCAGCGCCTGGAGACCGCGCGTGCCGACCAGGCTCAGCCGCCGCCCGGCCCTGCGGAACGCCGGGCCCCACTCGATGAACTGCTGATCGAGCAGCACGTCGAGCTCGACGATCTCGGACTGCGCCTGACGCTGCCGTCTGGCGGTGGCCAGCAGCTCGTCGATCACAGCGGTGAGCCGCTCGGCCTGCACGATGGCGGCCTCGCCCTCCTCCTTGACGATCCCCGGCTCGTCGGCGGCGGCGACGATCTCCTCAAGTCTCATGGTCAGGCCGGTGAGCGGGGTACGGAGCTGGTGGGAGGCGTCGGTCGCGAACTCCCGCTCCCTGGCCAGGAGGTCGGAGATGCGGGTCGCGCTGCGGTCGAGCACCTCGGCCACCCGATCGAGTTCCTGGATGCCGTAACGGTGCTTGCTCGGTCTGGCGTCACCGGAACCGAGCCGCTCAGCGATCATCGCAAGGTCGCTGAGCGGTAACGTCAGGCGGCGCGACTGCACGATGGCGAGCCCGACCGCGACCGCGAGGGCAGCGGCGGCGAGTCCCAGGATGAGGAACAACCACGCGCGGACCTCACGCTCCACTCCCGTCTTGTCCCGGCTGACCGCGACGTACACGCCGTTCTCCGACTGCGCGTCCTCGGTCATCTTCTGGCTCTCGGGGGGCTCGGTGCCCACCGTTATCACCTGGGGAGGAGTCCCCTTCGCGTAGATCTGAATGTAGAGATCGGAATACTTGCGTTCCAGCTGTTGCTCGTCGACGGGCTGATCCTGGATCCGGGCGTACTCGACCTCCCCGAGCAGGCTTTTGGCATGGGAGGAGAGTTCCTGGGTCGCCTCCTCCTCGATGAGCCGGTTGACCGCCACACCGAGGGGAATGCCGAGCAGCAACACCCCGATGACCGCGACGAGGAGAGTTGAGGAGAGCAGACGGCGGCGCATCTCCTACTCGCGCTCGAACCTGAAGCCGACTCCTCGAACGGTGGTGATGTATCGGGGCTTGGCGGCGTCGTCACCGAGTTTCCGGCGTAGCCACGAGATGTGCATGTCCAGGGTCTTGGTCGACCCCCACCAGTTGGTGTCCCACACCTCGCGCATGATCTGCTCTCGGGTAACCACCTTTCCGGCGTCGCGGACCAGGACCCTCAGCAGGTCGAACTCCTTTGTGGTCAGATGCAGCTCCTTGTCTCCCATCCACGCGCGACGGGAGTCGGCGTCGATGCGCACGCCCTGGACAACGGGCGTCTCGGATGTGCCGCGCCGCAGCAGCGCGCGGACGCGCGCCAGCAGCTCGGCCAGGCGGAACGGTTTGGTGACGTAGTCGTCGGCCCCGGCGTCGAGGCCCACCACCGTGTCGACCTCGTCGACACGGGCGGTGAGGATCAGCACGGGAGTTCCGTGGCCCTCGGCGCGGATGCGCCGGGCCACCTCCAGGCCGTCCATCTCGGGCAGGCCCAGGTCGAGAACGATCAGGTCGATGCCACCTGACAGCGCCCGCTCCAGAGCCTGCGGGCCATCAGGGCTCACCTCTACTTGATAACCCTCGCGGCGCAGAGCTCGCGCCAGTGGCTCGGAAATCGAGGTGTCATCCTCGGCGAGTAGTACACAGGTCATGTTGCGATCGTAGGACCTTAGGGGATCGTTTCCCGGGTACAGCGCGCGGTTTGACTCGTCGTTGACCTATCCATTGACCTGGGCAAACACTGATAAATCCCGGATAGTCATCCCGCAACGGCCGAGGGCCACGGAGTAGGTCTCCCGCATTGGAAGTCCCTGGAAAGCACAGGCTCACCAAAGTATCGACCGACAAAACACAACACGCCCTACCAGAAGGGATCTGGCGGGCGTGTTCTGCTCGATTCGCGTCAGGAGGCCGACGGCGGCTCGGCGTAGCGAGCGAGGTAGAGCTGCTCTCCAAGGCTCCCGATGAGACCGAGCTCGGTCTCCAGGTAGTCGATGTGGCGCTCCTCGTCCTCAAGGATCTCCTCGAACAGGCGGGCCGAGGTGGCGTCGCCCTTCTCCCGCATCAGGATGATGGCCGGCTTCAGCCGGGTGACCACCTCGAGCTCGACGTCCATGTCTGCGCGAAGCTGCTCGGCGACGGTCTGGCCGATGTGCAGGGTGCCCAGCTTCTGGTAGTTGGGCAGTCCTTCGAGGAAGAGGATGCGATCGGTCAGCTTCTCCGCGTGGCGCATCTCGTCGATGGACTCTTCGCGGGTGTATTTGGCCAGCCTGGTGTAGCCCCAGTTCTCCTGCATCTTGGCGTGCAGGAAGTACTGGTTGATCGCGGTCAGCTCCGCGGTCAGCTGCTCGTTGAGCAGTTCGATGATTTTCTTGTCGCCCTGCATGGCGAGCTCCTCGTGCTATGCGGTCGGCATTAAATCTTCGGACCGCTTTAGGATCGCACAGATTTTGCGCACGCAAGAAGCACAGTCGCCACCGGCGCCCGTGGCATCGCGGACCTGGCGCGCGCTCCTGGCCCCTGCCGAGATGCAGTCGTGCACCTCGTTCTCGGTGACCGCGCGGCAGACGCATACGTACACGGGGGTGTGACCTTTCTGGAGACTACCATAGGTTAGGCACACCTAAGCTAACTCATTTGGTTAGGCTTGCCTATGTGAACTAGGACACAAAGCCTTAATGCCTCCGTCACAAGCACGAATTTCCTGCCTGGAAAACCCCGTCCCGGCGTGCGGAAACACCCCCGGCGGCCCAGGCCGCGCCCGCGGACACCTCGCGGATACGGACCCGTGCGAGTACGGGACACGCCCGCCGAAACACGCGAACGCGCCCCGGCGAAGGCCGGGGCGCGTGATCGGGCCGAGTGCGGTGAACCGCGGGTCAGCGGGTCAGTGGGTCAGTGGCCTCTGGCCAGCCACTCCTCCAGGTGCCCCGCCTCCGCGCCGATGGTGGTGGAGGCGCCGTGACCGGTGTGCACGGCCGTCCCCGGCGGCAGGGCGAGCAGCCGCCCCTTGATCGACTCGATGATCGTGTCGAAGGAGGAGAAGGACCTCCCCGTCGCGCCGGGACCGCCGTTGAACAGGGTGTCGCCGGTGAAGACCGCGCCGATGTCCGCCCCGTAGAGGCAGACCGCGCCCGGGGCGTGGCCCGGCGTGTGCAGCACGGTCAGCTCGATCCCCCCGGCCGAGAGCACCTGCCCGTCCTCGATCGGGGTGTACGGCAGGTCGGTGTAGACCATCTCCCACAGCACCTGGTCGGCCGGGTGGAGCAGGATCGGCGCGCCCGTCCGCTCGGCGAGATCGGCCGCCGCGTCGATGTGGTCGTTGTGCGCGTGGGTGCAGACGATGGCCTTGACCTCGCGGTCACCGACCCGCTCGGTGATCGCGGCGGCGTCGTGCGCGGCGTCGACGACGAGGACCTCGCTGGCCGAGCCGACGATCCAAACGTTGTTGTCGACGTCCCACGTCCCGCCGTCCAGCGAGAACGTGCCGGAGGTGACGACCCTGTCGATCACAGGATCACCACCGAGCGCAGGACCTCGCCGCGGTGCATCTTGGCGAAGGCCTCCTCGACGTCGCCGAGGCCGATCGTCTCGGAGACGAAGCGGTCGAGGTCGAGCCGCCCCTGGAGGTAGAGGTCGATGAGCATGGGGAAGTCGCGGCTGGGCAGGCAGTCGCCGTACCAGGAGGACTTCAGCGCGCCGCCGCGGCCGAAGACGTCGAGCAGCGGCAGCTCCAGCGTCATGTCCGGGGTCGGCACCCCGACCAGGACCACGGTCCCGGCCAGGTCGCGGGCGTAGAAGGCCTGCTGGTAGGTCTCGGGGCGGCCGACCGCCTCGATGACCACGTCGGCGCCGTTGCCGCCGGTGAGCTCCTTGACCGTCTCGACCACGTCGGAGGTGCGGGAGTTGACCGTGTGGGTGGCGCCGAAGTCCTTGGCCCAGTCGAGCTTGCGGTCGTCCACGTCCACCGCGATGATCTTCGAGGCGCCCGCCAGCCGGGCCCCCAGGATGGCCGCGTCACCGACGCCGCCGCACCCGATGACCGCCACGCTGTCACCGCGGGTCACCCCGCCGGTGTTGATGGCGGCGCCGAGGCCCGCCATCACGCCGCAGCCCAGCAGCCCGGCCACCTGCGCCGGCGCCGCCGGGTCGACCTTGGTGCACTGCCCGGCCGCGACCAGCGTCTTCTCGATGAAGGCGCCGATGCCCAGGGCCGGGCTGAGCGGCGTGCCGTCGGCCAGGGTCATCTTCTGGGTGGCGTTGTGGGTGTTGAAGCAGTACCAGGGACGGCCCCGCAGGCACGCCCGGCAGTTGCCGCACACGGCCCGCCAGTTCAGGATCACGAAGTCACCGGGTGCCACCTCGGTGACGCCCTCGCCGACCGCCTCGACCACCCCGGCCGCCTCGTGGCCGAGCAGGAAGGGGAACTCGTCGTTGATGCCGCCCTCGCGGTAGTGCAGGTCCGTATGGCAGACGCCACAGGCCTGGACCGTCACCACGGCCTCGCCGGGTCCCGGATCGGGCACGATAACGGTCTCCAGCGAGACGGGCTCGCCCTTGCCACGCGCGACCACGCCTTGCACGGTGTACGGCATGTCCTGCACCTCATCTGTCATGGTTTCGACCCTCGCGGGCCCGCTTACCGGTTGAACGGTCCTGGGGCGCCCAGCCTCAATGATTACCAGCCCGGCGCAACACGTACGGCTGCACGACCCCCAGGCCGCGGGCCGGCCGCCGGCGGATCCGGCCGACCTCGACGCCGGGCGCGTCCTTCAGCGCCTCGGCCAGCCTGTCGTCGACGATGACGCTGCCGGGGCGGGCGATGGCCGTGAGCCTGGCCGCCAGGTTCACCGTCGTGCCGAAGACGTCGCCCATGATCGGCAGCACCGGGCCGTACGCCAGCCCGATCCGCACGTCGGGCCCGTACTGGCGGATCGCGCCGACCAGGTCCAGGGCGATCACCGCGGCCGTCCGCGGGTCGGCCGCGGTGAAGAACACCTCGTCACCGAGTGTCTTGACCATCCGTCCGCCGTGCTCGGCGACGACGTCGGAGGCCCGCGACTCGAAGCCCTCGACCAGCTCGGCCAGGCCCCGCTCGTCCAGCTCGCGGGAGACCCGGGTGAAGGAGACCAGGTCGGCGAAGCCCACCGCGAGGGCGAGCCGGGCCGGCACGATCTCGTCGGTGATGTCGGCGAGCGCCAGCAGGCGGGTCCCGGCGGCGGCGAGCTGGGCGCGCCAGACGTGCACCAGCATCTGCTCGAAGTCGGGGAGCAGCCGGCGCGAGGTCTCCATGACCGCCGTCAGGTCCTCGTCGGTGGGCCGGCGGCCGGGGTCGATCATGGCGCCGATCATGATCTCGGCCTGCCACTGGGCGAGCCGCGCCGTCGTCTGGCCCAGTGCCCTCGCCATCCGGATGACGGTCTGGTCGTCCAGCAGGCCGCCCTCCATCATCGCCCGGACCCGTTCCAGCACGGCCACGTCCGCGTCGGTGAAGGCCACGGTGTCGTCGGGGAGCGTGGCGAACCCCAGCGCGCGCCAGATCCGCTCGGTGAGCTCCTGCGGCAACCGGGCCAGGCTCGCCACCTGGATCCGGGTGTGGCGGGGAGAGGCGCCGACGAAGAGGCGCTTGATCTGCTCGGCCGTCGGGCGTCCGGCGGGAACCTCCGTATCGTCCCCGCCCTCACCCAGGCCCAGGAGGTCAGGCCCCATGGGTCACCGCCCGCCGGGTTCCGAGGGCTCCCCGTCCGCCGCGTCGTCGATCGCGCGGAACAGCTCGGCCCGCACCTCCTGGATCCGGGGGATGTCCCGCAGCGTGATCCGGCCGTGGTCGCCCGCCGACTCGACGACCAGCGTGCCGCAGCCGAAGAGCCTCTCCAGGAGGGTCTGGTCGGCGCTGACCGTGTTCACCTTGGTCATCGGGATGTCGTCGACGGACGTGTTCAGCACCCCCGTGCCGATGGTGAACCGGTGCGAGGTGAGGACGTACGAGGTGTTCTTCCAGCGCAGGTACGGGATGAACGACCACACGGTCAGCAGGCCGACGGCGACCACGGCCACCGCGACGAGCGCCTGGGACCGGTACTCGAAGTCGGGCATGAAGAAAAGAGCGGCGCCGGACCCCACGATGATCAGGATCAACGCGAGGAACGGGCCGATAAGTCGCTTCCAGTGAGGGTGGAACGACCTGATCCGTCGCTCCCCCTCCGTCATGTGGTGATCGGGTAGACCCATGGGGCAAATCGTGGCATGCCTTCATGCCCCACGTCATGAGCTGTGAGGTCGAACATGCACGACGTCACCCGCGCTGAGCGCGTGCTCCTCCCCCTTGGCGTCGACGAGCAGGCGTCCGGCGCGGTCGACACCGGTGGCGGTGCCGGTGAGCACCCGCTCGCCGGGCAGCTCCACCCGGACCTCCCGCCCGACCGTGGCACTGATCGCGAGGTAGGCGGCCCGCAGGCCGCAGGCCTCGACATCGCCGTTCGCCTCCGACCACTCGCGGTAGTGGGTCTCGATCTCCCGCAGCATCGCGCGCAGGATCGGATCGCGGTCGACGCAGGCGGCCTCCTCGATGGCCAGGGAGGTGGCGGTCTCCACCGGGAGTTCCTCGGGGCGCACGCTCACGTTGAGCCCGACGCCCACGATCACCGCGCTGTCGATCCGCTCGGCGAGCACCCCGGCGAGCTTGCGCTCGCCGATCAGCAGGTCGTTGGGCCACTTGAGCCGTACGTCGACCTCGGCGACCTTCCGCACCGCCGACGCGACCGCCAGGCCGACGAGCAGGGGCAGCCACCCCTGCTCGGACATGGGCGGGTCGGGACGCAGGAGGATCGAGAACGTCAGGCCGGAACGCGGCGGGGCGCTCCAGACGCGGCCGAGCCTGCCGCGTCCGGCGAACTGGGACTCGGCGACGACGACGGCGCCCTGCCGCGCGCCGTCGCGGACGGCGTGCGCGAGGTCGGCGTTGGTCGATCCGGTCCTTTCGACCACGGAGATGCCGGACCAGAGTCCACCGGGACGGACCAGCGCGCGGGTGAGCGCCGCCTGGGAGAGCGGCGGGCGGTCGAGATCAGTGAAGGGCGAGTCGAGCACTTAGCCATCTTGCCTCCACTAACGACCCCCTGTTACCGAATTAATCCAATGACCAGGGAATACTGTTGTCGAAGTCTGGGGCGGCGGGCAAGGTCCGGCTTTCGGCCGGGGTGAGACCTGTTCAGGCGGCGGCGAAAAGAGGCGAAAAGAGATGATGAACGCATGAGCAGACATCTCCCCGCACGCAACGGCGCCGACGTGGAAAACGCTCCGAGCTCGGAGGCGGGTCCGGGCTTCGAGGCGGTGGAGGTCGTGCGGAGGCCGGGGCCCACCACCCGGGCGCGGGTCGGGCAGATGCGGGCGGGGACGATCCATGAGCGCCGGGACGACCTGGCCACCGAGGAGCCGCTGGAGATCCGCATCCAGGCGGGCGAGGAACGCCGCACGGTCGCGATCACCATGCGCACCCCCGGCCACGACTTCGAGCTGGCCGCCGGATTCCTGTACGGCGAGGGCGTCGCGGCACCGGCGGACATCGCCTCCATCGCCTACTGCACCGACGAGGACGTGCCGCCGGAGGCGCGCTACAACACGGTGACCGTGCGGCTGCGCGGCGGGCTGCCCGACCTGCCCTCACTCGACCGGCACTTCATGACGTCGAGCGCGTGCGGCGTCTGCGGTACCGCCAGCCTCGACGCCCTGCGCGGCCGCTGCTCTCCGCTGCCCGGCCAGGAGGACGTGCCCGTCTCCCCCGAGGTCCTGTACCGCCTTCCCGGCAGGCTGAGAAGCGCCCAGGGGATCTTCGGCAAGACCGGCGGGCTGCACGCGGCCGGCCTGTTCACCGCCGGGGGTGAGCCTCTCGCGGTCCGCGAGGACGTGGGGCGGCACAACGCGCTGGACAAGCTGGTCGGCTGGGCCATGATGACCGGGAGGCTGCCGCTGGGCGGGCACGTGCTCATGGTCAGCGGGCGGACCAGCTACGAGATCATGCAGAAGGCCCTCACCGCGGGCCTGCCGGTCGTCTGCGCGGTCTCCGCGCCGTCGTCCCTCGCCGTCGACCTCGCCAGGGAGTTCGGGATGACACTGGTCGGGTTCCTGCGCGAGGAGCGCTTCAACGTCTACGCGGGGGCGCACCGCATCGGCCGCTGAGCCACCCGCACCGCTTCTCGAACGACCCCGTCCCGGCCGCCCCGCTTCTCGAACGATCCCGTCCCGGCCGTCCCGCCCGAGACACCTCGTAGCGGCCCCTGAGCCGCCCGCTCCGGCCCCCGAACGTCCACCTCGGCACTCTTAGTCCGCTTCCATCCACAATCACCCATATTGGATCCTGGGGAGCCGTCTCCGTCAGCCGGGGAGCCGTTTGGCCATGAAGACGACATCGCGCGGGCCGGACTCGCGGCGCTCGGTGATCTCGTACCCGAGGCGCCGGTAGAGGGCGATGTTGGGCTCCATGCGGGCGTGGGTGTACAGGCGCAGGGCGTCGAGGCCCGCGGCGCGGGCCCGTTCCTCGGCGAAGGACAGCAGGCGCCTGCCGAACCCCCGGCCGTGCAGGCCGGGAGCGACCGCCACGTTGTCCACCAGCAGCACGCCCTCTTCGGGAACCAGCACGATCAGCCCGGCGATCCCCGCGTGCCCGCCCTCTCCGGGAAGGCCGCCGGGAAGGTCCAGCACGTGCAGGCGGCCGGCCGCCACGTGGGCGGCGTAGTCGTCGTCCATCGGCTTGGGGCGGACCCCGATGAGGTCCGCCCACGGCCGGTAGGCCGCCTCGACCAGGCTCTCCACGGCCGGGAGGTCCCCGGCCCTCGCCTCGCGGATCATCCGGTGTTCTGCAGGCCCGCGGCGACGCCGTTGACCGACAGGAGCAGTAGCGTGGACAGCCGCTCGCGCTCGTCCTCCGACAGTCCCTCGTCCGCGCGGAGCCTGGACAGGGCGCGCAGCTGCAGGTGCGAGAGCGCGTCCACGTACGGGTCGCGGAGCTGCACCGCGCGGGACAGGACCCTGCGGTCCTCCAGCAGGCGGGTGTGGCCGGTGATCTCCAGGACCAGCCGGCGCGTGAGGTCGTACTCGGTCAGGACCTGCTCGACGAAGTCGTCCCTGGCACCGAGCGCGAGGTAGCGGGCGGCGATGTCGCGGTCGGTCTTGGCCAGCGACATCTCCACGTTGTCCAGCAGCGAGGCGAACAGCGGCCACTCGCGGTAGGCGGCGCGCAGCTCGTCCAGGCCCGCCTCGGAGATCACCGCCTCCAGGCCGCTGCCCAGGCCGTACCAGCCCGGAAGGTTGACCCGGGTCTGGGCCCAGGCGAACACCCACGGGATGGCCCGCAGGTCGTCCAGGGACCGGGGCGCGCCGAGGCCGCGCCGGGCGGGGCGGGAGCCCAGGCGCAGCGAGCCGATCTCCTCCAGCGGGCTGACCAGGGAGAACCACTCGGGGAAGCCCGGTGCCTCGGTCAGCCGCCGGTAGGCCTTCTCCGAGGCGGAGGCGACCCGCCCGGCCACGCCGCGGAAGCGCCCCGCCGCCTCGGCCGTACGGGCCTCGATGGACGGGGTGGAGGCGAGCAGCACCGCCGAGGTGACCTGCTCCATGTGGCGGCGGGCGATGGCGTCGTGGCCGTAACGGGCGAAGATGACCTCGCCCTGCTCGGTGACCTTGAACCTGCCGCCGACCGAGCCGGGGGCCTGCGCGAGCACGGCCCGGTTGGCCGGGCCGCCGCCCCGGCCCAGGGCGCCGCCCCGGCCGTGGAACAGCGTCAGCGGCACGTCGTGCTCGGCCGACCAGGCGGCCAGCGCCTCCTGTGCCTCGTACAGCTTCAGGGTCGCGGCGGCCGGGCCGAGCTCCTTGGCGGAGTCGGAGTAGCCGAGCATGACCTCCAGGCGCCGGTCGGCGGCGAGCCTGGCCCGCACGGCCGGGATCTCCAGCATCCCCGACAGGACCGTGGGGGCGGCGGCCAGGTCGGCGCCCGACTCGAACAGCGGGACCACGTCGAGCAGCGGCGCCCGGTCGCCCATCGCGTGAGCGGCCAGCGCGTGGACGGCGGCGATGTCGTCGGCCGAGCGGGTGAAGGAGACGACGTAGCGGGAGCAGGCGGTCACCCCGAACCGCTCCTGGATCCAGGCGATCGTGCGGATCGTGGCCAGGACCTCCTCGGTCCGCTCGGAGGTGCGCCCGGCGGCGATGTCCTCCAGCGCGGCGGCGTGGACCTGCGAGTGCTGGCGGACCTCCAGCTCGGCCAGGTGGAAGCCGAACGTCTCCACCTGCCAGATGAGGTGCTGCAGCTCCCCGTACGCCTGCCGGTTCGCGCCGGCCTCGACCAGGGAGTCCTGGGCGATGCGCAGGTCGGTCAGGAGCTGCTCCGGCGAGCGGTAGGCCAGGTCGAGGCCGCGCTGGCGGGTGGCCGCGATGCGGGCGGCGACGAACATCAGCCACTGCCGGTGCGGCTCCCTCGGGGAGCGGGTGGCCATCTCCGAGACCACGTCGGGGTGGTCGTGAACGGCGCTCGACAGCGCGGCCCGCAGCCCGGCGGAGGCGGGGGTGTAGTCGGCGGTGAGGGTGAGGGAGCGGCCGATCCTGAGCGTGGCGTTCTCCAGGGCGATCAGCACGTGCTCGGCCTGGATGAGCACGGCGTCCCTGGTCACCTTGGAGGTGACGTTCGGGTTGCCGTCGCGGTCGCCGCCGATCCAGCTGCCGTACCTGATGAAGGCGCGGGCCCGGGGCCTGCCGGTGCCGGCCCCTCCGCCGAGCGCGGCGTCCAGGGCGCGGTAGACCTGCGGGACCACCCGGAAGAGGGTCTCGTCGAAGGCCGCCATCGCGGTGCGCACCTCGTCCAGCGGGTCGAGCTTGGTGGACCGCAGCTGGGCGGTCCGCCACAGCAGGTCGATCTCCTCCAGCAGCCGCCGCCGGGTCTCCGCCCGCTCGGCCGCGCCCCTGTCGGAGCTGTTGTACGCGGCGAGCTGGCCGCTGATGCGCTGGATCGCGGTGACCACGGCACGCCTGCGGGCCTCGGTGGGGTGCGCGGTCAGCACCGGGTGCAGGCGCAGTCCCTCGACCAGGTCGGCGACCTTCCCGTCGCCGAGTTCCTGGACGGCCTGGGCCAGGGACTCGGGCAGCGGCTCCTCGCCGGTGTCGCGGACCCGGAGGATGCGGATCCTGAAGTGTTCCTCTGCCAGGTTCGCCAGGTGGAAGTAGCAGGTGAACGCGCGGGCGATCTGCACCGCGCGCTCGATCGGCCACTCGGCCACCATCGCGGTGATCTCGTCGACCGACACCTGCTTTCTGCGGGCCCCGATGACGGCCTTGCGCAGCCGTTCGACATCGGCGAGCAGGTCATCGCCGCCATGCTCGGCGATGACCTGCCCCAGGAGCTCACCGAGCAGTCGCACGTCCGCGCGCAGCTCGTCGGGCATCTCGGTGACAGCGGAGGAACGCTCTGCCTGATGGGACACGGTGGCGGGCATGCCCGCCAGCGTACCCAGTCCGTTTTGTCGAACGGAGACCGGTCTCACCCATTGGACTAGACCATTCGGGAGACCGTTCGCGGGCCGTTCCCACAGCCTCCGGCGGGCCGTCCTGACGGCCCGCCGGATGATCGTCAGGTGGCCGCGGAGGTCGCCTCCAGGAGGGCCGGATACCTGGCGAAGGCGATCTTCCCCGCGACCCTGCGCCCGCCCCAGGAGAGCAGCAGCCCGTACGGCACCGCCAGCACGCTGATCCAGGTGAGGCCGAACAGGACCGGCAGGACGATCGGCAGCGCGAGCAGGCCGGTGCCGATCAGCGCGCCGAGCGACGCCACGAAGGCGATGCCGCCCTGCCCGGGGGCCGCGCCGGTGAAGGCGTTCAGGCGTTCGGGCACGGTGTAGGGCATCAGCACGCTGGTCAGCGCGCCCACGGCGAACCCGGCCCCGAGGACGCCCCAGGCGGTGAGCACGGCAGGGACCGCCCAGAGGACGTCCCCGCCCAGTAGTGCCGCGACCGTGGCGAGCAGGAGCAGCAGCGGGGCCGCGATCGTCGCCACGGCCAGATGCCGACCGGCGATGTCGGTGCGCCAGTCGCGGTCGCTGCCGTAGGCGACGACGTTCATCCACAGGGAGCGGCCGTCGATGCCGAAGGCGTTGCACCACTGGATGCTGATCATCAGCGCGCCGACACAGGCGAGGGTGACCGCCAGGACGCCCCCCGCCGTGGTGTCGTCGTTGCCGTACAGCGAGAAGGCCAGGATGCCGGTGATCGCGATGGCGGCGAACCAGCCGACCCTGCCGCGCGGGTCGCGCCGGGCGTACTTGAGCTCCTTGCCCGCGACCGCGGCGAGCGGGCCGTCGGGCAGGATCCTGGCCATCAGGCCCCGGGAGTTGCGCACCGACGCGCCCTGGGTGGAGGCGTCGGGGGAGACCAGGGCGCGGCGCAGCGCCGCGATCCACAGCCACCCTGCGCCGGCGACCAGGACCGCGAGCAGGGCCGATCCCGCGACCGCCAGGAGGCCGCCGTCGGCGACGGAGCGGGCCGCGACGCCGGAGGGGGTCCAGCTCAGCACCGAGGCGAGACCGTGCAGCACGGCCCTGGGGTCGGCCGCCAGGCCGCCGTTGAGCAGCAGGTTGGGCAGCTGGGCCGCCAGGATGAGAAAGATCATCGAGACGGCCAGCACGTCGCGGCCCCTGCGGGTGCGCAGGATCCCCGACAGCGACGTGGTGACCAGCCGGGAGAGCACGACGCAGAGCGCGAAGTGGAGCAGCACCGCGACCGCGCCCAGGACCACCCCGCCGATCCCGCCGGCCAGGCCGGCCACGGCCCCGGCCATCACGGCCAGCGAGGCGAGCGGCCACACGCCGGTGACCGAGGCGGCGAACATGCCGGCGGCCAGCCGGCCGGTCCGCAGCGGGAACAGCGCCAGGCGCGACGGGTCGAGCGTGTCGTCCAGCCCGAACGCCAGCAGCGGCACGACCGCCCAGCCCACCAGGAAGGCGGTGAACAGCACGGTCACGACCTCAAGGGCGATGTCGGCGGGCGCCAGGCGCAGCGTGGACACCGACAGGAAACCGAGGGTGCCGAAGAGGAACGCGGCGATCGCCGTGAAGACGAACCCCAGCAGGCGCTGGGTGCTGCCGCTCAGGTTCCCGGCGACGAGCCGCAGCTTGAGCCGCACGAACACCATGGGCCCCACCCGCACGGCACCCGTGCCTCCCGCGCCTCCCGCGCCTCTCGCAACGGCGTCTCCCCGCACGCCCGCGCCCACTCCGTCACCCCTTCCGTCTCCCTGCCGCCCGGTCCCGTCCGGCGCGCTCACGAGGGGCTCGCCCCCAGCCACGACAGGCCTTCCCGTCCCTCCGGGCCGTCGCCACCGCCCCGGGCGCCGACCAGGCCGAGAAAGGCCTCGTTGAGGCCGCGGCCCGCCCTGACCTCGTCCAGCGGCCCCTGGGCGACGATCAGCCCGCGGTCCATCACCGAGACCCAGTCGCACAGCCGCTCGACGAGCTCCATGACGTGACTGGAGAAGACCACCGTCGACCCGGAGGCGGTGTAGCGCCTGAGCACCTCGACGAGCGTGTTGGCGCTGACCGGGTCGATGCCCTCGAACGGCTCGTCGAGGAAGAGCACCCCGGGATTGTGCAGCAGCGCCGCGGCCAGGCCGATCTTCTTGCGCATGCCGGTGGAGTAGTCGACGACGAGCTTGTCGGCAGACTCGGTCAGGTCCATGACCTTCAGCAGCTCCTCCGCCCGCCGCCCCACCTCGTCCCTGGGGATGCCGCGGAGCTGGCCGTTGTAGGAGAGCAACTCCCTGCCCGACAGCCGCTCGAACAGGCGCAGCCCCTCGGGGAGCACGCCGATGCGGCCCTTGACCGCGACCTGGTCGCGCCAGACGTCGGCGCCGCCGATGTGGGCCGAACCGCCGTCGGGACGCAGGAGACCGGTGACCATGCTGAGCGTGGTGGTCTTCCCGGCGCCGTTGGGGCCGACCAGCCCGGCGAAGCTGCCCTGCGGCACCACCAGGTCGACACCTCCCACGGCCACCTGCTGCCCGAACCTCTTGAGCAGCCCCCGCGTCCTTACCGCCTCCGTGACCTCCGGCATGGCGCCTCCCTTCCGCGGCCCGCGCGATCGGCCGCCTCGCACGGGAAACGAACGATCGCCCCCGATAGTTCGCGATGTGAGACGACGGTTACCCTGCTGGGATGAGCGAGTCCCTGAGCGCCGAACCACTGGATCCCGGACCCGACATCCACACCACGGCCGGGAAGCTGGCCGACCTGGAGCGCCGCCTGGGCGAGGCGGCCCACGCGGGTTCGGCGCGCGCCGTCGAGAAGCAGCACGCCGCGGGGAAGATGACCGCCAGGGAGCGGGTGCTCGCCCTCCTCGACGAGGACAGCTTCGTGGAGTTCGACAAGCTCGCCAGGCACCGGTCCACGAGCTTCGGCCTGGAGCGCGAGCGGCCGTACGGCGACGGGGTCGTGACCGGGTACGGCACGGTCGACGGCCGCCCGGTGGCGGTGTTCGCCCAGGACTTCACCGTCTTCGGCGGCTCCCTGGGCGAGGTCTTCGGCGAGAAGATCGTCAAGGTCATGGACCACGCGCTGAAGACCGGTTGCCCGGTGATCGGGATCAACGACTCCGGAGGGGCCCGCATCCAGGAGGGCGTCGTCTCGCTGGGCCTGTACGCCGAGATCTTCAAGCGGAACGTCCACGCCTCCGGGGTGATCCCGCAGATCTCGCTGGTCATGGGCCCCTGCGCGGGCGGCGCCGTCTACTCGCCCGCGCTCACCGACTTCGTGCTGATGGTGTCGGAGAAGTCGCACATGTTCATCACCGGCCCCGACGTGATCAGGACGGTCACCGGCGAGGAGGTGACGTTCGAGGAACTCGGCGGGGCGCACACGCACAGCTCCCGCTCGGGCGTGGCCCACTACGAGGCGTCCGACGAGGCCGACTGCCTGGAGTTCGCCAGGGCGCTGCTGTCCTACCTGCCGTCCAACAACATGGACGAGGCCCCGGCGTTCGACGCCGATCCGCCGCTGGAGACCACCGACTCCGACCGCGAGCTCGACACGCTGATCCCCGACTCGGCGAACCAGCCCTACGACATGCACACGGTTCTCGAACACGTCCTGGACGACGGCGAATTCCTGGAGGTGCACGCGCAATTCGCGCCCAACATCCTCGTGGGTTTCGGCCGGGTCGAGGGGCGCTCCGTGGGGATCGTCGCCAACCAGCCGATGAGTTTCGCCGGCACGCTGGACATCGCGGCCTCCGAGAAAGCCGCGAGATTCGTCCGTACGTGCGACGCCTTTAACATTCCCGTCCTGACATTCGTCGACGTCCCCGGATTCCTGCCGGGCACCGACCAGGAATGGAACGGGATCATCCGGCGCGGCGCCAAGCTGCTCTACGCCTACGCGGAGGCGACCGTGCCCCTGGTCACGGTCATCACCCGCAAGGCGTACGGCGGGGCGTACGACGTCATGGGGTCCAAGCACCTGGGCGCCGACGTCAACCTGGCCTGGCCGACCGCGCAGATCGCGGTGATGGGCGCGCAGGGCGCGGTCAACATCCTCTACCGGCGCGAGCTCGCCGCGGCCGAGGATCCGGACGTCCAGCGGGCCAGGTTCGTCACCGAGTACGAGGACACGCTCGCCAACCCGTATCTCGCGGCCGAACGTGGGTATGTGGACGCCGTGATCCGCCCTTCCGACACCCGGGTCCAGATCGTCAAGGCGCTGCGGACCCTGCGCAACAAGCGCGCGACCCTGCCTCCGAAGAAGCACGGGAACATCCCGCTATGAGACATTTGAAGATCATTAAAGGAGATGCGACACCCGAGGAGATCGCCGCGGTGGTGATCGCCCTCTCGACGCGTGCCGCACCGGCGAGTCCGGCGTCGAAAGCCTCACAGACATCGAAATCCTGGAGCAATCACGCACATCGCATGCGAAAAGCACTTCCTGTCGGGCAAGGCGCATGGCGATCGAGCGCACTGCCGAGATAGATCCCGGGAACAGGGTGTCAAGTTGCGCGAGAGTTGGGACCATCTAAGAAATGGGCGCATATAGTCAGCCGATCAGCTAGTTCCGAGGCCTGGAGGACGACATGACCATCCTGGACCTCACGTCACGTCCCATCGCCGCGAAGTACGCCGTCCTGGTCGACGTCGGTTATCTGTACGCGGCGGCAGGGGAGGTGCTCCTGAGTGCCAAGGAGCGCAAGGAATACCGGGTGGCGGCCGACGAGCTGATCCAGGCGTTGCAGAAGCACGCGGAGGAGCGCATCCACGGCGAGCTGCTCCGGATCTACTGGTACGACGCCGCCCGCGACCGGGTGCCGACCGTGGACCAGCGGGTCATCGCCCAGCTTCCCTGGGTCAAGGTGCGCCTGGGCAACCTGAACGCGCGGGGCCAGCAGAAGGGCGTGGACGCGCAGATCAGGAGCGACCTGGAGGCACTGGCCAGGCACCACGCGGTGAGCGACACGATACTGCTGGCCGGGGACGAGGACATGGTCCCCGCCGTCGAGGCCGCCCAGGCCTACGGGGTGCGGATCCACCTGTGGGGTGTGGAGCCCCCCTACGGCACCAACCAGGCCGAGCGCCTGGTCTGGGAGTCCGACACCGTCGAGATCATCAGCGCCGACTTCCTGCGGTCCTTCTTCAGCCGCGCCCCCGCGCCGGTGCCGGTGCCGGTCCCCCCGATCGCCCCCTCCCCCGCCCAGGTCTTCGCCGGGCGCACCGCCGCCGCCAAGCCCAAGGCCCCGGTGGGCCAGGTCACCAAGCTGGGCCCGAGCCGCCCGCGCGTCGAGGAGGTCGGCGAGCACGTGGCCCAGAAGTGGATCCTCACCCGCGGCCGCGACAACATCCGCGACCTGCTGCCGGGGCCGATCCTGCCCACGGTGATCGATACCGAGCTGCTCATCGAGGCGGAGAAGGAGCTGGGCCACTCCCTGCGCCCCTACCCCGAGGCACGCGTCTGGCTCCGCGACGGATTCTGGGCCCGCGTCTACCGGGAGTTCGAGATCGGGGTCGGCGTCTCCTCCAAGTGACGGTCGTGACGGCCACGTCCGTCCCCGGCTTTCCCTCCCCGTGACGGACCGCCACGGCCACGTGCCCGTCCCCGGCCTTTCCTTCCGTGACGGGGCAGCCACGGCCACGCCCGATTCCCGGCCCCCTCCCCGTGACGGACCGCCACGGCCACGTCCGATTCCCGCCAGCCGTACCCCGTGCGCCGCGGGTAACGTCGTCGGCGTGTCCGTGAAAGAGCTCGACTTCGACTCCTGTTACCGCGCGGTGGCCGCGAGGGACGCCCGGTTCGACGGGCGGTTCTACACGGCGGTCACCTCCACCCGCATCTACTGCCGGCCCATCTGCCCGGCACGCACCCCGTCCACCCGCAACGTGCGGTTCTACCGTCACGCGGCCTCCGCCGAGGCGGCCGGGTTCCGGCCGTGCAAGCGCTGCCGGCCGGAGCTGAGCCCCGGCGATCCCGGCTGGGACCACCGGGGCGACCTGGTCGGCCGGGCACTGCGGCTGATCGACGAGGGTGTGGCGGACGACGGCGGGATGACCCGGCTGGCCGCGCGGCTGCACATCACCGGACGGCACCTGCACCGGCTGTTCACCGCGGAGATCGGCGTGGGTCCGCTCGCCGTGGCCAGGACCAAGCGCCTGCTGCTGGCCAAGCAGCTGCTCACCGAGACCGGGCTGCCGATCGTCGACGTGGCGTTCGCGTCGGGCTTCGGCAGCGTCCGGCAGTTCAACGCGACCATGAAGGACACCTACGGCTTCACCCCCGGCGAGCTGCGGGCGACGACGGGAGGCAGGCCCGGGATGTGCGGCGACGCCCTGACCCTGCGGCTGCACCGCAGGGAGCCCTACGACGCCGCGACCCTGATGCGGTTCCTCGGGGCGAGGGCGATCCCCGGCCTGGAGCGCGCGGACGACACGTCCTACAGCCGGGCCGTCCCCGGCGGCACGATCACCCTCACCCCCGGGCCCGGCCACGTACGGCTGGACGTGAGCGTCGACGACACCCGCCGCCTGGCCAGGATCGTGGCCCGCTGCCGCCGCCTCCTCGACCTCGACGCGGACCCCGAGGCCATCTCCTCCGCCCTCGGCGAGACCTCGCTGGGACCGCTCGTCGCCGCCCGCCCCGGACTGCGCGTGCCCGGCGCCTGGGACGGGTTCGAGGTGGCCGTCCGCGCCGTGATCGGCCAGCAGATCTCCGTCGCGGGCGCCCGTACCATCCTCGGCCGCGTCGCGGCCCGGGCCGGGCGCCCCACCGGCGGGCAGGGGCTGACCCACCTGTTCCCGTCCGCGGAGGAGCTCGCCGAGGCCGACCTCGGCGGACTGGGCCTGACCGGGCGGCGGGTGGCGACGCTGAAGGCGCTCGCCACGAGGGTGGCGGGCGGCGAGATCGACCTGGACGGCGCGCAGGAGCCCGCGGAGGCGGTCGCCGGGCTGCTGGAGGTTCCCGGGATCGGGCCGTGGACCTCCGGCTACATCGCGCTGCGGGCGCTGCGCGACCCGGACGCCTGGCCGGGCGGAGACCTCGGCCTGCGGCGGGCCATGGCCTGCCTGGGCATCCCCGAAGATCACATCGAGCGGTGGCGCCCCTGGCGGGCGTACGCCGCGCTGCACCTTTGGAGCTCGGAATGATAGAGGCACAGGTTCTCGACACCCCGGTCGGCCCGCTGGCCATGCTCGCCCGCGAGGGCGTGCTGCTGGCGGCGGGCTTCACCACCACGGGGCCGGACGAGATGTTCGCCCGGCTCTCCCCGGAGCTGCGCGCCGAGGGGCTGACCCTCACCGACGATCTGGGCCTGCCCGCGCGGGCGGTACGCGACTACCTGGACGGCGACCTGACCGCCCTCGACGCGGTGCCGGTGGAACAGCCGGGCACGCCCGTCCGGCAGCGGCTGCTCACCGCCCTGCGCCAGGTGCCCGCGGGCGTCACGATCAGCTACGCCGAGCTCGCCGAGCGGGCGGGGCTGCCCAGGACCGCGGCCAGGGCCGCCGGGAGCGCGTGCGCGCGGAACCTGATCGCGCCGTTCGTCCCCTGCCACCGCATCCTGCCGTCCACCGGCGGGTACGGCGGCTACTACTACGGCACCCCGGTCAAGCAGTGGCTGCTCACCCACGAGGGGGCACCGGCCGCCGAACGGCTCAGGACCCGGCGGGAGGGCCGCTGACCGGCCTTCCCCGCCGTGCTCCGCACGCCGCCGTGGCCGGTCACGGACCCGTGACCGGCCCGGACGGCTAGCCGGTCTTCCTGACCGTGCTCTGCACCTCGCCCACCGGGACGTCACGGGTGGCCCCGGCCTCGACCGGGTCGTAGACGAAGGGCGCCACGTCACCCCCGACGCCCTCGACCCCGATGTCCCAGAGCGCGGTGACCTCCAGCACGTAGACGCCGCGTGGCTGGTCGATCGAGGCCCGTCGATAGATCACCCCGCAGGTGAGGTCGTCGTCGGCGGCGCCCTTCTGGTACGGCGTGCCGCCCGTTTCGCACCCGCTGTCCTTGACCTCCGCCCGTTCCTCGGTGGTGCCCGGGTCGATCTCGATCTGCCCGCGGGTGGCGGTCACGGTGGCGCTCATGACCCCGGGCAGCGTCGCGGTCACGGACCTGGTGGTCTCGCCGACGTCGCCCAGCCAGACCCAGGTCGGCAGGTTGACGTAACTCTTGGCGTCCGGGTTGAGTTCGACCTTCGGCTCGGGCACGGTCAGCGCGGCGCGGGCTATGTCGACCAGCTCGGCCATGGTGATCCCGTTGGGCGGGGTGGTGCCGGGCGGCGCCCAAACGAACGCGTCCAGGGCGGTCCAGCAGGCCATGCCGTCCGGATCGGCCCCGTTGTAGGCGGGTGTCCACCAGCGGCCCTCCTGGCCGACCTTGTCCCGGAACTGCTTGAGGAACTCCTGGAACTTCTCCTCGGTGGCGTCCTTGGTGAAGCGGAACCACCATTCCCGCACCGCCTCCTGGTTCTCCAGCATCTCGGCGGCGTCGGCTCCCGGTTCGTACCAGCAGGGACGCTTGATCCGGTAACCGTCGCTCCTGCCGCTGAGCCCGGTCCCGGTGATGATGATCTGGGAGTTCTGCAGACGGACTCCGGCGGTCGGCCCGTCCTGAAAACCCTCGCCACTGGGTGGCCCGGGATCGAGCAGCAGCAACCCCGCGATGACGATATTCGCGATCATCGAAGACATCCCTTCGCGCGTTCGCTGGGAAGTACGGCGTGACGAAACACCTTGATGCGCCAGATCCCGTCGCCGCCGCGCCGCATGCCCGCGGCCTGGAAGAAGGGCTCGCGCATCCATTTGGACTGGCGGGGCGCCTTCCTGCCGGTCGCCGCGTCGACCAGACGCAGCCCGCTCTGGTCGACGCACACGTCCAGCTGGGCACCACGCCCGACGACCGAGCTGACGTTCGGCGCGTAGAGCCGCGCGGTTCCGCGTACCGAGCGGCGCTCGTCGAGGAACTCCTGCACCCAGGAGAGTGAGCCCTTGCCCGCCTCGCCCTCCAGCGTGTCAAGGTAGGCGGTGTCCTCACCCCCGCTCACGACGGCCTTGAGGGACCCCGCGTAGAAGTCGCGGAAAACCTCGATCATCGCGGTCGTGTCCGCGTTCGGCGCGGCGGGCCACTCGACCAGCACCTTGACCCCCGAGGCGACCCGGACCGTCTCCGTCCGCGGAGCCGGCGCCGCCTGCCGTGACGTGCCCGGTGAGGCCTCCTCCGCGGGGAGGTCGGCGGGAACGAACGGCTGAGCCTCCGGTGAGGCGCAGCCCGTCAGCATGACCAGGGCCAGGGCGATCATGGCACGCACACCGACGACGCTAGAAGCGCCCGCCTTGCCGGACCACCGGTATGAACGATTCGGCATGGTTCCTCGCGCATTCTCCAAGCGTGATGGGTTCACCTGGGCCGTCATGCCGTCGGGGCCGAGCGCATCCGCCACGAGGGCAGCAGCTCGTCGATGAGGGCCTCGGTCTCGGGGGCCATCCCGCCGCCGTAGGGGTGGGAGGCGGCCCGCCGGTGCAGGGCGTCGACCACGGCGCGCAGGCGGACGGGGTCGGCGGTGAGGTGGGTGGCCCGCAGCAGGTCGCGCCAGAGCCCCTCGTCGTCGGCGGCCAGCAGCAGCCCGGCACGCACCGCCGCCACGGCCTGGTCGGTCTCGCCGCGGGCCAGCCGCACCTCGCAGAGCCGGTGCGCGGCGTCCGCGACGCCCGCGGTCACGTTGTACTCCAGGTCGTCGGCGGCCAGCCAGGCGTAGCGGCCACGCGGGCGGCCGTTCAGCAGCGGGCCCCGCACCAGGCTCAGTGCCCGCTCGAGGAGCGCGGGGCGCCCGGCGGGGTTGGCGTGCGACTGGCGGACGAGGTCGCGGAAGAGCATCCAGTCGGTGCGCACCTCGGGGCCGAACCGCAGCCGCCCGGACTCGTCGGCGTAGAGGTTGGGCCGCCCCTGGCTGTCGGTGCCCAGCCAGGCGACGACCCTGGCGATCGTGGCGTCCCTGACCACCGGCTGCACGCCCCTCGGCCAGAGGATGCCGCCGAGCACCACGGGGTGGACGCCGCCGGGGTGCGTCGCCAGGTAGACGGCCATCTCGACGGCGATCACGGCCCGCCCCTCCTCCATGGGCGGGGGGCCGACGACCTCCGCGGGGCCGAGGACGCGCACCTCGACCGAGGGCGTGTGCGTGACCGGCTCCGGCTCGTCGGGAAGCGGCTCTCCCTCCAGCCGCTCGGTCGCCAGGAACAGGTCGACCAGCGCCCGGTACTGGCGGCGGGGCAGCAGCTGCGCGGCCACGTCGAAGCCGAGCGCGTCGATCTCGGCGCGGCCCTCCTCGGTGATCGTCCAGTTCCAGGTGGCGTGCGGCACGTCGCCCGCGATGACGTACCCGGCGGCCGTCCTGACGCCCTTCCTGGCGAGCAGCGCCAGCCGGCGGCCCTCCTCGGGGGTGGGGGCGATCGCGGACAGCAGGTAGTGCGGGGTGCAGACCGGGTCGGCGGCGCGCCCGTGGATCCGGCCGGTGAGCACCTCACCGCCATGAGCGCGCCCCCCGGCCCCGGCCTCCAGCTCGGGCAGGATCTCCGCCAGGCCGCCCACGTACCTGATCCGGTCGGAGGCGATCACGGTCAGCTCCTCGCCGAAGCCGACCAGGGTGACGCGCATCCGGTCCGACCAGCGGTTGGTGGCCAGCTCCACGGCGAGCGCGGCCAGGGCGGCGGTGACCTGCGGGCCGTTGATGCTGATCGGCCCGTGGGCGGCCTCCAGGTCGACGAGCACTCGGCCCTCGCCGTTGGAGCCGAGCGAGACCAGCCCCGGGTACGGGGCGGGCGCGTCGGCGAGCGCCCGCTCGTCGAGCATCCGGCCCTCGTGCGCGGGAAGCCGCCAGACCTGGCCGCCGTCGTGGGCGGTCCAGGGGGCGGGGGCGTCGGGGTCGGGCGGGTGGATCCACAGGTCGAGGGTCTGTGGCGACAGGTGGGCGGCGTAGATCGTGGGCGGGACGCGGTTCTGGGCGGCGAGGGACCTGCCGAGGAGCCGGAGCCCGACGTCGAGCATCCGGCTGCCGGGGGCGTCGGCACCGAGCCTGAGCGCGAGCTCGGCCTGGGCGGCGTCGTCCCTGGGCCGGGTGATCCGGTGCCCGAACGCCCGGTGCCAGAGCTGCTGCCTGCGCCTGCGTCCGAGCGCCGCCAGCAGCCCGGCCGCCGCGAGCGAGGCCCCCGCCAGGTAGTCGAGCATCCCCAGCCCGGCCTCCTGCCCCGCGTCCTGCCCGCTACCGGGGGGTTCCGCCACCGCCGCAGGGTCTCGCCGTTCCACCTGTCCGGGGTCCTGCCGCCCGCTGTCGGGCACGGTGTGCGACGGGCGCTCGGTCGCGTCGTGGCGCGCCTGTCCATTACCGGTACCGGTCTCCCGCGCCCCGTCGGCACCGATCCTCTCGCCGGCCCTTTCGCCGCTCCTGTCAACGGCCCTGTCACCGGCCCTGTCGCGGGGGGCGGCGACCTCGGGCGCGGGCTCCGCAGGAAGGTCGGCGCGGCCGGGGGTGAAGGTCTGGGTACGGCCGTCCAACTCCACCGGCTTGTCCCGGTGGTCCTTGAGGGTGTCGTCGCGCGGCTGGGAGGCCGGGACGAGGTGGATGTTGCGCGCGTCGTCCGGCATGTCCAGGACCCAGCCGGGCCTGATCAGGTCGGCCATGTGGAGGCGGCTGCCGTCGGGCTGTTCCTTGTGCTGGTTGAGCCGGTAGATCTCCGGGTAGCGGCGCCCGTCGCCGAGGCACTTCTCGGCGATCTCCCACAGGCTCTCGTGGTGGCGCCCGTGCGGCGGTTGCACCACGTAGACCTTCTTGGCCTTCTGCACCGGCTCCAGCTCGGCCCGCTCGTCGGAGGCCGGGCCGGACGTCGTGGAGAGCCCGGTGGAGACGATGCCGGGAGCGGCGGGCGGCAGGCTGGTCAGCTTCGCGATCGGCAGGGCCACCGCCGAGACGGTGAACAGCAGCATGGCCGCCGAGACCAGCCGGTTGGCGAACATCTGCGTGCCGCCGGAGAGCGGAACCCGGGCCGGCATGCCGACCCGGCGCAGCCCGGCGTAGATCTCGACCAGCACGCAGACGACCAGCTGCAGCCACGCGAGCCAGACCAGCAGCACGAGGATCGCGATGATCGTGCTCGTGCCCACCTGGCTGGTCAGCAGGTCGAGGTTGAGCAGCTCGGGCGGGAGCGGCGGCCCGGCCAGCCGGAACAGCGCGTAGGGGACCCCCGCGATGAGCGCGACCAGGACGGCCAGCGCGCCGAGACCCGCCAGCAGGTCTCCCGGTGTGCGCCTGGCCTTGATGCGCGCGGGCTGTCGCGTGGGCATTCGTCTCCCTCCCCGTCCAGATTCGTCGTCGGTCAACCGGTGGGCCAGCGATTCACGGCAATTGGTCTTCCCCGATGTCCGGCCCGGCCGTGGCCTCGGCCTCCATGTCCGAGCCGGGGAAGCCGAAGGCGGCCAGGAAGAACGCCTTCCAGGTGACGGAGACGTTCACGGTGACCTCGGTCTGGTCGCCGCCGAGCGTGCACTCCGTGAGCCGTACGTCGCCGCCGCCGTGAGCGGAGACGATCTCCTCGGCCTTCCCGCAGGTCTCCCCCTCCCCCAGCAGCCGGGCCTCGCCGGTGGCGCGCAGGTGCTCGACGTCGATCTGGTCGGCGGCGGCCCTGGCGGCCTGCTCGGCGACGTCGGCCGCGCGCAGCCGGGCGTTGATCGCGGCCCCTCCGTCGACGAGCAGCCCGGCCAGCAGGAACACCACCACCGAGAAGATCACCGTGAAGATCGACATCGACCCCCGCTCGCCGAGCCCGCCCGGCCGCGCGCGGCGCCCCCTCCCACCGGCCGAACACACCGGATGCCCGGCCGTCCGGCACGCCATCGGCGAGCGCGGGAGCCTCCGTCGCGCCGCCGGGCCCGGGAGTCCTCGCCACGCCGCCGGGCACGGGAGCCTCCGGCACGCCGGCGGGCGCACGGGTCCGCTCCGCGCGGCGGCCGGGCGGGCGGGGCTCCGGCGCGCTCTGACGGCCGGGGGCGGCGGGTCCACGGGGATCACTCCTCGACTCTCCGGAACTGCTCCAGCGGGACCACCGAGTCGCCCTTCATCTCCTTGGCCGCTCCGAAGCCCAGGAACTCCAGGTCCAGGGAGCAGGTCACCTCGGCGTGGACCTGGCCGCCCTCCTCCCAGTCCCCGGACAGGCTGACCTCCGGCTCGCACTCGCCCGACAGGGCGCCGCGGGCCGCCTCGTCCGCGGCGGCCTCGGCGTCGGACAGGGTGCGCTCGACGGAGGCGGCCCTGGCGGCGTCCCTGGCGGCGCCGTTGACCTCGCCCTGGGCCTCCACCACCCTTCCCGCGCCCACCAGGAACAGCAGGAACAGCAGGAAGACCGGGGCGAGCAGCACCGTCTCGGTGCTGAGCGACCCGCGGTCGCCGTCGGTCCTGGAGATCAAGGAGATCACTCGCACCCTTCGCTCCCGTCGTCCGGCCGGAAGCACTCGATGGGACCGCCGAAGCGCGCGGTGACGGTGAACGTGGTGGACGGCAGCAGCGGGACGACCTGGACCGCCGAGGCGGTCACCTCGACACCCCGCCGGTCGCCCTCCTCCCAGGCCGTGACCGTGGCGCCCTCGAGAAGTTTCGGGCCGACGGCCCGGATCAGCTCCTGGGCCCGGGACTCGGCGTCCTGCTGCCAGGACTCGGTGTCGACCCGGGCGAGCCGCGCCCCCTCCCTGGCCGCGGCGTCGGCGATCTGGCGTCCGTGGAACCACAGGGCGGTCTGCACGATGAGCAGGATGACGACCAGCAGCACCGGCATGATGATCGCCAGCTCGACGACCGTGGCGCCGCGCTCGCCGCCCCGGTCTCCGGCGCCGGAGCGCCCGCAGCGCCCGCAGCGCCGCGGCCTTCCCGCCCGGTCGCGCTCGCCGTCCCTCTCCCGGTTCTTCCGGTTCTCCCGGTCGCGGTACCGCGAGCGATCACGGGTCGCCAAGTTCGCCGCCCCCGCCCCCGCCGCCTCCGCCGCCCCCGCCGAACTGGTTGGAGATCTCGGCCTGCTTCCCCTCGACGAGGGTCTTGATGAGGGTGGCGAGTCCGAGCGCCACCCCGGCGATGATGGCCGTGATGATGACCCATTCGACGGCGGAGGCCCCCCGGGTGGGGGCGCTGCGCGCCTTCTCGATCCGGACGCTCAGAACGGCGACCGCGTAGACGATCCACGGATGGCTCAGCATGGTCAGGACCCCAACATCTTCATAGCGGCCGGAAAACTCAGAAAGATCACAAAGCCCGCGCAGAGCAGGAGCTGGGCGACGAGCATCGACTGGGAGCGTTCGCCCGCCTGCCCCTCGATCTCGGCGAGCTCCCGGCGCCGCATGGTCGCGGCGCGGGCGGTGAGGGAGGAGCGGACCTTGGCGCCGTCGTCGGCGACCAGGCCGAGCGCGGCGGACAGGTCGCGCAGCTCGTCGACGTTGATCTCGTCACCGAGCTGGCCGAGTGCCTGCCAGGGGGTGATGCCGACGATCCTGGCGTTGCCGAGCGCCTCACGGATGCGGGACATCGCCCAGTTGGCCCCCTCGTCGTCGGGACCCGGGCTGCCCACGGAGACCGCCATCATCAGCGCCTCCGGCACCCCACGCCCGCCCGCCAGGTTCATCGCGACGAGATCGAGGAAGGAGCCGACGACGTGCCGGAAGTCGCGGCGCATCCGCGAGGCGTCCCGCTTGACCTGCAGGTCCGGCAGGACGAAGAAGACCCCGGCGACCGCGAGCGCCGCCCACAGCGGGACGGTGAGGGAGACGCCCCACTCCATCAGCACCAGCCAGCCGACCAGCAGCGGGAACGCCAGCAGCCCGGAGACCGCCAGCAGCACCTTGGTGGCCAAAAAACCCTCGAACGACCTGCCGAGCAGTGCGAGGTCGGCCCTGGCCGAGCGCGCCTCCCAGCCCCTGGCGGCGTAGAAGCGGGCCATCCGCTCGCCCAGGCCGCGCCGGAACGCGCTGACCTCCTCGTCGGGCAGGATGAGCCGGGCTCGGGGCGCGTCGGTGCCCTCCCTGGCCGCGTCGAGGGCCAGCAGTCGTGTCACCAGCCCGGGACGGGCCGGGAACAACGCCCGCAGCAGCAGGAACAGGCCTGTCCCGAGCACCGAGCCGGCGAGCAGCGCCTCAGTCATCGCGCACCTCACCTCCGGAGGGCAGGCCGAGCAGGCGGGCGGGCTTGTCGAAGCGGGCCAGGCGGCGCATCCAGGCGAACCCGGCGCCGAAGAGCCCGGCGACCACCACGAGCACGGCCTGGCCGAGCGTGTTGTCGTACTCCTCGACGTAGGAGGGGTTGAACACGACGAGCATCACGGCGAAGGCGACGGCCGTACCGACCACGATCTGCACGCTGCGGCGGGTGGAGCGGCGCTCGGCCTCGACCCGGCGGCGCATGTCGAGCTCCTCGCGCGCCGACACCGCCAGCGCGCCGAGGACGTCGCGCAGGCCGGGGCCGCGCAGCTTGGAGTTGAGGATGAGGGCGGCCACGACCAGGTCCGCGGAGGGGTCGTCGAGCTCGTCGGCGAACAGCCTGAGCGCGTCGGGCAGCGCCATCCTGGTGTGCAGGCGGTCGACCATGGACCGCAGGTGCGGGCGGAGCGTGGGGGCCGCCGCCCGGATCGAGGACGGGATCGCCTGCTCCAGCCCGGCCGCTCCGGCGATGGTGTCGCGGAGCGACTCTGTCCAGGCGGCCAGGGCCTCCAGCCGCCGCATCGCGGTCCGCTCCTCCGCGGCGCCGCCGGACAGGCCCCGCCAGGCCATCGCGAGGAGCACGGCTCCCACCGCCATGACCGGCCACCCGGTCACCACGAGCACGACCACCCCGGCGATCGCCCCCACCGCGGTCCGGGTGGACAGGGCGCGCAGGAACTCGCGCCTGCCCGCCGTCCTGCCGGGGGCGGCCGGCCTGGCGGGCACCCCGTACAGGGAGAGGAAGAGCAGGAACAGCCCGGCGCCGAGCGCGAGGCCGGAGAGCAGCACCAGCGGGTCGAACAGGCCCGGCGGAAGGGAGGTCATGCCCAGCCTCCCGGGTCGTAGCCGAAGTGGGCCAGCTCCTCCAGGCACGACAGCGGCGCGTGCGGCACCACCCGGCCGTCGGGGGCCATCGCGAACACCTCGGAGGAGAGCACCCGGCCGTCGACTCCGGCCACCTCGCGCACGCTCGACACGAAGCGGCGCAGCCTGCCGCCCACCGCGTAGTCGTTGCGCTTCTCGATGAACACCACGAAGTCGATCGCGCCCGCGATGAGCATGTGGGTGGCCTCGATCGGCAGCCGCTCGGTGGCCTGGAGCGCGTAGGTGGCGATGCGGTTGAAGACCTCCATCGAGGAGTTGGCGTGGATGGTCGACAGCGAGCCGTCGTTGCCCTGGGTCATCGCGTTGAGCATGGTGACGATCTCGTCGCCGAGGACCTCTCCGACGATCACCCGGGACGGGTTCATGCGCAGGGAGCGGCGGACCAGCTCCGCCATGGTGATCTCGCCCTGCCCCTCGGAGTTGGGGAGCCTTTGTTCGAAGGCGACCACATTGGGATGGAGTTCGGGAAACTGGTCGAGGCCGAGTTCGAGGGCGCGCTCGACGGTGATGAGCCGCTCGGACGGTGGAATCTCATTGGCGAGGGCGCGCAACAGCGTCGTTTTCCCGGCGTTGGTCGAACCGGAAATCATGATGTTCTTCCTCGCCGCCACCGCGGCCGAGAGAAAACGCCCCAATTCCGGGGTCAGGCTGCCGTTTCCCACGAGATCGGTGAGAAACACCTTGCCCAGCCGGGAACGGCGGATGGAGATGGACGGGCGCACCGTCACGTCCATCACGGCCGAGAGACGGGAGCCGTCGGGAAGGCGCAGGTCGAGCTGGGGGTTGGCGGTGTCGAACGGCCTGCTGGACAGGCCGCTGTAGGCGGCGAGGATCTGGATCAGCTCGACCAGCTCCTCGTCGGACTCGGCCACCGGGTCGCGCATGAGCTCCTGGCCGTCGGCGTAGCCGACGAACACCCGGTCGCAGCCGTTGATGTCGATGTTCTCGACCTCGGGGTCGTCGAGCAGCGGCTGGAGGCGGCCGACGCCGAACAGGGCGGCGTGGATCCCCGCGGCCAGCGCCTCCTCCTCCTCGGCGGTCGGCGGCGTCCTGCCGACGCCGATCTCGCCGCGGGCGAACTCCTCCAGGATCTGGGCGATCAGGGCACGGGCGAACTGGCGCTCGTCCTCGCCGGTCATCGGCGGCAGGCCGCTGGCCTGGTCGAGGCGGCGCTGGTGGGCCAGCCTGTCGCCGACGTCCTGCCGGAAGCGCTTCACCAGCGTGTGGTCGATGGTCACGGCCTCGCCCCGCCCGACGGCTCGACGGGCGAGCGGGACGGCTCGGTGGGCAGGCGGGCTGCCTGCTCCCGGGCGCGGAAGGCCGACTCCGCCGACTCCTGGGCGCGGAGCTGGGCGTCGAGGCGACCGCCCAGCTCCCTGGCGGTGCGGATCAGCAGGGAGCGGTCCAGCCGCCCGCCCCACTGGCCGCGCAGCAGCTCCGCGCCCTTGGGGTCGTGCGCGAGCCCGCTCACGAAGGCGACGTGCCTGCCGGTGCCCGTGACGATCCGGCGCACCTCGTCGATGGTCGTGCGGTACTGGCGGGGGTCGGCGATCACGACCACCCCCACCTGGGGCTCGCGCGGCATGATCTGCAGGCGTTCGCGCAGGTGGGCGACGTGGTCGAGGCTGGCCCTGGTGAACAGCACGACCAGCGAGGCCTCGGTGGTCAGCTCGGCGAGCTGGGGGTGCCCGCCGATGCGCCCGCAGTCGGCCAGCACGTCGGCGTCGGGCATCGTGGCCAGCGCCCGGCCGAGCGGGCCCCAGAGCCAGGTCAGCCCGGCCGCCTGCTCGCCGTGGGTCAGCCCGGCCAGCACGTCCAGGCCGCCGATGATCTTCTGGGTGTGCTCGTGGATCTGGTCGGGGTGCAGGCCCCGGCGGGCCGTGGCCCCCAGGGTGAGCAGGCCCCTGGCGGGGTTGAGCACGCCGCCGTCGGCGGCGGGCAGGCGGTAGGCGAGGTCGCCGCCCGCCGGGTCGCACTCGGCGAGCAGCACCGGGCGCGGCCAGATCGCGCCGAGCGCGGTCGCCGCCGTGGTCACGCCGGGTGCGCCCTTGTCGGCGGCCAGCACGATGAGCGCCACGTCAGCGCGCTCCCGGCAGCTCGGCGAGGGCAATCTCGCCGGTGGAGGCGTACGCGACGATCTCCGGCGAGATGGTGCTGTCCACGATGATGGTGACCAGGCCGTTCGCCCCGGTCCTGCCCGGCGTGCCGATCTGGTGGACCAGGGCGCTCTGCGCCAGCACCCGGCTCTCCCGGTCGCCCCCGGCGCCCCTGCTCGGCACGTGGACGACCTGGACCCGGTCTCCGCGCTCCAGGGTGCCCGGTGTCTGGCCGGGTTTGAGCGACAGGCCGACCTGCGCCTTGCCGGGGCCGAGCTCCCTGCTTGCGGAGACCACCATGTCGCGGGTGAGGAGCGTGCCGGGGATGAGGGTGACGCGGGCGAAGTTCTCGGTGACGCGGGCGCGCTGGGACCAGGCCACGTAGCCGATGCCGGTGTCGGCGATCTGGACCTCCCTCAGCATCGCCTCGGTGAAGGGCTGTCCGGCGCCGACCTGCTGTGAGATGGCGATCGCCGAGACGCGGTCGCCGCTGCGCAGGACGAGCAGCGTGGTGGCGAGGGCGCCGCCCAGGATGAGGAGGACGGCGAGGGCGGCGAGGGCTGGTTTGCGCTCGCGTGGGGGCACGGGAAGCTTGCGCGACGCCGGGCCCGACAGGGTGCCCGCCGAGGTCTGACGCTCGGCGTTGACCGGGACGCGGCCCGTTGGCTTCTCACTGGTCCTCATGGGTAGGGGGACTCCCAGAGTGATCATAAATATGGGGAACTACTGGTCGAATTTACGCCATTATGCGCACCATGCCGACGGGCTGTCGGACAAAAGCCAGGACCCATGCTCGTTTGATAGGAACACGTCTGTCAACGCCACTTCAGAAGAAAATGGCTGTTTGGCTAGATGACGGGAGACTTATCTGGGTGATAAGGACGGTAATTAACTCTCGTACCAATCACCTCACCTTTTTCACACCTCATTCACCTGTCCGGCTTCGGCCGTCCTCGCCCGCTCCCTTCGCCCGCCCCGCCTCCGGCGCGCTCCGGGCGCCGGCCGGAACCCGCCGTTCCCCCCGGTTCTCCGAACAGGTTTTCCACAGCCGGGCGTCGCGGGCAGGCCACCGCCCGCACGCCCTCGCACCGCCGAATGCCCACCTCGGGCGGCATGACCGGTCGACACCCCCGGACAGTTATCCACAGGTTTTGCCGTTTTCCACATACCGGTCGCGAGTCAGGACATTGCCGCGAACACTCTCTCGGGGACGGTTTTCACTCTGTACGGTGGATCCGGGGCCTGACCCGAGGAGAGCGGCGATGCGGATCATGCTCACCGTGCTCGACGAGCACGCCGACCGCGATGTCGTGGTCGAGGGCGACGAAACGACCACGGTGGCACGGCTCGCGGAGTCCCTGGCGGGCCAGGGAGGCGAGCGGCCGAGCAACGTGGTGCGGCTGACACGCAGCAAGGCCCCGTACGGGCTGGATCGCGACTCCGCCGGGGCCGAACCTCCGACGCTCTGGATGGACGGCCGCCCCCTCGACCCGGCCGCCCCCGCGCTCGGCCTGCTCCGCGACGGCGACCTCGTCACCCTCGACCGCTCCCTCGCGGTGGCCACGCTGGCCGAGGAGCCCGGCGGGATCGTGGAGATCCGGGTGGTCGGCGGGCCCGCCGCCGGCTCTGTGCACCGCCTCAGCCTGGGTGTCCACACCATCGGTTCCGACCCCGCCTGCTCGGTGGCCGTGACCGACCCCCGGCTGCCCGCGCGCGCCGCGGTGGTGCGGCTCACCCCGGACGCCATCACCGTGGAGCCCGGGGAGGGCACGACCCCCCTGCTGGACCGCGACCCCCTGGAGGGTCCGCTGCCCTGGCCCGAGCACGCCCTGCTGAGCTGCGGCGGGACCGTGCTCACCCTCAAGGCGGTGGAGCCGCCCGACGCCCACCTGGACGCACAGCCCGACGGCGGGCTGGCCTACAACCGGCCGCCCAGGTTCCGGCCGCCGGGCGGCGCGCGGCGCTTCGAGGTCCCGGCCGAGCCCAAGCGGGCCGAGACCATGCGGCTGCAACTGCTCACCGCCTTCCTGCCCGCCGCGCTGGGGGTGGGCCTGGCCATCGCCCTCAAATCGCCGTACTTCCTGCTGTTCGCGTTCATGACGCCACTGATCATGATCGGCCAGTGGTGGAGCGACAGGCGGCACGGCCGCAAGCAGTACCGCCAGCAGCTCAAGGAGTACAAAGCGCGGCTGAAGGTCTTCGAGGCGGCCGTGGAGCGCGCCCGCGCCGACGACGAGACCGCCCGCCGCGCCGCCGCGCCCGACCCGGCCGAGGTGCTGCTCACCGTGACCGGCCCCCGGCGGCGGCTCTGGGAGCGGCGCGACCACGACCCCGACGCGCTGCGGCTGCGGGTCGGCCTCGCCGACCTCCCCGCCGACCTGGAGTTCGCCCCCGAGCGCTCCGCGCCGGTCGACGCCCCGCTGCCCGTCCCGCCCACCTGCCAGGCCGTGCCGGTGGCGCTGGCCATGCGCCGCCTGGGCGTCGCCGGCCTGACCGGGCCCAGGAACACGGCGGCCGGGGTGGCGCGCTGGCTGGTCGGCCAGGCCGCCGCCCTGCACAGCCCGCGCGACCTGGCGATCGTCGTCCTGTCCGCGCACGGTGACGGCGAGGAACGCTGGAACTGGGTCCGCTGGCTGCCGCACTGCGCCCCGCGCGGCGGCGAGGACTGCGTGGCCCTGGTCGGCGCCGACCCGGACACCGCGGCCCGCCGGGTGAGCGAGCTCGCCGCGCTGATCGACGAGCGCCTCGGCGACGACGCCGCCGCGGGCCCCGCGGCCAAGCTGGGCCGCATCCCGGCCGGCTGGGGCGACCTGGGCGGAGCCACGGGCACGGGCGCCGAGCAGCCGTACGCCGCCCCCATCTACGACGAGCGCCCCTACGACGTGCTGGTCGTGCTCGACGGCGCGCAGGTGCTGCGCGCCCTGCCGGGCATGCCCCAGGTGCTGCGCCAGGGCCCCAGGGCGGGCGTCTACACCCTGGCCATCGACGGCGACCAGCGGCTGCTGCCCGAGGAGTGCGCCACCGTCGCCGCCGTGGAGGCCGACGGCACGGTGCGGCTGCGCGGCGGCGGCCTGGACGACCTCGGGGAGATCCTGGCCGACCAGGTGACGGCCGCCTGGTGCGACAGGCTGGCCCGCTCGCTGGCGCCGATCCGCGACGTCAGCCGCGACGACGCCGGAGTCGCCCTGCCGGACTCCGCGCGGCTGCTGGACCTGCTGGAGCTGCCGTCGGTCTCCGGCGCCGCCCTGGCCAAGCGCTGGGGCCGGGCCACCGAGGCCGTGGTGGGAGCGGGCCCGGAGGGGCCGTTCTCCGTCGACCTGCGCAGGGACGGGCCGCACGCGCTCATCGCGGGCACCACGGGCGCGGGCAAGTCGGAGCTGCTGCAGACCCTGATCTGCTCGCTGGCGGTGGCCAACCGGCCGGACGAGATGACGTTCGTGCTGATCGACTACAAGGGCGGCGCCGCGTTCAAGGAGTGCGTGCGGCTGCCGCACACGGTGGGCATGGTCAGCGACCTCGACGGCCACCTGACCCAGCGGGCGCTGGCCTCGCTGGCCGCGGAGATCCGCCGCCGCGAGCGCCTGCTGCTGGCCGCGGGGGCGAAGGACATCGAGGACTACCACGAGCTGCGCGACGCCCGTACGGCCCGCGCCTCCCGCGACCTGCTCGTCGCCGGGGGCGGCCCGCAGGTCAGGCCGCTGCGCGGGCGCCCGGGATCCACCGTGTCCTCGGCGTCCTCGGCGTCCTCGGTGTCCTCGGTGTCCTCGGCGTCCCTGGAGCCCCCGGCCCCGCTGCCCCGGCTGGTGCTGGTCATCGACGAGTTCGCGGCCATGGTCAGCGAGCTGCCCGACTTCATGACCGGGCTGGTCGACATCGCCAGGCGGGGACGCTCGCTCGGCATCCACCTCATCCTCGCCACTCAGCGGCCCGGCGGCGTGGTGACCGCCGACATCCAGGCCAACACCTCCCTGCGGATCGCCCTGCGGGTCACCGAGGCGTCGGAGTCGGCCGACGTCATCGGCCGCCCCGACGCCTCGTACATCCCCAAGTCCGCTCCCGGCCGGTGCTACGTGAAGTCGGGCGCGGGGGCGGCGACGGCCGTGCAGACCGCGCGGATCGGCGGCCGGAGCCCCGGCGCCTCGGGCGGCGAGATGAGGGTACGGGTGACGGAGGTCGGCTGGCAGGCCCTGGGGCACCCCAGGACGGTCCACGCCGGAGCCGAGAGCGGCCACGTCACCGACCTGTCCCTGCTCGCCGACGCCATGGTCGAGGCGGCCCGCCTCGCCGGGGTCGCGGAGCAGCCGAGTCCCTGGCTCGATCCGCTTCCCGACCTCGTGACCGTCCCCGTTCTCCCGGCGCCGCCCGTCCTGCCCGGTGACGCGCCCGGCGGGCTGCCGTACCGGGCGGGGGTCGAGGAGGTGCCGCCGCTGGCCTTCGGGATCACCGACCTTCCCTGGGCGCAGGACCGGCGGGCGCTGGCACTCGACCTCGCCCACGGGGGGCACCTGCTCGTCGCGGGCGCCTCGCGCAGCGGGCGGTCCACCGCGCTGCGCACGCTGGCGGGGGCGATCGCCGCCGGGGCCTCCCCCGACGACGTACACGTGCACGCGATCGACTGCGGCTCGGGATCGCTGCTGCCGCTGATGGCGATGCCGCACTGCGGAGCGGTGGTGACCCGCGACCAGCTCGACCGGGTGGAGCGGCTGCTGACCCGGCTGCGCGCGGAGGTCGGGCGGCGCCAGCAGCTCCTCGCCGAGGCCGGGTACGCCTCGCTGGCCGAGCTGCGCGCCGCCACGGACGGCCCGCGGCTGCCGTGGCTGGTCCTGATGCTCGACCGGTGGGAGGGGTTCGTCGCCGCGTTCGAGGCGTACGACTACGGGCGGCTGATCGAGTCGCTGATGCAACTGCTGCGCGAGGGGCCCGCGGTCGGGCTGCGGGCCGTGCTGACCGGCGACAGGTCCGCGCTGATCGGGCAGATCTCCACGGTCTTCGACGACCGGCTGATCCTGCGGCTGGCCGACCCCTCCGACTACGGCCTGGCCGGACTGCCCGTCAAGGACCTGCCGGCGACCCTCGCGCCGGGCCGCGCGCTGTCGACCGGCGAGCACGGCACGACCGAGAGCCAGATCGCGCTGCTGTGCGACGACCCCTCGGGGCCCGCGCAGGTCGCCGCCCTCCAGGCGCTGGCCCGCTCGGCGCCGGAGATCGCCGCCGACCCGCCGCTGCGGGTGGACGCGCTGCCGATGCGCGTCACCGCGGCGCAGGTCCTGGATCTGGTGCCCTCCTTCCGGCCCCCGTCCCCGCTGTGGGCGCTGCTCGGCGCCGGAGGCGACTCGCTGGCACCGCTCGGCGTCGACCTGCTCGCCCACGGTCCCGCCGCGGTCGTCGCGGGCCCGCCCAGGTCGGGCAGGTCCACGGCACTGCTGACCGCCACCCACTCGCTGCTCTCCCACGGCACCCCCGCGGTCCTGGTGACCCCCCGGCGCAGCCCGCTGTGCACGCTGGTGGACACCCCGGGCGTGCTGGCCGTGCTGGACGCGGGCGGCGACCTGCACGAGGCCGTCGCGGGGCAGGACCGCTACGTCGTGATCGTCGACGACGCGGAGCTGATCTCCGCGGACTCTCCCCTGGGCACCGCCCTGGAGCAGGTGCTGCGCAGCGGCAGGGACGGCGAGCACGGCATGATCATCGGTGGCACCACCGGGGACCTGACCACCGCCTACCGCGGTTTCGCGGCCGAGGCGCGCAAGGGCCGCACGGGTCTGCTGCTGTCGGTCCAGAGCCCCGCCGACGGCGACCTGTTCACCGTCCGCCTGCCGCGGGGCGCGGTCGGCGGGCCCCCCGGCCGCGGCCTGCTGGTGACCCTGGGCTCGGTGGTCCCCGTCCAGGCCGCCGTCACCTGAGGGCCGTGGTCGCGCAAGGGCCGCCCGCCGCATGAGGACCACCGCCGCACGCCGTCCTGTACGCCCTGCGTGTCTTGTGCGTCCGCGCCTTGTGTACCCGCGCCTCGTGTGTCCGCGTCTTGTGCGCTTCGCGCGCCCCGCGCCGACCACACCGACCGTGCCGCCCCGTGCCGCCCCGTGCCGTCAATGAGAAATGCCCCGGCCCTCGCGGGCCGGGGCATTTCGGCGGACCGTTTCCTATCGCGTGGCGGACTCGATATTGCCGCGATAGGTGTTGATGACCCGGGAGGCCTCGGCGAGTTCCTCGGACATGCGCTGGAAAGCGGCCCGATAGTTCTGCCAGGCCTCGCTGAAACGCTGGGCACCGGGCCCCGTCCAGGCGGTGCCGACTTTCGCGGCCTCCCGGTCGAGGGCGGCCACGGTGGCCCTGACCTGGTCGGCCTGCTGGGTGAACTGGGTGGCCATCTGCTGCATTTCCGCGGGATTGCCGCCGAGCAAGTTCTGGCTCATGCCAGTCTCCTTTGGATCGGTGTCGGGGGGAGTCGCCAAACGAAATCACGATAGGCGTAAGGATCACAGAGGTATCCGGGTTATGCCGAGCGGCTATGGACGTTCCCTCGGTCGCCAAGAGGCTAAACGTTCTCCATTGTCTTGATTTTCGGTAATTCAGGGAGAGGTAAGCGGTAAGTGAGACCGCGACCCGCTCCCGGGCGGGCAGGACCCAGCACTCCGTTGCTTGTGAGTGTGCTGTGGTGAGCACACTCTCAGGCAGCTTCCGGCTTGCGCCGGAGCGTTCCCCGTTTCCGGGGTTCCCGTTTCGCCGGTGCGCGCCCGGCACGGGTGCCGGGTCCTACCGCTCCTCCACGGGCGTTTCGCGTCTCCCCGCGACTCTGGGCGACGTCGGCCGCGAGCGCGGCCAGATTCAGCGCGGCATTGAGGTCCCGGTCGGCGACCAGGCCGCACCCGGCGCAGGCGTAGGTGCGTTCGGACAGGGCGAGCTTGGCTTTCACCGCGCCGCAACCCGAACAGGTCTTACTACTGGGGAACCACCGGTCGGCGACGACGAGCCTGCCGCCGCTCCATGCGGTTTTGTAGGACAGCTGCCGCCGCACCTCGGCCATGGCGACGTCGGAGACGGCGCGGGCCAGGCGACGGTTACGGACCATCCCGGCCACGTTGAGGTCTTCGACCACCACCGTGCCCCAGGTGGCCGCCAAGCGGCTGGTGAGCTTATGCAGGCCGTCGCGCCGCTGGTTGGCCACCCGGGCATGTGCCGTGCCCAGGGCGGCCTTGGTCTTGGCCCAGCGGGCGGAGGCCTGTCGCCTGCCGCCGTCGGGGGTGCGTGGCCCGGTTCGGCGGGCGAGCTGCTTGTTCAGCCTGCGTAGCCGTTTGAGCGCCGAGCGGTGATGCCTGGGGTTGGCGACGACTTCCCCGGTGGACAGCACCGCGAGTTCTTTGACGCCCAGGTCGACGCCGACCACGGCCTCCGGTTGGGCCGGGGCGCGGTCGGCGCGGTCGAGCTCGCAGGTGAACGCGACGAACCAGCGCCCTCCCTCGCATCGGACGGTGGCCGACAGGATCCGCCCCGTGCCGCGCTCCAGGTGGCGGGCGAGTTTCCGGGTGGATTCGTGGGTGCGGATGGTGCCCAGGCGGGGCAGCGTCACGTGGCGGCGGTCGGCCTCCACCCGGATCGCGCCGGTGGTGAACCGGCACGAAAGGGCGGCGCGGTGCTTGGACTTAAACCGAGGAAACCCGATCTTCGGCCCCGCCCGCGTGCCGTGACGCGAAGCCAACCAGTTCCTCAGCGCCCGTGCCACACCGTCCAGGCCGGTGGTGTAGGCCTCTTTGGAGTGCTCGGCCCACCACGGCGCGACGTCGCCCTTGGCGGTGTTCCAGGCCCGGCGCAGGCCGTACAACGACCACGCCACCTCGGTCAGGTGTTCATCGGGCACCCCGTAGGACTGCTCGGCCGCACGCTGGTCCATCGCGGCCTTGACGTGGGCCAGGCCCCAGTTGAAGGCGAATCGCGCCGCGCCGCAGTGGGAGGCGAGCAGGCGCGCCTGCTCGGGGGTGGGGTCCAGGGCGTAGCGGTAGGCCTGGTGGACCCGCATCAACCCTCCCCGTCACGGTACGTCGTCGACGGTTAACGTAGCGTAGGAGTCATGATCAATAACTCCCCGATCGGCGAACAGCCATGCGCCTGCCTCGGGAGCGCAGGAAGCCGCAGAGGGCGCCAGCGGCCTTGTCAGCGGTGGCGGTGTCGGTGGCGGTGGCGTCGAACTGGATCTCGCAACCGCCCGCGACCGCCGAGCTGGGGCCGGCGCAGGCGGGCACGCCAAGGAAGACCCCTCCACAGAAGAGACGCAGGCGTACCCCACGGTGGTTGCGCCGTGCGAGGCGACGGGCTCGACGTCTGCGACCAGGATCAGCCGTCCCACCTTACGAACGGGCACGGGCCAGGCGTTTTCCCGATAACCACCGGTAAGCGATGATCGGGTGGACACCCTGCGCCTTAACCCACTCTTTCATGTTCACTCACACATCCTGATACATGCTCCACCACCAACTGCTTCCAACCCTCACGATCAAAGGGCGCCTACACTCCGTTGAAGGCCCGCCAGTCCTCCGTCCGCACGTACTGGCACGTAGCTGAAGGGAACGACGTCCGTGCACAAGGTCCTGATCGCCAATCGTGGTGAGATCGCGGTGCGGATCGCCCGCGCCTGCAAGGACGCGGGGCTGGCCAGCGTCGCCGTCTACGCCGACCAGGACCTGGACGCGCTCCATGTCCGGGCCGCGGACGAGGCCCGCGCGCTCGGTGGCCGGACTCCCGCGGAGACCTACCTCGACGTCGGCAAGCTGCTCGCCGTCGCCGCCGAGGCCGGCGCCGACGCGGTCCATCCCGGCTACGGCTTCCTGGCCGAGAACGCCGGTTTCGCCCAGGCCGTGATCGACGCGGGCCTGACCTGGATCGGCCCGCCGCCGGCCGCGATCACCGCGCTCGGCGACAAGGTGCAGGCCCGCCACATCGCCCAGAAGGTCGGCGCGCCGCTGGTGGCGGGCACCAGGGATCCGGTCTCCGGGAGCGAGGAGGTCGTCGCCTTCGCGCGCGAGCACGGCCTGCCGAT
>NZ_JBPXMC010000007.1:0-349897 GCF_051918885.1 Streptosporangium sp. OZ121
CACCGACCCGACACCGACCCGATCGGTCTCCCACGCTCGAACCCGGCCGGCTCCCCAGGGGGCCGGCTTCGTGCTGTCCGGGCATTCGCGCCGTGCGGGCGTCGGGCAACGGGCGTCGGCCGCCGGCCCGGGGCGATCGGGGACTGCGCGGGAAGGTCGGCCGCCGGCCGGGGACGATCGGGGACGAGGGCCCCGCGCACCGGATCCACCGCGCACCGGATCCACCGCGCACCGGACCCCGCGCACCGGATCCACCGCGACAGGGTCTACCGCGACAGGGTCTACCGCGACAGGGTCTACCGCGACTCGGCGGGGACCGGAGTCCCGTGGCGGGGTTCCGTGCCCGCCCCGCCGCGCCCGCGCAGGCCGGACGCGACGACGGCCGCCGCGACGACGGCCATCGCGAGCGGGATGACCAGGGCCGCGCGGAAGCCGTCGAGCTCGGTGAGGGGAGATCCGCCGGACCCGGTGACGGCGACGTTCACGGCGGTCACCGCCGACAGTCCGAGCGCCGCGCCGAACTGGAAGGAGGTGTACAGCAGCCCGCCGGCGAGTCCCTGCTCCTCCTCGGCCACGCCGTCGGTCGCGGCGATGGTGAGCGGCCCGTACGCCAGGGAGAAGGCGAGACCGAGAATGATCATGCTCGGGAACATCGCCGCGTACGTCCAGTCGAGGCCGACCGGCAGGAACAGGGCGTAGGCCACGGCGGCGAGGCACAGCCCGCCGAAGATCACTCGGACGTTGCCGAAGCGGTTCACCAGGCGCGGGGTGAGGGTCGGCGCCAGCACGGCGTCGATGCTGACCACCAGCAGCGCGAGGGCCGCCTGCAACGACGACCAGCCGCGCAGTTCCTGGAGGTAGAGCACGACGAGGAACTGGAACCCGAAGAAGGAGCCCCCGAACAGCAGCGCGCCGAGGTTGGCGCGCACCAGCGGAGCCGAGCGGAGGATGCCCAGGCGTACCAGCGGCGACGCCGACCGCCGCTCGATCGCCGTGAAGGCGGCGAGCAGCGCGACCCCGGCGGCGAGCGCTCCGGCCGTCCAGCCCCATCCCGCGGCCGGATCCTCCAGCCTGACGACCGCGAACACCAGCACCATCATCGCCGCGGTCACGGTGATCGCTCCGGCCAGGTCGAAGCCGAGCGTACGACGGGGCGGGTGGTCGCCGTCCGGGATGAGGCGGAGCGCGGCGACGAGGACCGCGGAGGCCATGATCACCGGAGCGAAGAACACCCACCGCCAGCTGATCTCGGCCAGCAGGCCGCCGATGACGAGGCCGAGGGAGAAACCGGCCGCCGCCGTGCCCGCGTAGACCAGGAGCGCCCGGTTGCGCCGCGGGCCCTCGGCGAAGTTCGTCGTGATGATGGACAGCCCGGCGGGTGCCATGAACGCGGCGGCCACCCCCGTCACGAAACGGGCGACGATGAGGATCCACCCCTCGGTCGCGAACCCGCCCAGGCCCGAGAAGACGATGAAGACGCCGAGCCATGTCAGGAACATCCGCCGCCGGCCGAGCAGGTCGGCGGCCCGCCCACCCAGCAGCATGAAACCGGCGTAGCCGAGCACGTACGAGCTCATCACCCAGCTCAGCGAGCCGGTGGACAGATCCAGGTCGGAGCGGATCGACGGCAGGGCCACGTTCAGCATCGCCACGTCGATCCCCTCCAGGAAGATCGCGCCGCACAGCACGAGCAGCATGCCCCAGGCGCGCCCGCTCATGCGATCCGACGGTGGGGACAGTGGTGTGGACACGGGACGACTCCTTGGAGAGAGGCGGGAACCGCGGCTGGTTCCCTCTTGTAAGTAGTCGCATCATCGGACACCATCAATGACCATGGAAGAAGGCACTTCGAAGTCACCGAGTCGCTGCTCGGATACCGGTGACGCCTACGTCGACGCCCACCAGTGGGACACCCGGGAAGACTGTGAGGTCCGCCAGATCCTCGACCGGGTCGCGGACAAGTGGTCCCTGCTCGTCATCGCGCTCCTCGACAGCCGTACCCTCCGTTTCACGGAGTTGAGCCGTGAGATCGACGGCGTCAGCCAGCGCATGCTCACCGTCACCCTGCGCCATCTGGAGCGCGACGGCCTGGTGCGCCGCACCGTGCACCCCGTCGTGCCGCCCAGGGTCGACTACGAGCTCACGCCCCTCGGTGTGACCCTGCACGACACCATCCAGTCGCTCGTCACCTGGACGGAGCGGCACCAGAACGAGATCGCCGCCGCCCGGGCGAGCTACGACGCCCGCGCGGACGCCGCGCCGGTCGCGACGCCCCCGCGTGACGAAACCCCGTCCACGACGCCACCACGTGACGAAACACGGCACACGGTGCCGCTACGTAACGAAACTCGGGCCGCGGCGCCGGCGCGTGAGGAGAGCCGTCCCGGCGCGGGCCTCTCGCGGTGCGAGATGTGCGGCGACCCGATCCGTGCCGCGCGTACCGGCCGCCCCGCCCGGTTCTGCGGCACGGCGTGCCGCCAGAGGGCACACCGCCGCCGCTCCCGCGCCACCCTCCCAACCTCCGGTTGACCGCCCCGCCCCCGGCCTTTCCCTCACCCCTGCCCCCGGTCCCTCACCCCTGTCCCCGGCCCGGTCCCGACGTGACCCGGCGTCCTCGCTCCCGGCCCCCGCACGCGGACGGTCGCGAGCGAGCCGGAGCCGGGCGGCTCGCACGGTCCGGGCGGGTCCGGGCGGGCCGGGTGGTCCGGGCGTGAGACGGGTCTCGCAAGGGCGGGCAAAGGCATGTCCAAGCGATCCGTGTCGTGCCCCCCAACCGGTGCCGCAGCGTGTCTGCTGTCCAGCAGTAATGGCACTGCTTACCTGGAGGGTCGGAGATGAGGAAGTTGCTTCATGCCGGCGTGCTCGCGCTCGGCGTGCTCGCAGCCGGATGCGGCGGCGCCGACGACGGGAGCACGACCGAGCCGATGGTCGCGGACCAGGTCAAGGCGTCGCCCACCTCGCCAGGAACCCCCGCCTCGTCCTCGCCGGCGACCAGGGCCAAGGTCGAGCTGGGAGAGACGAGTATCGGAAAGGTCCTGGTCGGAGAGGGAGGACGCACGCTCTACCTCTTCGAGAAGGACAAGGACGGGAAGTCGTCGTGTTCCGACGCCTGCGCGCGGGCGTGGCCGCCGTACGTCACGGACGGGAAGCCAGAAGCGGGCCAGGGCGTCAAGGAGGACCTGCTCGACACCACCGAGCGGGACGACGGCACGACGCAGGTGACCTACAACCGCCATCCTCTCTACTACTTCGCCAAGGACACCAAGGCCGGCGATGTCAAGGGGCACGACGTCGACGGCTTCGGCGACGAGTGGTACGCGGTCGACGCGGACGGGAAGAAGGCGCGCGACTGAGCCGACCCCGGGGGACGTGAACGAGCGCCGACCCCGGGGGACGTGAACGAGCGTGTCCGTGAGGCCGGACCCCCGGACCCCCGGGAACTCGGGAGTCCGGGAGTCCGGGCCGGAGGCGGCGGCGGGCACGGCGTGCCGGCCCGCGACACGGGCGAGCCCGCCGACGAAACCGTGAGGCTCGCCCCGCCCGGGGCGCGAAACGTGAAGGGCCCGCCGACGCCCCGGCGGGCCCTTCACGTTCTCCGCCCGCGCCTTCGCGGAATCCTCCATCCGCGCCTTCGCGGAGTTCTCCGCCGGTCGAGGCGCGCGCGGTCACCTCGTCAGGTGGACTCCCGGACGACGAGCTCCGTGGGCAGGATCGTCGACGACACGGGGCCGCCGTCGATCTGGCGGAGAAGCAGGCGCACCGCCGCCCGCGCCTGGTCCTCCCGGGGCGCGCGCACCGTGGTGAGCGCGGGCACGGCGTAGGAGGCGGCCTCGATGTCGTCGAATCCCGCGATCGCGACGTCGTCCGGCACCCGCCGCCCCGACTCGCTCAACACCCGCAGGGCACCGATCGCCATCAGGTCGCCGGCCGCGAAGACCGCGTCGAGCGCCGGGTCGTCACGCAGGAGCTGGCGCATCGCGTCCGCGCCCGAGGCGAGGGTGAGATCGCCGACGGCGATGATCGACCGATACCCGGTGTCGCGCAGGGCCTCGCGGTAGCCCCTGAGCCGGTCCTGCGCGGCGACCGCGTCCGGGGGCCCGGCGATCGCGGCGATCCGCCGCCGTCCCCTGGCGAGCAGGTGCCCGACCGCCGAGGCGGCGCCGCCCGCGTTGTCGACGTCGGCGTACGCGGCCTGCGTCGCCACCGCGGGCCTGCCCAGTGACACGACGGGGATGCCCGTACGGGCCAGCGCGGCGGGCAGCGGGTCGGTGCCCTGCGTCGACACGAGCACCACCCCGTCCACGTGCCCCGAGGCGGCGTACTGCTCCACCCGGAGCCGGCCGTCCGTCGAGTCGGCGAGCATGAGGGTGACGCGCTTGCCCGACTCCTCCAGCTCCCGGGTGGCCGAGCGGACGGTCGCCGAGAACAGCGGGTCGTCGGAGCGGACTCCGGCGGGGGAGCCGGAGACGACCAGCGCGATCGAGTCGGTGCGCCGGGTCACCAGGCTGCGGGCCGCCGAGTTGGGGACGTAGCCCAGCTCGTTGACGGCGTGCATGACGATCGCGCGGAACTCGTCGCTGACCGTGCCCTCACCGTTGATCACCCGGGAGACGGTCGACCTCGACACGCCCGCGCGGGCGGCGACCGCCTCCAGGGTGGGGCGCTTGGCGCGCTCGCGGTGCAGCCCGTTGTGCCGGATCACCTCGCGGTACCACAGCGCGCTGTCCTTGGGCAGCCGCCGCTGCGTCTCGAAGTCGACGTGCACGATCCCGAAGCGCTTGTTGTAGCCCTCGGCCCACTCGAAGTTGTCCAGCAGCGACCAGACCAGGAAGCCGCGCAGGTCGGCACCGGCCTCGACCGCGGCGTGCGCGGCCCTCAGATGGCCCTCGAAGAAGGCGGTCCTGTCGGCGTCGTGCACGCGGTCGCCCGCCACCACGTCGTCGAACGCGGCGCCGTTCTCGGTGACGATCAGGCCGACCTCGGGGTAGTCGCGCGAGAGCCGCGTGAGCAGCTGGGAGAGCCCGATCGGCACGATCGCCCAGCCCATCGCCGTCGTCGGGGCGTGGGTGCCGCTGAACCGGATGCCCTCGCTGCCGGGATAGGCGGCGTTGGCCGGCTCGCCCGGCTCGGACCGCACGACGCAGGGGGTGTAGTAGTTGATCCCGAGCAGGTCGATGGGCTGGTTGATCGTTTCGAGGTCGCCGTCGTGGATGTGGTCGGTCCCGCCCATGCGCTCCATGATGGCGAGCACCGGGTCGGGATGCTTCCCGCGCAGGGCGGGGTCGAGGAACTGCCGGTTGATGAGGCAGTCGATCCGGTTCACCGCCTCGGCGTCCTCGGCGGACGGGACGAGGTCGGGGTCGCTCACCTGGCCGGGTGTCATCACCGGCGTGAGGTTCAGGGTGAGGGCGATCTCGCGGGCGCCCGCGTCGCGCAGCACCCGGGCGCTCAGGCCGTGGGCCAGCAGGAGGTGGTGGGAGGCGCGGAAGGCCTCCGCCGCCGAGGCGCGGCCCGGGGCGTGGATGCCGATGCCGTACCCCAGCACCGCGGCCACCCACGGCTCGTTGACGGTCATCCACGTCCCGACGCGGTCGCCGAGCCGGTCGTGCACGATGCGCGTGAAGTCGGCGAAGCGGTGGGCCGTGTCGCGGTTGGTCCACCCGCCCAGGTCCTCCAGCGCCTGGGGGAGGTCCCAGTGGTAGAGCGTCACGTAGGGCGCGATGTCGGCCGCCAGCAGCTCGTCCACCAGCCGGTCGTAGAAGTCGAGCCCGGCGGCGACGGCGGGACCCGAGCCCGACGGCTGGATCCTGGGCCACGCCACCGAGAACCGGTAGGCCCCGAGACCCAGCTCCGCCATCATCCGGACGTCGCCGGCGTAGCGGTGGTAGTGGTCGCAGGCCACATCGCCGGTGTGGCCGTCGGCGGTCCTGCCCGGCGTGTGGGAGAAGGTGTCCCAGATCGACGGGCCACGCCCCCCGTCTCGCGCGGCGCCCTCGATCTGGTACGCGGCGGTGGCGGCCCCCCAGACGAAGCCCTCGGGAAAGGCCAGGGTCTCGCCCCGGGCCGAGATGGTCGTTGCGGTCATCCTTCGAAAACCCCCGTTGGTTCTCGCGACTGCCAGGACGCGCGAGGCGGTGGCGGGGTCGCCGCCGTCCCGGCCGGTGGAAGCGGCCTACCGACATCATGGGACGGTCGAGGCCTGGCGTCGAGAGGATTTCCCAACCCATGTGGGAACGCTCCCACCTCGCCCGCGTTCATGATCGACGACACAGTAACCGATGCCACCGACAGCGGGCACGCCGTTCTCCGGGGCGGAGAGGGTCTCCCGGAGAACGTTCTCAGGCTCCGGGGAGTTTCAGCATGCGGTCGAGCAACTGGCGGTGGTGGGCCAGGAGGCGTCGCCGCGCCCGCGGGTCGGTGGAGACGGAGTGTTCCGCCTCGGCGATGGCCTCGCCGTGCAGGAACCCGTACACGCTCCAGATCAGCGTACGCAGCAGCAGGCTCAGGTCCACCTGGTCGTCGATCAGCCCGGCCCCGGCGGCGGAGCGCATCGCGTCGCGGGTGAGGTTGATGATGGGGACCGAGTAGGTCTGCTCCAGGTCGGGGAGGTCGGCGGCGTCGCCGAGCCAGCGGTGCATCCACAGCGCGGGGATCTGCGGGTTGTCGAGGCAGAACTCCAGGTAGCGCTCGGAGAGTCCGTACATGACGGCGGCGAATTCCTCGGGGCCGGCGGCGGGGAGCGCGCTGAGCGCGTCCTCCACGACGGCCCGTTCCGCCCGGCTGGCGTGCTCGATGACGACGAGATAGAGATCGTGTTTGTCGCCGAACCGTTGCTGCACCCACGTCAGGTCCTGTCCGGCCGCCTCCGCTATCCCCTGCAGTGACGTGCCGTCGTGACCGAACGCCGCGAAGAGCCGCGCCGCGATGTCGATGACCGCTCGGCTCTGCGGGTCGTCGGCGGGAATCATGACTCGATTCAAGTCCTCCGCACGGGTGGAGACGCCCTGGCGTTGGTTTTGACCTGGTCAAACCTGTGTGCGCGATGCTCCGTCCCGCCGCGCCGAGAGGAAGGCGTGGGGCTCGCGGGGCGGGGGACCGCGGGTCAGGACGGGAGGACGCTCAGCTCGCCCGACCCGGTCAGGGTGGTGATCCGCCGCGGGGCGGCCGGGTCGCGCCGCACCCCGACGGTCGCGTTCTCGGTGCCGGTCCGCACGTCGTAGCCCTCCTCGTACTCCTGGCCGTCCGGCACCCTGATCTTCACGTCCCCGGACGCCCTCACCACGGCGCTGACGTCGTCCGGCGGGGCCGCGAACCTCAGGTCGACGTCTCCCGTACCGGTCTCGACGTCGGCCCCGGCGGACCTGAGACCGATGCCGATCACGTTCCCCGTCTGCGCCCGCACCAGCAGCGAGCCCCCCGTGCCGTCCGCGACCACGTCGCCCATGGCGGTGGAGAGGCGCAGGTCGCCCTGGATCCCGCTCACCGAAACGTGTCCGAAGCGGCGGGACGCCGCCTCGACGTCGGTGGCCGCGGGCACGCCCAGGATGTAGTCGGCCTGGCAGGCGGGGCCGCCGGGACGGTCGCCGCCGGGGCAGCGGACGTCGAGTCGGAGCGTCCGCCCGTCCCACTCCTCGGTGACCACGGGCCGGTCCCGGGTCCACAGGAGCGTCCGTTCCAGGTCCAGCCGCTCCGCCGCGCCCGGCACGACCGAGACGTTGACGTGGCCGGTGGCCTCCACGACGATCTTCGGTGAGGTGAGCGCCCGGGACTGCAGCGTGGTCTCGGCGCTGGGGCGGACCCTCGTGATCTCGGCCCACGCGGCCAGGGCGGTGAAGGCCACGGTGAGCGCGGTGAGCGTCCCACCGGCGATCAGCCAGGCGGTGCGGGCGTTGTTTCGTGTCGGCATGCTCTCTCAAACCTTCAGGAATCGCAGGACGGCGAGCACCCGGCGGTGGTCCTTGTCGGCGCCGGAGAGGTCGAGCTTGGTGAAGATGTTGTTGATGTGCTTGCCGACCGCGCTCTCGGACACCACCAGGGCCTCGGCGATCCCGGTGTTGGAGCGGCCCTCCGCTATCAGCGCGAGCACCTCGTGCTCCCGGCGGGTCAGCCGGTCCAGCGGGTCGCTGTGCCGGCGCAGCAGCAGCTGGGCGACCACCTCGGGATCCAGGGCGGTGCCTCCGGCGGCGATCCGGCGCAGCGCGTCGAGGAACTCCTCGACGTCGGCCACCCGGTCCTTGAGCAGGTAGCCGATCCCGCTGGTGGCGGTGGACAGCAGCTGGGTGGCGTAGCGCTCCTCGACGTACTGGGAGAGCACGAGGATCGCGAGCTTCGGCCGCTGGCGGCGCAGGACGAGCGCCGCGCGCAGGCCCTCGTCGGTGTGCGAGGGGGGCATCCGAACGTCGGTGACGACGAGGTCGGGGACGTGCTCGTCCACGGCGCGCAGCAGCCCCTCCGCGTCGGACACGGCGGCCACGACCTCGATGCCCGCCGAGCCGAGCAGGCGGACGAGCCCCTCTCGCAGGAGTACGGAGTCCTCGGCGAGCACTACGCGCACGGCAGCTCCACTCTGATCGTCGTCGGCCCGCCGAGCGGGCTGTCGACGTACAGGATGCCGTCCACGGAGCCGACCCGGCTGGACAGGCCGCGCAGGCCGGTCCCCCGGTCCGGGTCCGCGCCGCCGCGGCCGTCGTCGCTGACGGCCACGTGGAGGCGGTCGCCGAGGCGGTCGACGACGACCTCGGCGCCGGACGCCCCCGCGTGCTTGGTGATGTTGGTCAGCGCCTCGGACACGACGAAGAACGCCACCGCCTCGATCGTGGGGGAGACCCGCTCGAAGATGTCGACGCTCAGCCGTACGGGGAACGGGGCCCGCGCGGCCAGGCCGGACAGGGCCGCGTCCAGGCCCTGGTCGTTGAGCACGGCCGGGTGCAGCCCCCGGACGAAGTCGCGCAGCTCCTTGAGGGCCTGCTTGGCCTCCTCGTGTGCCTGCACGATCACCTCGCGGGCGGGTTCCGGCAGGTCGGTGAGGGTGGCGCGGGCCATGCCCAGGTTCATCGCCAGCGACACCAGCCGCTGCTGGGTGCCGTCGTGCAGGTCCCGTTCGATGCGGCGGCGCTCGGCGTCCGCGGCGTCGACCACCCCGGTACGGCTCTCCCGCAACGTCTCGACCCGCTGGGCCAGCTGGTCGCTCAGGCTGGGGCCGAGCAGGGCCTCGGCGGCGATCACGTCCAGCACCGCGAACCCGCGGGCCACCCACGGCCCCGCGACGAACAGGGCCCCGGAGACGAGGACGAACGCCACGCTCGGCCAGGTCTCCTCCATCGCCCAGTACCGCACGGCGAGCGCGGCGGTGACCAGGCCGCCCGCCCACGCCCCGACGACCGAGACGGCGCCGATGCCGCTGATCAGCGGGGCCAGCAGGTGGTACCCGAGCCGGCGCCAGGTGCTCAGCGTCCTGGCCTCCTGGAGCAGCCGCCTGAACGGGTTCATGCTCAGGGGGCGGCGCGGGACCGGAAGGATGTCGACGTCGAGGAAGGCCGCGAACCGGGACCGCTGCACCAGGGTGAGTGCCCGGACGACCACGAAGAACAGCAGCAGCGCGACCACGGGGACCACCACGGTCCACACCAGCAGCACTGACGCCGTCACCAGCGCCGCGATCACCGCCGTGCCCAGCAGGGCGATCGGCACGCCCGTCACCAGGTGCGCGGTGCGGAGCCAGGCCCGCGCGGACCAGTGGGCGCTGATCCTCTCCCAGGGGGTGGTCATCTCGATGCCGGTCATGTGACCACCGTAAGGACCGCCGGGACCGGGGCACAGGGGCGAGGTATCCCGGAAAAAGGTGGGGCAAACCCCACCTTCACGGCCGGCCAGGGGTTCTCTTCACGGGGTGCCCCCGGGTGTCACGGTCGTACGGTCTGCCCTCTTCGTAGGGTAAAGACACCATTTGGTGGCTTCACCTAACCTTGAGGAACGGGCTCCCGCGAGCATGTCGAACGGCATGGCGCGGGAGGGGCGACGGACCGGTCGCCTCCCGGTCGGGCCGCACTCCCCGCACTCCCCGTACCCCCCGGCCTCCCCGTACCCCCGCCCTCTCCGCACTCCCAGGTCTACCCATGTTCCCCGTATTCCCCGTGCTTCCCGGCCTCCCCGGCGCCGCCGATCCTTCCCGGCTTCTCGCCCACGACCCGATCTCCGAGCCCCTGACCTACCCGGGCCGCCTCCCCTCGGGAGCCGGGCTGCTGGCCGACGGCCGTTTCCTGCCGATGTCCGAGGACGCCGGCGCCCTCGGCGAACGGCGGGTCCGGTCCGGCGGCCGGGTCGTGCGGCTCGCCGACCACCTGGCGAGCCTCGGCGCGGGGCCGATGGAGGCCCGCCACCCGGTGGTCGCGGTGGGGTCCAACGCCGCGCCGGGCCAGCTGCACCGCAAGTTCACCGCCGCCGGGATCCGGCCCGTCGTCCCGCTGACCCCGGCCACCGTGCACGGCGTCGCCCCGGGGGTGTCGGCGCACGTCAGCCGGAACGCCTACCTGCCCGCCGCGCCCGTCAGGGTGGCGGGCGCGTCACTCCTGTTCGTCGTGTGGGTGGACGACGCCCAGCTCGCCGCGCTGGACGCGACCGAGCCGAACTACCTCCGGCTCCCGCTGCCCCCGAGATCCTTCCCGGTGCGTCTCTCCTCGGGGGAGACCCTCCCCTCGTGCCACGTCTACGCGGGCAGGCACGGATGCCTGGTGGACGAGGAGGGAGAGCCGCTGCGGCTCGCTCCCCAGCCGGAGCTGATCGGGCACCTGCTGGCGCGCTCCGCGAAGCTGCGGCTCCTGTTCGGGCGGACACCCGAGGAGTTCGTGACCAGGGCGCGGCGGGACGACGGGACGCGGGAGGCGGCCCACGCGCTGTTCCGGAGCGACGGGCTCGCCGACCCCGGAGCCGGGCTCGCCGGAGAGCTGTCACGCGTCCCGGACCCCGAACGGCGCCGGCGCTCCCGGCCCGAGGGCGCTCCGGCTTTTAGATAACCCCAATGGGGTTAGTCGTGGGTTATAAATAGAGGGAGACTTGAGGGCGGCCAACGAAGGGATCGTCTCCTTGAAGCGCGTGCTGCTGCTGGCGACCGGTGACGTCATCGCCCACTCCTACGCCCCGGGCCGCCCGGGAGTCGCGTCGGGGGCCGAACTGCTGAGGGCGCTCCCGCCCGGCACGATCGCGGCGGACGCTGTGGACGTGGTGGCCGAGGACATGATGGCGGAGCCCAGCTGGGACATGTCGCCCTCGACCATGCTGGAACTGGCCCGCAGGGCGCGCGCGGCCATCCTGGATCGCGGATTCGACGGCGTCGTGATCACTCACGGCACCGACACGATCGAGGAGACGGCCTACCTCGTGGACCTCCTCGCGGGCCGGGCGGCGGAGCGCGGCACCATCGTGCTGACCGGCGCCGTCCGCTCCCTGGACGAGCTGTCCTCGGACGGCCCGCGTAACCTCGCCTCCTCGCTCGTGGTGGCCGCCGACGGCGCGCTGCGCGGTGCCGGGGCCGTCGTGTGCGTCAACGACGAGATCCACGCGGCCCGCTGGGTCGCCAAGGTCGACGCCACGAGCGTCGCGGCGTTCTCGTCGGCCCCCTTCGCCGTGCTGGGCCGGGTGACCGGCGGCCGGGTCGAGACGCTGTCCGCCCCACCGCCCCGGCCGCCCGCGTTCGGGGGGGACCCGGCGTCGGACGTCGCCCTGATCAAGACCTATCCGGGGATCGAACCCGTGCTGCTCACCGCCGTCGTGGACGCCGGGGCCCAGGGCGTCGTGCTGGAGGCGACCGGCATGGGCAACGTGCCGGTCGGGCTCTTCGTGGCGATCGCCGAGCTGACGGAGTGGGGGATCCCGGTGGTCGTCGCGTCGAGGTGCCGTACCGGCGCGGTCCCGCTCGACGAGATGCGCTTCGGCGCGGGACTCGCCGCGAGTGTCGGTGCGATCGGGGCCCGGGGCCTGGCGCCCTCGAAGGCGCGGTGCGCGCTGATGGTCGCCCTCGGGACAGGCGGGATCGACGCCGTACGCGACTGGTTCGGCAGGCTCTGACGCCGGTTCGGCAGGTCCTGGCGCCGGTTCGGCAGGTCCTGACGCGCCGTGAGGCGATTTGTGGATAGGTAAAAATCGCGAAAAGGGGAGTATCGCCGAGCTGTGCGGGCACGTCGGTGGAGTCCGTGATCCGGCGAAGGGCTGGGGAGGCCTTCGCCGGATCACCCCCTCCCCGCCCCGGTGCCCGTCACGGGGGTGCCGGGCCGCGGGCGACCGGACGGGCCGGACGCCCGGAACGATCAGACGGGGATCGAGACCCCGAGGCCGCCGCGGGTCTCGGCGCCGTACCGCTCCTTCTCCCTGGCGATGTCGAGGGGCTTGATGCCGGAGCGCCCGTTCAGCACCTCCTCGGTGAGCAGGTCGGCGGGGACCAGCCAGGAGACCTCGAACTCCAGCCCGTCGGGGTCCTTGGCGTACAGGGCCTTGGTGGTGGAGTGGTCGGAGGCGCCGACGAGGGCGTCGAGCTCGCCGAGCTTGAGGGCGATCCGCTCCAGCTCCTGGAGGGTGTCGACCTCCCAGGCCAGGTGGTAGAGGCCGACGGCCGAGCGCCCGGCCTCCGAGGGACCCGCCTGCGCGCCGATCTCGAAGAGGCCCAGGTCGTGGTCGTTGCTGGACCCCGAGGCCTGGAGGAACGCGGCGCCCGGCATGCCCATGACCATCCTGAAGCCGAGTGCCTCCCGGTAGAAGGCGACGCTGCGCTCCACGTCGCGGACGAAGAGAACGGCGTGGTTGAGCCGCTGGACCGGCATGGTGCCTCCTAAAACTTGAACTCTCAAGTAGATTACCTCTGCTTGCTTGAGAGTTCAAGTAAGGTGGGTCCGTGACGCGATGGCTGGACGATGACGAGCAGCGCACCTGGCGTGCGTTCCTGGCCGCCTCGCAGCTCGTCCAGGAGGAGCTGGACCGGCAGCTGCAGCGCGACTCCGGCATGCCGCACGCCTACTACGCCGTGCTGGTGAAGCTCTCCGAGGCGCCCGAGCGCATGATGCGGATGAGCGAGCTGGCGGCGGAGGTCAACTCCTCGCAGAGCCGCCTGTCGCACGCGGTGAAGCGGCTGGAGGAGCGCGGCTGGGTGCGGCGCGAGCCGTGCGCCGCGGACAAGCGCGTGAGCTGGGCGATCCTCACCGACCAGGGCCTCGCGGTCCTCACCGCCGCCGCCCCGGGACACGTCGAGGCCGTACGCCAAGCCGTGTTCGACCGCCTGACCTCCGACCAGCTCCGCCAACTACGAGAGATCTGCGCCGCGATCCTCCCCGCCCCGGACCCCTCGTGACCAAATCTGGCGAAGGTGGAAGTGGAGATCGCCGGCAAGCCCACCAAGTCGGTCAAGGCCCAGAAGCGGGCGAACGCAGAGATCGGTGCCAGAAATATAGAAGTCTGGGTGATCATCGATCAAGTGAAGCGATACCCGGCAGCCCCGACGGGATCGCACAGAACCCCCTGCGCCCGACGCCTCTCACCCGGGCCTGGCCCGGGAGACACGCGGGCGAAATCGAATACGAGAACAGGCAGGTCGTCACCAGGACATGCGCGGACCGCTTCGGCCCCAGGTGGTACGAGGCCAACAAGGAGCACTGAGACGAGTATCCCTTCGCCAGTACGTTGGAAGGGGCGGCCAATGACGACTTCGACTTCTCGGTCAAGTTGCTCCCGGAATGCGCGAACCGCGCGGCCGGTTCAACCCAGAGCATGTTCTGGATGCGGTACAGGGTGCTCCCTGGAGACACGTCCTATGTGAAGGTCTATGACGGGCAGCCACCTACTCGGTAAGCGCTGAGCCGGCGGGCGTTCCAGGACGCCGGTTCCTCACGATGGAGACCGCGGCATGAGGGAAGACGATTTCACTCATTACGAGAGACTCGTCTCCGCGTGGTTCTCCGATCCGACCTGCCTGACCTGGTGCGAGGAATCGGGGCTGGACGACGTGGCGCGAGCCTTCGGCGCCGACCTCGCCGCGGCCGAGTCCTTGAGCTTCGAGGACGCCCAGATCGAGCAGTACAACGCGGACATCCCTGGCATCCTGCCCAGTCTGGTCGCCGGGACGATCGGCGGCTGGACGCTGGTCGTCGAACCGAACGGGTGCGAGGGCGCAAGACCCGAAGTGCTGAAGGCGTTGTCGGCCCGCGGGCGAGCGGTGAACGTTCTGCTGAACGGAGGCCGGTACGACCGGCTCGGTTACGCCGCCGCCGGGCGGTTGCTCGCCGTCCGGCTGACGTCCTCCCCCGCCCGTCCCGGCCGCCTTCCAGGCGGCGCCGACGCGGTCATCGACTCGGTCGGCACCGATGACGTCATCGGGCTCCAAGCCGCCACGCTCCTGGCGGCGGAGCACGTCACCGGTGCCCGCCTCACGGAAGAGTGGCTACTGGACAGCGGCCTCACGCGCCTGCTCGTCGAGGATCCGCTCCCCGACGACCTCGTCCCCGATCAGTTACGCGACCACCGCGTACTGAACCGACCCGAAGTACGGGCGATCCTCGATGACCTGTCGCCCGACAAGGTAGCTCCCATCCGCTACCTGATGGCGGAGGCGGTGGTACAGGGTTCGCAGTTGTTGCACCCCACAGTGGATGAGGCGCTGGAGTTCCTGCGTGGCGACGACGACACCACCCGGCGGCGGGAGGTCCGCCGCCGGGTCGCCTTACTGCGCGACGACGTCTCACGAGAACCTGGCCCGGACTGGACACCGCGCCGTGCGGCCGTGAAGGTGCTGCTGGACGCGCTGGGAGACGACCTCACCGAATCCGCGGACGCGGTCGCGGGCCACGCCTACATGGGACATCTCACCGACGATCAAAAAACCATCGTCGTCATCATGAAGCGGTGCCTGCATCGAATCAGCCGCACAGCGTCCTGAACGCGCGACCGTTCGACCTGTTCCGCGCCGAAATGCAGGCAAGATGGCTCTGACCTGTGGTGACCGGGCCGCCCGCCGGTACTGATTGATCAATCCCGATACCGCCCCGGTCCGTGAACCGGCGACCCACCTCCCCTGCCGTCGCGCTCCCTGCCCCTGGGGGCGGTGGTGCACAACCAGGGCCCGCTCGCGGGGTCAGACGCGACCAGGCGACTCCTCGGAACGCGGACGGTCTCTCTACGAGGGAAGGCGAGGAAAGACAAGGGAAGGGGCAGGGGGAGAGAACGCTCAACCGCGAGGCGCGCGGAAGTCGGGGTCGGGGCCGGGGGTGGCGAAGTGGCTCCAGGGGTCGGCGATGACCCGGTGGATGACCTGCCCGGCGGCGCCCAGGGTCGCGGCGTCGCCGCCGAGCCGCGAGACGGTCAGTTCGGGGACGGCCCGGCGCATCACGCCCAGCCGGGAGGTCATCGTCTCGTGCGCCGGACCCCGGATCCACGGGAACAGCGGGGCGAAGACCCCGCCCAGCACGATGGTCCCCGGGTCCATCAGGTGCACCGCGGAGGTGAGGGCGACGCCGAGTGCCTGACCGGCGCGCTCGCAGGCCTCCAGGGAGTCCCGCTCGCCCGAGTGGAGGCGGGCCAGCAGCGTGGCCACACCGTCGGGAACCCCGGCGAGTCCGGCGGCCCTCAGGAGCGCGTCCTGCCCGGCGTACTGCTCCAGGCAGCCCCGGCCGCCGCAGCGGCAGGCCGGGCCGTCGGGGGAGACGACCACGTGTCCCAGCTCCCCGGCGAGGCCGCGGGCGCCGCGGAACAGGGCGCCGCCGACCACCAGGCCCGCGCCGATGCCGATCTCCCCCGACACGTGCAGGAAGTCGCCGGGCACCGAGCCGAACCAGAGCTCGCCCAGGGCCGCGAGGTTGGCCTCGTTGTCCACCTCGACGGGGAAGCCGAGCAGGTCGGAGACGCGGACGTCGTGCCAGCCGAGGTTGGGGGCCGTGTGGACCAGCCCGCCGTCCACGGGGCCGGGCACCGCGAGGGTCGATCCGGCGATGGAGAGGCCTTCCCCGTGTGCTTCGTCCACAGCCCTGTGGGCGAGTTCTTCCAGGTGGGAGAGGGTTTCCACAGGCGAGGACGTACGGTTGTCCACAGCCTGTGTATATCTGAGCCGCACCGCCAGGGTGAGGTCGACCACGCAGGCGGACAGGTAGTCGACGTTGATCTCCAGGCCGAGCGCGGCGACCCGCCGCCCGCTGAGCGCGACGGCCGTGCCGGGCCGTCCCCGCTCGCCGTCCCTGAGCGCTCCCGACTCGGCGACCATGCCCGCCTCGATCAGGTCGCCGACCATCTTCGACACCGTCGTCTTGGTCAGTCCGGTGATCTCGGCCAGCGCCGCCCGGGTGACCGGGCCGCTCCTGCGGACCTCGCCGAGGACCACACCGAGGTTGCGGGCGCGCATCGAATTGTGGCGTACGGCCTGTGTCATGGAACAACCACCCCTTGACGATCCCACCACCTCGATCCATATTAAGTCCATAAAGTGGATTAAATCGGAGGAACGCAGATGAGCGCCTACACCCCCAAGCCCGAAGACCGCTTCACCTTCGGGTTGTGGACCGTCGGCTGGCAGGCCCGCGACCCCTTCGGGGACGCCTCGCGGGCCCCGCTGGACCCGGTGGAGAGCGTCCACCGGCTCGCCGAGCTCGGCGCGTACGGCGTCACCTTCCACGACGACGACCTGCTCGCCGTCGAGCCCGACCGTGACAGGGCCATCGCCAACTTCAAGAAGGCGCTGGCCGAGACCGGGCTCAAGGTCCCGATGGCCACCACGAACCTGTTCACCCACCCCGTCTTCAAGGACGGCGGGTTCACCAGCAACGACCGCGACGTCCGCCGCTACGCGCTGCGCAAGGTCATGCGCAACGTGGACCTGGCCGCCGAGCTCGGCGCGACCACCTACGTCTGCTGGGGCGGGCGCGAGGGAGCGGAGTCCGGGGCCGCCAAGGACATCAGGGCCGCGCTCAGCCGCTACAAGGAGGGCATGGACCTGCTCACCTCGTACGTGATCGAGCAGGGCTACGACATCAGGTTCGCCATCGAGCCCAAGCCGAACGAGCCCCGGGGCGACATCCTTCTCCCGACCATCGGTCACGCGCTCGCGTTCATCAACGAGCTGGAGCACTCCGAGCGAGTCGGCCTCAACCCCGAGGTGGGCCACGAGGAGATGGCCGGGCTCAACTTCGCGCACGGCATCGCGCAGGCGCTCTGGCACGGCAAGCTCTTCCACATCGACCTGAACGGCCAGCACGGCCCCCGCTACGACCAGGACCTGATCTTCGGTCACGGCGACGTGAAGAACGCCTTCTTCCTGGTCGACCTGCTGGAGAACGGCGGCTACGACGGCCCCAGGCACTTCGACTACAAGCCGCTGCGCACCGAGGACTCCGAGGACGTCTGGGTCTCCGCCGCGGCCAACATGCGCACGTACCTGATCCTGAAGGAGAAGGTCGCGGCGTTCCGCGCCGACCCCGAGGTCGCCGAGGCGCTCGCCGCGAGCAGGGTCGCCGAGCTCTCCGAGCCCACGCTCGCCCCCGGCGAGACGATCGCCGACCTGAACCGCGACGAGTTCGACCTCGACGCGGTGGCGGCGCGCGGCTTCCACTTCACGCGCCTCAACCAGCTCGCCATGGACCACCTCCTCGGAGTCCGCGGATGACACTGGTGGCCGGGGTCGACTCGTCGACCCAGAGCTGCAAGGTGGTGATCAGGGACGCCCGTACGGGCGCCCTGGTCCGCCAGGGGCGCGCGACCCACCCCAAGGGCACCGAGGTCGACCCCGGAGCCTGGTGGGAGGCGCTCCAGGAGGCGATCGCGCAGGCGGGCGGGCTGGACGGCGTCGAGGCGATGAGCGTCGGCGCGCAGCAGCACGGCATGGTCTGCCTGGACGAGTCCGGCGAGGTCGTCAGGAAGGCGCTGCTGTGGAACGACACCCGTTCCGCCGGAGCCGCCGCCGACCTGGTGAAGGAACTGGGCGGCCCCGAGGTCTGGGCCGAGGCGGTCGGCAGCGTGCCGGTCGCGTCGTTCACGGTGACCAAGCTCCGCTGGCTGGCCGAGCACGAGCCCGACTCCGCCCGTCGCACGACGAGGGTGTGCCTGCCGCACGACTGGCTCACCTGGCGGCTGGGCGGGGAGTTCGTCACCGACAGGGGCGACGCGTCGGGCACCGGCTACTGGTCGCCCGCGACCGGGGCCTACCGGACCGACCTGCTCCAGACGGCCTTCGGCGCCGTGCCCGGGCTCCCCGAGGTGCTGGGGCCCCGCGACTCCGCGGGCGAGGTGCGGCCCGCAGCCGGCGTCTCCGGCGCGGGCGCGGTGCGGCTGGCGCCGGGTACGGGCGACAACATGGCGGCGGCCCTCGGGGTCGGCGCCCTGCCCGGGGACGTGGTGGTGTCGATCGGGACGTCGGGGACGGCCTTCGCGGTCGCCGCCGCCCCGAGCGCGGACCCGACCGGTTCCGTGGCCGGGTTCGCGGACGCCACGGGGCGGTTCCTCCCGCTGGTGGCCACGCTCAACGCGGCCAGGGTGCTCGACGCCGCCGCGCGGATGCTCGGGGTCGGCCTCGACGAGCTCGGCAGGCTGGCCCTGGAGGCGCCCTCGGGGGCCGGAGGGCTCGTCCACGTCCCGTACCTGGAGGGCGAGCGCACCCCGAACCTGCCCAACGCCACCGGCTCGCTGCACGGGCTGACGCTCGCCACCTCCACCCCGGCGCACCTCGCCAGGGCGGCGGTGGAGGGGATGCTCTGCCATCTCGCCGACGCCTTCGACGCCCTCGGGCTCGACCCGGCCAGGGTGCTGCTCATCGGGGGAGGCGCCAGGTCGGAGGCCGTACGGCGGATCGCCCCCGCGGTCTTCGGGCGGCCGGTGGTCGTTCCCGAGCCCGGCGAGTACGTCGCCGACGGGGCGGCGAGGCAGGCGGCCTGGCTGCTCGGCGGCGACGCCGAGCCGCCGGCCTGGGAGGCGGGCAAGGTCGAGTACTACGAGGCCGATCCCGCACCGGAGGTCAGGGCCCGCTACGCCGAGGTCCGCGGCCTCCGCTGAGCCGCGGGCGCCCCGGCGCGCGCTCCCGCCGGGGCGCGCGCCGGGGTGGGTCGTCTCAGGGGTGGCTCAGGGTTGGCTCAGGGGTGGCGCCGGATGTCTGAAACGTCCTCTGGCGGACAGTCTTAGCGCATGCTCGCGTCGAAGAGGCTCTACCCCCTGATCGCCTGTGCCGGGCTCGTCGTGGCCGTCGCGGTCGCGGCGGCCGGACAGGCCGACCCGGTTCCCTACGCGAACCCGCTCGATCTGACGATCAGTGAGTACGCCGCGCTGGATCGCACCGGAGCCACCGGGCTCGCGCTGGCGGCGCTGGGGATCGCGGCCTTCGCGGTGGTCGCCGGGCTGCGGGCCGTGGGGGCGCCGGTGGGTGTCCTGGCCGGGCGGCTGATGCTGGCCTGGGGCGTGGGGCTCATCGTGCTCGCGGTGGTGCCCGCGGTTCTTCCCGGTACGGGGACGGACCTGATCTCCCAGACGTACCGTTACGTGTCGATCGCCGTGCTGGCCGCGGTGCCCGCGGCGGGCGGCCTGACGGTGGCTCGGTTCGGCGAGGACGAGCGGTGGCGGCCGGTGGCCAGGCCGCTGGAGTGGCTCACGCTGGCCGGGGGCTTCGGGCTGCTGGCGCTCACCTACGTGACGCTTCCCGGGGACGGGGTGCTCGCCGGTCTCGTCGAGTGGACCCTGCTCGGCACCGAGGTCGCGCTGGTCGGAGTGCTGGCCGTCCGGCTCGCGAGACTGACATGGGCGCGGGGAACCGCTCCCGCCTCACGCGCCGCTCTCGGCTGACGGACTCACTTTTGAAAACTCTTTCATGACATGTCACAAATAGGCTACAAATAGCAGGAGCCGCCAGTGCTATTCTCGTCGGCGATCTAGAGATCGTCCGGGGCTCCCCCCCGGCGCTCCGAGAGCGAGCCGTTGAGGTGACATGGCAGCGAGCAGATCCATCCGCTTCAAGGTCTCGGTGCTGCTGGTCATCCCGCTCGCCTCACTGGTGGCACTGTGGGGTTTCGCGACGGTCGTGACGGTCGGCGACTCGGTGAGCCTGCTCTCCGTCGGCACGCTGTACGACACCGTCGCCAAGCCCGCCGGAGACCTCGGCACCGCGGTCCAGCGCGAGCACCTCCTGTCGGCCGAATACCTGGCCACCCGCTCGGACGCGGACCGCGACACCCTCGTGGGGCAGCGCTCGGTCACCGACCAGGCCCGCGCCCGGCTGCGCCAGCAGACGACCGGGGACGCGGCGCAGGCGGCGATGTCCGAGGAGATGAGGACGCACCACGACGAGCTGATGCGTCAGGTGGGCGCGCTCGACGCGATCCGCGCCAGGGTCGACTCCGGGCGGATCGGCCCGGTGGGCCTCTCCGAGGAGTTCGCCCGGCTGCCGGACGCCCTGCGCCGGCTCTTCAACACCCTGAGCCTCAGCAACGACCTCCCGCTCTACCGCCAGTCGCGCGCCATCACGACGATCAACCATGCGATGGACCTGCTCAGCCGCGAGCGGGCACTCGCCGCAGGCTCGCTGGCGCTCAGAAGCCCGATGACGCCGAGCGAGATGCGACTGTTCACCCGGCTCTCCGCCAACCGGATCTTCCTCATGGAACAGGCGCTCCCCGAGCTGGATCCCGAGCTGCGCGCCCCCTTCTCGGACATGATCGCCTCCTCGACGTACGCCCGCTTCATCACCCTGGAGAACCACATCCTGACCGGCGCCGAGGTGCGCTCCACCGACTGGCGCGCCGCCGGCGACGCGCTGGACGCCGTCTACCAGCGGTCCCTGACCGCGACCGCCCCCGCGCTCATCGAGCAGGCCACGCCCGCGGCCGTCAGCGTCTTCGTCCGCGCCGGTGTGATCGGCGTGCTCGGCCTCATCGCGGTCGTCGCCTCGATACTGGTCTCCTACCGGGTCGGCAGCGGGATCACCAAGGAGCTCGCCGCCGTGCGGCGGGCCGCCGCCGAGCTCGCGCAGGCGCGGCTCCCGAGGGTCATGGAGAAGCTGCGCCGCGGCGACACGGTGGACGTGGAGGCCGAGGCGCCCGCGCTCAGGCCGACGGGCAGCACGGCCGAGATCCACGACGTCGCCGACGCCTTCAACAGCGTCCAGCGCAGCGCCGTCGACGCCGCCGTCGAGCAGGCCAGGCTGCGCGAGGGCGTCTCCCAGGCCTTCCGCAACCTCGCCCGCAGGAGCCAGTCGCTGCTGCAGCGCCAGCTCAAGATGCTCGACGGCATGCAGAAGCAGGCGGAGGATCCCGCGGCGCTGGAGAACCTCTTCAAGCTCGACCACCTCACCACCCGCATGCGCCGCCACGCCGAGGGCCTGGTGATCCTGTCCGGCGGGGCGGCGGGCCGCAAGTGGCGCTCGTCGGTGCCGATGGAGGACGTGCTGCGCGGGGCCGCCGCCCAGGTCGAGGACTACGCCCGGGTGCGGATCTACCCGACGGGCGGCACCACCCTGGTCGGCAACGCCGTCGCCGACATGATGCACCTGTTCGCCGAGATCCTCGAGAACGCCACCGTCTTCTCCCCGCCGGGCAGCCAGGTCTCGGTCCGGGGCGAGCTCGTCGGGCGGGGCTTCGCGGTCGAGATCGAGGACAGGGGACTCGGGCTGACCGACGACAAGCGCGCCGCGATCAACGAGCGCCTGACCAGCCCGCGGGAGTTCGACCCGGCCGACACCGACCGGCTCGGCTTCGCCGTGGTCGGGCTGCTGGCGGCCAGGTACGGGGTCGAGGTGGTGCTGCGCGCCTCGCCGTACGGCGGTACCGGGGTGGTCGTCCTCATTCCCGAGAAACTGCTCGGAGACCCCGAGCCCGTCGAGCAGCCGCTGGAACCGCCGGTGCTCACCGTCATCAGCGTCCGGCCCGAGTCCGCGGAGCAGCGGGCGGGGACCCTCGTGGAGCGGGTGGACCGGCCGGGCGACTCCGGTGAGGTCCCGATCCCCGCGGACCTGTGGAAGCCGCTGCGGCGCGGCGGAGACGGACTGCCCCGCCGGGTGCGGCAGGCGAACATGCCGCCGCCGCGCCAGGCCCGGGAGTCCCGCTCGCCCGAGGCCGAGGCCGAGGCCGAGGCCGGGGGACGGTCGCCCGAGGAGGCGAGGGCGCTGATGAGCTCCCTGCAGTCCGGGTGGCGGCGCGGGCGCGGCGACGACGAGGACGGCGGTACCAAGCGATGAGCCGGGACCGTGTGCGCCGCTGCGGATCCCCGGGACCGGGTTCGCCGCGCCCCGGCGCGCGGCCGTGCGCGCGGCCCGGCGACGCCCGTGGGAGCGGATTCGCGGGAACGGATTCACCGAGCCGGTGGGGGCCGGCGACCAGCGAGATCATCAGAGGGGAAGGGGTTTAACCACGTGCCGGGTGAGCTGTATTGGCTGCTGGATGACTTCGTCACGAGTGTGGCGGACGTCTCGCACGCGCTGATCCTGTCCAACGACGGGTTGATGATGGCCTCGTCCCGAGGGCTGAGCAAGGAGGACGCCGAACACCTGTCCGCGGTCGCCTCCGGCTTCCAGAGCCTCGCCAAGGGCACCAGCCTGCAGTTCGGCGGCGGTGCCGTACGCCAGACGATGGTGGAGATGGACTCCGCGTTCCTCTTCGTCACCTCCGCCGGCCAGGGAAGCTGCCTGTCGGTCATGACCACCGGCGCCGCCGACGTGGGCCTGATCGCCTACGAGATGGCCCGCCTGGTCACCCGCGTCGGCCAGCACCTGGCCACCGGACCACGGGTGGCCGGCCAATGAAAGACGACGTCGAGTGGGTCGACGAGGAGGCCGGTCCCGTTGTCCGCCCCTACGCGATGACCGGTGGGCGTACCCGGGCGTCGTCGTCCTCGTTCGACCTGCTCGCGATGGCGGTGGCGACCGGAGCGCCGGTCGGCCCCGGGGCGAACCTGGGCTCCGAGCACCGGCGGCTGCTCAACCTGGTCAGGCGGGCACGCCCGATCGTGGAGATCGCCTCGGACGCGGGGCTGCCGGTCGGCGTGATCAAGGTCCTCCTGGGCGACCTGCTGGACCAGGGTCTGATCCAGGTGCGGTCGCCGCTCCCCGCCGCCTCCATACCCCCGGAGAGCCTCCTGAAGGAGCTGATCAGCGGCCTGCGGGCGCTGTGACGCCTCCCGCGGCCCCGCTGTGACCCCTCCCGCGACCCCGGCGGCGGGCAGGGGCGCCGAGGGCGCCGAGGGCGCTGTTCCCATGCTCGCGACCCCACCGGCCGGCGCGCCCGCTTCCCGGCCCCGTAGTACCCGAGCCGGCCCGTGAACCGGCGTGCCCGCTTCTCGGCCGTAGTGGAGCCCGCCCGTGAACCGGCGCGTCCGCTCCCCGTCCGTAGTGCCCGAGCCCGCCCGTGAACCGGCGCGCCCGCTTCCGGCCGTAGCGCCCGAGCCGGTGTCCGGCCCAGGCGGGGGCCGGGAGTACCCCGGCCCGCTCCCCTAGCTCTGGCTGGCCGTCAGCACCCTCAGGGAGTGCTCCACCAGCGTCACGAGCACCGTCTTCGCCGAGACGCGGCGTCGCACGTCGCAGAGCAGCACCGGCACGTCCATGTCGAGGTCCAGGGCGACGCGTACGTCCTCCGCCTCGTGCCGGTCGGCACCGTCGAAGCAGTTGACGGCCACGATGAACGGCGTGCCGCGCTGCTCGAAGTAGTCGATCGAGGGGAAGCAGTCGGTGAGCCGCCGGGTGTCGGCGAGCACCACCGCACCCAGCGCGCCGTAGGACAGCTCGTCCCACATGAACCAGAACCGCTCCTGGCCCGGCGTGCCGAACAGGTAGACGACCAGGCCCTCCCTGATCGTGATGCGGCCGAAGTCCATCGCGACCGTGGTGGTGGTCTTGCCCTCGACGCCGTCGACGTCGTCGATGCCGATACCGCGGTCGGAGAGGACCTCCTCGGTGCGGAGCGGCCGGATCTCGCTGATGGCGCCCACCAGCGTGGTCTTGCCCACCCCGAAGCCACCCGCGATGAGAATCTTGAGGGCGACGGGTTCGTCAGAGGGCCCGAAGTCCATTGATCACTTCCTTGAGAATGCGCTCGCTCGCGGAGGCGCGCCCGATCGAGATGAGCTTGTGGTCCTGCAGGTCGCCGAGAAGGACCCTGACCACGCCGAGCGGCAGGTTGAGGTCCGAGGCGACGTCGGCGACCGAGGTCGGAGTGGTGACCATGGCGAGGATGCGTTCCTGTTCGGGGCCTGGGACGAATCCCCCGGACGGAGCGCCGCGAGTCGAGGTGACCATCGCGACCAGGTCCAGCTTGTCACCGGAGGAGCGGGTGCGACCCCCGATGAGCGCGTACGGCCGGACGACCGGTCCGGCCTCCTCGTCCATCCAGTTCGTCATCCAGACCTCCAGCACCGGGCTCGGGGATCTAACGGTCCGTCGACGACGCGGCCCTCCGTTCCCCCGCTCACGAGAGCCCCTGGCGCGGATTGGTGGAGATGTGCTGGCCGACCCGCTTGACCAGCATCGCCATCTCGTACGCGATGTGGCCGACGTCGGCGTCGGAACTGCTCAGCACGGCCAGACAGGTTCCCTGGCCCGCGGCGGTGACGAACAGGAACGCCGACTCCATCTCCACGATGGTCTGGCGCACCTCGCCACCGCCGAAGTGGCGTCCCGCGCCGCGCGCCAGGCTCTGGAATCCGGCGGCGACCGCGGACAGATGTTCGGCGTCCTCGCGCAGGAGGCCCTTCGAGAATCCGACGGCCAGCCCGTCGGTGGAAAGGATCACCGCCTGGCGCACCGCGCCCACCCTGGTGATCAGGTCGTCGAGGAGCCAGTTCAGCTCGCCGGTGTTGGTCAATTTGCCGGTCATTTGTCCCCCTTATCGCCTGTCGTATGGTGCGCGAAGTCATTGTCCTGCTCCTCGCGCCCGCGTCGCGCTCCCGCCTGGAAGGCGGAGAACAGCGCGCGGACCTCGTCCGGCGAACGCTCCTCGCTCGGTTCCGGCCTCGGCTCCGGCTCGGCCGGCTCGGACTCCTGGCGGAGCTGAGGCGCCAGGTTCGCCTGCCGGACCCGGCGCGGCAGGCCGCCCGGCCCTGTGGGGGGCTGTACGGCCGTCTGGCGCGTCGGGCCGCCGTTGCCGCCCTTGTCCCGGGCCTGGGCGTCGCGAGGCGTCTCGTGGGTCTCACGGGGCGCCTGGGGCGCCCCCTGCGGCGGTGCCGGGGAGGGCGCGCCGGGAGGAGCCTCACGCGCCGCCGCGTCCCAGCCCGTCTCCCAGCCCGCGGGCGCGGGCGGCCGCCCCTCCTGACCCGAGGACGGGGTACGGTCGGGCAGGTCGGTCACCACGCTGAGGGACGGGGCTCCGGGCTGGTCCGGCTGGTCCTGCTGGAGAGGGTGGCCCGGCTGGTTCTGGGAGGCCTGCCTCGTCCTGCGCGGGAGGCCGTTGCCGTTGGCCGGAGGGGCGAACGTGCCCGGCGGGGTGGTCTCGAACGCTTCCTTCTGACGCGCGGCGGCGCGCTCGGCGGTGAAGGACGTCCGCTCCGCGGTGAGGGCGAGCGGCGAGTCCTGCTGGGCGATCACCGAGCGGGGGATGAGGACGATGGCCGTGGTGCCGCCGTACGGCGAGCCGCGCAGGATGACCTGGATGCCGTGCCGGGAGGCGAGCTGGCCCACCACGAACAGGCCGAGCCGGTCGCTGTCGGCCAGGTCGAACTCCGGCGGGCTGGCCAGCCGCTCGTTGATCGCCGTGTACTCCGCGGTGCTCAGGCCCAGGCCGCGGTCCTCGACCTCGACGGCGAACCCGTTGGCCACCACGTCGCCGCGCACGGTCACCGCGGTCTGCGGCGGCGAGAAGATCGTCGCGTTCTCGATAAGTTCGGCCACCAGGTGGGTGATGTCGGCGACCGCGGCCCCGTCGAGCGAGACGTCGGGCACCGGCACCACGTTGACCCGGGTGTAGTCCTCGACCTCGGCGATCGCGGCCCGCAGCACGTCGACCACCGGAACCGGCTTGCGCCACGTCCGGCCGGGCGCCGCGCCGGACAGGATGATCAGGCCCTCGGCGTGCCGCCGCATGCGGGTGGTCAGGTGGTCCAGCCGGAACAGGTCCTCGAGGCTGTCGGGGTCGGTCGCCCGGCGCTGCATGCTGTCGAGCAGGGTGAGCTGGCGGTGGAGCAGGCTCTGCTTGCGCCGGGCCAGGTTCACGAAGACCTGGCTGACACCGCGCCGCAGGTTGGCCTGGCCGACGGCGGCCTCCACGGCGGTGCGCTGCACCGAGCCGAACGCGTGGGCCACGTCGTGCACCTCGGTCGAGCCGCCCGCCTGGATCGGCGGCGCCTCGGCCCGCACGTCGACGTCCTCGCCGCGCCGCAGGCGTTCCACGACGCGGGGGAGCCGCACGTCCGCCAGGTCCAGGGCGGCCGAGCGGAGCCCGGCCAGCTCGGTGGCCAGGCGGCGGCCGAAGCGGACCGAGATGATGATCGACGCGACCACCGCGATCAGGCCGACGCCGCCGGCGATCAGGATCCGGACCATGACGCCGGTGGCGACGTCCTGGGCCCGGTCCGCCAGCTTCTTGGAGGCGGCGAGGTTGACCTGGTCGAGCCAGTTCGAGATCGAGTTCGTGGTCGCCTTCCACGAGCTCGCCTCGGAGGCCAGCCGGCCGCCGGTCGATCCGACGATGGCCTTCTCCAGGTCGGTGAACTTCCCGAAGGCGGCGGAGGCGAAGGTGTCGCGGTACTGCGCGCCCAGCTCGGAGTCCAGCGAGGCGGCGCCGCGGGCGTGCAGGAAGCGCCGGGTGGCGACGTACTCGCCGAAGGCCTTGCGCTCCGCCTCGGACAGCCGGTAGTCGATCAGCGCCCCGCTGATCAGCGCGTTCTCCCTGGCGATCATCTCGTGGGCGTTGCCCATCCCCTGCATGGCCGCGGCCTGCTGGAAGATCGAGAAATCGGGCACCGCGGCCATCTGGTCGTACACCAGGAAGACCGCGTCGAGGATCTGGTTGTAGTTCGACAGCACGTCCAGCCGCGTGTGCTGCCCGCTGTCGACGCCCGAGCGGACGCTCGGGAGCTTGTCGAGCTGGCGGAGCAGCTCGTCCAGCGAGTTGCTCAGTTCCGGGCTTCCGGAATCATCGCCGACGGCGGCTTTCCTGAACTCCTCGACCGCGCGGTCGGTACGGATCCGCTGGTCGCCCATCCCGCTCGTGAGGACCCGGGAGCTGATCGCCACCGACGACTGCGTCCGCTCGGCCTGGAGCTGAAGGCCCAGCTCGGTGGAGGTGACGCCCACCGTCTGGTAGAGGGCGTTCGCCTTCAGCAGGGCGATCCCGTCACCGACGGTCAGGTTGAGTACGAAGCCCCACAACGCGCTCAGCGACAGCAGCGGCAGGAGCAACAGCAAGAAAATCTTGAACCGAATCGAGCGGTTTCTAGAGCTCATGTCCACTCGTCCCAACCCCTGCGCGTGTGGAGGCTCGTGCCGGTTTAGGGATGGATACGCCTCCGAAGATCGCACAGGAGACTAGCACCGAATAAGGTTTTTGCGCAGTGGAGGATCCGATGATTAGTGTGATTACCGGGGCTAGTGCCGGAATTGGCGAGGCCGCCTCGGTGGAGCTCGCGAGACGCGGGCAGAAGGTAGTTCTGGTCGGCCGTAATCCCGACAAGACGGCGCGTGTGGCGGAAAGGGTGAAGGCGGTCTCCGGAGTACTTCCGGATACGTTTACCTGCGATTACACCCTTTTGGATGATGTGCGAAGGTTGGCGGCGGAACTGCTGTCCCGCTACGAGCGGATCGACATCCTCGTCAACAACGCGGGCGTCATGACGACCAAGCGAACGCTCACGCGCGACGGCCACGAGACGATGATCCAGGTCAACCACCTGGCCCCCTTCCTGCTGACGAACCTGCTGCTCGAACGGGTCGCGGGGCGGGTGATCACCACCACCTCCCGCGCGGGCAAGACCGGGCGCCTGGACCCGTCCGACCTCGACCGCGAGCGGCGGCGCTGGAACGGCTGGCTCCAGTACGGGGACTCCAAGCAGGCGAACGCCCTGTTCACGGTGGAGCTGGCCCGGCGCCTCCAGGACACCGAAGTGACCGCGACCTGCTTCCACCCCGGCGTCATCAAGACCGAGTTCGCCCCGTCGACGTTCATGATGTGGATGGTGAAGAACGTTCCCGGCATGGGCCAGACCGTCGAGGAGGGCGCGAGCACCCTGGTCCACCTCGCCACCCACCCGGACGGCGCCGCCCATCCGGGCCGCTACTTCGCCAAGAGCGCCCCCGCGGCCGTTCCCCGGGGAATGAGAGACCCCGCGCTGGCCCGCGCCCTCTGGGACGCGAGCGCCGCCGCCGTCGCGTGACCGTCCACGCGGCGCGGTGACGGCGCCGGCGCCGGACACCCACGGAGACGAGCGGTGACGGTGCGGGCGCCGGGTGCCCACGGAGACGCACAGGTGTCCGTGGGCGCCCGGCGCCACGGTTCGCGGCGGGGATTTCCCCGCGTGTCACCGGCCGTTCGCCCGATGTTGGGCGGGTCCGGTTACCGTCCGGGGCTGTGAGCGTCACAACCCCGCTGCGGGTCGTCCTCCCGGCCGCCGCGGGCAGGGACCCGTTCTTCGACAACGCCAAGTTCCTGGCGATCACCCTGGTCGTGTCGGGCCACCTGGTCGAGGACCTGCGGGACGTCCCGGTCGCGCACGCCGCCTACTTCTTCGTGTACACGTTCCACATGCCGCTGTTCATCGTGCTCAGCGGCTACCTGTCACGAAATTTCACCTTCTCGTCCGGCAAGGCGCGCAAGCTGATCAGCACCCTCGCCGTCCCGTACGTGATCTTCGAGCTGATCTACTCGCTGCCCCGCCTCCTCCTGTACGGCAAGCTCGACATCAGCCTCCTCGACCCGTACTACCTGACCTGGTTCCTGATGTCGCTGTTCCTGTGGCGGCTGTCCACACCGGTCTGGCAGCAGCTGCGGTGGCCGCTGGTGGTCGCGGTCGGTCTGTCGCTGCTGTCGGGGATGAGCAGGCTCCCCGACGAGCTGTCGATGAACCGCACCTTCGGCCTGCTCCCGTTCTACGTGCTCGGGCTCATGCTGCGGCCCGAGCACTTCGAGTGGCTCAGGAGGCGGTGGGTCCGGGTCGCGGGCGCGGTCACCCTGGTCGCCGGCGCGGCCCTGGCGCTCGCCGTGCACACCTCCGTGAAGACCGAGTGGATCCGCTGGCGGCACGCCAACGACGTGATCGGGGTGGACGACCTCACCGGCAGCCTGATCCGCCTGGGCATGCTGGCCGCAGGGACGCTGCTCGTCGCCGCGTTCCTGGCGATCACCCCGTCCAGGCGCACCTGGTACTCCGGGCTCGGCATGGCGACCATGTACGCCTACCTTCTCCACGGCCTGGTGGTGAAGGTCGCCGAGCGGTTCTACGGCGACTGGTCCCAGACCGTGCCGGGGGTGGCGGCCGTGGCGCTCTTCGGGGTCGGGCTCGCCGCCCTGCTGTGCACGGCGCCGGTGCGGCGCGTCACCCGCTGGGCGGTCGAGCCCGGCATGAGCTGGGCCTTCACCAGGCTGAGAAAACCAGGCTGAGAGAACCGGGCCTGCCGGGAGAACCGGGCCGGCCGGACTCGCCGGGCCGAGCGGACCGCCAGGGGGTGGCGGCCGGAGCGGGAACGGTCCGCCAGGGGGTGCGGCCGGCTCCGGGACCGGTCAGATCCGGACCGGTCAGATCCGGATCGGTCCGCCGGAGGGGCGCGGCGGCCGGCCCTGGAGCTCCGCGACCGCGCGGTAGGCGGCGGTGACGGCCGCGTCGGCGCGGGCGGCGGGAACGGAGTCGGAGTTGGCGATCGCGATCCGGCCGTGCGGCCTGCGGGCGACGGCCGCCGGGGGCTGCCCGTCGGGGTAGAAGTCGAGGTCCCACGGGGTGGCGTACTCGGGCGCGTAGCCGTGTCCCCACCGGTTGACCGTGATCGCCTCGATGTCGCGGGCCGCGTCGAAGCCCCCCTGGCCGAGCAGCCGGGTGAGCTGGTCGCGGATGCTGTACTCCAGGTGCTCGTACGGCGTCTCGATCAGGGCGTACCGTCCGGCGACCGAGCCGTGCGCGGGGGACACGCCGGGGGTGACGGGGGTGCTGACCATGTGCACGGCGATCGGCTCCTCGGGCCTCCTCGGGCACCGGTAGCCGCCGAGGTCGGCCGGGTCGTCGAGCTCGGCCACGCACCAGCGGGCGCCGGTGAACCGGGCGCGCCTGATCCCCAGCTCCCGCCAGGCCCGCCAGTCGCGGAGCTGGACCGTCGCGTACAGCAGGGGCACCTTGACCGACCGCCGCAGGGCCGTCCGCTGCGCGGGCGGGAGGTCGCCGACCAGGTAGGGAATCATCGAGTTCCAGCAGGCCAGGATCACACCGTCCGCCCGCACGGTCCGCACCCGCTCGCCGTCGAAGTAACCGACCGTGGCGCCGGTGGCCGCGCCGGGGAGGCCGTCGTTGGCGGCCGAGACCACCGGGCTGGACAGGCGCACCCGGACCCGGTTGCCCGGCCGGTCGAGCACGTCGTAGTCGAAGCCCGCGGTGGTGATGTCGTTCACGCCGGCGGCCGTGGCGAAGCCGGGGATCATCCGGGCGGCCATCATCCGGACGATCGCCTGGTTGCCCTCGGGGAAGCGGCAGGCGCGCGGTTCGCCCGCGTCCCACTCCTTGATCACGGTCGGGGAGTTGTACCTGGACGGCTTGGACCTGTCGAGCCCGAGCCCCTGGAACCCCGCGTACCGGTGCTCGTCGGCGCGGCCCCAGGCGTCGATCGCGCCGAAGGCGTCGGAGCCGTAGGCCCACTCGTCGCTCGGCATGGTCCTGACGAACGCCAGCACGTCCGGGTGGACCCCGCAGACGTCCCTGAGGAAGCCCGAGTAGGTCAGCCGGGCCAGCCGCTCCTGTTTCTCCTCGGAGGACAGGCCGGGGAACCAGTCGGGCGGATGGCCGTACAGCATGAGCAGGTCCTTTTTGGCCCGCTCCGCGACGGGCAGCTCGGCGATCCACCGGTCGTGGCCCTCGCCGGGCGTGAGCACGACGAGCTTCTCCGCGTTCCCGGCGGGGAAGGCCTCCCGGTCGCAGAAGACGCTGTCGTGCATCCCCAGGCTCGCGTACAGTCCCCGGCCCGCGGGTTCCCCGAGCCTCTCGGGGTGGATGCCCAGCTTGGCGAGCAGGTCCCTGCCCTCGGGGGTCCACGCCGACGGGTGCTCCATCGACCGCGAGCCGCCGTACGCGACCAGCGGTCCCTTCCTGGCCGCCGGACGGAACTCGTTGCGCAGGGCGTGCCCGCCGATGTCGTCGTGGTTGTCGAGGATCAGGATCCGCGCGGCGGGGTCGCGCTCCAGCCACCGGTGGGCCGCGCTGAGGCCGCTGATCCCCGCGCCGACCACGACCAGGTCGTAGTGCTCGCCGGTGGGCTCCGGCATGCCCGCGTACGGCCAGAACCGCTGGTCACGAAGGGCGTGGGGCACGCTGAGCGCCTCCGCGGTGTCGCCGCGCAGTCCCGTGAGGGACGGCGGATAGGACATGTCAGGTGAAAGCTCCAGATTCTCCGGGGGTGCGGGAGGGGCGTCGTCCCCACCGCCGACCCCGGTCAGCGAGCACACCGCCGCGATCCCGGTGGCCGCGATCACCCCATCGAAGAAGTCTCGACGGGAGATGGGACGGTCCATGCCGAGTTCCAGGGCCTTACGGGGATTGATCTCGTGAGGATCGGTCATGGGGCGATCATCACGATGTGAATGGATCGGCGGGGCTGCCTCGCTGCGTTTTCGGGAAGTTTTTACCCGGGCCATTAACGCGCTGTCGTGACATCTCCTACATGTGAGTCATGTCATGGTGGCTGGGAATTAAAGGAGATGAGGGGGTGATGCGGCTTCGGTGTCGCCTGGGCTTATCCGATCCGGGAAAAGCGGTCCGCGCCGCGAGTGGCCCGGTACGCGTCCCACGCCACCTTCGGGCCGATCTCGCCACGTTCTCGCTGCTCCGCGCCCTTCCGATGTCGCTCACCGGGGATTCCGCGGGGCGGGGAGGCGTGTCATCCGGATTACCGGATAATCCAGAACGTTATGGTCAGTCGGCTCGTTATCCGTATAAAATCCAACCAGGGGATTCGCGATGGATCCGGCGCCTCCTGTCGCCGGGCGGTGAGGCGTGGCATGCCGGGGGTGGCGTCCGCATTCGCTTTTCCCTTTTGACGGATGCCACGGGGAGTATCGCGTGATCGGTAAGCAGGGAAGAGTCACCGGAAGGATCGGCCCCGGCCTGGTCGGGGAGGTGATGGTGGCGGTCCGCGGGGGCGTCGAGGCGTTCTACGCCCATCCGACGGTCCCGGACGAGGAGATCGCCCCGTCCTCGATCGTCGTGGTCGTCGAGTTCTTCCCGCCGCGCACGATCTACGTCGCCCGCGCGCTTCCCTGACCTCTTTCGCGACCCGCCCCGGCTCCTTTAACCCCGGCTCCCCGAGCCCTCCGACCCCCCGTTCCCTCGAACCCGCTCTCCCTCACTCTCCCCTGCTCTCCCCCACACCGCGGAGGCCGAGACGCCCATGGAGTACCTCGTCATAGGGGGCGTAGCCCTTGTCGCCCTTCTCGTCATGATCCTGTTGTTCAAGACCGTCTGGCGGGTGGCGGAGCCCAACGAGGCGCTGATCATCTCCGGTCTCGGCGCCCGGGGTAACTCCACGGACGCCGACAGCCTCGGGTTCAGGATCGTCACCGGCAAGGGCACCTCCGTGCTCCCCGGTTTCCAGACCGCGCGCCGCCTGCGCCTGGACAGCCGCGCCGCCAACCTCCAGGTCTCCTGCGTCACCCAGCAGGGCATCCCGGTGGTCGTACGGGGCGTCGTGATCTACAAGGTCGGCGACGACCTGCACTCGATCGCCAACTCCGCCCGGCGCTTCCTGGACCAGCAGGACTCGATGAACGGCGCCATCCACGAACTGTTCACCGGTCACCTGCGCTCGATCATCGGCAACCTCACCGTCGAGGACCTCATCCTCAACCGCGAGCGGCTGACGGGCGAGACCCGCGCCTCGGCCGCCGACGAGATGATCAGGCTCGGTCTGATCGTCGACTCCCTGCAGATCCAGGAGATCGAGGACGGGACGGGCTACATCACCAACCTCGGCAAGCCGCACGCCGCCAGCATCGCCGCCGCGGCCCGCATCGCCGAGGCCCAGCGCGACCAGGAGGCCACCCAGGCCGAGCAGATCGCCGCCGCGAACAAGGCCGCGGCGTGGCGCGACTCGCAGATCAAGCAGGCCGTCTACCAGGCCGAGATCGACGAGGCCCAGGCCAGGTCCCGCCAGGCGGGGCCGCTCTCCGAGGCGTCCGCCCGGCAGGAGGTCGTCGTCCAGGAGACCCGCGCGGCCGAGCTCGAGGCCGCGCTGGCCGAGCAGCGGCTCCAGGCCCAGGTCCGCAAACCCGCGGACGCCAGGGCGTACGAGACCGTGACGGTCTCCCGGGCCGAGCGCGACGCCCGCATCGCCCAGGCCGAGGCCGAGGCGCGCGAGACCGAGCTCCGCGCCGCCGCGCAGGCGTCGCAGGTCAAACAGGCCGCCGCGGCCGAGGCGGAGTCCGTGCGGCTGCGCGGTATCGCCACCGCCGAGGCGACGAAGGTCACCGGCTTCGGCGAGGCGGAGGCCGCCAGGGCCCGCGGCCTGGCCGCCGCCGACGCCTCCAAGGCGCAGGGGCTCGCGGAGGCCGACGCCGCCAGGGCGAAGGGCCTGGCCGCCGCCGACGCGATCCGGGCCCGTGCCGAGGCCCTCGCCGAGAACCAGGAGGCGGTCATCGCCCAGCAGCTCGCCGAGAAGTGGCCCCAGATCGTCGAGGCGGGCGCGAAGGCCTTCGGCAACGTCGACCACATGGTCGTCCTCAACGGCGCCCAGGGCGTCGAGGAGATGCTCGCCAAGGCCCTCACCCTCGGCGGCGCCGGCCTCGGACTCGCCCGCTCCCTCCTGAACACCGCCGCCCCCGTCAACGTCACCCCCGGCACCCCCGCCTCCGGCGCGGCCACCTCGGGCACCGCCGCTCCCGATGGACCCGGTGGGACCGGTGGGACCGGTGGAGCCACACGCTCGGAAAAAGGGGCCACACCCCCTGAGAAACCCGCCGCCCTCGCCCCCTGACCCTCTGTCCTCGTCCCCCTCCTCCCGATTTCTCCGGCGGATTTCTCCGTCGGGTCTCCCGGAGGGCGGATGAGGGCGGTGGGGCTTCCGGGGCAGGTGAGACCGGGTTTCCCCCGTGTACGGTCACGGGTCAGGGCCGGCGTGAGACCTCCGCGCGACGGACTCGTGACCGGTGGCCACTAATTCGGGGCACCCCGTTATGTGTTGTTCCTTTTTTCCAGGGCATACGCCTGGCAGCTGAGCAGACAGGGAGCGTGGAACATGACAGTCACCGGCATCATTACCGCCATTGTTATCGGCGCCATCATCGGTGCCCTGGGTCGGCTCGTCGTGCCCGGCAAGCAGGGCATCCCGATCTGGCTGACCATCGTGATCGGTATCGTCGCCGCACTCATCGGCACCGCGATCGCCGGAGCCCTGGGGGTCTCCGCCACATCCGGTATCGACTGGATCGAGCTGATCATTCAGATCGCCCTGGCAGCAGTCGGCGTCATCCTGGCGGTGAGCCTGTACGGCAGGCGAGGCGTCCGCTAGCCCGTGACCCGGGGCGGCCGGTTTCCGAGGGGGAGAACCCGAGGAAATCCGGAGACCACCACCCTGGGCGCCTGCGACGGCCCCGTCCCGGATCTTTCCGGGACGGGGCCGTCGTCGTTCTCCGTACCGCCCGGACACGTGACACCGCCCCGGGCTCCGGCGGGCGACGCGTCGCCGGGCGGCGTGACCCGTCCGGCCGGTCGGGTTCACCGGCTCGTCGCGGTCAGGGCACGCATAGTCGTTTCCACACACATGTACTGTCCGCTCGAACTCGCTGGTTCCTAAAATTTCAGGACATCATCCCCAGGTGCTCGTGGCGCCCGCACGATCCCGGCCGGCGGCCGGCCAGGCTCGGGATACCGGCAAATAAGAATTCCTTGACAACATAATTTGTCGGTCGTAGTCTGTGGTCATGCAGGAGATCGCCGTGATCGAGGACCCGGCCGCGGCCGAGGTTTCGCTGGACCCCATCCGGGCCCGGCTGCTGGCCGAGCTGAGCGAGCCCGGCTCCGCGACCATGCTGGCCGCCAAGGTCGGCCTGCCCCGCCAGAAGGTCAACTACCACCTGAAGACGCTTGAGGCGCACGGGCTCGTCGAGATGATCGAGGAGCGGCGCAAGGGCAACGTCAACGAGCGCATCATGCGCGCGACCGCGGCCTCCTACGTGATCTCCCCGACCGCGCTGGCGTCGGTCGAGCCCGACCCGGCACGTTCCCCCGACCAGTTGTCGGCGAGCTGGCTGCTGGCCGTCGCGGCCCGGCTGGTCCGCGACGTCGGGGCGCTCATCACCGGCGCCGCCAAGGCGCGCAAGCGCGTCGCGACCTTCGCGATCGACGGCGAGGTGCGCTTCGCCTCGGCCGCCGACCGGGCCGCGTTCGCCCAGGAGCTCGCCGGAGCGGTCACGGCCCTGGTGTCCAAGTACCACGACGAGTCCGCCGAGAAGGGCCGCGACCACCGGATCGTCGTCGCCGTTCACCCGAGCGTGAAGGAAACCCGATGACGCACCCGTTCGAGCTGACCCAGGAGATCGAGCTCGCCGCCACCCCCGAGCAGGTCTGGGACGCGATCGCGACCGGGCCGGGCGTCGACTCCTGGTTCATGGGGCGCACCGAGCTCGGCACGTCCGCCGGCGGCCCGGCCCACCTCACGATGATGGGCCACACCCAGCAGGCCACGATCACCGCCTACGAGCCCGGCACCCGCCTGGCGACCCGCGGCGCGGAGGCTCCCAACGGCCGGTTCATGGCGATGGAGTATCTCGTCGAGGGGCGCGGCGGCGGCACGACCGTGCTGCGGCTCGTGCAGCACGGCATGCTCGGTGACGACTGGGAGACCGAGTTCGAGGCCATGAAGGCCGGCTGGCCCATCTACCTGGAGACCCTCCGGCAGTACCTCACCCACTTCACCGGCCGCACCCCGTCGTCGCTCACGGCGGCCTTCCGGCCCGGAGCGGGCGGCCCGGACACCGTCTGGAAGATCGTCACGGAGTCGCTCGGCGTCACGCCGGACGTCGGCGAGGGCGACGACGTCCGGCTCCCCGACGGCTCCGCCGGGATCGTCTACTACGCGAACCTGCCCGTCAACCTGGGCGTCCGGACGGACGAGGGCCTGTACCGGTTCATCTACTCCGGCGACGCCCGCGGCGACGCCCTCGTCCTCGGCCACCAGAACTTCGCGGGCCGCGACGAGCAGACCGCGTGGGACACCTGGATGGCCGCGAACCTCGGCTGACCGGTTGTCCCCGGCCGGCTCGCCCGAAGCAGTGGTGCCACCCCTCCCCGACACACCCCCTCAAGGAGCGAATCCCATGCGTATCGTGATCATCGAGTTCATGAGCCTGGACGGCGTCGTGCAGGCTCCGGGCGGACCCCAGGAGGACACCGACGGCGGCTTCGCCCACGGCGGCTGGTCGGCCCCGTTCTTCGACCCGGAAGTGGTCGGCGGTGCCTTCGACGACGCGATGAGCGGGGCCGAGGCGTTGCTGTTCGGGCGCCGCACGTGGCAGACCATGGCCTCGGCGTGGCCCGAGCGGGCCGGTGACCCGTTCGCCGACCGGATGAACGCCATCCCCAAGTACGTCGTGTCCCGGACGCTGGGCGACGACGAGCTCACGTGGAACAACACCACCCGCATCCCCGGTGACGAGGCCGTCGCCCACATCCGGAAGCTGCGCGAGACCGACGGCGGCGACCTGGTGGTCATGGGAAGCCCCACCCTCGCCCGCACCCTCCTGAGCGAGGGCCTGGCCGACGAGCTCCGGCTCACGGTCATGCCGGTGATGCTCGGCGGCGGAAAATCGATCTTCCCTGACGACGGTGGCCTGCGCACGCTCGAACTGGTCTCCACGGTCACCAGTGCCGCGGGCGTGAACGTGTGCGTCTACCGGACGGCCGGCTGAATCTCCAGGACGTCCCGGAGATCAGAAGGTGACCGGGACAGCCACGCCCCCGCCGCCGTGACGCTCTCCGGTTTCATGGACGAAGTCCGCCACCACCGTCCAACCGCCCAGGAACGCCACCCAGCGGGCGCGGATCCTTGCGAATCCGGACATCTTCGGAGAGAGGCGATCGCGAGGCCTCCTCGACGCCCCTGTTCACGAGGTCGGCAACGCGCCGCTCCACCCGAGGGGTCAGGAAGGTCGCGGGCAGGGGTCGCCGGCCATGCTCGGGCCGGGCACCTCGGGCCGCTCGAGCGTGGGCGTGACGAACAGGGTGGCCTTGCCGGGCTCGCTCATGTGGCCCTCCTGCACGTACCAGGTGCCGGGCACCGAGGAGCGGGAGCCCTTGCCGTCGAAGTACGTGCCCACGGTCACCCCGCGTTCCCGCAACAGCCCGCGCACGAGATCCACGGACCTGCCGAGGAAGGGCACGCAGTGCAGGGGCTCGCCGACCCCCTGGAGCGGGCGCAGTACGGTGTACCGCTCACCCTGGTTGGCCTTGCGCCCGAGCGTCACGGTCGCCGACCCGGTGAAGTCGACGGGGACCTTCAGCCCGATCGGGCACTGCCACTGGACGGCGCAGGCTCCCGGCTTCCGGATCGCGGAGACGTACTCCTCGCTGCGCTCGATCTCCTCCGTGCTCCGGCCGTCCATCCTGGTGTCCCAGGTGAAGATGCCGCCCTCGACGGCCGGAGGCACCGGTTTGACCCGCAGCCGGATGTCGAGGCCGCGCTCGCGGAGCTGGGTCTCGTACAGCTTCGGGTCGGCGAACAGGTTTTTGACGGTGATGACGTAGAAGGCCCCCTGCCGTTTGATGTCCAACGCGTCGGCCTGGCTGGGGGTCACGCCCAGGCCGCCCGGCAGCAGCCCACCGGCCATCGTGACGGCGACGGCGGACCCGGTGACCAGCAGGGCGGCCGTGCGCGGGCGGAGCGGCCCCCAGGAGGACCGCCGGGTGACGGTGGCGGGCTCACAGGGGGTGGCCGTCAGCTCGTCGAGCAGTTCCAGCGCCCCGGCGGTCAGACCCGGGCCGGGGCCGGGGTCGATGTCGGCGACCATGCGGTCGATCCGGTGCCTCATCACTTCGCCTCCATCAGTTTCGTGGCGCGCGAGCCGTATCGGGCCAGGTCGAGACCGGCTGAGGCGAGCTCCTTGGCCAGGCGTTTGCGCGCCCGGTGCAGCCGCACCCGCGCGGAGGGCCGGGAGCAGCCGAGCACGACCGCGATCTCCGTCGCGCCCAACCCCTCCCAGCCCGCGAGTGACAACACCTCACGGTCGTCGGGTGACAGCCGTCCGAACGCCGCGCGGACCGCGTCCGGGTCCCGCTCCAGCGCCGACTCGGCCAGCACGGTCAGCTCCGCGCGCAGCCGTACGGCGAGCGCGCCCTGCCGCTTCTCCCCTCGGCGCTGGTTCGCCAGCACCCGCCGCGCCACGCCGTACAACCACAGCCTGGCCTCGTCCGCCGGAGGGATCTCGCCGACCCTGCGCCAGGCGGTCGCGAACGTCTCGGCGATCGCGTCGGCGGCGTCGTCGGGCGAATCGGTCCGGCGCCGTACGTAGCCCATCACGGCTTGGTAGTTGGCCATGTACATCTCCTCAAAACGCTGCTTCGAGTCGGGCGGGGCCACACGGATGTCCTTCCCCCGGGGGTCTGCATCAGAGGAGATGTCCGGATACGCGGCGTCGTTACAGCGGAAATCCGAGATTCGAGAAAACATCGCCGCTCGCCCGAGAGAGGCACGGCCGACGCCGGAGACGGCACGCGATCGCCTGCCGTCAAGCAGGCCACATCGACCCGAACGGAACAATCCATCTGTCCCATCGGCGGTAAAACCGGCATCGCGCAGCAGGTAGGAGCGAGCTCGTGACGAACTCCGTCATCCACTCCGACTCGGACGCACGGCCGGAGCGCCGGTAACGGTCTGCTCGGGGTAGGGCTGCCCTTACTTCCGATACACCGGCAGGCGTCAGCGAACCGCCGGCCCATTCGCACCAGACTCGCTCCTGACACACAGGAGACGTCAGCATGGACACCTCGGGATTGACCCCCGCCAGAATCATCGCCCTGGCGGCCATGACCCTCATCACCCTTGCTCTCGGCTACCTGGGCGCACGGGATACGACGACACCGGCGGCGTCCCCTGCGGCCAAGGTCGGCACACTGACCCTGAACCCCTGCACGTACGAGACCGAAGCCGGAGCCCTACCGGCGGACTGCGGCACCCTGACCGTCCCCGAGAACCACGACGTTCCCGGCTCCCGGCCGATCACGCTGCCCGTGAACCGCATCCGGGCCACCGGCCCCGACCCGGCCGAGCCGATCTTCCGTCTCGGGGGCGGGCCCGGCCAGACGAACATGACCTTCAAGGAAGCCGCCCGCCTCTCCGAGCGGCACGACATCGTCCTGGTCGGTTACCGCGGCATCGACGGTTCCGTCGTCCTCGACTGTCCTGAGGTGACCACGGCGATGCGGTACTCCGCCGACCTCGCCGGACCCGAAACAACGCGCCGCACCTCCCAGGCCTACGCCGACTGCGCCGGACGCCTGACCGAGGACGGCACCGACCTCGACGGCTACTCGCTACCCCAGCGCGTGGAGGATTTGGAGACCGTCCGCAGGGCACTGGGCTACCGGCGGATCAACCTGATCAGCCAGAGCGTCGGAACCCGCACCGCCATGATCTACGCCTGGCGCCATCCGCGGTCCATCCACCGGTCGGTGATGACCGGCGTGAACCCGCCCGGTCGCTTCCTCTGGGACCCCGCCACCACGGACGACCAACTCGCCCGATACGCCCGGCTGTGCGCCCAGGACCACGCGTGCGCCGCACGCACCGAAGACCTCGCCGCCTCCATGAAGGCGACCGCCGCGCACCTGCCCGACCGGTGGGGACCCCTGGCCGTCAAAAGCGGCAACGTCCGAGCCGCGACGCTGATCGGACTGGTCAACTCCACACGATTCGCCGCACCGCTCAACGCGCCCGCGATGCTCGACGCCTGGCTGGCCGCCGCCGACGGCGATCCCAGCGGGCTCTGGGCCATCTCCCTTCTCGCCGACCTGACCATCCCGACGTCCTTCGTCTGGGGAGAGTCCGCCGCGACCACCATGATCGACGCTGCGCCGGTCGACCGCTACTACGCCAGAGGGGGCGACCCGGGCTCGATCCTCGGCAACGCCGGCGCGGATCTGCTGTGGGCCGGCGGTGGCCTCACCAAGGCGTGGCCGTCCGGCCCCGATACCCGCGGATACCAGCAGACGCGCCCGACCGACGTCGAAACGCTCCTGATCAGCGGCACCGTCGACTTCACCACGCCCGCCGAACCGGCCACCAGGGAACTGCTGCCCGCACTGCCCAACGGCCATCAGGTGATCCTGGCCGAACTCGGGCACACCACCGACTTCTGGCGCTACCAGCCCGAGGCCAACCGGCGGCTGCTGACCGCCTTCTTCGACCACGGCCAGGTCGACACCTCCGGATACACCACCCACAAGGTCGACTTCCGGGTCGGCACGTTCAGCATGCCGAACATCGCCAAGATCCTCGCAGGCGTCCTGACCGGCCTCACGCTGGCCGCCGCCGTCCTGCTCGCCGGGATGACCCGCCGAGTACGCCGCCGCGGTGGCTTCGGGCCCAGAACCGGCGTCTGGCTGCGCGTCCTGACCCCGGTGATCCTCGGTCTCGGCGGCTGGTCCCTGGCCATGCTGACCGTGTCGATCCTGTGGCCGTCGACCTACCTCGGCGACCCGCTCGTCACCGTACCGCCCGTCGGTCTCGCCATCGGCTACGGCGCCTACTGCGCCTGGACCCGCCGCGACCGGACCTCTCGGCACCGGCGCCGGGGCCTGGCCGCCGCACCGGCCTCGGCACTCGCCGGAGCCTGGCTGGGGTTCTCCGCCGCCGACGGCCTCACCGGCGCGACGACCATGATCATCGGCGCCGCCCTCGCCGCCAACCTCGCCCTCCTCACCCTCGACATCATCGGCGACCGCGCCGCCACACTGTCGGAGAGCTGATCCACGACCTCCCACCACGGACGGCCCTCGCCCTGTTCCATTCGCCGAAGGCCGACCGATCGTTCTACGGAAGCTCCCGGTTCCGCAGGTACTGCCAGACCGCTCCGGGCACGGCCGACCCGGCGTGGATCCTGGACGAGTGTCGCCCTCGGGTTCAGACGTCGGTGTCTTTCGGGTGACGAGGTGAGGCGTAGACGACCCAGACAGTGTGAGTGGCGTCATCGATGACATAGCGGACGCGCCCGCCGCTGGTGACCTCGAACTCCCACTGCTCCAGATCCTGACCGTTGTGACGATGAGTCGCGAGGTCGCCGCGTAGGTGATGTTGACGCTCATGATCCGTCCGTGAGCGTGGATCGGCACGTAGTGCCTCGAAACATCGGCGTGTGTTGCCCAGGGCGTGGCGGCACAACTCCTCCCATCCCTTGACCGCGTCACTGGTACCGAACCGGATATCCCACTCGTCATCCGGAGGCGGGACCGTGACCCGGTCACCGCGCTTCGGGCTCACGCCGAAACCTCCACCGGCCCGAAGTCGCCGCGCGTGGCCTTACGAGCCTGGGCGTAGCGGGCGGGATCGGCCTTGATCCGAGCGGTCGCCCGCCAGCCTGCGATGACCTCCTGTGTGGTGACGTCGACATCCAGTTCCGCTGCGTCGGAGAGCGCTTCGACCAGTTCGAGGGTGAAGGCACGCAGTTCGGCGGAGGTGAGGTGGCGGACCCAGGGGAAGACCTCGGGCATGGCGATGACCAGCGCGCGGGCGGTCGGATCGTGCTTGATGAGAGCGAGGAACAGGCGAGACGCCGTGGCCAGCGTCTCCCCGCGCTGATCCTCACGGTCGGCGGCGGTCAGGTAGAAGTCCGGGGCATCGCGGTGGGTGACGCGTACTCGGCCGAGGCGCGCGGCGCGTTCGGCGACGGCTCGGGGGTTTCTCGACAGGTCCGAGAAGGTGACGGCGTCGGCGTTGCTGGTGCTCACCCTGCCATCGTAAGTCAGAACACATTCTGAAGTTGGTGAACCAGGGAGGAGCGGCACGTGATCGCCTGCCGTCAAACAGGCCACATCGACCCGAATGAGACGATCCCTCTGTCCCGTGGGAACTGGAGGGCAAGCATCAGCAAGGGGACCTGAGCGGTCAGCGAGTGTTCCGTACGTCAATGACGATCACGGTGATGTTGTCGGGACCGCCGTGGTCGGTGGCCAGTGTGATGAGGCGATCGGCCACTTCCTCCGGATCGTTCGACGAGCGCAGGGTGTCTTGGATGAGCTCACCGGGAACGGCCGAGCTCAGCCCGCCCGAGCACAGCAGTAGCCGGTCAGTGGAAGCCATGGTGGCCGGGTGGGGCGTCCATCACGACACCGAGGCGGGCACCGCCGTCTGGTTCCACCTGCCAGCAGGCGACGTACTCCCCGGCAGAACCCCACAAGCCCCCCGGCGAGCGCCCCCTGCGCTCCTTTCCGCACCGGCGCTTCAGCTACGGCGAACAACCCCGAACGGCCCCGTACGGATTGCTTCAGCATCCCAGCGCACACTGGGCGGCCCGCGAGAAAGCGACTACGGTCCGCACGGCGTACGGCGAGACGAGTCGTGTGCGGAGGTGGGTGGGTGTTCCGGGCGGCTTATAAAAATCCGTGACCAGCGCGCCCGCCAGGCCGGAGGCCTGACGCACCGGAGCCGCCACCGACGACGGCCGCCCGGAGCACCCACCCACCGGAGCGCGAACGCACCCCAACACGCCCTACCGGCCAAGCAGCCGACGAACACCGGGCAGAGCAGCCGGACGAGACCCGTCGTATCGATACCCCGGGAAAGAGCCCCCGCTTCCGGGAACCGCCCCATCAAAGACCTTCGGGAACCGCTCCACAACATCAGATCATGACGTGCGCTTCCGGGTGCCCGGCGAAGGAGAACTGGGCGTTGCGGGTGAGCTTGATGTCGTCGGCCTGCCACGTGTGCATGGACGTGTCGCCGCTGCGCCAGTAGACGAAGTTGAACCGGTCGGCCGAGTAGATCTTGACGCGGTCCTCCTTGAGGCGGCGGACCAGCCGGGTGTCCTCGCCGCGCGTGACGTCCTCGAACCCGTAGTGCCGGAACATGTCGGCCTTGCCGAGGAAGGTGCCGCCCTGCACCAGGAAGGCGTACCGGTGCTCCAGGCCCGGCAGGCGCAGCATCGTGGTGTTGCTGCCCTCGAAGTAGGCGTAGTGCGCGCCCTTGCCGACGAGCTCGGCGTCGGAGTAGTCGAAGGCGCGGGCCAGGTCCGACAGGTAGTGCTCGCCGTACAGGTTGTCGTCGTCCATCTTGGCGATCAGCTCGCCCTCGGCGGCGGCGATGCCCATGTTGAGGCAGGCGCCCAGCGACAGCGACTCGTCGGCGGGCAGGACCACCACGTCGGTGATCCCGGCCATCCGGGCCTTGTCGGCGACGACGACGGGGTCGATGTCGAGGCCGTGCAGGACCATGACGAGCTGGACGGGCCGGTGGATCTGCCGGGCCACCGAGGAGATCGCGTGCTCGATCTGGGAGGCGCGGTTGGTGGGCAGCACCACCGAGATCGACCGGGTCCGCTGCTGCACCGGCTTGCCGAGGATCCCCAGGATCTGGTCCACGCGGTGCGAGAACAGGTGCTTGTCGAAGACCTCGCGCATGGCCAGGTGCCCCTGGCGGGCGCGCAGCTCGGGGCTGTTGATCAGGTGCAGGACCTGGTTGTACGACTCAAGCTCGTCGCGGGCGATCGGGATCAGCGACCCGAAGGTCTCCTCGATGGCCCGGGACCAGCCGGAGACGATCGACGTCGAGCAGGCCGACAGCTCGAAGACGCGGCGGGCGCACATGGTCGGCGAGTCGAGCACCGAGTTCACGTTGAGGAAGACCTTGTACATCTTGTACGCGGCCAGCATCTGGTCGTACGGCAGCTCGCCCACGATGTGCGGGACGTACTCCTTCGGCCAGGCGTACTTCGGGTCCACGGTGCCGTTGCGGGCGAAGATGTGCAGCCCGAGCTCGCGGATCGGGGCGATGACGGTTTCCATCTGCTCGCGGCGCTCGGGGTGCTTGTCCCGAAAGTACATGCCCGCGAAGACCACGTCGTTCACGCGCCCGCGCTTGTCCTGGATGGGGTTGTGCACCCGGGGCTGCGCGGCGAACTGCAGGACGTCGACCCGGTCGTGGCCCAGCACCTCGCGGTAGCGGGGGACCATGTCGCCGTCGCAGGTGAAGACGTAGTCGAACAGCTTGGCCGTGTCGATGAAGAAGTCGAAGTTCGGCGGGTCCTCCTTGTTCCAGAAGACCGTGGGGATCCCCTCGGCGCGGCACCAGTCGATCAGGGCGAGCAGCTCGGGCTTGGGGGCCTTCGTGCCGGTCATCTGGTAGCGCCAGCGGCCCTGGTTGCCGTGCCAGGCCGACTCCACGAACAACAGCTCCGGCCGGCGCTCGGCGAAGATCTCCGGCCAGTCGCGGAGCCCGAACTCGATCTGGTCCCACTCGTACTTGAACGCCATCCGGGAGAAGTCGTCCAGGATGACCGCGACCTTCATGTCGGGGCGGACGATCGGACCGGCGGGCCACTTGACCTGCGGCACGTCGACCACGGGCCCCTGGTTCTTGAGCTCCTCGACCACCTCGGCCACCGGGCGGGGCGGCTTGGGGCCCTTGCGGGCCTGCATCGCGGAGCGCAGCTTGCCGGGCAGCGCGGTGACCCCCGGCCCCTTGGCCGCCGTCAGCGCCTCGGCCACCCGGTAGGGGCGCTGCACCTTGGTCGACTCCAGCTTCCACTGCGCGTAGTCGGCCCGCGCCTCGGCGATGGCGAGCCGCCGCTCCAGGTCCTGGACGCGTTCCTCGAGGCGCTCGACGACCTTGCGCTCCTCGGGCAGCCAGTTGATCGGCCCGAGACGCTGGAACTTCGGCTCTTCTGGGGTCTCATCGCTCATGGGGAATCGCCTTTGTCAGGGGTCGTGCCAGCGTACGACCATAGCCGTACCGAAATAGTCGTTTTAAAGGGATTTGGGCGATACCGATTGTCCGGCCGGTGAGAGGTTGCCGCCGCGCAGCCAGCTCTCGATCACCCGGGCGATCCGGGGACCGGCCTTGCCGTCCCAGAGCGGGGGCAGCTCGCCCGACGGCGTCGCCGCGCCGTCCGCCAGCGCTCGATCGGCCGCGGCGGGCAGCTGCGCGGGGGTGACGAGCCGGTTGGTGCCGTGCGTGATGGTGATCGGCCGCTCGGTGTTGGGCCGCACCGTGAGGCAGGGGACGCCCAGCATGGTGGTCTCCTCCTGCACGCCGCCGGAGTCGGTGACGACCAGCGTCGCGCCCCGCACCAGTGACAGGAAGTCCACGTAGCCCAGCGGGTCGACGATGCGGAGGTTCTCCCCGCTCACCAGTCCGGCCTCCGCCAGGCGGGTCCGGCCGCGCGGGTGCAGCGGCACCACGACCGGGAGGCGCTCGCTCACCGACAGCACGGCGTCGACCAGCTCCTTGGCGGAGGCCGGGTCGTCGACGTTGCCGGGACGGTGCAGGGTGGCCACCGCGTACCGCTCGGGAACGCCGAGCCGGGAGCGGACCGGGACGGGGTCGAGGTGGTCGAGCGCGGAGAACAGGCTGTCGATCATCGGGTTGCCGACGAGGTGCACCCGGGCCGGGTCGACGCCCTCGGCGGCCAGGTGGGAGAGCGCGTCCGGCGAGGTGGCGAAGAGGATGTCGGACAGGCCGTCGGTGACGACCCGGTTCACCTCCTCGGGCATCTCCCGGTCGAAGGAACGCAGGCCCGCCTCCACGTGCGCGGTCGGCACGTGGAGCTTGGCGCAGACGAGGATCGCGGCCAGCGTCGAGTTCACGTCGCCGTAGACGACGACCAGCGTGGGACGGTGCTCGAGCACCACGTCCTCCAGGCCGACCAGCAGCGCCGCCGTCTGGCGGGCGTGCGAGCCGGAACCGACGCCGAGGTTGGCGATCGGCTCGGGGAGACCGAGGTCGGCGAAGAACACGTCCGACATGAGCGCGTCGTAGTGCTGACCGGTGTGGACGATGCCCTGTCGCACCCCGAGTTCGGTGAGCGCGCGCACCACGGGCGCGGCCTTCACGAAGTTGGGACGCGCGCCGAGCACGTGCAGGACGAGGGGATTATCGGGGCCCTGAGCAGCGCCCGGACGGGCAAAGTCCCTCATTGACCTCGCCTTTCATGCGGCAGTGGGGCAAACGTTGCCTATGGTACGGTCACGGCGTGGTATCCGATGCCAACAGGCCAGACTCCCCCTCGGTTCCAGCGAAGGTTCCGGCGAAGCCCCCGGGTCCGGCGACATCCTCGGTGCCGGCGACACCATCCCCCTCGGTGACGCCTCCGGCCGTTGAGACCCCCGCCGCCGAGCCCTCCGCTCCGGTGACCCCTCCGCCCGCCGGGCCTTCCGCGTCCGCGGAACCGGTGACGCCTCCGAGCCCGGAGCCGTCCGAGACACCTGCGGCGCCGAAGACACCTTCCGAGCCGGAGACACCCGCTGCGTCGGAGGCACCCTCCGAACCGGAGACACCCACTGCGTCGGAGGCACTTTCCGAGCCGGAGGCACCCTCCGTCCTGGAGACGACTCCGGTCGTGGAGGAGCCCGCCGTGGACACGCCCACGGAGCCGCCGCCACCGCCGAGCGCGGAGACGCCCCCGGCCGCGGACACGACCCCGGCTCCCGCCGCGGACCCGGTTCCCGCCGCGGACCAGGCCGGAAGTCCGGACACGGCCGGAAGCCCGGACACGGTCCCGGTCTCCGACATGCCCGCGGTCACGGCGAGGCCCTCGGACGAGGACGAGGAGAAGGTCCCCGCGTCGCTCCCGGCGTCGTCCACGCCTCCGGCGGCCCCGGTGTCGGCGAAGTCGGCCAGAGCGGGACTGCGCGGGCTGATCAAGGGCTTCGTCCAGCACCCGGTCATCGTCTCCCGGGTCGTGGCGACCAAGGTGAAGTCCGACCCGGTACGCGTGGCGCAGGCGGCGGCCGAGACGCTCCCGCCGAGTGTCCGCCCCGTCGTGGGCCGGTTCGCCTGGCCCGTCGCGCGGCGCGCCAAGATCGTCGTACGCAAGCTCGGCATGCGCCTGGTGAAGGGCCCGTGGAGCGAGGCGAAGGAGCACTTCGACTCCGGCCGGATGAGCGAGGCCGCCGCGGTGCTGCAGGCCCACACGCGCTATCCCTTCATCAAGCGCCGGTACGCCTACTACGTCGGTGAGCTGGCCGCGATCCAGCCGAACCCGATCCCGCCCAAGGCGAAGGTGATCGTGGGCGAGCGGTTCCAGGGCCGGGTGCTGCACTGCGTGACCAACGCGCTGCCGTACACGCAGGCCGGATACACCGTCCGCACCCACCGCATCGTCACCTCGCAGAAGGCCGCCGGGCTCGACCCGCACGTCGTGACCAGCTGGGGCTGGCCGATGATGCAGGGGCACGCCGACGCGACGCCGTACGAGGAGATCGACGGCATCCCCTACCATCGGCTGATCCCGAGTGGCGAGGTGCCCTTCGAGAGCCACGGGCGGATGATCCGCGGCGCCGGAGAGGTGACCGAGCTGGTCAGGACCCTGCGACCGCAGGTGCTGCACGCCGCGACCGACCACCGCAACGGATCGGTGGCGCTGGCCGTGCGCGAGCGCACCGGCACGCCGATGGTCTACGAGGTGCGGGGCTTCCTGGAGGAGACCTGGGCCTCCCGCGACCCCAAGCGCATCGGCAGCCAGCGGCACGTGCTCCAGCGCGACCGCGAGGCGTTCATCATGCGCTCCGCCGACGCCGTGGTCACCCTCGCGGAGACCATGGCCACCGAGATCGTCGAGCGCGGGGTGCCGAGGGAGAAGATCTATCTCGCGCCGAACGCGGTGGACGACTCGCTGCTCAGCGCCGAGTACGACGGCGCGGCGTTCCGCGCCGCGTACGGCATCGAGCCCGGCGAGATCGTGATGGGCTCGGTGTCGAGCATCGTGGCCTACGAGGGCTTCGCCACCATGATCAACGCGGCCGCGCTCCTGCGGGACGAGGGCGCGCCGGTCAGGGTGCTGCTCGTCGGCGACGGCGTGGAGCGGGCGGCGCTGCTCGAACAGGTCGAGGAGCTGGGACTGGGCGACATCGCGATCCTGCCGGGACGGGTCGGCCCCGACGAGGCCCTGCAGGCGCAGGCGGCGATCGACATCTTCGTCTGCCCGCGTGAGGACCTGCGCGTCTGCCGACTCGTTACGCCATTGAAACCCGTCGAGGCGATGGCTCTCGGCAAGCCGGTCGTGCTGAGCGACCTGCCCGCCCTCTCCGAGCTCGTGGGCTCCGAAGGGGCCGGGCTTCTGGTGCCCCCGGGAGACCCCGAGGCACTGGCCAAGGCGATCGCCGGGCTGCGTGACGATCCGGAGCGGAGGGCCGAGATGGGTGAGGCCGGACGGGCCGAGGTGGCGGCGAAGCGTACGTGGAGCCGCATCGCGGAGACTTACCGTGATATTTACCGATCGATTGCTGGTTGATGGTCTCGTGTTGGTAACAGAGAGACCAGCCGTTTGCGATGCGTTCAATCGCATTAGGCGTAGCTCGTTCGGACTTGAGATAGCCTTTGCGACCATGAAGTGTTGTTTCCGGCGTTCCAAGGTCATCCAGTGACTGCCTACGACCTGGCCATCATCGGTCTGGGCTACGTCGGCATGCCCCTGGCCAAGGAGGCCACGGCGGCTGGTCTGCGGGTCGTCGGCTTCGAGGTCGACCCCGTCAAGGTCGAGGCCCTCAACGCGGGCACGTCCTACATCGACGACCTGACCGACGCCGACCTTGAGCACATGCTGGCGGGGGGCTTCACCGCCACGCTGGACGAATCGGTCCTGGCCGACAGCCGGACCATCGTCATCTGCGTGCCGACCCCGCTGGACGAGGACCACCGCCCCGACCTGTCGGCGGTCGAGGGTGCCACCGGCACCGTCGCCCGCAACCTGCGGGCCGGCTCGCTGGTGGTCCTGGAGTCCACCACCTGGCCCGGCACCACCGACGAGGTCGCGCGGCCCATCCTGGAGAAGGGCTCGGGCCTGGTCGCGGGCACCGACTTCCACCTCGCCTTCTCGCCCGAGCGCATCGACCCGGGCAACCCCAAGTACGGCCTGCGCAACACCCCGAAGGTCGTCGGCGGCTACACCCCGGCCTGCAAGGACCGCGCGGTCGGGTTCTACTCGCAGTTCATCGAGCAGGTCGTGCCGGTCAGCGGCACCCGCGAGGCCGAGATGGCCAAGCTCCTGGAGAACACCTACCGCCACGTCAACATCGCCCTCGTCAACGAGATGGCGATCTTCTGCGACGAGCTCGGTGTCGACCTCTGGGAGTCGATCGAGGCCGCGGCCACCAAGCCGTTCGGGTTCCAGAAGTTCCTCCCCGGGCCCGGCGTCGGCGGGCACTGCATCCCGGTCGACCCGTCCTACCTCTCCTACACGGTGCGCAAGCTGGGCTACCCGTTCCGCTTCGTCGAGCTGGCCCAGGAGATCAACGAGCGGATGCCGTCGTACGTGGTCGCCCGCGTGCAGCGCCTGCTCAACCGGCAGCGCAAGCCCGTCAACGGCTCGAAGGTGCTGCTGCTCGGTGTCACGTACAAGCCCGACATCGCCGACGAGCGCGAGACCCCGGCGTTGCCGGTCGCGCGGGCGCTGCTGGAACTGGGCGCGGAACTCGTCTTCGCCGACCCGTACGTCAAGGAATGGCGCGTCGACGACGTCGAGGTGCCGCGTGAGGAAGACCTCGCCACGGCAGTGGCCGAAGCCGACGTGACGCTGCTGCTGCAGCAGCACGCCGCCTTCGACCTGTCGATCGTCGAGGACCAAGGCAAGCTCGTGCTCGACACCCGAGGCGTGCTCGCCGAGGGTGAACGCGTCGAGCGGCTCTAGCGACGGAGGGCTGCGCGCAGTGCACGTGCTCGTCATGACGGTGGTGCATCACCCCGAGGACGCCCGGATCCTGCACCGGCAGATCCGCGCGCTCGTGGACGCCGGTCATGAGGTCACGTATGCGGCCCCGTACACGGCGCGGGGCGTGATGGCCCGTTCCTGGGTGAACGGCGTCGACCTCCCCCGCGCCGCCGAGCGCAAGCGGTTCGCGGCCGTGCGCGCCGCGCGCAAGGTGTTCAAGCGCATGCGCGGGCAGGTCGACCTCGTGGTCATCCACGACCCGGAGCTGCTGCTCGCGGTGGTGGGCATGCGCAAGCGGCCCCCGGTGGTCTGGGACGTCCACGAGGACACCCCGGCGACGCTGTCGCTGAAGCCCTGGCTGCCCGCGTTCCTGCGCCCGCCGGTGCGGTTCCTGGCCCGCCTGCTCGAAGGCACGGCCGAGCGGCACCTGCACCTGCTGCTCGCCGAGACCGCCTACGCCGGACGGTTCCGCCAGGCCCACCTGGTGGTGCCCAACGAGACCTGGGTGCCCGACGAGGTGACCCCGCCGGGTGACGACCGCGTCGTCTACCTCGGCTGGCTGTCGGGCGCGCGCGGGGTGCGCGAGGCCATCGAGGTGGCCCGGCTGCTCCAGCCGTACCGGGTGGCGGTCGAGCTGATCGGCTACGCCGACCCGCAGTCGCGGCCGACGCTGAACGAGGCGGTCGCGGAGGGCGTGCTGGAGTGGCGCGACTTCATGCCGAACGACGAGGCTCTCAAGCGGCTCGACGGCGCGCTGGCGGGGCTCTCCCTGCTGCACGACGAGCCCAACTACCGGCACTCCATGCCGACGAAGATCGTGGAGTACATGGCACACGGCATCCCGGTGATCACCACCCCCTCGCCTCGCGCGGTGGAGCTGGTCGAACGCTACGACAGCGGCATCGTCGTGCCCTGGCAGGATCCCAAGGCCGTGGCACAGGCGGTGCTCTTCCTGCGAGACGACGCCAGGGAGCGGTATGGCCGGGGAGCCCGAGGGTATGCGGCGGCTCGTGCGAACCACCACTGGCCCAACTCGGCCCGCCGTTTCGTCTCGCAGCTGGAGGCGTGGGCGGGCGTCAAGAGCTGATCTCCGGTACGGAGGGGCTCACGGTGCCCGCCCGGCTCCTTATGTCTGCCTGATCACAAGAACGGTAGTGTCCTGAACGTGCGCTGGCTCATCGCTTTCCTGGGCGTGGCGATCCTCGCAGGGGTGGCGGCGTTCGTGGTGACCACCCCCGCGGGGAACGGCTCTCCGACGGCGGGGAGCTCGTCGCTCGCGGCCTCGCCCTCGTCCTCGTCGCCCTCCGCCTCCCCCTCGGTCCCGGTGCCGGAGGTGACCGAGTTCACCGACCCGTGTGGAACGTTCGACACGACGATGCGCTGGCCGTACGCGATCACCGGCTACTGGCTGGTCCCGACCGCCGACCACTGCACCTGGCGCCGGCAGTTCGGCGCGATCCACGAGGTGGGCGGCGACACGGTGATCCGGATCGGCTGGGGCCTGCAGGCGCGCAACGTCGACGACGACGGCCGGATCCTCGACGGCGACGGGAACGTCGACGCCCGCTACGAGCCGTGCGAGGAGGACGGGGTGCCGTGCGCGCTGGCGGCGGAGAACGACCTCAAGGCCGCCAACCCCGGCAACCGGGTGAGCTGGACGTTCGTCTACCGCACCGACGAGGCGTTCGGCCCCGACCTGTTCCGCTGCCCCGAGTTCGAGCGGAAGATCGTCACGGAGAAGACCGTCTTCTACCGGATCGTCGCCACCGACGACGGCACCGACGACGCGAGCTGCGAGAACATCCGGACCAAGGGACGCGGCTACCACGTGATCCTGGTCGCGGCCGCGCACGAGGACAGCCTCACCGAGCTGCTCGACCTCGGTGACCGGTTCGGGGTGAAGGTCTACCCCGCGCTGCCGCTCGCCCCCCGCGACCCGGCGCAGAAGACCAGGGCCGCCAAGCAGGGCACCGACACGCTCACCACGCTCACCCGGCGGATCATGCAGGACTACGGGGCGCGCTTTCAGGACCGGGAGTCGCTGGGCGGTTTCTACCAGCCGTTCGAGCTGCAGATGCGCGAGATGAAGTACATCGGGGACTCCGAGGCCGACCACCCGACGCTCAGGGTCTACGCCTCGCAGCACGAGATCGTCGAGCAGGAGATGCCCGGCAGGCCCGTCCTCGTCAGCCCCTATCTCGACGCGCGCAAGGAACGGCCGTTCAGCGCCACCCCCAAGCAGGTCGCCAAGGGCTTCGAGGCCCTCGTCAGGACCGGTGTCGGGATCATCGCCCCGCAGGACAGCCGGGGTACGGGCAAGGTCGGGCTGTTCTGGCCCGACCAGCGCGAGGACGAGGTCGACGAGCGGCTGCGCTCGGTCGTCGACGAGAAGACCAACGGCGACGCGTACCACGGCTCGACCCGCGACTACTACCGCGAGATGTCCCTGGCCAGGACCAGGATGGTCGAGCAGGGCTTCAACGTGCAGCTCTGGGCCAACGTCGAGGCCTTCGAGCCGACCGGCGAGGAGCGGTGCGCCGCGGGTTCCGAGCGGGGGCGCACCGACAAGGAGCGGCTCGACACGGCCGTGGCGCAGGTCGGGCGCTACGTCTCCAAGGTCGTCTCCTACATGTGGAGCGACTTCTACACCTGCGGATCCCCGTCCCTCGCCGAGGAGATCGCCCGCGACCACGACCGGCCCATCGCGGCCGACGCGATCCGCATGCCGCGCGACATCCAGGACGGCGTGGAGATCCGCGGCTACAACATCCCCATGGGCTCCAAGATCACGCTCACCTGGAAGGGCCAGGAGGAGCCCCACGTCGTCGACGTGGCCGGGGTGAACCTGACCGCGCCGCCGCCGGACCTGCCGGTACGGATGAGCACGGCGTGGATCCCGTTCGACTGGTCCAAGGTGCCGGACGACACCTGGGTCCAGGTCTCGGTCGCCGCGGCCGACGGACGCGCCGCCACCGAGCCGCTGCACGTCCGCGTGCGGGTCTGACCGGTGTAACGTGCCTGCCATGGTGCCGCGCATTCCCGTCAGCGTGGACCTTGTCGTCCTCACGGTGCGCCGCCAGGTGCTGAGCGCGCTCGTCTGGCGGCGTGACAAGCCGCCGTACGAGGGACGCTGGGCCCTGTCAGGCGGCTTCATCCAGCTCGACGAGGACCTGCCCGCGGCCGCGGCCCGGGTCCTCGCGGAACGGGCGGGACTGCCGGGCGCCGCCGTGCACCTGGAGCAGCTCCAGACCTACGGCTACCCCGACCGCGACCCGCGCCAGCGCGTGCTGAGCGTGGCCTACCTCGGTCTTGCCCCGCACCTGCCGACCTCCACCGAGGCGCACATGAGCTGGCAGCCGGTCTCCGCGCTGCTGCGCGAGATGGCGTTCGACCACCGGCGCATCATGGTCGACGGGATCGAGCGGGCCCGCGCCAAGCTGGAGTACACCCCGCTGGGCGCGGCCTTCTGCCCGCCGGAGTTCACCGTCGCCGAGCTGCGCCGGGTCTACGAGATCGTCTGGGGCCGCCCCCTCGACCCGCGCAACTTCCACCGGAAGGTCACCAAGGCCGAGGGCTTCCTGGTGCCCACCGGCGGCACCACCACCCGCGACGGCGGCCGCCCCGCCAAGCTCTACCGCCGCGGCCCCGCCGTGGCGCTGCACCCCCCGATGCTCCGCTCCCTGAAGGAGTAGTCGGACCCGGCCGTGGGGCCGATCGCACCGCGCTCGCATGATGTTCCAGGGACACCGGCCGGTCATCGATCAGGGCCTGCACCGGTACGGTCGCCAGACGTGGCTATCGACCGCGAGGGTCGGCGATATCCGTCAGATCGATGTCGATGTCGAAGGGAAGACTGAGCTTCAGGCGATTCTGATGGACACCGGTGAGCGCGTACACCTTTGTCACCGGGTTCAGTTCGTGGACGTGGACGCTGGGGCGGCCCTCGATGTTCTCGACACGCCAGAAGTGGGGGATGCCGGCCTCGGCGCACATCTGGGGCTTGCGGTTGCGATCGCGTTCCTCGGATTCCTCGGAGACGACCTCGACGGCGAGCAGCACGTCCGCCGCCTCGTAGAAGGTCCGTGACATCTCGGAGGGTGCGTGTGCGTGGAGGATCACCAGGTCGGGCTCCGGCCGTTGACGTCGCCCCAGCTTCACCGTCATCTCCTGCTCCACCCGAAGATGGGCGGGAGCGGCCTGATCAAGCTCTTTGTGCAGGAGGAACAGCACGAGAGCGTGAAAACGGGTCTGGGGGCTCACGAACACGAGAGTGCCATCGATGAGTTCCGTGTGAGGGGGGATCCCCGGAAGCCGATCGAGGTCATCGGCGGTGAAGCCCTCTACAGGAGGAATTGCCCAGTTGGGAATGGGCTCGACGTCGGCCAGCGGTGCGATGCTCATGTCGTCCTTCCGGTCGGGCATGCCTCTCACCTCCAGTGTTACAGGATGCCCCATCCGCCCGCTGCTCATAAGGTAAGGCCATGCCTCGTTTCCGCGCGATCCTGGACACGATGCCCGCCTACCGGGCGGGCAAGGCCGTGGTGTCCGCCGACGGCCGGTCCTACAAGCTCTCCTCGAACGAATGCCCCTACGAGCCGCTGCCCTCGGTGGTCGAGGCGGTCGCCAGGGCGGCGACCCAGATGCACCGCTATCCCGATCCGGCGGCCACGGAGCTGACCGGGGCGATCGCCGAGAGATACGGCGTCCCGGCCGAGCACGTCGCCCTCGGCGCGGGCTCGGTGACGGTGGCCCAGCAGCTCTTCGAGACCGTGACCGAGCCGGGCGCCGAGGTGATCTACGCCTGGCGGTCCTTCGAGGCGTACCCGCTCCTGGCCGACCTGGCCGGGGCGACCTCGGTGCGGGTCCCGCTGCTGGGGGAGACGCACCACCTGGAGGCGATGGCCGACGCGATCACCCCGCACACCCGCATGATCTTCGTCTGCAACCCGAACAACCCCACCGGCACGGTCGTCCACGCGGCCGAGTTGGAGGCCTTCCTCGACCGGGTGCCCGAGAGCGTGCTCGTCGTGCTCGACGAGGCCTACCGCGAGTACGTCAGGGACGCCGGGGTCACCGACGGGCTCACCGTCTACCGCGACCGGCCGAACGTGGCCGTGCTGCGGACCTTCTCCAAGGCGTACGGCCTGGCCGGGCTCCGGGTGGGCTACCTGATCGCCGACGAGCCGGTGGCGTCCGCCGTCCGCAAGACGACCGTGCCGTTCGCGGTCAACCACCTCGCCCAGGTCGCCGCGGTCGCCTCGCTGGCCGCCGAGGACGAGCTGATGGAGCGGGTCGACGCCGTGGTCAAGGAGCGCGACCGGGTCCGCGAGGCGCTGATCGCCCAGGGCTGGGAGGTGCCGGTGAGCGAGGCCAACTTCGTCTGGCTCCGGCTGGGGGAGCGCACGCTCGACTTCGCCGGTTCGTGCGCGACCGAGGGCGTCGCGGTGCGGCCCTTCGCCGGTGAGGGTGCCCGCGTCTCCATCGGCGACCCCGAGGCCAACGACACCTTCCTGGCCGCCGCGTCGGCCTTCCGGAGCGCCTGACCCGCCTGACCCGCCCTGAAACGCCTGATCCGTCGGCCCGGCCGCACGCCGGGCCGTCCCCCACTCCGGCACGCCCGCGCCGGGCCGTCCCCCACTCCGGCGACCTCCGCGCGGGACCGCCTTCGCGCCGGGTGCCCGTGGGCTACACGGCCTGGAAAGCAGCGGGCTACACGGTCGCGGGCTCCGGCTTCGTCTCCGGTGCGGGCTCCGGCTTCCCGCGCCGTTCGGTGGAGACCACCAGGGCCACGCCGATGACGATCACCACGCCGGCCGCGACCATCGAGCCGGTGACCGGCTCGCTCAGCACGAGGGCGCCCAGCACGACCGCCACGACCGGGTTGACGTAGGCGTAGGTGGAGATCAGCGAGATCGGCGCGTTGCCCAGCAGCCACACGTACGCCGTGAAGGCGACCAGGGACCCGATCAGGATCAGGTAGGCGAGCGCGGTCCACGACCGCGCGGAGACGGCGGCGACGTCGAGGCGCTCGCCCACCACGGCGGCGGTGAGGGCGAGTCCGGCGCCACCCGCCGCCATCTCGACGGCGCTCGCGGAGAAGGGGTTCGCGGGCATCGGGATGCGGGACGCCAGGAACGAGCCGGCCGCCCACGACAGCGACGCCAGCAGGACGATCGTGATTCCGGCGCCGTCGGCCGCGTTGCTCCCGCCGCCCAGCGAGAGCACCGCCACGCCGCCGAACCCGATGAGCACCCCGACGAGCGTCAGCGCCCGCGGCCGGTCCCTGAACAGGACCCTGAAGATGACCAGCCAGAGCGGCGTCGAGGCCACCAGCAGCGCCGCCAGGCCGCTGGAGATGTGCTGCTCGGCCACGGCGACCATGCCGTTGCCGCCGTTCAGCAGCAGCAGGCCGACCAGGGCCGCCCCGCCGGCCTGCTTCCAGGTCATCCGGAAGGCGTCCCGGCCCTTCAGCAGGTACACCGCGGCGCCGAGGACGAGCGCGGCCGTGACGAAGCGGACAGCCCCGCTGAGCAGCGGCGGGATCGTCTCGATCGTGATCATGATCGCCAGGTACGTGGAACCCCACACCACGTAAACGATCGCCAGCGCCCCCCAGACGAGGAGCGCCTTGCGGCTGTCAGTACTGTCTTGACCCATAGCTCATGACAATAGCGGCTGAAACCGACAATACGCTCGCGTGTTTCGGACCTTGAGATCCGGCGGGACGGACCGTGGCCGGCCGGGTTCCGCGGCACCGCGTCCGGCCGGATCCGGCGGAGCGCGCTCCGGGGAATCGCGGCCCGGGAATCCTCGCCGTACCGGGACGGGCGAGCCGTAATGGCCGGGCCGGAATGAACGGATCCTGTGAACAGGTCCGGTGAACAGACCAAAATAAACAGGCCGGAATGAACAAACCACGGTGAACACGCCGGACCGGGCGGGCCGTGGTGAACAGGCCGCGGCGAACACACCGCGAGCCGGCGGGTCACGCCACGCCAGGCCCGGCGCGCCGTGACCTGGGAGGTTCCGCCGTCCGGGCGCGGCGGAAGCCTCCAGGTCGGTGCAGACCGTGCGCGGGGCTCAGCGGGTGCCGAGCTTCTCCACGATCAGCCGGTACAGCTGCCGGGGGCGCCCCGGCTGCGGCGTCCGGTTCGGCGGAAGCGGCCACGCGAGTCCCTCGTCTACCAGCGTGCGCAGCAACCGTCGTGCCGTGCGCGGGGTGACGCCGAGCATCTTGCCCGCGCCCTCCGCGTCCACCACCGTGTCCCCACCCTCCAGCTTGGCCGCCAGCCGGGCCAGGACCTCCACGCCCTTCGGCTTCAGCGGTCCGGCGCCCTGAGGGGGCATCCTGGGCGCCGGGATCAGCGCCCTGCCCTCACGGTCGACCGCGAAGCCCTGGGCCTGCTTGCCCGCCTGGGTGCGCGCCAGCGCGGCCCTGGCGTGCGACTCGGCGTCGTGGGTGGTACGGCCCATGCCGACGCCCACCTCGACCGCCAGGCCCAGCTCGTCGCGGACCCGCGCGGCGAACGGCAGGACCCGGAATCCCTCGGTGGCCGCGGCGACCGAACCGCGGGTCGCGGTGACCATGTAGCTGTGGTCGTCGACCGCGGTGACCGACGCGTTGATCCGGTTGGCCTCCTGCACCAGCAGCCGGTGCAGGGACAGCCGGAGCTCGTCGCGCCAGTAGCGCGGCGCGGCCCGGCGGACCGGCTCGCGCAGCGTGGGCACCTCCACCAGGACCACGGTGAGCTGCGACTCCTCCAGCCTGTGGTGCGCGCCCAGCAGGGCCGCCGTGTGCAGCGCCGTGCGCACCGCGGCGGAGGTGGGGCGGATCCTCACCACGGGCACCCCCGCGGTCTGGAGGCGGTCGGCGACCGCGGGCAGACAGGTGAGCGCCCCGCTCGTGCTGCCCTGGCGGGCGAGGCGTTCGTGGAAGGCCGCGATCGTACCGGTGGCGCCCGGTTCGTCGCGGCTCTGCACATCCCCTGAGGGAAGGCTCAGATCGTTGTACGCCTCCTCGACCTCCGCTCTGCCCAGGACATCGATGCTGACCCTGCGCGGGTCTATCCGCTCGTCCAGCGCGGCCCTCGCCAGCGCGGCGATCAGCGCGGCGCCGCCGAGCTGGACATACGTCGCGGGCATCGTCAGCACCCCCGATCGCCGGGCCAGGTCGTAGGGGACCGGGCTGGCGAACAGGCATGCGTCCACCCCGGCTCCCAGCCGGGTGACCTTGTCGGCTGCCTCCTGCTCGTCGCGGTATGCCGCCGCCACCAGGCGGCAGGGTAACGGGGCAGCCGCATGCCCCATCAACATCACCCGTTCGACGAGGTCATGGGGGCCCACCACACCGATAGTGAGGTCCGGTGTCATGGCACCCGGGCGTGACACTCGTGGCGCTTCTTCGGCCCGCTCGACCAATGTTCGTCCCATCATGCCGTCCGTTTGTTTTCGGCTCTCTTTTGGAACGATCGCTCGCGAGGGCCGTAATGTCACGCCCGATTTGCGGCCAATTCCGGAAGCAACTTCCGGGTTAAAGCCATGACTGGCATCGTTTACACAGGTCAGAGCGGTTTTTGAGCGTCTCAAACCTGCTGATTATGAAGCTGAAATCTCTCGTCGCACATCGGCCCCCAGGGACTGCATACGCTCGGCCAGATAAGAGTGCCCGCGGTCGATGAGATATCCCGATTCGATCACGGTCTCCCCCTCGGCGGCCAGGCCCGCGAGCACGAGCGCGATTCCCGAACGCAGATCGTGTGCGGTCACTCGCGTTCCGGTGAGCGGAGTGGCGCCGCGAACGACAGCGCTGTTCTCTTTCACTTCAATATCGGCGCCCATCTTGTTCAGCTCTGAGGCCAGAGCGAAACGCCCGTCGAAGATGCGTTCATGAATGTAACTGGCACCGTCGGCGAGGCAGGCGACCGTCATGATCGGCGACTGCAGGTCCGTGGCGAAACCGGGGTAGGTGTCGGTGATCACGTTGATCGGGCGCAGCGGGCGGTCCCTGCGCACGTGGAGCACCGCGCCGTGGTCGGCGAACTCCACCCCCATCTGCTCCAGCTTGTAGCGGACCACGCCGAGGTGGTCCAGGTCGGCGCCGACCAGGTTGACCTCGCCGCCGGTGACGGCGGCGGCCATGGCGAACACGCCCGCGTCGAGGCGGTCCGGCATCACGGTGTGCTCGACGGCCTGGAGCTCCTCCACGCCCTCCACGGTGATGAACCCCGTGCCGCCGCCGCTGATCCTCGCGCCCATCCGGGTCAGCATCTCGATCACGTCGAGGACCTCGGGCTCCAGCGCCGCGTTCTCGATCACGGTGGTGCCGCGCCCGAGGGCGGCGGCCATGATCAGGTTCTCGGTGCCGGTGTGCGAGGGGGTGTCCAGGTACAGGGTGGCGCCGGTGAGGCCCGCCGACTTGACGTGGATGACCGAGTCGCCCTCGTCCACGAGCGCGCCCAGGCGCTTGTAGCCCAGGTAGTGGAAGTCGAGGTTGCGGCTGCCCAGGTTGCAGCCGCCCACGCCCTCGATGATCGCCTCACCGAGGCGGTGCAGCAGGGCGGGCACGAACAACACGGAACCGCGGAAGCGACGGGCGATCTCGGCGGGCAGGACCGGGCTGCTGAGCGTCGAGGCGTCGATCACCAGTGTGCGCTCCGCCTCGTGGAGCTCGACCGTGGCACCGACCGTCTCGGCCAGCTCGACCGCGCGGCGGACGTCCTCGATGATGGGGACGTTGCGCAGGACCGTCCGGCCTCTGGACGCCAGCAGCGCCGCGCCGATCATGGGAAGCACGGCGTTCTTGGCGCCCTGGATGAAGGCGGTTCCACGAAGTGGGTTGCCACCGCGCACGCGGTAACGGACCATGCGTCATGCTCCTTGAAGTGATTTGAGTGATTCATGTGGCGCGGGGCGGCAGCCGAGGTTTATCCGGCCAACAGTAGCCGTTGGATGCCCCTGAAACGGCCACTTCAGGGGGGAACTACCCCTCGGATCGCCGGTAATCATCGGCCCTCGCGGCGGCGGGCGCCGACGGCCCGCCCGCCCGTGCTCCCCGGTGTCCCCGCGCCCCTTCGACCATGTCTCCCGCACCGCCCGCGGCCGGACCGCGCAGAAGATCATCTCATGGTCCGGCGACCGTGGGACATGGAGGGGCGCAGCCCTGGCGGGCGGGCGTCATCTGCTCTTCGTGCCGCCCGCGGCGGTGAGCGGTGAGGCGGCCGACAGGAGGTTGTCGGCCCTCTGGTCCACGAAGCGGGTGACGACCTGCTGGCCGTACCCGAACGCCATCGCCCAGACCAGGATCGCGGGCTGCGAGCCCAGCCCCGCGAAACCGGGCACGAAGCCCGAGTTCAGGATCAGCAGCCCGAGCACCGAGGTGGCCACCCCCGCGGGCGCCTTGAGAAGGTTCTGGACGACCGCCAGCGAGTAGCGGGTGGACAGCTCCGAGCGGGTCGACAGCGAGGCCGCGGTGGCCAGCGCCGCGCCCAGCATGCCGATCAGGGCCACGAGCGGGACGTCGCCGTGGCCGGGCTGCAGGCCGCCCGTCGGGCAGATCTGGGCGGGCATCAGCCCCTGGGTGCGGATCACCGACTGGTTGCCGCACATCGGGATGACGTTCGGCCAGATCGCGCCGATGACCACCACGCCCAGCACGATCAGGCTCAGCATGACCACCCCGCCGAGCAGCAGGTTGCGGAAGCTGCGGACCCGCCCGGTCTCCATCGCCTGCGCGGTGTACGCGGCCCGCAGCACCGACTGCATCAGCGGCCTGTCGTTCTCCCCCAGGTCCCCCGCCGCGAGCCTGGCCTGGAGGTGGACCAGCCGGGGGTCGTCGCCGGGCAGGTACGCCCGGCCGATCGCCGCCACCTCCGGGCCCCGCCCGCACAGCTCCGCCGTCGGCAGCACGCCGTACAGCATCACGGTCGCGCTGTTGACGTTGGACCAGGCGCCCTCGATGGCCTGGCCGGTCAGCCAGCGCCGCACGCCGTGCCTGCTGCGCGCGTACGTCTCCGCGCGGGCCAGGTGCGTGCCGATGCCCTCGCCCACCGAGACCAGCTGGCCCGCCTCGTCGCGCATCGTGAGGGCACGCTCGGCGTCCGCCCTGATCTCCTCGCTGCGGGTGGCCACGTACACCCGCCAGGTGCCGGGCCAGCGCAGCACGCCGGTGTCGCCGATCCGCTCGGGGGGGATCGCGGGGTCAAGCGACATCGTTCCTCCGAAGGGAGCGGCCTGGGGCGGGCCTGGGACGGACACTGCCGACTGCCCCAGGCTTACCGCGACATGCCGATCAGGCGCTACGCCCCCGGGAAAACCGGGAGTTCAGGCGCTCGCGGGAAATCGGCACGTCGTCCCCGCGGCCATGAGCGTCCCCGGGGAACCGCAGGTCAGGCGCCGCGGCCCGCGATGTCGGTGCGGTGGTGCGAGCCGCGCATCCGGATGCGCTCCACGGCCTCGTAGGCCGCCGCCCGGGCGGCGGGGACGTCGGGCCCGGTGCCGACCACGCTGAGCACCCGGCCCCCGTTGGAGACGATCCGGTCACCGTCGAGGGCGGTGCCCGAGTGCAGCACGTAGGCGTCCTCGACCGGGTCGGACAGCCCCTCGATCACGTCGCCCTTCACCGGCTCCGCCGGGTAGTTCTCCGCGGCGATCACCACGGTCACCGCGGCGCCGTCGCGGTAGGAGAGCGGCCCGAACCGGTCGAGCGTCCCGTTCGCGCAGGCGAGCAGCAGGCCCGCGAGGGGCGTCTCCAGCCGGTCCAGCACGACCTGGGTCTCCGGGTCGCCGAACCTGGCGTTGAACTCGATCACCTTCGGGCCCTTGGACGTGAGGGCCAGCCCCACGTACAGCACCCCCGTGTACGGCGTGCCGCGCCTGGCCAGCTCGGTCACGGTCGGCATGACGGTCTCGGCCATCACCTGGTCGGCGAGGTCGTCCGGCGCCCACGGCAGGGGGGTGTAGGCGCCCATCCCGCCGGTGTTGGGGCCCTGGTCGCCGTCGTAGGCGCGCTTGTGGTCCTGGGCGGGCTGTAGCGGCACGGCGGTGGAGCCGTCGCAGAGCGCGAACAGCGACACCTCGGGACCGTCGAGGAACTCCTCGATCACGACCCGCCCGCAGGCGGCGGCGTGCCGGAGCGCCTCGTCGCGGTCGCCGGTGACCACCACGCCCTTGCCGGCTGCCAGGCCGTCGTCCTTGACCACGTACGGCGTGCCGAACTCGTCGAGCGCGGCGGCGACCTCCTCGGGCGTGACACAGGTGTGCGACCGCCCGGTGGGAACGCCCGCCGCGACCATGACGTCCTTGGCGAAGGCCTTGGAACCCTCGATCAGCGCCGCCTCGCGCGAGGGCCCGAAGCAGGGGATCCCGGCCTCCCTGACGGCGTCGGCGACCCCGGCCACCAGGGGTGCCTCGGGGCCGATCACGACCAGGTCCGCCCGGAGTCTCCCGGCCAGGCCGGTGACCGAGGCCGGGTCGGTCGGCGCCACCGGGTGCAGGGTCGCGACCTGCGCGACACCCGCGTTTCCGGGAGCACAGTGAACCTCGGTGACCTGGGGGTCCGCCGCCAGCGACCGGCACAGGGCATGCTCACGCCCGCCGGATCCAATCACAAGAACGCGCACTCGTCAGAGCCTATCGTCCCCCCGGCGTCCCCCTCGGGGCCGCGCCCGTTCCCGGGATCCGCGGAGTTGTCCACAGCCTGTGGACAACTCCGGGTGCCCGTGCGCGGGAGAGAGGTGCCGTAAAGGGCGTGTGAATTTTGTCTGGTTGTGCATGATCAACACTTGAACCTGGGAGTAAGCTGAGAGACGTCCCCCCGATCGTGTTAACTTTTGGGTGGCTTTGCGTGTCTCTTACTGATTGGAGGTGGTTCGGGATGTCCTCTGGCGATCCCAGCAGTACGTGCTCGCGCACGCCCGCTGTGCGCACCCTCGACCACCCCATCTCGGTGCCCGATCGGCGCCACACGCATCACCTCCCTCACCGGGGGTGACATCGCATCGCGTGTGGATCCCGCCAGGTTGGGCGGGAAAGGCTCGCCATGCGCTCCTCGCTTCTTTTTCCCCGTATCAAGCACACCCGTACGATCCGTGCCGCGCACACGCCCGCCGTCTCGCTCCGTGAGCGGATGACCGGCGTCTGCGTCCCGCCGAGCGACTCGCTCGTCGAGTACGCCGCCTACGTCGGCGGCAAGAAGATCGACGCCCTGGGCATCCCCGACGCCCTGGAGATCGTCCGCGCCCACAACGCCGCCGCCGACGGGGGCTCCGGCGGAGGCAACGCCTTCGTCTGGGTCGGCCTGCACGAGCCCGACGCCCCCGAGGTCGAGTGGCTGGCGGAGGTCTTCGCCCTGCACCCGCTCGCCGTCGAGGACGCCGTCAAGGCTCACCAGCGGCCCAAGGTCGAGCGCTACGGCGACTCGGTGTTCGTGGTCCTGAAGACCGTCGCCTACATCGACCACGACGTGCTGACCGCCACCAGCGAGATCATCGGCACCGGCGAGCTCATGGTGTTCGTCGGCCCCGACTTCGTGGTGACCGTGCGCCACGGCAGCCACTGCCCCCTCTCGGAGGTGCGCGCCCGCCTCGAGGACAAGCCCAAGCTCCTCAACCGGGGCCCCACCGGGGTGCTGCACGCGATCGCCGACCACGTCGTCGACAGGTACCTCAGCGTGGCCGACCGGATGCAGGCCGAGCTGGAGGACGTCGAGGCCATGGTCTTCGCCGACGTCAGCGCCCGCGACATCGGCCGGATCTACAACCTCAAGCGCGAGATGATCGAGATGAAGCGGTCCGTCATGCCGCTCCAGTCGCCGATGTCCACGCTGGCCCAGCGCCGGATGATCCCCTCCGAGATGCGCGAGTACTTCCGCGACGTCGTCGACCACCTCGCCCGCGTCTGCGAGCAGGTCGAGTCGTCCAACGAGCTCTGCAACTCCATACTGCAGGCGGCGCTCGCCCGCTCCAACGCGCTCGCCAACGAGGACATGCGGAAGATCTCCTCGTGGGTCGCCATCATGGCCGTCCCCACGATGATCGCCGGCATCTACGGGATGAACTTCGAGCACATGCCCGAGCTCGACTCCGTGTTCGGCTACCCGCTGGTGATCGGCGTGATGGTCATCGCCTGCACACTGCTCTACCGGGGCTTCCGCCGCAACGGCTGGATGTGATCGCCCGGCTCCGCACCCCGGTCCTCAGGCGCTCAGGGGGTGCGCGGGGGTGATCGGCCTGGGGACGCGCATGCCCCGTCCGGCCCACAGGGCGATCATCCGGTCGGGATAGTCGGTGACGATCGCGGCCGCCCCGAGGTCGAGCAGCTCCGCGGCCCGCCCCGGGTCGTTGACGGTCCACACGGCCAGCGGCAGGTCGGCCTTCTCGGCCAGCCGGGCGAACTCCCGGTCGACCATCACGTGCTCGGGGGAGAGGGTGGTGCCCCCGGCCTCGGCCGCGGCGGCCGGGACGTCGCCGTCGAAGTCCTCCAGGCGGAGGCCGTCGAGCCAGACGCTGTCCATGGTGGCGCGCTCGATCAGGGCGTACCGCAGGGTCGCGGGGGTCAGCGAGCGGGCGATCCGCAGGACGCGCCAGTCGAAACTGAGGATCGCCGCCCTGTCGAGCCGGTGGTGGCGGTCGAGTTCGGCGACCACCATCTCGGTGAACTCGGCGGGGTCGGCGCTCAGGTCGGGCCGGGTCGGATCGGATTTCAGCTCCACGTGCACCCGCACCCCGTCGGCGCCGTACGCGTCCATCAGCCCCAGCACGGAGCCCAGGGTCGGCATCCGGGTGTTCGGCACCGGCACCTGGGTCGGGGCGAAACGGTCGTCGGGGTGGCGCGGCACCCGTACCCCGCACTCCAGCGTGCGCAGCTGCGCCAGCGTGAGCGCGCCGACGGGCCGGCCCACGTACGGGAAGGCGGGGTCGCCCGCGAAGGCGGGACGGACGTCGGCGCTGGTCACCGGGGACACGGTGAGATCGTGGGTGAGCACCAGCCGCCGGTCGGCCGTCAGCGCGACGTCGAGCTCCAGCGCGTCGACACCCAGTTCGAGGGCGTGGGCGAAGCCGGGCAGGGTGTTCTCGGGACGGAGCCCGCGGGCGCCGCGGTGACCGTGAATCTCGGCATGCACACAGGGACCTTATCCACCCCGAGCGCCGATCGTCCGGTACGGCTCGCCCCTCGGCGACGCCGGGCGCGGGCCGTACCGGCGGAAACTAGAGCATCGAGTGGATCTGGAGCGTCTCGGTACGGCCGGGGCCGACCCCGACGGCCGAGATCCTGGCGCCGCTCATCTCCTCCAGGGCCTTCACGTACGCCTGCGCGTTGGCGGGCAGGTCCTCGAAGCTCCGGGCACCGGTGATGTCCTCCTTCCAGCCGGGGAACTCCTCGTACACCGGCTTGGCGTGGTGGAAGTCGGTCTGGGTCATCGGGATCTCGTCGTGGCGGACGCCGTCGACCTCGTAGGCGACGCAGACGGGGATCGTGTCCAGGCCGGACAGCACGTCCAGCTTGGTGAGGAAGTAGTCGGTGACGCCGTTGATCCGGGTGGCGTAGCGGGCGATGACCGCGTCGAACCAGCCGCAGCGGCGGTTGCGACCGGTGGTCACCCCGTACTCGCCGCCGGTGGTGCGCAGCCACTCGCCCATCTCGTTGTCGAGCTCGGTCGGGAACGGGCCGGCGCCGACGCGGGTGGTGTACGCCTTCAGGATGCCGATCACGCCGGTGAGCCGGGTCGGCGGGATGCCGGAACCGGAGCAGGCGCCGCCGCTCGTCGGGGAGGAGGAGGTGACGAAGGGGTAGGTGCCGTGGTCGATGTCGAGCAGGTTGCCCTGCCCGCCCTCGAGCAGCACGACCTTGTTCTCGTCCAGCGCCCTGTTGAGAACCAGCGAGGTGTCGGCGATGTGCGGCGTGAGGCGCTCGGCGTAGCCGAGATACTCCTCCAGGACCTTGCCCGCGTCGATCGCCCGGCGGTTGTAGATCTTGGTGAGGATCTGGTTCTTCTCGCCCAGCGCGACCTCGATCTTCTTCTGCAAGATGCCCGGGTCCAGCAGGTCCTGGACCCGCACGCCCATCCGGTAGATCTTGTCGCCGTACGCGGGACCGATGCCGCGCCCGGTCGTGCCGATCTTGGCCTTGCCGAGGTAGCGCTCGGTGACCTTGTCGAGGGCCTTGTGGTGGGGCATGATCAGGTGCGCGTTGGCGGAGATCAGCAGGCGCTCGGAGGAGACGCCGCGGGCCTCGAGCCCGTCGATCTCGCTCAGCAGCACGCCCGGGTCGATGACGACACCGTTGCCGATCACGGGGACGACGTTCGGGGAGAGCACTCCCGTGGGCAGCAGGTGCAGCGCGTACTTCTGGTCGCCGATGACGACCGTGTGGCCCGCGTTGTTGCCCCCCTGGTATCTGACGACGTAGTCGACCTGGTCTCCAAGCAGGTCGGTCGCCTTACCCTTGCCCTCATCGCCCCACTGGGCACCAACGAGAACGACAGCCGGCATCGTGAGTCTCCCACCACAAAAACGAAAACCCCTGGCGCAATCGCGACAGGGGCTCTTGCGTGGAGAGAATACCCGACGGCGTCCGAAATGGGGATCTCCCACCTCGCGAAAGGGGGTGCGGTGAGAGATCCCGGGGGCGAATCGGACGCTGACCGGCGGCTCAGCGAGGCGGATCAGGGGTGGGACCGGCCGCGGGGCCGGGGACGGGACACCACCTGGTCAGCGCCTGGTCAGCGGCTGGTCAGCTCCTCGGACGCCTCGGCGCTGGAGTCCTTCAGGAACTGGAAGCACCGCTCGGCCTCCTCCTTCTCCCCGATGCTCTGGGCGGCGCGGGCCAGCGCGTGCAGGCAGCGCAGGAACCCCTGGTTGGGAAGGTGCTCCCACGGGATCGGGCCGTGCCCCTTCCATCCCGCCCTGCGGAGCTGGTCCAGGCCGCGGTGGTAGCCGGTGCGGGCGAAGGCGTACGACGTCACGGCGTGCCCCGCCGCGAAGTACTCGTCCGCGAGTACGGCCCAGGCGGCCGGGTACGCGGGGAAGCGCGCGGCGACGTCGGATGCTTGGGCGCCGGATTCCAGCGCCTCCCGGGCCTCGGGCAGGTCCGGGAGCAGGGTGGGCGGCGGGCCGGCGAGGAGGTTCTCGTGCGATTCCATAACGACAGTCCTACCCGGTGTACCCGCGTCAGGCCAAGATCGGCCCCCGGAGTCTTTCCGGAAGCCGATCTCGCGCGATCCCCGCCGTGGCGCTTTCGCGGCCTTAGGAGATCTTGGTGCCCGCGGACTTCAGGTGCTGGGCGGCCTCGACGATGCGCGCCGCCATCGAGGTCTCGGCGGCCTTGCCGTAGGAGCGGGGGTCGTACACCTTCTTGTTGCCGACGTCGCCGTCGACCTTGAGCACGCCGTCGTAGTTCCTGAACATGTGGTCGGCGATCGGGCGGGTGAAGGCGTACTGCGTGTCGGTGTCGATGTTCATCTTCACCACGCCGTAGGAGATGGCCTCGTGGATCTCCTCGAGCAGCGAGCCGGAGCCGCCGTGGAAGACCAGGTCGAACGGCTTCTCCGTGCCGTACTTGGCGCTGACCGCGTCCTGGATCTCCTTGAGCACGCTCGGGCGGAGCTTGACGTGGCCCGGCTTGTAGACGCCGTGCACGTTGCCGAAGGTCGCGGCGAGCATGTAGCGGCCCCGGTCGCCCAGGCCCAGGGCCTCGGCGGTCGCGAGGGCGTCCTCGGTGGTGGTGTAGAGCTTCTCGTTGATCTCTCCGACGACGCCGTCCTCCTCGCCGCCGACGACGCCGATCTCCACCTCCAGGACGATCCGCGCGCGGGCCGTCTTCTCGATGAGCTCCCTGGCGATCTCCAGGTTCTCGTCCAGCGGCACGGCGGAGCCGTCCCACATGTGCGACTGGAAAAGGGGATCCTCGCCCCTGGCCACCCGCTCGAGGGAGATGTCGAGCAGCGGGCGCACGAAACCGTCCAGCTTGTCCTTGGGGCAGTGGTCGGTGTGCAGGGCGATCGTCACGGGGTAGTTGGCCGCGACGACGCGGGCGTACTCCGCCAGCGCCACCGAGCCGCTCACCATGTTCTTGACCGTGGTGCCCGAGAGGAAATCGGCACCGCCGGTGGACACCTGGACGATGCCGTCGCTCTCCGCCTCGGCGAACCCCCTGAGCGCCGCGTTGAGGGTCTGTGACGAGGTCACGTTGATGGCCGGGTAGGCGAAACCGCCCGCCTTGGCCCGGTCGAGCATCTCGGCGTAGACCTCTGGAGTAGCGATAGGCATCGTGTCATCTCCCTGGAGACGGCTGTGAACAGCTGGCGCGTGGCTATGAGGACATAGCCCGTGGGCCAGTATCCCGGGTTCATGCCCGGCCGGATAGCTCCAGTACCACTTCGATCCGTACCGATGTGCCCCGGCCGTGTCTCCAACCTATCCCCGGCCCCGCCCCGGCCGGAGAGCCCGGGGGCGCACGACCTGGGCGGGTGCGGACGATCTTCCAGATCGCGGTTCTTCCTGACCGATCCGCCGGGACGGTCGTGAAATCTCCTCACGAACCGCTAACCTCCACAGTGTGGGACGCCACAGGTCTGACCCCATGGGTATCGCGCGCCTGGTCCTCGTCGGACTGGCGGTGCTGGCGCTCGTCGCCCTGATCGTCTTCGGAGCCCTCTCGCTGTTCGGCAGCCTGGGCTCCGGCGCGGACACGGTCGCGTCGCCCGCCCCCTCGGCCGGCGTGTCGTCCGCCGCCGTCCCCCCGCCCCCCTCCGCCACCCCCGAGCGCGTCCCGACGGTCCTCGTCGAGTGCCTGCGGGAGCACTGCCCCACGGTCTTCCTGAAGGTCACCGGGGGCGACGTGCTCCTCGACCGGGAGCTGACCCGCGGCGAGCGGTTCCAGGCCTTCGATTCCAAGATCGACGTCGTCCTGGCCGACTCCGCCGCCGTCCGCGTCCAGGTGAACGGGGCCGTCCGCTCCCCGGGCAAGGCGGGGGAGCGCCAGGAGTTCACGGTCTCCCGCAACTGATCCCGGCTCTCCCGCCGGCTCCGGACCCCCGCGCGAAAAGCCCTCCGCCCCCTGTCCGTGGCTCCGGGTCAGGTCAGACCGGGCAGACCGGGCCGGGCAGACCGGGCCCGGGTGGACCGTGCCGGGCAGTGGTCGGCGGGTGTGGCTCTAGGCCAGGCCGAGGTCGGCCAGGTCGTAGGCGGTCAGGTACGGCAGTCCTGCCCCGGTGATCGCCGCGGCGGCCCCCCGGTCCACGATCGTGGCGACCGCCACGACCTCGGCGCCCGCCTCGCGCAGCGCCTCCACCGCGGTCAGCGGGGATCCGCCGGTGGTGGAGGTGTCCTCGACCACCAGCACCCGCCGCCCCGACACGTCCGGTCCCTCGATCCGGCGCTGCATGCCGTGGGTCTTCTGCGCCTTGCGGACCACGAACGTGTCGAGCCTCCCGCCGCGCGCGGCCGCCGCGTGCATCATGGCGGCCGCCACCGGGTCGGCGCCCAGCGTCAGGCCCCCGACCGCCTCGTAGTCGAGGCCCCCGGTGATGTCCAGCATGACCCGCCCCACCAGCGGCGCCGCCTGCCCGTCAAGGGTCACCCTGCGCATGTCCACGTAGAAGTCGGCCTCCATGCCCGAGGACAGCACGACCTTGCCGTGCACCACGGCCTTGCCCTTGATCTCCGCCAGCAGGTTCTCGCGATCGCTCATGGCACAAGGTTAGGGCGATCCCGGAACCCGTCCGATCGGACCCCGCCGGGAAACCGGGCCGCCGTAACGCGAGTTTCGGGCCGGAGGTGGCAAAAGTGCGATCCGGGTTTACTCGCGGCGCGTACTGCGGGATTATCCGGCGGGCAACTCCAGGTAATGGCGAGGTCACAATGAGTATGAAAACATCTCAAGGCGACGCTGAACTGCTGGCTGCCACCAGGAACGGCGACGTGGCCGCCTACCGGGTGCTCCATCAGCGGCACGCCCCCGCGGCGCATGCGCTGGCCCGCCTGCTCCTGCCGGGCGGGGCCGACGTCGAGGGCGTCGTGGAGAGGACGTTCGCCGACGTCCACCACGTGATCGCCCAGGGACACGGCCCTGAACAGGCGTTCCGCGTCCACCTGCTCACCGCCCTCCGCCGCACCGCCGACGCCCGTCCCGGTACGCCCGGCACGGGGAACGGCCCGGCGGCCACCGGGCCGGAAGCCGTACCGGAAGCCGGCGGGAAGGCGGAGGGGGAGGTCGGCGAGAGCGCGGGCGGAGAGGGCGGAGAGGGCGGAGAGGCCGGAGAGGCCGGGGCGACCGGCGAGCGGGCGGAGGGGGAGATCGACGAGCGGGCGGACGGGGAGGACGGCGAAGGGGCGGAGGGGGAGGGCGGAGAGGCCGGGGCGACCGGCGAGCGGGCGCGGGGGGAGATCGACGAGCGGGCGGACGGAGAGTCCCCTTTCGGCCCGCGCGCGTTTCTCGTCGACCCGTCGGTGGCGGGCCTGGAACGCTCGCCGGTGGCCAGGGCGTTCCTTTCCCTGCCCGAGCGGTGGCAGTTCGTCCTGTGGCACGCCGAGGTCGAGAGGCTCAGGGTCGAGGACGTCGGGCTCCTGCTGGGCCTGACGGTCAACGGCGCGGCCGCGCTCGCCCACCGGGCACGGGAGGGGACGCGCCAGGCGTGCCTGCGCATCCACCTGGCCGAGACGTCCGCCCCCGAGTGCCGGCCCGTGCTGACCAGGCTGGGTCCCTACACCCGCGGCGGCCTGCCCAGGGAACAGGGCAGGGTCATAGAAGGGCATCTGGACGGCTGCTCCGGCTGCCGCGCGGTGCTCGCGGAGCTGGCCGGCATCGGCCAGGGCATCCGTTCGGTGATCGGACCGCTCGTCGCCGGTCCCGCGTTCCCCGCCTACCTGACGGCACTCGCCAGGATGGGCGCCACGGCGGGCGGCGGGCTGTCCGGGCGCTGGCATCGGGCTCCCCGGTCCGTACGGCGCGCCGTCGCGACCGGTGCGATGGCGACCGCGGTCGCGGTGGCCGCGGCCCTCGTGCTGGTGTCGGCCGAGGCGCCCGCCCCCGGGCCGAGCACGGCCTCCGAGCCGATCGTCGTGGCCCCCGCGCCCGACTCTCCCGCCCCGCGAGAGTCCTCGGACGGGCCGGACACCTCCGGCTCGCCCGTACCGTCACTCCCCGGGCGGCCGACGGGTCCCGACCGCGAGCCCGCCGAGACCGGGACGACGCCCGGATCCGGTGGGGTGAGTGCCGGTGCGGCACCCGGCGCCGGGCTCGGGGAAACGGGAGCCGGGAGCGGTGACCCGGCCGGTGCGCCGCAGGGGACGGCGGGAGCGGGGCAGGACGGCCGGACGGGTTCCTGGCTCGCCCCCCGCCTGGTGGCCAGAATCGACGCGCTCGGCGCCCTGGTCAGGTCCGAGGCCGGAATCGTCGTGGTGCGTCTCCGCAACGCGGGCCTGGGGCAGAGCGAGGAGGTCGTCGCCGATGTCGGCCTGCCGCGAGGCGTGACGCTGCCGTCCGGGTCCCGCAGGGGAAACGCCGTCGGCGGCGTCACGCCGGTCGGCACGGTCGACGGCTGGTCCTGCCGCGCGAGGAGCCGGGGCGCCCGCTGCGTCCGCGGCCCGCTGCCGGCGGGCCGGGCCACGGCGGTCTTCCTGAGGGTCCTGGTGTCGGGCGACGCGCCCTACGGGGCGGTGCCCTCGGTCACGGTCTCCACCGCGGGGACGCGGGTGGCGGCCAGGTCGCGCGGCGGGGTACGGGCGACGGGGGCCCCGGCCCGGTTCGCCACCGACGGCAGGGTGGCCGTCTCCGCGATCGGCAACACCCTGATGAGCTGCGCGCCCTCGGAGCCCGCGTGCGAGGCCGCCCACTCGCGGCGGGGCGGCAGGCGCGACAACAACAGCTGGGAGATGCGCCCCCTCGACCGCGACGGGGATCCGTCGACGAGCAGTTCGAGCGCCGCCCGGCTCGTCGTGCCGGCCGCGAGCAAGGTGGTCTGGGCGGGACTCTACTGGTCGGCGAGCGCGCCCCCCAGCGGGCGGATCAAGCTCAAGGTGCCGGGCGAGGAGCGGTACCGGCAGGTCAGGGCCACGCAGGTGGTGGAGCGGGAACTGCCCGCGGGGCGCGGCTACCAGGCGTTCGCCGACGTGACGCGTCTGCTGGGCACGGTCCGCGGGACGTACTGGGTGGCCGACGCCTCGGTGCGGTCCGGGGTGGCGCGCCATGCCGGCTGGAGCCTGGTGATCATCGTGGCCGACCCGCGCCGGCCGTACAGCCAGGCCGTCGTCGTGGACACCGCGACGGTGCTGGACGGGGAGCACCGCTCGGCGCGGATGCCGCTCGGAGGGCTCACCCCCTCCGGCTCCGACGCCCCCGCGAGGCTGGCCCTGGTGACCTGGGAGGGTGACGCGGGCGTCATGGGCGATCGGGTGAGGCTCGGCGGCCGGCCCCTGCGGCCCGCGGGCGGGGAGCGGGACCCGCGCAATCCCTTCGACGGGTCCGCCGCCGGGGCGCGGGGCACCGGCACGACCTTCGGTACGGACGTGGACCGCTTCCGGACGCCCCTCGGCCGCGACCCGGTGCTGGAGCTCAGCACGCACCAGGACGTCCTGCTGTTCGGCGCGGCGGCGGTGAGCGTACAGACCGCCTTCTGACGGGGCGCACCGTTCGCCCGGGTCCGCTGTGCGGCGAAGGCGTCATGCGGGGCGGGGGGACACATGGGTCGGGGTGGCGGGAAACCCGAGCGAATGGCACCTCGCCGGGGGGATCCACGAACGGGACAAACTGGTACGGTCGGCGTGAACGATCCAGCGTATGGTCGAGCGCGGGTGGAATCGTCGGGATTCACCCTCGGATGGTCAGCTGCTTGATTACCCTGAGGAAGGGCCGTCTGTCCGGTCTCTTAGGGGTTCTTTCAGGCTTGTCTGAACCGAAGGATCGGGCCACGTAGGAAGGGCGGTGTCGTGTGGATCGTTGCGCGCTGTTCGTGGACGCCGGCTACCTGCTGGCCGACGGCGCGATGGCGGTGCACGGTACCCGCCACCGCGAGTCCGTCTCCTGGGACTACCCGGGGCTGCTCCAGCTGCTCAACAAGCTGTCGAGAGAGCGCACTGGCCTGCCGCTGTTGCGCTGCTACTGGTACGAGGCGACCGTGGAGGGCCGCCGCACCCCGGAACACGACACGCTGGCAGACATCCCCGGCCTCAAGCTCCGCCTGTCGCGCATCCGCCCCGGCCGCCGCGAGGGCGTCGACGCCCAGGTCCACCGCGACCTGATGACGCTGGCCCGCAACGGCGCGGTCTGCGACGCGGTCGTGGTCAGCGGTGACGAGGACCTGGCGCAGGTCGTCTGCGACGCCCAGGACCTCGGCATCCGGGTCACCGTGGTCCACATCAGCGCCGACGGCAGCTGGGCCGTCTCCCGCACGCTGCGCCAGGAGTGCGACGACCTGATCGAGATCGGCGCCGGCCATCTGCGCCCCCACGTCAGCCTGCTCAGCGGCGAGACGCCCGCCCTGGTGGCCAACGGCCACCAGCACGGCTCCGGCAACGGCCAGCCCGCCACCTCCCGCGGTGCCGGCGGGAGCAACGGCGCCCCGGCCACCAGCCCCATCCCCGCGGTCCAGACCTCCCGCGCGGCCCACGCCCAGCCCGCGCTGCCCTCCACCTACCCGAGCTACACCCAGGAGTCGCCGATCACCCCGGTCACTCCCGCCGCACCGCCGTCCCCGCCGTCCCCGCCCTCCCCGCCGTCCCCGCCCGCCTCCGCGCCCTCGCACGCGGCCGTCGGCAACCAGACCGGCCCGCTGCCGGCCGCGCCGCAGTACTCGCTGGGCAACACCGGCGGCATGCCGAGTTACCAGTCCCCGCAGATGGGCGCCTACACCGGTCCCCAGCCGGCCCCGGTCCCCCCGCAGAGCTCCGGAACCGGCACCGCGACGACTCTCTCCGACGCGGTGCAGGCCGCCCACAAGGAAGGTCACGACTTCGGCGAGTCCGTGGCCAAGGACGCGCCCGCCCTGTGGCTGGAGGCGGTCCTCGCCCGCAAGCCCCGGATGCCCTCGGACCTGGAGGCGCGCCTGCTCCAGGGCTCCTCCCTGCCGATCGACTTCCTCCTGCACGACGAGGTCCGCCACGCCCTGCGCCGCGGCTTCTGGGACGCCCTGGAGCGCGCCCGCCGCTGAGACGCGCCCGCCGCTCGGACCGCACGGCGGGAAAGCCCGTCAGGTGGCTCCGGGCCGCAACCGCGGGAACGGTCCGTCAGGTAAGGGCGTCGAAGCCCGCGCGCAGGTGGCTGAGGCGGTTGGACAGGTCGGCCACCGGTCCCGCGAGGCCGGGGTCGCCGCTCTTGCGGGCCAGCTCGGCGACCCGGCCGAGCTCCTCCTCGACGGCGGTGAGGCGCCTGGACAGCTCGGGCAGCACGGCGGCCTGGTCGGACGCCTCACCGGGCGGCAGCTCCGCGCCGAGGCGCTCGCGGAGCATGGTGGCCTGCTCGGCCAGCCTGCGGTTCATGTTGTAGAGCTCCACGAACACCGCGACCTTGGCCCGGAGCACCCACGGGTCGAAGGGCTTGGTGAGGTAGTCGACGGCGCCCGCGGCGTAGCTGCGGAAGGCGTAGTCGGGCGCGCTGTCGACCACGGTCAGGAAGATGATCGGGATGTTGCGGGTGCGCTCGCGGCGCTTGATGTGGGCCGCCGTCTCGAACCCGTCCATGCCCGGCATCCGGACGTCGAGCAGGATCAGGGCGAACTCCGTGCCGAGCAGGGCCTTCAGCGCCTCCTCCCCCGACTTCGCCCGCACGGGTATCAGATCGAGCGAGCTGAGAATGGCCTCGAGCGCGATCAGGTTCTCCTCCCGGTCGTCGACCAGGAGGATCTTGGCTCTGTCCGGCATCGATCACACGCCTTCGTTGGAGTCGCCGGCCGGCTTGCCCCGGGTCAGCCAGCCGCGCAACCTCTCCAGGAGGCGGTCGACGTCCACGGGCTTGGGCACGTAGTCGGAGGCGCCGGACGCGATGCTCTTCTCCCGGTCACCTCGCATGACCTTAGCGGTTAGCGCGATGATCGGCAGATCCGCGAACTGGGGCATCCGGCGGATCGCGGAGGTGGTGGCCCAACCGTCCATCTCCGGCATCATGATGTCCATCAGGACGAGGGCGACGTCCTCGTTGCGCTCGAGCTGCTCGATGCCCTCGCGGCCGTTCTCCGCGTAGATCACCGTGGAGCCGTAGCGTTCGAGCACGCTGGTCAGCGCGAACACGTTGCGGATGTCGTCGTCCACGATCAGGATCTTCGCCCCGGTCAGCGGGTCGTCGCCCTTCCACGGCTTGCCCTCGCCCTGCGGGAACTGCGGCAGGGGCATGTCGTCGTTGAACGTCAGCTCCGGCAGGTCGTCCGGCTCCTCCAGCACGCCGATGAGCGCCGGTTCGCGGGAGGAGGAGCTGGGGGCGCTCGCCCCGCCGTCGCGCGAGGCCAGCGGCCCGCCGTACGACGGGGGCAGGTAGAGGGTGAAGGTGCTGCCCTCGCCGACCTCGCTGACCACGTGGATCTCGCCGCCGAGCAGGCGGGCGATCTCGCGGCAGATGGACAGGCCCAGGCCCGTCCCCCCGTACTTGCGGCTGGTGGTCCCGTCGGCCTGGCGGAACGCCTCGAAGATGACCTCCAGCTTGTCGGAGGCGATCCCGATGCCGGTGTCGACCACCTCGAAGGCGAGGATGCCGTCGGCGCCGCGCAGGGTGTCGTCCACGAAGGAGACGGCGCGCCTGGCGTGGATCACGCGCAGCCGCACCTCTCCCTTGGGGGTGAACTTGATCGCGTTGGAGAGCAGGTTGCGCAGCACCTGCTGGAGGCGCTGCTCGTCGGTGCGGAGCTCCTGCGGGATCGAGGGATCGACCTCGACGGTGAACGACAGGCCCTTGTCCTGGGCCAGCGGCGCGAAGGTGGCCTCGAAGTAGTCGACGAGCTTGGGCAGGGAGATCTGCTGGGGGTGGATGTCCATCCGGCCCGCCTCGACCTTCGACAGGTCGAGGATGTCGTTGATCAGTTGCAGCAGGGCCGAGCCGGCGCCGTGGATGGTCCTGGCGAACTCCACCTGCTGGGCGGTGAGGTTGCCCTCGGCGTTCTCGGTGAGCAGCTTGGCCAGCACGAGGAGGCTGTTCAGCGGGGTGCGCAGCTCGTGGGACATGTTGGCGAGGAACTCGGACTTGTAGCGGGAGGAGACCGCGAGCTGCTCGGCGCGCTCCTCCAGCGTGCGGCGGGCCTGCTCGATCTGGAAGTTCTGGATCTCGATGGCCCGGTTCTGCTTGGCCAGCAGCGCGGCCTTGTCCTCCAACTCGGCGTTGGAGCGGCGCAGCTCCTCCTGCTGGCGCTGGAGCTCGTCGGAACGCTCCCGCAGCTCGGTGGTGAGGCGCTGCGACTCGGTCAGCAGGTCCTCGGTCCTGGAGTTGGCGATGATCGTGTTCATCGTGACGCCGATGGTCTCGACGAGCTGGTTCAGGAAGTCGTGGTGGATCTCGCTGAACTCGCTGAACGAGGCCAGCTCCAGCACGCCGAGCACCTGCGTCTCGAACAGGACCGGCAGCACGACGATCTGCGCGGGCGTGGAGGTGCTCAGCCCGGTGTCGACGGTCAGGTAGCGGGCGGGCACGTTGCCGAGGATGATCCCCCTGCCCTCCATCGCGGCCTGTCCCACGATTCCCTCGCCGGTCGCGAACCGCTGCCGGGGGCCGTTGCCGGAGCGGGCGCCGTACCCGGCGATGAGGTGCAGGTCGCGGTCGCCGGTGGGCTCGGCGAGGTAGAAGGCGCCGTAGTGGGCCGACACCAGCGGGGTCAGCTCGCTCATGATGAGCTTGGCGACCTCCATCAGGTCGCGGTGGCCCTGCATGAGGCGGGAGATCCTCGCCAGGTTGGACTTCAGCCAGTCCTGCTCCTGGTTGGCGGTGGTGGTGTCGCGCAGCACCGCCACCATCATGTTGATGTTGTCCTTCAGCTCGCCGATCTCGCCCTCGGCGTCGACGGTGATGGAGCGGGTCAGGTCGCCGGTGGCCACGGCGGTGGTGACCTCGGCGATGGCGCGCACCTGGGTGGTCAGGCGGGCGGCGAGCTCGTTGACGTTCTCGGTGAGGCGCTTCCAGATGCCCTCGGCGCCCTCGACGCGGGCCTGGCCGCCCAGCTTGCCCTCGGAGCCGACCTCGCGGGCGACGCGGGTGACCTCCGCACCGAAGGACGACAGCTGGTCGACCATGGTGTTGATCGTGGTCTTCAGCGCGAGGATCTCGCCCTGCGCGTTCACGTCGATCTTGCGGGTCAGGTTGCCGGACGCGACCGCGGTGGTGACCTCGGCGATGTTGCGGACCTGGTAGGTGAGGTTGTTGGCCATGGAGTTGACGTTGTCGGTGAGGTCCTTCCAGACCCCGGAGACGCCGCGTACGCGGGCCTGGCCGCCGAGCTGGCCCTCGGTGCCGACCTCGCGGGCGACGCGGGTGACCTCGTCGGCGAACATCGACAGCTGGTCCACCATGGTGTTCAGGGTGTCCTTGAGCTGGAGGATCTCGCCCTGCGCGTCCGCGGTGATCTTCTTGGACAGGTTGCCCTGGGCGACGGCGGTGGACACCGCGGCGATCTGGCGGACCTGGGTGGTCAGGTTGTTCGCCATCACGTTGACGTTGTCGGTGAGGTCCTTCCAGGTGCCGGAGACACCGGGCACCTGCGCCTGGCCGCCGAGCTGGCCCTCCGAGCCGACCTCGCGGGCGACGCGGCTCACCTCGGAGGCGAACGACGACAGCTGGTCGACCATGGTGTTGATCGTGGTCTTCAGCGCGAGGATCTCGCCCTGCGCGTTCACGTCGATCTTGCGGGTCAGGTTGCCGGACGCGACCGCGGTGGTGACCTCGGCGATGTTGCGGACCTGGTAGGTGAGGTTGTTGGCCATGGAGTTGACGTTGTCGGTGAGGTCCTTCCAGACCCCGGAGACGCCGCGTACGCGGGCCTGGCCGCCGAGCTGGCCCTCGGTGCCGACCTCGCGGGCGACGCGGGTGACCTCGTCGGCGAACATCGACAGCTGGTCCACCATGGTGTTCAGGGTGTCCTTGAGCTGGAGGATCTCGCCCTGCGCGTCCGCGGTGATCTTCTTGGACAGGTCACCCTGCGCCACCGCCGTGGAGACCGCCGCGATGGCGCGGACCTGGGTGGTCAGGTTGCCCGCCATCACGTTGACGTTGTCGGTCAGGTCCTTCCAGACCCCGGAGACGCCGCGCACCTGCGCCTGGCCGCCGAGCTGGCCCTCGGTACCGACCTCGCGGGCGACGCGGGTGACCTCCTCGGCGAACGCCAGCAGCTGGTCGACCATGGTGTTGACGGTGTTCTTCAGCTCGAACATCTCGCCGACCGCGTCGACGGTGACCTTGCGGCTCAGGTCGCCTCGCGCGACCCCGGTGGTCACCGCGGCGATGTCGCGAACCTGCGCGGAGACGCGGCTGGACATGGTGTTGACGGCCTCGGTGAGGTCGCGCCAGCTTCCCGACATGCCGCGCACGTTCGCCCGGCCGCCCAGGCGGCCCTCGGTGCCGACCTCCCTGGCCACCCGCGTCACCTCGGAGGTGAACAGCGACAGCTGGTCGACCATGCCGTTGATCGCCTTGCCGAGGCGGCGCACCTCGCCCCTGGCGCCGCGGTCGAGATCGATCCGGCGGGACAGATCACCCTTGGCCACCGCGTCGATCACGTCCGCGGCCCCGCTGACCGGGCCCACGAGCGCGTCGATCAGCGTGTTGACCGAATCTACGCTCTCGGCCCATGAGCCCACGCCGGGACCGGGGGTGAGGCGCTCGCCGAAGCGGCCCTCCTTCACCACCTCGCGGCGGACCCGGTGCAGCTCGTTGGCCAGGTGCTCGCGGCGATCGGCCACCTCGTTGAGCAGCAGGCGGATCTCGCTGAGGATTCCCGGTGGGGCGTGCGGCACCCGGCGGCGGAAGTCACCGTCGCGCCAGGTGATGAGCGTCTGCAAGATCGGTCGCAGATCCGATTCGCTGTAACGTCGCTCCTCGACGTCGGGCACGGTGTTGACCGTGGTCATATGACCTCCTTGACTCCCGGGGGCGCAGCCGTGAGTCACCCCAGTCTGTCACGGTGCGCAATGTGTAGTCCCACCTTCGATTCACCCCATGTCAACGGGAAGTGTGGTAGTCACGGAACAGTGACCAGTGCTCCACGCGCCGTCCTGGCGGCGACCTTCGCCCCAGGACACACGGCCGTTCCTGCCGCCAGGCGGTTCACCATCGAGGTGATGACCGCCTGGGCCGCCGCGCCCGTTCTGGCGGTCGCCGAGCGGCTGGCGGCCGACCTGTCGTCACAGGTGACCGATGCCTCTTTTGAGATCGTTTGGAGCCATCTGGGCGACGGGCTGCAGATCGAGGTGCGCCAGAGGCGGGCCCCCGACGGGAGCCCCGGCGCCCCGTCCGTACCGGTGGAGGAATGGGGTGTCACCTTCGCCGGTCAGCAGCGCACGCACTGGGCCAGGATCCGGCTGCCCGGCTCCTCCGGGCGGCCGTCCTCGGAGTGGACCGCCGAAGAACCCAGCCGCGGGCCGATCTGGATGGGTTTTCTCGCCGATGCCAGCGACCTGCTGGCGGGCACCCTCGACCCTGACATGGTGCCCGCGATCATCTCGCAGATCGTGGTGCCACGGCTGGCCACCTGGTGTGCCGTCTACACCTGGAGCAACGGCGGCGGCCCGCAGCGTCCAGCCTACCTCTGGCACACCGACGAGCGGCGCATCGACGAGCTCCGGGAGGAGCTCGCCAGCGTCCAGATCCCGCAGGCCGGCGGCTCCATGCAGTTCGCCGACTCGCAGGTGCTGGTCATCCCGCTCCTCGCGCGCGGGCGCACGCTGGGCGCGATGTGCCTGGGGCGGCCCGACCGGTTCGCCGAGGACGTCTTCCAGTACGCCGAGGACATCGGCCGCCGCGCCGCGCTCGCCCTGGACAACGCCCTGCTGTACGCCACCCAGGCGGCGGCCAACCGGGCCCTGCAGCGCAGCCTGCTCCCTCCCGACGAGCCCGGCGAGATCCCCGGCCTGGACCCCGCGGTGGTCTACGAGCCCGCGGGGGAGACCAACGAGGTCGGCGGCGACTTCTACGACCTCTTCGCGGCCGGCGACGGCTCCTGGCGGTTCGCGGTGGGCGACGTCTGCGGGACCGGCCCCGAGGCCGCCGCGGTCACCGGCCTGGCCCGCCACACCCTGCGCCTGCTCGCGCGGGAGGGGTACGGGGTGGCCGCCGTCCTCGACCGCCTCAACCAGGCGATCCTGGACGAGGGCGAGCGCGCCCGCTTCCTGACGCTGCTGCACGGGGAGATCAAGCCCGTGCCGACCGGCCTGGACGTGGCGATGGTCTCCGCGGGGCACCCGGAGGCGCTGCGGCTGCGGCCCAGCGGCGTCGTGGAGGCCGTGGTGACCTCGCAGTCGCTGCTGGGCGTCTTCCCCGAGGCGACCTTCAAGGCGGAGCTCGTCCATCTCGATCCCGGTGACGTGCTTCTCGCGGTGACCGACGGGGTCACCGAGCGTCGCAGGGACGGGCGGCTGCTCGACGACGACGGGGGGCTGGCCAAGCTGCTGGCCGAGTGCGCGGGGCTGTCGGCGCGGGCGGTCGCCGAGCGGATCCGCCGCGCGGTCCAGGACTTCGCCCCCGAGCCGAGCGCCGACGACATGGCGATCGTGGTCCTGCGAGCCCGCTGACGAGGGTCGTCCACCCGGTGGACGAGACCGTTGACGGGCCGCCCGCCGGCCGGACGGGCCGTGGACGGGGCCGTTCACCGGCCGGGCGAGATCGCCCGCACGACCTGGGGACCGCACGGGCGGAGACCGTCACCCCCTCATCGGGCGATGTGGGCTAGATGTCGGTATTCACGTGCTTCCTGGCGAAGTCCAGCTGGGCCGACATCTGCGCGATCCGCTCGGAGACGACCAGGGAGCCGTGGCCCGCGTCGTAGCGGTACACCTGGTGCTCGTGGTCGCGCTCGGCGAGCCGGGCCACGTACGCCTCGATCTGCCCGATGGGGCAGCGCGGGTCGTTCTCCCCGGCGAGGATCAGCAGCGGGGCCTCGACCTGGTCGACGTAGGTGATCGGCGAGCTGTTCACGTACCGCTCGGGCTGCTCCTCGGGCGAGCCGCCGAGCAGCGCGCGGTGGTAGGAGCGCAGCGCCTCCGTCTCCTCCTCGTAGGTGGCGACGTGGTCGGCGATCGGCACCGTGGCGATGCCCGCCGCCCACATCTTGGGCTGGGTGCCCAGGCCGAGCAGCGTGAGGTAGCCGCCCCAGGAGGCGCCGGACAGCACCAGCCGGTCGGGGTCGCAGACGCCGCGGTCGACCATCGTGTCCCTGACGGCGGCCACGTCGGCCAGCTCGATGTGCCCGACGTCGCCGTTCAGGGCGTTCCGCCAGGCCGAGCCGTATCCGGTGGAGCCCCGGTAGTTGACCCGTACGACCGCGAAGCCGAGATCCACCCAGGCGGCCACCTGCGGCACGAAGGAGTCGTCGTCCTGGGCGGTGGGCCCTCCGTGCAGCATGAAGACCGTGGGGAAGGGGCCCGAGCCCCGCTCGGGGCGGGAGACCAGGGCGTGGATGCGGCCGCCCGGCCCCTCCACGTCCACGTCCTCGACCGGGACCGACGGGGGTGAGGTGGGGCCGCCGTGGTTCATCACCACGTGGCCGCTGGTCGACCGGATCAGCGGCGGGTGGGCCCCGCTGGACCAGGAGTACTCGACGGAGCCGTCGGGGCGGGGGGCGGCGGCGTCGATCACGCCGTGCTGGGTCTCGATCGGGAAGAGCCCGCCGCCCGGAAGGTCGTAGCGGGTCAGGTAGGTGCGCCCCCGGTTGCCGCGCACGACGAGCAGCGAGCGGCCGTCGTCGTACCAGTCGGCGGTGATCTCGCCCGGGTCGCGCAGCCAGATCTCCCGCTGGTCGCCGGTCTCGGGGTCCCAGACGAGGGGCTCGCGGCGGCCCCTGCGCTCGTGCAGGGTGAGCAGGCGGCGGTCCCCGGACAGCGGGGCGAAGCGCAGGCCGACGACCCCCTTGCCGGGGCCGTCGTGCAGGTCGCCGACGACCTCGCCGTTGCGCCGGATCACGCGCAGCCCGGGGTGCCGGGCGTCGCCGTGCTCGCTGTGGCTGATCGCGATCAGCGAGCCGTCCAGGGAGACCGCGGAGACGGCGGCCGCCTCGGTGTGCTCGTAGATCGTCCGGGCGGGCTCGCCCGGCCGTACGAGATGGATGGTGAAACCCTGTCCCGGCCTGGCCATGCCGATGACCGCGTCGCCCGTCGCCGAGAGCCCGAGCCCGGCGGGGAAGCCGGGGGCGAGGTCGACCGGCTGGTCGGGGCCGCCGTAGAAGGGCTGGCGCATCCACCGGCCCCACTCGTCGCCGTCGGTGTCGTCGAACCACCAGATCCACTGCCCGGTGGGATCGATCGCGCCGTGTGAGGTGCCCTTGGGGCGCGAGGTCGCCTGACGGGCGGAGCCGCCCGCGCGGTCCCAGGCGTAGACCTCCCACGCCCCCGAGGCGTTGCTGCGGTAGACGGACCGGCTGGGAGCCTGGCTCGCCCACACGGGCAACGTCGCGCGCGGCGCACGGAACCTGGCCTGCCAGCGCTCCTCCGCCTTCATATGGCGCTTCCCTCCGTCAAGGTGTCAGCTTCACGCGTCCAGGCGCGGGCTCGCCGGATTGCGGTCCAGTATGTCGCCTTCACCGGCTAATTGCTTGAGTAATGTCAGGGAATTTCGGACTAAAAGTCACATCAGTAACAGGTGCCCCGAAGGGGCTGTCAAGCACACAGCTTGCTCAGAGGTGGTGCTTAAAGATAGACATACGGAAAGAAGCCTCCACGAGGCACATTTCTGGGAGCTGTGCGATCTTTCTTCGCATAACTTCCGTATCCGTATGCCAGGCGCTGGGCCCCATTCCCACGACCGCCTCGACCGCATCATGCCCCAGGGCCATCTCGAACGCGAGAGTGCTCCCTCCGGTCTCGACGAAGTGCTCGTTCAGGCTCTCCGCCACACGCCGCTCCTTCGAGTCGTCCACCGACAGGAGCCCCAGCCGCTCCACCAGTGGCGATAGGTGCCGCGAGGTCGGGGTGACCACTACGAGCTCACCGCCCCCCTTGAGCACTCGTGCGAACTCTGCCCCATTTCTGGGGGCGAACACATTGAGAAGCACATCTATCGTGTCATCTCCCAGCGGCAGCGGTCTCCACACGTCGGCCACCACCGCCCCCAGCCGGGGATGGGCCCGCGCGGCCCGTCTGATCGCGTGTTTGGAGACGTCCAGCGCCACCCCGGCGGCCTCGGGCAGTCCGTCGAGCGCCCGCGCGAGATAGTGGCCCGTTCCGGCACCGGCGTCGGCCACCACCCTCGCGCCGGGACGGCAGGCGCCGGCGACCGCCTCCGCCAGCGGGGCGTAGTGCCCGGCGGCGAGGAACGCGTCCCTGGCCGCCACCATGGCCGCGCTGTCGGCCGTTCCCGGCACCCGGGACCCCGTCAGCAGGCTGACGTATCCCTGCCTGGCCACGTCGAAGCCGTGCCCCAGGGCGCACCGCAGGACCCGCTCCCCGAGCTCCAGGGAGCCGCGGCAGACCGGGCAGGCGAGGTGTTCGACGACATCGTCCAGCATCTCCCCATCATCTCGCGTCCCGCCGAAGCCGGATCGTCCCGACGGACGCGGACCCGCGGGGTCTGCGGGGGTCTGCGGGGGCCTCGTGGGTCTTCGGGGGCGGCGGGTCAGGCGGTCTGCTGGATCTGCTGGAGGAAGGCCGCGTTGGAGGGGGTCTCGCTGAGCCTGCCGGTGAGGAGTTCCAGGGCCTGCTGCCGCTCGAGGCCGCCCAGCGTGCGGCGCAGCCGCCAGGTGAGCTGCCGCTCCTGAGGGTCGAGGAGGATCTCCTCGCGGCGGGTGCCGGAGGCGTCGAGGTCGACGGCGGGGTAGAGGCGTTTGTCGGCGAGGGCGCGGCTGAGGCGCAGTTCCATGTTGCCGGTGCCCTTGAACTCCTCGAAGAGGCTGTCGTCCATCCGCGAGCCGGTCTCGACCAGCGCGGTGGCGAGGATGGTGAGCGAGCCGCCGTCGCGCAGGTTGCGGGCGGCGCCGAAGAAGCGGCGCGGGGGGAGCAGGGCCGTGGCGTCGATGCCTCCGGCGAGGGTGCGCCCGCCGCCGGGGGCGAGGTTGTTGTACGCGCGGGCGAGCCGGGTGAGGGAGTCGAGCAGGAGGACGACGTCGTGCCCTGCCTCGGCGAGGCGCTTGGCGCGCTCGACGGCGAGTTCGGCGACGGCGGTGTGGTCGCGGTCGGGGCGGTCGAACGTGGACGCGGCGACCTCGCCGCGGATGGACTCGCGCATCTCGGTGACCTCCTCGGGGCGCTCGCCGACGAGCACGACCATGAGGTGGCAGTCCGGGTGGTTGGCGGTGATCGCGGCGGCCAGGTCCTGCAGGACCATCGTCTTGCCCGCCTTGGGCGGGGCGACGATCAGCCCGCGCTGGCCCTTGCCGACCGGCGTGAACAGGTCGACGACCCTGCCGGTCAGCGACCCGGTCTCCAGGCGGAGCCGGTCGCGCGGGTGGATCGGGGTCATGTCCGCGAAGTCGGGCCGGTGCCGCCAGGCGGCGGCGCCGTTCACGCTCTCCACTCCCTCCAGCCTCTCGTACGGGGCGCGTGCGGTGGCCACGACGTGGTCGCCGGGGCGCAGGCCGTACTCGGAGATCTGGGAGGGGGGCACGCGGACGTCGCGCGGGGACGGCAGGTAACCGCCTGTCCGCAGGTGTCCGGTCCGGTCGCGGACGTCGAGCAGGCCGGTCACGGTCTCGGCGGGGGCGTCGCGTCCGGGGGACCGTCCGGTCGTGGTCGCGCCGTTCCCTCGGGGGGTCTTCCTGATGGTGCCCGAGTCGCCTCCGCGGGGACGCGGCACCTTCTTGGCGGTGATCTTTTCGACGGTGGGTTCTTTGAAAACGGGTTCGGTGGTCATGAACGACCTTTCACGGGAGATCGGGAGATCGGGAGATCGGGACCGCGCGCCTGGGACAGGGGCGGTGCCGGGAGAAAAAGCGAGAAACGGGGGCGGATCATCGCACGCGGCCTAGCCAGCGGTGCGTCACGCCCGGTATCACGGTAGCACCGTCGCCCCATCCCGAACAGGAGAGCGGATGCTACATCAACCCATAACGGTCGCCGGGGTCGAGGTGTTCCCGCTGTGCGACGCGGTGGGACCGATGGGCGACGCGATCCGGCGCCCGATGCCGCAGATGTTCCCCGGTGGCCGCCACGGCGAGTCGGACGAGTGGATCCTGCACTTCCACTGCTACCTGCTGCGCGACGCGGCGGGCCGCACGGTGCTGGTCGACACCGGCATCGGTCCCCGCGACTCGCCCGCGGCGAGCTGGGCGCCGGTGCCCGGCGCCCTGGGCGCGGAGCTGGCCCGGGTGGGGACGGCCCCCGAGGAGGTGGACGCGGTGGTCATCACGCACCTGCACAGCGACCACGCGAGCGGTGCGGTGGTCGCGGGGGCGCCGGTCTTCGCCAACGCCCGGCACGTCCTGCAGCGCGCCGAGATCGACGCGGCGGGTGGGGCGGTCCTCGACCACGTCGTCCGGCCGCTGGGCGAGCGGGTGCAGGCGGTGGACGGCGGGGCGGAGGTGCTGCCCGGCATCCGGGTGCTGCTCACCCCGGGGCACACCCCCGGCCACCAGGTGGTGCAGGTCGGCGATCTGGTGCTGACCGGCGACGTGGTGCTGCATCCGGTGCAGCTGGAGGACCCGCGGGTGCCCTACCTCTACGACGCCGACCCCGAGCTGGCCGCCACCACGCGCGTGGAACTGCTCGACCGGGTCAGGGCGGAGGGCGGGATGATCGGCACCGCCCACTTCGCCGAGCCCTTCACCAGGCTCGCCTGAACCGCGAGGTCGTCCGAGCCGGAGTCTTCCGCGAGGCTCGTCCGAGCCGGGATCGTCACAGGCTCGCCTGGGCGGCCGGGAGCAGGCGGCGTCGCGCCTTGCCCCGGTAGCGGACGACCTGGACGGCGCCCAGCGCCCAGATCGGGTACTGGGTGGCGAGCGCCCACCGGAAGGAGTCCAGGCCGGTGTCGCCCAGGAGGTCGAGGGTGACGCCGATCAGGGCGATCACCACCACGGACGCGACGAAGCCGCCGCCGTTCACGATGCCGGTGGCCGCGCCGATCCGGGTGGCCGGGTTGAAGGTCCTGGCGTAGTCGAAGCCGATCATCGATCCGGGGCCGTTCGCGGCCAGCACCACCACGAGCGCCACCAGCAGCCAGAACGGCGCCCGTCCCGGCCAGAACAGCACGGCGGTCCACGCCCCGGCGGTGGTGCCGATCACGATGAGCACCATCCGGGAGCGGTGGAAGGGGAACCGCCCGGCGAGATAGCCGAGCAGCGGCCCGCACACCATGCCGCACAGGGTCAGCGTGGTCAGCAGCACGCCCGCCGTCGCGGGGGCCAGCCCCTGGCCCTGGACCAGGAACGGATATCCCCACAGCAGCAGGAACGCCGCGCCCGAGCACTGAGTGGCCGCGTGGGTCCACATGCCCAGCCGGGTGCCCGGCTCGGCCCAGGCGGCCTTCAGGCTCGGTGGCTCCCCCGTACGCTCGGGGCGGGGGTCGCGCAGCACCGTGACCAGCAGGAACACGGAGACCACGCCAAGGAAGGCGGCGCCCAGGAAGGTCGGCGTCCAGCCGTACGTGTGCAGGGAGTAGATGAGGGGGACCGCGGAGGCGATCGCGCCGAGCTGGCCGAGCAGGCCGGTGAGCTGGACCATCAGCGGGTTACGGTGGGCGGGGAAGGACAGGCCGACCAGCCTGATCACGCTGATGAACGTCATCGCGTCCCCGCACCCGATCAGCGCCCGCCCGGCGACCCCCGGCAGCAGCCCTCCGGCCAGGGCGAAGACGAGCTCGCCGCAGGCCATCACCGCGGCACCCAGGACCAGCATGCGCTTGGAACCGAGGCGGTCGACCAGCATCCCGACGGGCACCTGCATGCCCGCGTAGACCAGCAGCTGGCACATGGCCAGGACCGAGAGCCCCGCCGCGCCGACGTCGAGCCTCGCCGCCGCCTCGATGCCCGCCACGCCCAGTGACTGCCGGTGGAAGACGGCGATGACGTAGGCCACCACGCCCGTGGCCCAGAAGAAGATCGCCATGGACCGTGGTTTCATGGGGGAAATATTACTTTTTACGTATTTTAGGAATGCGATCGGGTCCGCGAGGGGCGCCGGGATCAGCGGCGCGGGTAGCGGATGAGCAGGCTGGCGTGGACGTCCCGGTCGCCGAGGACGGCGTACGCGTGCGGGACGTCCGACCGCCAGGAGATGTGCTCACCGGGACCGGCCCGCAGGGGAGCCCCGGCCGGTCCGGCGCTCAGCGTTCCGGCGAAGACGGTGACGTGCTCGGTGACACCCTCGTGGTGGGCGGGCGAGACCTGTGTCGTCCCCGCCCGGAGCACCAGCCGGTAGAGCTCGTAGGTGACCTTCTCGTCCTCGAAGACCTGGAGCAGCGTCCCCTCGACGGCCGTGCCGTGGACGACGGGGACCACCTGGGCGCGCTCGCTTCCGCCCGCGTCCACCGGCGGCGGGGTGCCGACGGCCATCGCCAGGGGGACGCCGAGCTCGGCGGTGATCGCCCAGAGGGTCTCCAGGGTGGGGTTGCGGGTGCCGTTCTCCAGGCCGGAGAGCGTGGCCTTGCCGACACCGGCGGCGCGGGCGAGGGCGGACAGGGAGATGCCGCGCTCCTCGCGCAGCCGGCGGATCCGCCGCCCGATGCCGGGGGTGCCGCCGTCCACGGCGGGTTCGCCGGGCGCGCCGGCGTTCCCTGAGAGCCGGTCGAGCGCGTCGGTGTCCGCCGAGGGCGTGCCGGGCGCACGGGCGGCCGCAGCGGGCCGGTCGGGCGTGCCGGTGTCCTTGGCGGGCCTGGGGCTTTGTGCTCCGGAGTCCATGGGGTTATCGTGCAGCATGAGAGCCGTTCCGTTTACGGAACGGTCGGCGTCATCCCCACAAGGACCGAACATGACACGCATGCTTCAACCCGTGCTGGCCGGGGTGGTGACCACGGTGGTCGGTTTCGCCGGCTCCTTCGCCGTGGTCCTGGCGGGGCTCAGGGCGGTGGGCGCCGACGGGCGGCAGGCGGCGTCGGGACTCCTCGCCCTCTGCGTGGCCAACGGCGTGGTGGCCGTCTGGCTGGGCCTGCGGCAGCGCGTCCCGATCGTCGTGGCCTGGTCCACCCCGGGGGCGGCGCTGCTGGTCGCGACCGGGACCGTACAGGGCGGTTTTCCCGTCGCGGTCGGGGCGTTCGCGGTCTCGGGACTCCTCCTCACCGCCGCCGGTCTCTTCCCCGTCCTGGGCCGGTGGATCGCGTCCATCCCCACGCCGATCGCCGGTGCCATGCTCGCCGGGGTCCTGCTCGACCTGTGCGTCGCGCCGGTCAGGGCGCTCGCCGAGATACCGCTGACGGCGGTTCCCGTCGTGCTCACCTGGGCGCTGCTGAGCAGGTTCGCCCGCAGGTGGGCGGTCCCGGTGGCCCTCCTCGTCGCCGTCGCGGCCATCGCGCTGACCGGTCCAGGGCTGGGCGCGGTGGACGTACGGCCGGTACTGGAGGTGACCGTCCCGTCCTGGAGCGCCCAGGCGATGGTCGGCATCGCGCTCCCGCTGTTCCTGGTCACCATGGCCTCGCAGAACGTACCGGGCATGGCGGTCCTCGCCGGGTACGGCTACCGTCCCCCGCTGCGCGGGATCCTCGTCTCCACCGGCCTGGCGAGCACGCTGGGTGCCCCGCTGGGCGGCCACGCGGTGAACCTGGCGGCGATCAGCGCCGCGCTGTCCGCCGGACCCGACGCCGACCCCGATCCGGCCCGCCGGTGGATCGCCTCGGTCGCCTCGGGCGTCTCGATGATCGTCCTCGGGATCGGCTCGGGGGTGGCCACCGCGCTCGTGCTGCTCTCCCCGCCGCTGCTCGTCGAGGCCGTCGCCGGCCTCGCCCTGCTCGGCGCGCTCGTCTCGGCCGTCGTCTCGGCCGTCGCCGACCCCGAGGGCAGGGAGGCCGCGGTCGTCACCTTCGTGGTCACCGCGTCGGGACTGACGCTCCTGGGCGTGGGCGCCGCGTTCTGGGGGCTCGTCGCGGGCGGGCTCATGACGCTCCTGCACCGTCGCGGGAAACCCGCTCGGACCCCGGCCGACGCGGCGCCGGTGGACGAGACCGTGCCGGATCAGGATCAGGATCAGGGTCCGGAGGCGGGCGAGGGAGGTCCGTACATGCCTCAGCCGGTGCGGCCTGCGGGGCGCACCGGCTGAGAGAGGATGTGACTAGCGGTGGTCCGAGCGTCCGTGGCGACCGGCCACGAGCTGGTCGGTGGAGGACTGACGGGGCACCTCGACCCGGGGGTGGGGCGCGGTGTCCTCGACGCGGTCGTCGACGCCGTCGCGGTCACGGTCGACCACGGGGGTCGTGGTCGTGGTCGTGGCGGTCGCGGGAGCCGCGGTCGCGGGGGTCTTTTCGAGCTTGCGCTCCAGCTCCCGCTTCTCCTCCTCCAGGCGGGTGACGCGGTCACGCGCCTCCATCCGCGAGGCGCGGAGGCTGCGACGCTTCGCGGCCGAGCGCCGCATACCGGAGAACATCATCCCCAGGCCGAGCAGGAAGACCGCTCCGGTGGCCACGCCCGCGAAGAAGAGCTCCAGCTGGGTGAACTGGAACAGGCGGTCGAACACGGTGAACGAAGCGGTGGTGGTCGATGCTGCGGTCTCGTCCCAGGAGACCGCGATCACGGTCGCACCCGCGAGTACGATCAAGAGAAGTCCCAGCACTATCATGTGGCTACCACCTCAGGCTTTGGCTGTTGTGGTAGCCACTGCTGCCCTCGGTGAGCGGGATTATTCATCGGATCCCCATGGTTGCCAGGGAATGTGAAGGACGAGCTGCCGCGAAACGCCACGAACATCGACGTCGTCGTCATCGGCGCGGGGCAGGCGGGACTCTCCAGCGCCTACTTCCTGCGCCGGGCCGGGCTGGACTTCACGGTGCTCGACCGCTCCCCCGGGCCCGGCGGCGCGTGGCAGTTCCGCTGGCCGTCCCTCACCCTCGGCGCCACCCACCACGTGCACGACCTGCCGGGGCTGCCGCTGGGCGCCGTCGACACGACCCGGCCCTCGGCCGAGGTCGTCTCCGAATACTTCGCCGCCTACGAGCGGGCCTTCGAGCTGCCGGTACGCCGCCCGGTCGAGGTGCGGGCCGTCCGGGAGGGCGCGGAAGGGCGGCTGCTGGTGGAGACCGGGGCCGGTGACTGGTCGGCCCGCGCGCTGATCAACGCCACCGGCACCTGGGACCGCCCGTTCTGGCCCCGCTATCCGGGCCAGGAGACGTTCCGGGGGCGCCAGCTCCACACCGCCGACTACGTGAGCCGCGAGGAGTTCGCGGGCATGCGCGTGGTGGTGGTCGGCGCCGGGGCCTCGGGCGTGCAGCTCCTGATGGAGATCGCGGAGGTCGCCACGACCACCTGGGTCACCCGGCGCCCTCCCGCCTTCGTCAGGGGGCCGCTCGACGAGAACCTCGGCCGTGAGGCCGTCGCCAGGGTCGACGCCCGCGTCCGAGCCGGGCTCGTACCGGGCAGCGTGGTCGGGGCCACCGGCTATCCGGTGACCCCCCGGGTGGAGGCGGCCATGGCGGCGGGTGTCCTCGACCGGCTGCCGATGTTCGACAGGATCACCCCCGAGGGCGTGGCCTGGGACGCCGGGCCAGGCGGGCCCGCCCGCCTGGTCGGGGCGGACGTGATCCTCTGGGCGACCGGCTTCCGGCCCGTCGTCGGCCACCTGGCCCCGCTGCGCCTGCGCGAGCCCGGCGGCGGCATCCGGGTCGAGGACACCCGGGCCCTCCTCGACCCCCGGGTTCACCTGGTCGGCTACGGTCCCTCCGCCAGCACCGTCGGCGCCAACCGCGCCGGCCGTACCGCCGTGCGGCACGTCCGCCGCCTCCTCGCGGCACCCGCCGTTTCCGGGCAGCCGGTTCCCTCCGCGGCGGCGTAGGGGATCACGGCCGGAGCGGGGAAGTCACTGGGGATGCCCAGGGGCGGAAACGCGGATCTCCCGGAGATTCCGGGCCTGTCGCGGCAGGTCTAGGGTTGACGCCCATGGACCGTACCCGCCTGTACCGCAACGGTGTCCTGGAGGCCGAGGGCTTTCCCATCGACGACATCTCCGAACACGTGGAGGACGAGTCCGCCGTCGTCTGGTTCGACCTCTGCTCGCCCACGCAGGCGGAACTGGCGAAGATCAGCGAGGAGCTGGGCCTGCACCCCCTCGCGGTCGAGGACGCGCTGCACAGCCACCAGCGGCCCAAGCTCGACACCTACGACAGCCACCTGTTCGTCACCGTCTACGCGGCGAGACCGGCGGAGAAGGGGATCGACTTCGTCGAGGTCTCGATCTTCGCGACCAGGAACGCCCTGGTCACCGTGCGGGAGAACCCCGAGTTCGACATCGACGAGGTGATCAGGCGCTGGGACGCCAACGCCGCCATGGTCAGGTTCGGGGTGCCGTACCTGCTGCACGGCCTGCTCGACTACATCGTGGACGGCTACTTCGAGGTGCTGCAGGGGGTGGACGACCGGGTCGAGGAGCTGGAGGACGACCTCTTCCAGGACAACCCGGGGGACATGCCGCACATCCAGCGCCGGACCTTCGAGATGCACAAGAAGCTGGTGCGCTTCCGGCGGCTGGCGGTGCCGACGCGCGAGGTCGTGGGCAGCCTGCTGCGCAGGCAGGACGTCCTGGACCCCAAGCTCATCCCGTACTACCAGGACGTCTACGACCACACCCTGCGCACCGCGGAGTGGAGCGAGTCGCTGCAGGACCTGGTGAGCAACGTCCGCGAGGCCCACATGAACCAGCAGGGGTTCCGGCTCAACGACATCATGAAGAAGATCACCAGCTGGGCGGCCATCATCGCGGTGCCCACGATGATCACCGGTTTCTACGGGCAGAACGTGCCCTACCCCGGTTTCGCCCAGTCGATCGGGTTCTGGACGTCCACGATCCTGATCATCGTGGGCACGGTGCTGCTCTACCGGGCGTTCAAGAAGCGCAACTGGCTCTGACGTGACAGCCGTCCCCCACCGGGTCACCTGACCGGCCGGGAGACCGCCCGCCGTAGCCTGGCCTCAGGGGAGAACGGCCGGGTCCGGCCCGGCATCCGGCAGGGATTCGGCGATCGGTGAGGAACGAGCTGCATGGCACGCGGACGGCTGCGCGTCTACCTGGGGGCGGCCCCCGGGGTGGGCAAGACCTTCGCGATGCTGGCAGAGGGGCGTGGGCGCGGGGAGCGCGGCACGGACGTGGTGGTCGGGCTGGTGGAGACGCACGGTCGCGAGCGCGTCGAGAGGCTGCTGGAGGGGATGGAGATCGTCCCGCGGGTGGCGGTGGAGCACCGCGGGACCGTGTTCGGCGAGCTGGACGTGGACGCCGTCATCGCGCGGAGGCCGGAGGTCGTCCTGGTCGACGAGCTGGCCCACACCAACGTGCCGGGCTCGCGCAACGCCAAGCGCTGGCAGGACGTGGAGGAGATCCTGGAGGCCGGGATCGACGTGGTCTCCACCCTCAACGTCCAGCACCTGGAGTCGCTCGGGGAGGCCGTCGAGGAGATCACCGGGGTGGTCCAGCGTGAGACGGTGCCCGACGAGGTGGTGCGGCGGGCCGGGCAGGTGGAGCTGGTGGACATGGCCCCGGAGGCGTTGCGCCGCCGGATGGCGCACGGCGACGTGTACGCGCCGGAGAGAGCGGAGGCGGCACTGTCGACGTACTTCCGGCCGGGCAACCTGACGGCGCTGCGCGAGCTGGCGCTGCTGTGGGTGGCGGGAGAGGTCGGCGACAGCCTCGGCCGCCACCGCGCCGAGCACCGCGCCGCCGAGGTGCGGGAGACCCGGGAGCGGGTGGTGGTGGCGCTGGCGGGAGGCCCGGAGGGGGAGACGCTGGTGCGCCGGGCGGCGCGGATCGCGGCCAGGTCCCCGCGGGCGGACCTGCTGGCGGTGCACGTGACGATGGCCGACGGCCTGGCGAACGCCGATCCGGCGCGCCTGGCCCGGCAGCGCGCGCTGGTGGAGAGCCTGGGCGGCGGCTACCACCAGGTCGTGGGCGACGACGTGCCGCGGGCGCTGCTGGACTTCTCCCGGCGGGTGAACGCCACGCAGCTGGTGCTGGGGGTCTCCCGGCGCGGACGGCTCGCGCGGGCCCTGTTCCGGGGGGTCGGGGTGACCACGGCCGCGTCCTCGGGGACCGTCGACGTCCACATGGTCACCCACGAGGAGGCGGGGAGGCCCGGCGGCCGCCGCCCGTCGCGCGCCGCGCTCACCCGCTCCCGCAGGCTCGCCGGCTGGGGGACGGCGCTGCTCGGGCTCCCCCTGCTCACCGCCGCCCTCCTGGGCATCGGTCACGCGACGTTGCCGAGCGTGATACTGCTGTTCCTGCTGATGGTGGTCTGCGTCGCGCTGACGGGCGGCATGTGGCCCGCGATCACCGCCGCGGTGGCCGGGTTCGCCCTCCTCAACTGGTACTTCACGCCGCCGTTCCACTCGCTGGCCGTGACGCGACCGGAGAACCTGCTCGCCCTGGTCGTCTACGTGCTGGTCGCGATCATGGTGAGCGCGGTCGTCGACCTGGCGGCCCGCCGCGCCAGGGAGGCCGCCCTCGCGGGCGCGGAGGCCGAGGTGCTGGCGACCCTCGCCGGATACGTGCTCCGGGGCGAGGCGGCGCTGCCGTCCCTGCTCTCCCGGCTCAGGGAGATCTTCGGGCTGACCTCCGTCACCCTGCTGGAACGCCGGCCCGACGGCCCGCCCGGCCCGCCCGGCCCGTCCGGTCCGGACGGTTCGGACGGTTCGGGGGCTTCGGACGGACCGGACGGTCTCGATGGCTCGGATCGCTCGGACGGCTGGCGGATCGTGGCGACCGGGGGCGGGGAGCCGTCCACCCGTCCCGGCGTCGCCGGCACCGACGTGGTCGTCGACGACGACCTGGTACTGGCCGTACGCGGGTGGCTGCCCGGCACGTCCGGCCGCAGGGTGCTGGAGGCGTTCGCCGCCGAGGCGGCGGTGGCGCTGCGCCACCGCCGCCTCGCCGAACAGGCGGGGCGACTGCGCCCGCTCGCCGAGGCCGACAGGATGCGCACCGCGCTGCTCGCCGCGGTCAGCCACGACCTGCGCACCCCGCTCGCCTCGGCCAGGGCGGCGGTGGAGGGCCTGCGCGCCACCGACGTCGACTGGTCGCCGCAGGACAGGGAGGAACTGCTCGCCACGGCCGACGAGTCCCTGGTCAAGCTGGACCGCCTGGTCGTCAACCTGCTCGACATGAGCCGCCTGCAGGCGGGGGCGCTCGGGCTGACGCTCCAGCCGACGGCGCTCGAGGAGATCGTCCCCCGGGTCGTCGACGAGCTGGGCCCGCCGCACGACCGGGTGCTGAACCGCCTGCCCGAGGATCTCCCCGAGATCGCCGCCGACCCCGCGCTGCTCGAACGCGTACTGGTCAACCTCGTCTCCAACGCCGTCCGCTACAGCCCGCCGGGCGTCGCCGTGCTGGTCGGCGCGAGCGTGGACGGTGACGACGGCGGACATGTGGAGATCAGGGTCGTCGACCGGGGGCCGGGCATCCCCGAGGAGTCGCGCGACCGGGTCTTCCTGCCCTTCCAGCGGCTCGGCGACCGCGACAACGCCACCGGTGTCGGTCTCGGCCTCGCGCTCTCCCGGGGGCTGGCGGAGGCGATGGGCGGCACCCTCGTACCGGACGAGACACCGGGCGGGGGCCTCACCATGGTCCTGACCCTGCCCGTCTTCCCGCGGCACCGGGCCGCGCCCGTACCTGTGGAGGACCTGTGACGCGCATCCTCGTCGTCGACGACGAGCCCCAGCTCCTGCGGGCGCTGCGGATCAACCTGGCCGCCCGCGGGTACGAGGTGGCCGTGGCCGGCGACGGCGCCGCCGCCCTGCGCCAGGCCGCCGACCGGCACCCCGACCTGGTCGTGCTCGACCTCGGCCTGCCCGACATGGACGGGGTGGACGTCATCCACGGGCTGCGCGGCTGGACCACCGTCCCGATCATCGTGCTGTCCGGCAGGGCCGAGGGCCGCGACAAGGTGGAGGCCCTCGACGCGGGCGCCGACGACTACGTCATCAAGCCGTTCGGCGTCGACGAGCTGCTCGCCAGGATCCGCGCGGTGTCGCGTCGCGCCTCGGTCACCGAGGAGGAACCGGCCCGGTTCGTGATCGGCGAGCACGAGGTGGACCTGGCGGGCAAGACCGTCTCCGGCGGCGTGCGGCTCACCCCCACCGAGTGGCGCCTGCTGGAGATCCTGGTCCGCAATCCCGGCAAGCTGATCACCCAGCGCCGCCTGCTGAACGACGTCTGGGGCGCCGCCTACGGCAAGGAGACCAACTACCTCCGCCAGTACATGGCCCAGATGCGCAAGAAACTGGAGCGTGACCCCGCCCACCCGGTCCACCTGCTCACCGAACCGGGCATGGGCTACCGCTTCCAGCCCTGACCGCTTCCAGCCCTGACCGGCCGCCTTGCGGGTACGGTCTCAGCCGGCGGACACCCCCGTGTCAACCAGGGGATTACCGGGAATCGGTCAAGCAGAGCCCGTAGACGCTTCTGGAGGCATGGGTGAGCACGCGGGGGGTGGTCACCGTGGTGCTCGGCGCCGCGGTGCTCTTCTCACTGTCGACGCACGACGACACGCGCGCGAGGGCCGCGCCGGCCCGGGTCGCGCCGCTGGACAACCCGGACGGTATGGGCCCCGGACTGGCGCCCGTCAGGTCGACCGGAGACCGGGGCGTCGCCGTCAGGCTGATCGGGAAACTCCGGGTCGCGCCGATGGGTTCCAAGGCCGGCTACAGCCGGGCCAGGTTCGGCGAGAACTGGGCCGACACCGCCAGAGGAGTGCCGTACGCGCGCAACGGCTGCCGTACCCGCGACGACCTGCTGGCCCGCGACGGCGAGGACGTGCGCTACCGCCGCGGATCCGACTGCGTGGTCGTCTCCATGAAGTTGCGCGATCCCTACACCGGCCGGATCGTCCGCTGGACCAAGAAGCGTTCCGACGAGATCCAGGTCGACCACGTGGTCCCGCTGTCCTACGAGTGGCGGATGGGGGCCTCCCGGTGGCCGCTGTCCAAGCGGAAGCGCATCGCCAACGACCCGCTCAACCTCCTCCCGGTGTACGGCGACGCCAACGAGGCCAAGGGCGGCTCGGGACCGGCGTCCTGGCTCCCTCCCGTACGCGGGGTCCGCTGCGCCTACGTCGTCCGCTTCGCCCAGGTGGCCCTGAAGTACAACCTGCCGGTCACCCGCGCGGACAAGACCGTCATGCTCGCCCAGTGCCGGTGACGCCCGCGCCGCCGCTCAGAAGCGGCGGAGCAGGGCCTGCTTGGCGGTGGTGAACTCCTCGTCGGTGAGAACGCCGTCCTTGTGCAGGTCACCGAGTTCGCGCAGGCGGCGCAGGAGCGAGTCCGGGTCGTCGCCGCCGGCGGGTGCCGCGGGTGCGGCGGCCTCGATCGCCGGGGACGCCGCGGCGGCGGGCAGCCGGGCGTCCGAGGGGTGCGGCAGCCTGGCGAGGATCGCGGCGACGAGCAGCGCCGTCGTGCGGGTCTCCTTGTCGAAGCCCCACAGGACCAGGCAGCTCGGGTCGTGCTTGGGAGCGAGCTTGTGCGGTGCCACGCCCTTCGGGTGGAAACGGAGGTAGCCGTTCTCCAGGCCCGCGGTCGGGAACCACTCCACGCCGTTCAGGTCCTTCAGCGCGATCCGCTGGGGACCGGCCGACTTCTTGGCCTCCTCGGTGGCCCAGTTCCATTCGAGGCGGATCGACTCGCCGTCGAACGTCGCCGTGCCGTCGCCCGCCGGAACCACCACGGGCAGGGCGGGGCCGGGCATGAGATAGCGCTCCGAGGGACCGTCCGGCACCTGCTCGATCACCAGCGCGTTGCGTACCTCGTCGACGAAGTACTCGGCGGCGCCGGTGCGGTCGGCGTCCACGACCAGCTGGTACGGGTCGGCGGCGTCGGCGATCCGCCCGCCCGCCGCCTGGTTGAACGGGTCGGCGCCCTCGCGCAGCCGCAGCCGTAGCCTGCCGCCCTTCTTTCCGGGCTCGTAGGCGATGCCGGCCACGGCCTCCAGGGGGACCCGCACCTCGCCCAGCAGCTGCCGCAGTTTCTTCACGCTCCGGTCGCGGCCGGGGACGATGCGCAGGATCTCACCGTCGAACGTCCAGGTTCCGTCACGCACCATGACCTCCGCCATAGGGCGATCGTATGGCGAGCCGGTCATACGACGCGCATGATCGAGCGTTGAATCGTCCGGGACGGCGCGACGCGAACGGCCCGGCTTCCGATCGGGCGTCGTGGTCTTCTATTCTTCGAAGTCGACCAGGCCACCTTCGGAGCCGCTCCACAACCGTCTTCCCAGCCGGTCGCCGACCGCCTCCGGAGCCGATCACCAGCAGGCGAAGGAACTCCCGTGACCTCTCCGGCCCTGACCATCGACGAGCTGACCGCCCGGCGAGACGGTGCCCAGCGTGACTACGACGCGCTCGTCCGGCGCGGTCTGTCCCTCGACCTGACGCGGGGCAAGCCGTCGGCGCGGCAGCTCGACCTCTCCGAGGCGTTGCTGGACCTGCCCGCCGGTCACACCGCCGCGGACGGCACCGACTGCCGCAACTACGGCGGGCTCCAGGGCCTGGCCGAGCTCAGGGAGATCTTCAGCGGCCCGCTGCAGGTGCCCGCCGCCCAGCTCGTCGCCGCGGACAACTCCAGCCTCTCGCTGATGCACGACTCGATCGTCCACGCCCTGCTCGGGACGCTCCCCGGAGCCGAGCGCCGCTGGGCCGACGAGCCGCGGATCGCGTTCCTGTGCCCGGTTCCCGGGTACGACCGCCACTTCGCCCTGTGCGAGCGGTTCGGCATCGAGCTGATCCCGGTGCCGATGAACGCCGAGGGGCCGGACATGGACGTCGTGGAGAGCCTCGTGCTCGACGATCCCCAGGTCAAGGGCATCTGGTGCGTGCCCAAGTACAGCAACCCCGGCGGTGTCTCCTACGGTGACGAGACGGTGCGGCGCCTGGCCGCCATGCCGGCCGCCGCCCCGGACTTCCGGATCTTCTGGGACAACGCCTACGCCGTGCACCACCTGACCGACACGCCCGTGGAGATCGCCGACATCCTGGCGCTGTGCGCGGAGAACGGCAACCCCGACCGCGTCTTCGTCTTCGGCTCCACCTCGAAGATCACCTTCGCCGGCTCCGGCGTCTCCTTCTTCGGCTCGTCCCCGGCCAACGTGGCCTGGCTGCTCGGGAACACCGCCAAGCGCACCATCGGCCCCGACAAGCTCAACCACCTTCGCCACGTGGAGTTCCTGCGCGACGAGAACGGCCTGGCCGAGCACATGCGCCGCCACCGGGAGCTGCTCCGGCCGAAGTTCGACGCGGTCGAGACGATCCTCACGAAGGAGCTGGGCGGCAGCGGCCTGGCGACCTGGTCCAGCCCCGCGGGCGGCTACTTCATCAGCCTCGACGTGCTGGAGGGCTGCGCGCGCGAGGTGGTGCGGCGGGCGGGAGAGGCGGGTATCGCCCTCACCCCCGCGGGCGCCACCCACCCGTACGCGACGGACCCCCGTGACAGCACCATCCGCATCGCCCCCACCTACCCCGAGCTCGACGAGCTGGAACCGGCCATCTCCGGCCTCGCCACCTGCGTGCGCCTCGTCGCCACCGAGAAGCTCCTGGAGAGTGCCCGCTAGGTCACCCACCGGGCCTTCGCCGACCTGTCGGCGAAGGCCCCGGGCGTCCCTCTGGCCGGTTCTCCGTGCCGGGGGGATGTTCCGCGTTGCCGATCTCACGCTTCGTGTCCGGCCGTCGTCCGGCCGTCGTCCGGCCGTCAAGGAGGTGTCAGGGTAGGGCGGAGGAGCGTCAGGGTCCCGTCCGGAACCGTTCGATCCGCCCTTCGCCGACCTAGCGTCCCCTGTGTCCGGCCATCCGGCCGGGCCGCGAAAGCAGGAGGAAGCATGGGCGTCTCGCACGCGAGTGAAATCCCGTTGCCGTTACCCGTCCGCAGGGGCCCTGAGGCCCCTTCCACCGGTTTCCCCGAGCGAAGGGCGACCGCGCCCGGTGAGACCGCCGGCGCCCCGTGGTCGGCGACCACGCGCGTCACGGCCACGGGAGACGTCACGATCGGCGGGGTGTCCCTCACCGAGATCGCCCATCGGTTCGGCACCCCCGGCTACGTGATCGACGAGACGGACGTGCGGCTGCGCTGCCGCGCCTACCAGGCCGCGCTTCCGGGCGCCGAGATCGCGTACGCGGCCAAGGCGTTCCTCTGCCGCGCGATGGCCGACTGGATGCGGGCTGAGGGGATGAGCCTCGACGTCTGCTCGGGAGGCGAGCTGGCGGTCGCCAGGTCCGTCGGGTTCCCCGCGAGGCGGATCATCATGCACGGCAACGCGAAGACGCCCGCCGAACTGCGCAGGGCGGTGGACGAGGGCGTCGGCAGGATCGTGGTGGACAACGTCGCCGAGATCAACAGGCTCGCCGCGCTCGTCCCGATCGACCGTCGCCAGAAGGTGCTGGTCCGGGTGACGCCCGACATCGAGGCGGGTGCCCACCCCAAGATCCGTACCGCGGGAGAGGACCAGAAGTTCGGCCTGTCCATCCTGAGCGGTGCCGCCGGGGACGCCGTGGCCAGGGTCCTGCACCAGCCCCGGCTGGAACTGGCCGGGCTCCACTGCCACCTGGGCTCGCAGATCGACGACGTCGAGCCGTACGAGCGGGCGGTCAGGGTCCTGGTCGGCGAGATGGCCCGGATCCGCGACACCCACCACGTGATCCTGCCCGAGCTCGACCTGGGCGGCGGGCACGGCATCGCCTACCTGCCGGGCGCGGGGGGACTCGACCTGAGGCGTTTCGCGAACGCGGCCGTCACCGCGCTCACGGAGCGGGCCGCCGGGTTCGGCCTGCCGGTGCCCCGGCTCATCGTGGAGCCCGGCCGGGCGATCGCCGGTACCGCCGGGACCACGCTCTACCGTGTCGTCGCGGTCAAGCGCGGGGGCTCGCGGACGTTCGTCGCCGTCGACGGCGGGATGAGCGACAACCCCCGTCCCGCCCTGTACGGGGCGCGCTACACCGTACGGCTCGCCGGGCGCGTCTCCCGCGAGGGGCCGCGCTCGTTCACGGTCGTCGGCCACCACTGCGAGACGGGCGACACGATCGCGGAGGACGTCCCGCTCCCCGCCGATCTGCGCCCGGGTGACCTCATCGCGCTGGCGGCCACCGGGGCCTACCACCACTCGATGGCCTCGACCTACAACCTCATGGGCCGGCCCCCGGTCGTCGCCGTACGCGACGGCCGGGCGAGGCTGCTCGTCCGCAGGGAGATGGAGCAAGACCTGATGCGCCGCGACGTGGGCCTGTAGGAAACCTGCGGCGGGTGAGGAATGGCGCAAATGAACGTAGGGAAAGGGTGAAGAGAACACATCGACATTGGCCTGCGGGCATTTCCCGGGATTCCATGGAGGGGCAGAGACCGGCCCGCTCGGCGAATGTCCGCTAGGCAACAAATGTCTGTTTTATAAAGGAGTGGTGGCGATGTTCGGGACCGAACCGGCGGGATTCTCGCTCGCCGGAGGATTCGTCACCGTCGTCGCCGCCACCATGGCCGCCTCGCTGCTCCTCGCGCCGGCGGAGGTCGCCGGCCGCGTACTGATCATGGCGATCGCCGTGTGCGCCCACGCCGCCTGCGGGGTCCGCGCCGTGGTCGCGCTGGCGACGGCCGTCATGGCGTGGTTCTTCGGTACCGGTTTCCTGGTCAACGGCGCCGGGGAGCTCAGCTTCGGCAGGCCGGACCTGGTCCGCCTCGGCCTGCTCGTCGCCGTCGCGCTGGGTGCGAACGCGTGCACCGCCGCGTACCGGGCGGTCGCCGCCAGGCGCAGGCTCCGCGTCCCGCTGGCCGGAGAAGACCCCTCGCGGCTGGTCCTCGTCCGGAACTGACGCGCCCCCGGCCCGAGGGCCGCGTGATCCGCGGACGTCCTCCGAACGGTTCCGCTGCCGTGCCCGGCCGGTGCCGGGCACGGCGTTTTCCGCTGTCCGGTGAGGCTCCGCAGGGGTTCAGGCCGGCGGTGTCTCGTTGGTGAACTTGTCGCAGTTGGCGGGGTACGCGGGAGGCCCGAGAGGCGTTCCCGGAGCGAAGAAGCCTCCCGTCACCGGAACCGGGCGGCCAAGCAGGCATTTCGTCCAGGAGACCTGACCGGCCGAGTTCTGAACCGTGAGGTGAAGGTACGGAAGGGCGCCGTCCTGAAGGACCGTCGCCGCGACGTCCACCACATCGGTGGGATGGCCGGGGATCGTCGAAAGGTCGTGCCAGCGTGGAGTCGTTCGCGGGTCGCGGATCCGCGCCGTCCCGTCGCTCCGAACCGACGCGGTGATCGGTTCGAGAAGCAGGTAGGCCACGGACACGGCGGACGTCGGCGCCGCGGGCCCTGCGGGCCCCGCGGGTCCCGCAGGGCCGGGTGCGCCGGGCGTGCCCGCGGCTCCCGTGGCGCCGGTCGGTCCCACCGGTCCGGCGGCACCCGGTTCGCCCGCGGGGCCGACGGGTCCCGCCACGCCCTCCGGGCCCGCGGGCCCGGGGGCACCGGTGGCTCCCGCGGGTCCTGCCGGTCCTTCCGGCCCGATCGGCCCGATCGGCCCGATCGGCCCGGCGGGTCCCGCCGGTCCTTCCGCTCCCGCCGGTCCTTCCGGTCCGATCGGGCCTGCCGGTCCCGCGGGTCCGACGGCTCCCGCCGGTCCCTCCGGCCCGATCGGTCCCGTGAGCCCGTCGGCTCCGGCCGGGCCGATGGGTCCTGCCGGGCCCATCGGCCCGGCCGGACCGATGGCGCCCGTCGCGCCCACGGGTCCCAGCGCGCCCGCGGGACCCGGCGCACCCGGTGCGCCGGGGGCGCCGGTGTCACCCTTCGCTCCCGTGGCTCCCGCCGGTCCGGCCGGACCGGCCACTCCCATGGCGCCCATCGGGCCTGCCGGTCCTTCGGGTCCCATCGGTCCCATCGGTCCCGTCGGCGCGAGCGGGCCGTCCGGAAGGCTCGCCTCGACCGGATCCGCCGGATCAGCCGGTTTCCCCGGTTTCGCTGGGTTCGCCGTGCTCGCAAGGTTCGCCGGGTTCGCGGACTCCGACGGCAGTCCGAGGTTCGACGCTTTCCTTCCGCTGTCGCGGCCCTCCCTGTTCTTTCCGCCGGTACGGCTGTGCTTGCCGGGACGGTCACGGTCACGGTCACACGCGCAGTGCCTCCCCTGGCACTTGCAGTCTTCCCGCTTGAGGGGCCTCATCAGGGACACCCCCGCGTCGTCCAGCGGGCTGGTCACCCTCCGAACCGGAACGGCCTCGCCACCGGGGTCTCGCGTGTTGAGAGGACTGATGCCTGTGGTGTCGGTCATGGCGTTGGCCGGCGTCTGGCAGGAAAGCGCCAGGACGGCACCGATCGCTGTTGTTACGGACCAGTTTCGAGCACGTTTGCCGGAATCAATAATTTGAGCCCGTCTTCTACCGCTAGAAGTCATCGCATTCCATGTCTTTTATGATTCCAGGGAATCGGATTTCTTGAACCGCGACGGTGGCGGCAAGCAGGAGCTACCCGATGATCGACACGGCAAAGCGCAACCCTCGTTAACAAGGTTTAAACGGATTCGTCAACGGCGGGGATGTGTCCAGGTTGTTGAGCTTGAAAACCGTGTGCTCCAGAGATTTCCTGTCCCGTGGGCAATGACCGGAATTTAGGGTTCTTGGATGTCGAGAGAATTTTGGTGTGATTCACCGGCAGTGGCCCGCGATAAGGTCTGTGCGGTTTTCGTCAATGATTTTCCGATCCGGACCCGGCGCCCGCCGCCGCTTTCCACGCTTCTTACGCAGGTCCGACACACGAGCTGGAGACCGTCACGGTGGGCTGGAGCGCTCCGCCGTTGGCGAACGTGACGCTCCATCGGTTGCCGATCACCGACTCGGAGGCGATCACGTCGACCCCCAGGGCACTGCCACTCCATTCTCCGGCGACGACGAGCGTGCCCGCAGGGCACACGCCGCCGAGAACGGTCACCGTCGTGTCGGCCGGAACGAGAGTCGGCGTCCCCGCGGCGACCTGCCTGGTGGCCAGGGCGCTCGACCCTGCGGGCCCCGCGGGCCCCGCGGGCCCCGCCGGTCCTGTCGCTCCGTCCGCTCCCGCGGGTCCGGCAGGCCCGGCAGGCCCCGCCGGTCCGGCGGGACCCGGCGCGCCGTCGGCGCCCGCGGGTCCGGTCGTTCCGGCGACTCCGGTCAGGCCGATGGGTCCTATCGCGCCGTCCGCTCCTGCGGGTCCTGCGGGTCCGGCGGGTCCTGTCGCCCCGTCCGCTCCTGCGGGTCCTGCGGGTCCGGCAGGTCCTGTCGCCCCGTCCGCGCCCGCGGGTCCTGCGGGTCCGGCAGGTCCTGCGACTCCCGGCGCGCCATCCGCTCCTGCGGGTCCGGCGGGTCCTGTCGCGCCGTCCGCTCCTGCGGGTCCTGCCGGTCCCGCAGGCCCGGCGACTCCCGGCGCGCCGTCGGCGCCCGCGGGCCCGGCAGGTCCTGCGGGTCCTGTCGCCCCGTCCGCTCCTGCGGGTCCTGTCGCTCCTGCGGGTCCCGCCGGTCCTGGGGCTCCATCCGCGCCCGCCGGGCCGGTCGGGCCGGTCGGGCCTGCCGGACCCGAGGGGCCGCGCAGCCCGATGCCCGGCAGGCCGTCCTCGCCGTCACGGCCGTCACGGCCGTCGCGGCAACAGCAGCGCCTTCTCCCGCACTTGCATTTCTTCCGCGCGACGGTTCCCATCCCGTGGACACGCGAGCGGTCGCACCTTCCGGCCGCCTCGCGAACCGGAGCGACCACGTCGCCGACGGTCCTCGTTTCGAGGAAGGGGATTCCCGTGATGCCGGTGACGGCGTCAGCCGGAACCTGACAGGAAAGCGCCAGAACAGCGCTGATCGTTGCCGCGACGGGCCAGTTTCGAGCACGTTTGCCGGAATTGATAATCGAAATCCGTCTTCTGCCGCTAGAATTCATCGCTTTCCATGTCTTTTGTGATTCAAGGGAGTCGGATTGCTTGAACCGCGATAGTGGCGGCAAGCAGGAGTTACCCGATGATCGACATGGCAAAGCGCAACCCTCGTTAACGAGGGCTAAACGGATTCGTCAATTGGAGGAATATGTCCAGATTATTTGATTTTCCCGTCACATGTACTCGGCGGACGGTCGTTCTCTGGGCTCACGCCTCCGGGACGATGGTCATCCATTGCCCGTATGGATTTTTAAGATGATTGTCCAGATAGCCGTCAACATATGGATTATCTAGTTTTTGCTGCCCTTTTTTCGGTGCATCGCCAGATGCCTTCCGGTGCCCTCGCGCCGTCGGACCCGAACCGGCCGGCCCCCGTGCGCTCCGGCCGTCCTCCCGGCTAGCTGGACTCCCTGACCACGAGCTGGGTCGGAAGGATCACCGGGGCGGCGGGCTCGCCTCGCAGCAGGCCGAGCAGCAGGCGGGCCGAGGCGGCGGCCTGCTCGCCCATGGGGCTGCGTACCGTGGTGAGCGGGGGATCGGTGTAGAGGGCCGCCTCGATGTCGTCGTACCCCACCACCGCCACGTCGTCGGGCACCCGCCGGCCCGCCCGGCGCAGCGCCCGCATGGCGCCGATCGCCATCAGGTCGTTGGCGGCGAACACCGCGTCCAGCGCGGGGTCGTCCTCGAGCAGCTGCGCCATGGCCTCGGCTCCGGAGATCCGGGTGAAGTCGCCGATGGCCACGATCGAGCGCCGTCCGGTCTCGCTCAGGACCTCGCGGTAGGCGCCGATCCTGTCCTGGGCGGCGGACATGTCCAGCGGCCCGGAGATCGTGGCGATCCGGCGCCGTCCCCGTTCCAGCAGGTGCCGCACCGCCTGGGCGGCCCCTCCGGTGTTGTCGTTGTCGACCCACGGCACGTCCAGCCGGAAGGTGGGCCTGCCGTGGGAGACGAGGGGGACGCCCGTGGCGGCGAGCGCCGCGGGCAGGGGGTCGGCGCCGTGCATCGACACGAGCATGACCCCGTCCACGTGGCGGGCGGCCACGAACTGCCGGGCCCGTACGCGGGCGTCGTCGGAGCCGGCGAGCATGAGCATGACCTGCTTGCCCGCCGCCTCGAACTCGCGGCTGGCCGCGCGCACGACGGTGGAGAACATCGGATCGTCGGAGACGAGTCCGGCCGACGGGTCGGAGACGATCACCGCGATGGAATCGGTGCGCCGGGTCACCAGGCTGCGCGCCGCGGGGTTGGGGATGTAGCCCAGGTCGTTCACCGCCCGCATGACGAGGTCGCGGATGTCGGAGGCGACCGTCGGCTCACCGTTCACCACCCTGGAGACCGTTGACTTGGACACGCCGGCCCGGGTGGCGACAGCCTCCAGGGTGGGTCGTCTCATGTGGTTCTCCCGCAGTTCGTACCGCCCGCTGACCGGTGGTGCCTGAACGTGCGGTCCCACCCTTCCCCAGCTTAATCGATGATCATGAAGAGAGCGCTCCCTCACAAAGGGTGACCGGAAGGAGGATTTCTGTCAATGTCCCGAACTCACCCAGATTTTCCCTCGCGACGGCCGCCGGAGGAAATCGGAGAAATCGCTCCCCGATAAGGATCTTCTTAATCCCAGTTCACAGCCCGTTGTAACGGTGCAAACGATTGTCCGGGAGCGCTCCCTGGGATGCACGGTTGATTGCCGGATCATGTGTAGCCCGTTTCGTCCTGGTTAAACGGACACTTGACAGCCCGTGTCGGACGAGAGCAATCTCTGGTTGAGAGAGCGCTCCCCGACCCGATACCGGTACGCACCCCCCACTCTCCGAGGAGACGCGATGCCCTCGTCCCGAAGTCCCGGCCGCCGCATGGCCCTGCTGATAGCCGCGGCCGTCACCCTCGTCACGTCCTGTCTCGCGATCATGCCCGCGGCGGCCGCCGACACCCTGCTCTCCCAGGGCAAGACGGCGACCGCCTCGTCCTCGGAGAACGTGGCCTTCCCCGCGTCCGCGGCCGTCGACGGCAACGCGGGCACCCGCTGGTCCAGCGGGTTCAGCGACCCGCAGTGGATCCAGGTCGACCTCGGCGCCAGTGCGACCATCACGCAGGTGACGCTGAACTGGGAGGCCGCCTACGGCAGGGCCTTCCAGATCCAGACCTCGCCCAACGGCACCACCTGGACCCCGATCCACTCCACGACCACCGCCACCGGCGGCAACCAGACGCTGGCCGTCAGCGGCACCGGCCGCTACGTGCGCGTGTACGGCACCCAGCGCGCCACCCAGTACGGCTACTCGCTCTGGGAGTTCCAGGTCTACGGGACCATCGGGGGCACCGACCCCACCCCGACTCCCACCCCCGACCCGGGCGCGCTCAAGCTGCTGTCCTACGGCAGGCCCGGCGCGGCCTCCACCTCCCAGAGCGACGGGAACTGCTGGGAGTGCACCCCGGCCAGGGCGTTCGACCGCGACCCCGCCTCCCGCTGGGCGACCAGCTCCACCACCGGCTGGGTCGACCCGGGCTGGATCTCCGTCGACCTCGGCGCGACCGCGCAGATCAAGCAGGTCGTCCTCCAGTGGGACCCGGCCTACGCCAGGGCCTTCCAGATCCAGGTCTCGGACAACAACACCACCTGGACGCCGATCTACTCCACGACCACCGGCACCGGTTTCAAGCAGACGCTGACCGTCAACGGCACCGGCCGCTACGTGCGCATGTACGGCACCCAGCGCGCCACCCCGTACGGCTACTCGCTGTGGGAGTTCCAGGTCTGGGGCACCGGTGGCGCCCCGATCACGCCGCCGCCGCTCCCGCCGGACCCGGCCGACCCGCCGACGACGCTCGTCTGGAGTGACGAGTTCAACGGTGGCGCGGGCACCAGGCCCGACGCGGCCAAGTGGACCCAGGACCCGGGCACCGGCCCGAACAACGAGCTCGAGTACTACAAGCCCGAGAACACCGCCATGGACGGCAACGGCAACCTCGTCATCACGGCGCGGCAGGAGACCACCGCCGGATCGTCCTGCCCCGGCGGACCCTGCCAGTACACCTCCGGCCGCATCAACACCGGCGGCAAGTTCACCTTCACGTACGGCAAGGTCGAGGCCCGCGTCAAGGTCCCGAAGGGCAACGGCCTGTGGCCGGCGTTCTGGATGATGGGCGCCGACTTCCTCACCGGCAGGCCCTGGCCGTACAACGGGGAGATCGACATCCTCGAGGTGCTCGGCAAGGACGTCAAGACCTCCTACTCGACCATCCACGCCCCCGCCTACAACGGCGGCGGCGGCATCGGCGCCCCGTACACGCTGCCCAGCGGCGCGGACCTCTCGGACGACTTCCACGTCTGGGCCGCCACCTGGAACAGCAAGGGCATCGTCTACACCCTGGACGGCCGGACGGTCCTCACCCTGAGCAAGGAGCAGGTCGAGGCGACGCGCGGGCCGTGGGTCTTCGACCACCCGTTCTACATCATCCTCAACCTCGCGGTGGGCGGTGACTGGCCCGGCCCGCCGGACGCCAGTACCGGCTTCCCCAAGCAGATGCTCGTCGACTACGTGCGCGTCTACAAGTGATCCCCCCGCTCCGGCACGGCTCGCCCGAGCCGTGCCGGAGCCTCCCCGGAACCGGAGTCCCAACAGTCGAAAGTCCCCCCAAAAGGAGTCCATCCATGCACCCGGCACTCTCCCCGGCCCGCCTACGACGCCGGTTACGCCCGCTGACCCTGGTGACCGCCATAGTGGCGCTGCTGGGCACGTCCCTCGTCATCCACACCACCCAGGCAAGCGCGACGTCGAAGGCCCAGGCGGGGGGTTCGTCCGCCGCGGTCGTACGGGTGGCGGAGTTCCTCGCCGACTGCCCCTTCAGCCACCGGCTGCCCGACGACCCGATCATCTTCCCGGGCCTGCCCGGCGCGTCGCACATGCACAGCTTCTTCGGCAGCACCACCACCAACGCCCACACGACCCTCGCGTCCCTGCAGAGCTCCCCCACCAACTGCAACCCGCGCACCGACCTGTCGTCGTACTGGGTGCCGACCCTCTACAACGGCGACACCCCGGTGGAGCCGACCATCACCACGTTCTACTACCTGGGTGAGGGCGTGCGCGACGACATCGTCGCCCGGACCCAGCCGCTCCCGCTGGGCCTGCGGATCGTCGCGGGCAACGCCAAGGCGACCACCCCCGACGACCCGACCAGCAACGCCCGCTGGTCGTGCCTGCACGCAGGTCACGTCCCGCCGTCCAAGGACTTCGTGACCTGCCCGGCGGGCACCATGATGGAGTCCTACCTGGACTTCCCGCAGTGCTGGAACGGCAGGGACCTGGACTCGGCCGACCACAAGAGTCACATGGCCTACCCGGTCAACCAGGCCTGCCCGGCCTCGCACCCGGTGCCGGTGCCGAAGCTGCGCCAGGTGCTGCGCTACCCGGTGAACGGGAACCCGGCCAACTTCCGGCTGGCGTCGGGCCGCGGATACACGATGCACGGCGACTTCTTCAACGCCTGGCCGGTGGCCGAGATGGAGCGTCGCGTGCGCGACTGCATCCGCCCGGTCATCAAGTGCGGCGCGGACGGTACCCCGTCCTGACGCCGGAGTGCCGGATTCGCGTTCCGTCCTGACGACGGTGTGCCGCCCCGGTCCCTCGTTGACGACGGTGTGCCGGACCGGCATCCCGTTCCGACGGCACCGGTGCGGGAGCCGACCTCCGCACCGATCCCCCGTGCCGTCCCCGGCGGCGGGACCCGGAACATCGGGTCCCGCCGCCGGCGGGCATCGCGAGAAAGCTCGAAAAGGGAGAGCCGGCTCGAAAGGGAAACCCGAGGGGAAGGCGAAAGAGGGGGCGACGGGGGGACGGGGGGCTCGTATACGTCTACTGGCTCTCGCCCTCACCGGCCTGCGCCTGCTCGTCCTGCTCGACGAGCGTGCCGCACTTGTAGCCCGCCTCCCGTTCGGGCTGGAGCTGGATGCTGCCGAGATTCGTGGTCTCGATCGGGCGCCGGAAGGTGTCCAGCTTGTCGCAGTCGTAGAAGACGTACGTGCCCTCACTCTCTCCGAGCAGCATCATCCACCGGCCCTCGTAGAGGGGCTTGTCGTCCTCGGCGTTCTTGATGACGGTCCACTGGTCCTGGAACCCGACGTAGGGCAGGAGGTCGTTGGCCTGTCCCGTCTCCTGGACCTCGATCGCTCCCGTGACCATCTGCAGGATCAGCAGGAACCCCAGGCCGATGCCCGTGAGAGCGCCGGTGAGCACCTTCATGCCGGCGCGGCCGACGGGCTTGCGGCGCAACAGCCGGAACGGTACCAGGAACGTCAGAACACCCAGCCCCACCGCCACGACGACCATGGCGGCGATGTCGAGTTCGCCGACGAGGCTCAACAGGCCCCAGTAGGTCGCGCCGCACCACAGCGCGGCGATCAGGGCGGCGATCCAGGGGCGTTGCCGTACGGCCGCCGTGAACCTCCCGACCGCGCCGCGGGTCACCTTGTCGATCAGCCAGCCGAACCCGACGACGAGGCCGAGGAGCGGCACGACGATCAGCAGGAGCAGGATCAGCGTCCCCATCAACCGGCCGAGCAGGACGGACTGGTCGATGCCCGCCTGCTGCGGGCTGATGTTGAACACCCCGTACATCTGCTCCACGCCGAGGTAGAGGACGGCGTAGAGCGCGACACCGATCGGGACGATGATCGAGCCGATGCGCTCGATCATCGCCAGGGCGCTGGTGTTCTCCTCCTCGACGGGAGGTTCTGCCCGCACGGAAGGTTCAACGGGGGGTGCGGGGGGAATGTACGTAGATCGCTCTGAAGTATCCTGACTTGTCACGAAGGATGATGGTAAGACATAGCGGTTGACGCAACGTTGATTGAACATAAACGCGTCGAGTCGCGCCACCGGCTGGGAGCCCGAGGATCGGTGCCGTCCCCGGAGCCGCCGCCGAAGGGCCCTCCCGCCACCCGGGCCCTCCCTGACCACCGTGTCCGGTGGGCCGGAGTGTTCCCCTTAACACCCGTGATGTCCTCCTGATCTGTGAAAAGTAACTATAAGTTTTTGCTGCGCAACCCAAAGTAATGGGGTTAGCCTGCGTACCGGCACAGGCTGACGGCGGCGAGAACTGCGAGCACGGCGGGGACGGCGAGGACATGGTGACGGAAGGCGCGGTGGCCATGGTCACCGGTGCGGCACAGGGCATCGGCGAGGCGGTGGCGCGAGCCCTGACCGCGACGGGCACGCGCGTCGCCGCGCTCGACGTGAACGCGGAGCGGGTCGAGCGCGTCGCCGCGGAGCTCGGCATCGCGGTCGCCTATCCCTGCCAGGTCACCGACAGCGTCGCCGTCGACGACGTGGTCGCACGGGTCGAGGCCGATCTCGGCCCGATCGGGCTGCTCGTCAACGTCGCAGGAGTGCTCTGCTCAGGACCGGCCGTCGCCATCAGCGACGACGACTGGGCCCGCACCTTCGCCGTCAACACCGGCGGGGTCTTCCACCTGTCCCGCGCGGTCGCCCGCCGGATGATCCCCCGCAGATCCGGGGCGATCGTCACCGTGGGCTCCAACGCCGCGGGCGTGCCACGGATGAACATGTCCGCCTACGCCGCCTCCAAGGCCGCCGCCGCGCAGTTCACCAAGTGTCTCGGCCTGGAGCTGGCGCCGTACGGCATCCGCTGCAACGTGGTGTCGCCCGGCTCCACCGACACTCCCATGCAGCGCGCCCTGTGGACCGGCGACCACGACGCCCGGACGGCCATCGACGGGTCGCCGGCCACTTTCCGGGTGGGCATCCCCCTCGGCAGGCTGGCCGATCCCTCCGACATCGCGGACGCCGTCCTCTTCCTGGCCTCCGACCGTGCCAGGCACATCACCATGCAGGACCTGTACGTCGACGGGGGCGCCACGCTCCGGTCGTAGCGTCGCCCCCTCCCATTCCTGGATCCCTCTCGACAGGAGACCTCTTCACGATGCCGTCGAACGACACCCTCACCATGTCTCGAATGCCCGACCTCCTGGGAGATTACGAGCCCGGCACCTTCTTCTTCACCTCGCCGACCCGTACCCTGCTCGCCCGGGGAGTGTTCCGGGAGGTCCCCGATTCCGGGACGACGAGCCTGCAGGGACGCGTCGCCTCGGCCCTGCGCGACGCGCTGGACTCCGGCCACCCCAACCCCGTCGTGGTGGGCGCGATTCCCTTCCGCGACGACCGGCCCGCGCGCCTGCTGGTGCCCGCCGCCGTCTGCTGGACGAGCCCGCCGGCCGGTCTCTCCGCCGCCCCCGAGCGGATCACGGGGACGTTCACCGGATTCGGGCCGGTCTCCGACCCTGGCGACTACGTGCGCGGGGTGGAGAAGGCGCTGGTCAAGCTGACCGCCGGAGAGCTCAAGAAGATCGTGCTCGCTCGCACCATGGACATCACCCTGGGCGCCCCCGTCGACGTCGGCCGTGTACTGCGCAATCTCGTCCGGCGCGACCCGCAGGCCTACGGCTACGCGGTCGACCTGCCGTCGAGCGGCGACACGGCCCGTACCCTCCTGGGAGCCAGCCCCGAGCTGCTCGTCTCCCGCTCGGGCCGCCGGGTCACGACGAACCCGCTCGCGGGGTCCGCGCCCCGCCACCCGGACCCCGTCGTCGACCGCGAACGGGCCCGCGCCCTCCTCTCCTCGGACAAGGACCTCCGCGAGCACGCCCTGGTGATCGAGAGCATCGTGGAGGCGCTGCGCCCGTACTGCCGCAAGCTGTCGGTCCCCGCCGGGCCCTCGCCGCTGTCCACCGCCTCCATGTGGCATCTGTCGACCCGGATCACCGGCGTGCTGGACGACCCGGCGGTCACGTCGCTGGAACTGGCCACGGTGCTGCACCCCACCCCCGCCGTCTGCGGTACGCCCGCGGGCGCCGCGCGCGAGGCCATCGAGGAGATCGAGTCGTTCGACCGCGGCCTGTATGCGGGCCTGGTCGGATGGGGCGACGCGACGGGCGACGGCGAGTGGGTCGTGACCATCCGCTGCGCCGAGGTCGCCGACCACACCCTGAGGCTGTTCGCGGGCGCGGGGATCGTCGCGGGGTCGGTGCCGGAGACCGAGCTCGCCGAGACCACAGCCAAGTTCCAGACCATGCTCCGCGCCGTCGGCCTGGACCAGGACCGCTGACCCGCCGGCGCGGGAAAGACCCGTCACCGCAGGAAAACCGCAGGAAAACCGCAGGAAAGGAGACAGTGCCCGTGGCCCTTCCCCAGATCGCCCCCTACCCGCTGCCGGGGGAGGACGATCTTCCCGAGAACCGGGTGAGCTGGCGCCCTGATCCGTGCCGCGCCATCTTGCTGGTCCACGACATGCAGAACTACTTCCTCGCCCCCTTCGCCGCCGGCGCCTCGCCGCTGAACGGGCTCATCGCCAACATCGGCCTCCTGCGCGACGCGTGCGCCGCGCGGGGGGTTCCCGTCGTCTACTCGATGCAGCCCGGAGGCCAGAGCGAACGCGAGCGCGGCCTGCTCCAGGACTTCTGGGGCCCGGGGATCCCCGGCCTCCGGGAGAGTGAGATCGTCGCGAGCCTTCTTCCCGCGCAGCCCGACATCCTGCTCACCAAGTGGCGCTACAGCGCCTTCTGCAGGACCGACCTGCGCGCCCGGATGGAGGCCATGGGTCGCGACCAGATCATCGTCTGCGGTGTCTACGCGCACATCGGCTGTCTCATGACCGTCTGCGACGCCTTCATGCAGGACCTCCAGCCGTTCCTCGTCGCCGACGCCGTCGCCGACTTCTCCGCGGAACACCACACCATGGCCCTCACGTACGCCGCGCAGCGCTGCGCTGTCACGGTCGTCACCCAGGGTCTGCTGCGCGACTGGGAGCTCGCGTCGCCGCCCGCCGAGGTGGTCGGTGGCGGGTAGCGGGGATCCGGTTCGCGAGGCTGCCTCAAATACTGTCGGGGGGTATTCTTCAACAGGGGAGGCCGAGCGGAGGGGGAGAGATGCACGGATACACCGCCAACAAACAGGACCATCTACGGCGGCTGCGCCGGATCGAGGGGCAGGCGCGGGGCCTGCAGCGGATGGTCGAGGAGGACAAGTACTGCATCGACATCCTCACCCAGGTGTCGGCGGCCAACCGGGCCCTGCAGTCCTTCGCGCTGTCCCTGCTGGAGGAGCATCTGGCGCACTGCGTGGCCGAGGCCACCGCCAAGGGCGGCGCCGAGGCCGAGGAGAAGGTCAGGGAGGCCACCGACGCCATCGCCCGCCTCGTCCGTTCCTGAGCGCGCCGCGACGGGCGTCGCCGTTCCCGAGCCCGATGCGGACGATCACGCGCCGATCTTCTCGGCCAGCATGCGCTGGAAGTGGGCGCAGCCGGTGAAATCCTCGTGGTCGCAGTCCAGGGCACATTCGATCAAGTGGAGCGACGACCGCGCCTGGGCGACGCGTCGTGTCAGCTCCGCGTGCCTGCGGCGCAGGATGTCGCGTCGCGCCTCCGGGTCAGGGGTGGAGATCACCTCCCGGATCTCGGCGAGGGAGAACCCGGCTTCCTTGGCGCGCAGGATCATCGCGACGCGATAGAGATGGTCACGGTCGTAGCGACGACGGTCGGCCCTGATGCGGGCGGGGGTCAGCAGTCCCATGGACTCCCAGTGCCGCAGGACATGGGTGGGCAGGCCGAATCGCCGGGCGATCTCGCCGATGCTCATCATCGCGCCGTCGTCGCTTGACTTCATGTCGACATTAAGTCGCATCCTCGATGACATGTCCAACAACACCACCGCGAACCGAGCGGACCATGCGGGCGACGCAGGCCGAGCAGAGTGGGAAGGCAGGGAGGAGCCGGGAGGCGACCCCGTCATCGCGCTGATCCGGGTGCTCGACGCGCTCGACGCCCTCCCCGATTTCGTCCGGTTGCGCGCCCGCTCCTACGACCTGCTCAACCTCACACCGGGGGCGTCCGTGGTCGACGTCGGCTGCGGCACCGGCCTGGCCGTCGCCGAGATGGCCGGACGCGGCGCGCGGGTGACCGGCGTCGACCTCAGCGAGCTGATGATCGCCGAGGGCCGCCGGCGCGAGCCCGGCGCGGATCTCCGCGTCGGCGACGCCCGCGAACTGCCGTTCCTGGACGGGGAACTGGCCGGGTATCGCGCCGAGAAGCTCTATCACGAACTCGACGACCCCGCCGGGGCGCTCGGCGAGGCGCGACGGGTGCTCGCCGCGGACGGGCGCGTCGTCCTGATCGGGCAGGACTGGGACACCTTCGTCATCGACTCCGACACTCCGGCACTCACCCGGACCATCGTGCACACCCGCGCCGACCTCATCCCCACCCCCCACGTCGCCCGCGCCTATCGTGCCCTCCTGCTGGACGCCGGATTCGACGACGTCACCGTGGAGGTCCACACCGCTGTCCTCACCGGCCCGCTGATGCTGCCCGTACTCGCGAGAACCGCCGGTGCCGCCCGTGACGCCGGCGCCATCACCGCGGACGACGCCGACGGGTGGATGGCGGAACAGGCCGAACGCGCGCGTACCGGACGGCTTCTCCTGGCCATGCCGCTCTTCGTCGCGGCCGCGCGCCGCCCCTGACAAAAAGCGGTGTACAGCCAGTTATGGGGCTGGGGAAGCGGGTGATACCGGTATAGAGCTATTCCGTGGAATCCGCCTCGTGCGCGTCCCGATGGTCGGGATCGACGGCGAGCACGACATGGAGCAGGTCCTCGATGGCGTGGGCGAGGCGCTGGTCGGACAGCTCGTACCGGGTCTGGCGCCCCTCGGGCACCGCGACCACCAGGCCGCAGCCGCGCAGGCACGACAGGTGGTTGGACACGTTCTGGCGCGTCAGTCCGAGCTCGTCGGCCAGGCGTGCCGGGTAGGTGGGTCCCTGGAGGAGGGCGATGAGCATCCGGCAACGGTTGGGGTCGGCCAGCGCCCTTCCGAGACGGGCCATCGCGTCAAGGCGTGTCGCGGCGGTGAGCATGGTTATCACAATACATCAGTTGCTGTATATACAGTGATTGCTGTATAAACACTGGGAACTGTACCGACGGGGACGGAGCGTCATGGGGCACGGGCACGGGCACGGGCACACGAAGCCGACGGCGACCGCGGCACACCGCGGGCGCCTGGTCGTCGTGCTGCTGCTGACCATCGGCGTGCTCGTCGTCGAGGTCGTCGGCGCGGTGCTGTCGGGCAGCCTGGCGCTGCTCGCCGACGCCGGGCACATGGCCACCGACGCCGCGGGCATCGCGCTGGCGCTGTTCGCCGTCTGGATGGCCGGCAAGCCGGCCAGCGCCCGGCGCACCTTCGGCTACCAGCGGGCGGAGATCCTCGCCGCCGCGATCAACGCGGTCGCCCTCCTCGCCCTGAGCCTCTACATCCTGTACGAGGCCGTCCGGCGCTTCGCCGATCCCGAGCCGGTCGGCGGGACGGTGATGCTCGTGGCGGCCGCGATCGGCCTGGCCGCCAACGCGGTCGGGCTGTGGCTGCTGCGCCCCGGCCAGGCGGAGAGCCTCAACCTGAGGGGCGCCTACCTGGAGGTCCTCGGTGACCTGCTGGCCTCGGTCGCGGTGATCGTCGCCGCGGTCGTCATCGCGCTCACCGGCTGGACGACGGCGGACCCGATCGTCTCCGTCGTCATCGCCCTGCTGATCGTGCCGCGCAGCTGGAGCCTGCTGCGCGAGGCCGTGGACATCCTGCTCGAAGCGGTTCCCCGGGGGGTCGACCTGGAGGAGGTCCGCAGGCACCTGCTGGAGACACCGGGTGTCATCGACGTCCACGACCTGCACGCCTGGACCATCACCTCCGGCCTCCCCGTCATGTCCGCCCACGTCGTGATGGCGGACGGCGTCCTGGTGGACGGCTCCTTCGGCCCGGTGCTGGACCGGCTGCACGAGTGCCTGGCAGGTCACTTCGACGTCGAGCATTCCACCCTGCAGCTGGAGCCCGCCGGTCACGCGGACCACGAGGGCGCCCGGCACCGCTGAGAGGGCACCCGGACGCGGGTGTCATGGCCGCTCAGGGGGTCTGGAAGCCGGCCTTGGCCAGCACCTCCGCGCCCTGCCGCGACAGCACGAGATCGACGAACCGCCTGGCCGCCTCCGGGGCGGGCGCGCCGGACAGGACCGCGATCGGGTAGTCGTTGATCGCTTTTTCGGCCTCGGGGAAGTCGATGCCCCGCACCTTGCCGCCGGAGGCGATGACGTCCGTCCTGTAGACCAGGGCGGCGTCGACCTCACCGAGCTCGACCTTGGTCAGGGTGGCCTTGACGTCCTGTTCCAGCGTGACAGGGGTGACCTTGAGCCCGGCCGCGGCCAGTGCCCTCACCGCGGCGGTGCCGCAGGGCACCTGTTCGGCGCACAGGGCGACCTTGACCTTCGGGCCAGCCAGGTCCGCCAGGTCGTCGACCTTGGCCGGGTTGTCGGCGGGGACGGCGATCTGGAGGGTGTTGCGCGCGAAGACGGCCGGGCCGATGGCCATGGAGTCGTCGGTGACGGTCTTCATGATGGCGGGACTGGCGGCGGCGAAGACGTCGGCGGGGGCACCCTGGACGATCTGCTGAGCCAGGGTGGCGCTGGAGCCGAAACCGAACCGCACCGTCGTGCCCGGATGCGCGGCCTCGAAGGCCTTGCCCAACTCGGTGAACGTACCGGTCAGCGACGCGGCGGCGAGCACCGTCAGCGTCGTGGCATCGCCCTTGGAGGAGGCAGGGGCGGACGCGGGAGCCGGATCGCCGGCGCCGCAGCCGGACAGGACGGCGGCCAGGGCGAGGGCGAGGGGAACCGTGACGGCCCGCCGGGAAAGACGCCTGGACAACGAGGGCTCCTTACTGACTCACCGTGCTGATCCGGAACGTCACCGGGAACAGCCACCATACCTCGCACATTCATCCGTAAAGAAGATGATCGCTGGCAAACAAGCCATATATTGCCATTTTTCCAAGCATCTGCGATGTCTAGAAACCTTCCGCGCGGACCGGTGCACCGGCCGGACCGGGAGCACGGGCGACCCCGGACCTCGGTGGTGTGTGGACGGGGTGCACGAGAGAAGGCATGCTGCACTTCGCGTCCACCGAATGCCGGAATGAATGGATCAGGTATGGATCTGCTGCCCTTCGCCGCGGCGCACGCGACCACGGTCGCGGGCTGGCCCGCCTCGCCGCGAGAGGTCGCGATGTGGTGCGGACGGCACGAGTTCCCCCTGCCGGCGCGGGTCGTCACCGACTGGCAGCAAGGAGAGGACGTGCGCTCCCACATGCTCTTCGCGCAGGGGGATCCGCTCGGCTACGGGGAGCTGTGGGTCGACACCGAGGAGGGAGAGATCGAACTCGCCCGGATCATCGTGGCCCCCGGCGTCCGGGGCAGGGGGATCGGGCGGGAACTGGTGCGAGGACTGGCCGCGCTGGCTCGGGACGCGGGCTACGCGAACGTCTTCATGCGCGTGCACCCCGACAACGACCGGGCCCTGCGGTGCTACCGGGGAGCCGGTTTCCTGCCGGTCGACGCCCACCTGGCGGCGGAGTGGAACGTCTCCCAGCCGGTCGACTACGTCTGGCTGCGGCACATCGACCCCGGCGAGCCCGGTCACCCCTCCCGGGCGGGCTGATCTTCACCGAGCCTTCATCGTGAACCGGGCGGATCGATTTCACCAGAACAGGTGAAACATTTAAGTCACCTGATTTAAACAACTTTCCGAGGTGAGGGCCGCGCGGCCGGGGTCATGCCGGCGCTGCCTCCGCGTGCGCTCCCGTACCGTCATCCAAGGGGCCCGATCGGCCTGCTCAGGCCGCTGAACCGGCTCAGGGCCGGGGAGTGGCCCGATACCGCTCGTCACCGGCGATGTCGCACGGGCGTTCCCCGGCCCGCGGTGGAGGAAATGGCCCGAGCTCAATAAGGAATGGCTCTCGGGCCCGATAAGCAACCCTTATGACACATCCGTTGTCCCAGCGGTATTACCGCATCTAGCGTAAATATAAGCCGTGGCCGGACCGAGCGGAGGAGGACACGTGAAATTCGGGATATATCCTGCCTATATTGGAGGCCGAGATGTCGCCGGCGACAACGCGCGGTTCGTCCACACACTCACCGCTCGGGCCCTCATGGAGGACACCTTTCCCAGCCTGCGGCTCAAGCGCGACCTCGATCTGGGAGTCGCCGATCCACACGCGGCAGGGGAACGTGTCGTGGGGGCGTGCGTCGTCGCCGACGAGAGCATGACGGCTCTGGCCCTCGAATCGGCCGCCCGCGCCGCTCCCGAATGGGGCCGTGTCCCGCTCACCGAGCGGATCGAGATCGGACGTCGCATCGCGGAACGGATCCTTGAGCACCTCGATCCCCTCGTCGAGATCCTCGTCGCCGAGGGCACACCGCGCTCCGCGGCCGAAGGCATGATCGGCGGGCTCCCGTCCACCAGCTGGAGCCGGGAGACACTCGAATGGTGCGCCGGGCAGATGGAGTTCCGCCGGCAGGACGGCGAACGCGAGATGATCCTGCGCCGCGTTCCCGACGGCGTCGTCTGCATCAACCCTCCCCAGAACGCCGCGGCGGTCAACGCGCTGAACGGCCTCACCGCTCTCCTGGCCGGCAACGCCGTGGTGGTGCGGGCGCCCCGCGGGGTCGCGCTCAGCTGCATGTACGCGATGCGGGAAATCGCGGCGCCGGTGCTCGAGGAGGCGGGAGCGCCGCCAGGAACGCTCAACGTCCTCTGCGGGCCGCCGATGCTCGACGCCTGGATGGCCAGCGAGCACGTCGACGACGTCCTCTACTTCGGGGGCAGCAAGAAGGGGCTCGAGTTCGAGACCGACTGCGTCGCCGCGGGCAAGAAGCCGATCCTGGAGCTCGCGGGCAACGACTGCTGCGTGGTGTGGCACGACGCCGACCTGGACGCCGCGGTGGAGACCCTCACCCAGTTCTTCATGAACTCCGGCCAGATCTGCAACGTGCCCAACCAGGTGATCGCCCATCCGGAGATCGCGGACGAGCTCATCGAGCGACTGGTCACGGCCACCAGGAGGATCCAGCCCGGATACCCGGACGAGGCCGGTGTGGTGCTCACCCCGGTCCTCGGGGTCGACTGGTTCTTCGGCTGCCTGGCGGAGGCACTCGCCAAAGGCGCGAAGCTCGTCCACGGCGGCCGTCGTCTCGAAGTGGACGGCTCGCCGTCCGACACCGGTTTCTTCGTCGAGCCGAGCATCGTCCGGGTCGACGGCCTCCGGGACGCGAGGTCGCTGTCGGTGGTCCGCGACGAGACGTTCTTCCCGCTGCTTCCGGTCATCGTCCCCGAGACCGGCGCGACGGACGACGCCCTGCTGGAGGAGGTGCTGACCTTCGTGAACGGCAACGCGTACGGCCTGCGCAACTCCTTCTGGTCCACCGGGAACCCGACGATCGAGCGAGTCCTGGAAGGGGTCACCAACGGCGGCAACCTGAAGATCAATGATTCGCACACCGCCTTCCTCCCCTTCCTGCCCAACCAGGGCGGACCCGGTCTCACCGGCGGCGCCTTCGGCGAGGCGAGTCACCCCATGCTGCGCACCACCCATCTGCAGGGCGTCAGCGTCATCCGCCCGGCGGGCTGACGCGTACCGATGCGGACCGATGTGGACTGACGGCGGACCAACGGCGGACTGACAAGGAGCACCCGTCATGACATCTCGCATTCTGAAGGCCACGGTGCCGGCGACGGCCGCCGAGGTGATCGAGCGGCTCGGTGACGAGCCGGCATTCCCCGCGTACGCCCGTGACATCGTCTCCGTCTCCGACACCGGCGACGGGCTCCGCCAGTGGGTGCTGGCCTTTCGCGGCGGTACGGCGAGGTGGGTGCAGCGCAGCCGGGGGCCCGGAGGCGGCCCGCAGCCGTATCGCATCGAATTCGAGCAGGTCAGTGGAGATTTCCAGCACCTCAGGGGCGCCTGGACGAGCACGGACCTTCCTGACGGTTGCGAGGTCGTGTTCGATGTGAACTACAGCACGAGCGTTCCCCACCTCGCGGGGGCGATCGACTCCGCCGTCGGGCGGGTGCTGGTCCGCAGCGCCCACCAGATCATGTTCGCCGTCGGAGGCGCGGTGCGTGTCACGGCCGGCGACCGGCACCTTCGGGACCTGCCGGAGGGCTTCACACCGGAAGGGATCATGGGCGACGCGCTTCGGTGACGTTCAGGATGCCCGCGACCAGGACGCGCAGGGGCGGGCGTCCACGTTCGTCCGCCCGGGTGTCACCGGAGGTCCGATGTGGCCGGGTGAGGATGAATTCCTGCCGCGAGCCGATCGTCCGCGTCGAATCCCCTTTTTGGTCGAGTCACCTTTTCAAGGGAACAGGCGTGACCGCTCAGAGGATCCTGAGATGCGATTCGCGGAAATCCGGATTGTCACGGCCGGTGGCGTGCCCGGCGACCCGGTGCCGATCGAGTCGCCCTTTGAACGATCTTGACGCCCTCAGGGCGCACGACCGCCGGATCCGGGAAAGCGAAAGGCCGTTTCTGATTTCTCAGAAACGGCCTTTGACCTCGGGACTTTACTCAACGTCGGGGTGACAGGATTTGAACCTGCGGCCTCTTCGTCCCGAACGAAGCGCGCTACCAAGCTGCGCCACACCCCGGTCACACGCCCGGTCTTGCTCGTGCTTGGAAAAGTCTAGCGGACTTCGTGGGTGCTTGCGTCGCCGCGACGGCGGGGCATCAGGGTCAGGAGGCTGGCCTCGGGGTAGCAGGCGAAGCGGACCGGAGCGTAGGGGCTGGTACCGAGGCCGGCGGAGACGTGGAGGTAGGCGGAGTCGTGGCGGCTCATGCCCTTGACGCGGGCCCGGTCGATGCCGCAGTTGGTGACCAGGGCGCCGTAGAAGGGGACGCAGAGCTGGCCGCCGTGGGTGTGCCCGGCGAGCAGCAGCTGGTAGCCGTCGGCGGCGAAGCGGGTCAGGTTGCGGGGCTCCGGCGAGTGCATCACGCCCAGGCGCAGGTCGGCCGCCGCGGGGGCGGGACCGGCGATCAGGTCGTAGCGGTCGAGGTTGATGTGGGAGTCGTGGATGCCGCCCACGGCCACGTCGAGATCGCCGACCTTGAGGCGGGCGGTGGTGTTGTTCATGTCCAGCCAGCCCTCGGCGGCCATGGCGGCGCCCAGCTCCTCCCACGGGAGGGTGGGGATCTTCTGGCCGTAGTCGGCCTTGGAGGTGCGCCAGAGGTAGCGTGCGGGGTTCTTCGGCCGCGGCTCGTACATGTCGTTGGAACCGTAGACGAACAGGCCCGGGCGTGACAGCAGGGGCTCCAGGGCGTGCATGAGGGGCGTGATCGCGTCGGGGTGCGAGATGGAGTCGCCGGTGTTGACCACCAGGTCGGGGTTGAGGGCACCCAGTGAGCGCACCCAGTCGATCAGCCTCCGCCTGCCGGGGGTGAGGTGCAGGTCGGACAGGTGGAGGATGCGCACGGGCCGCTGCCCCGGCTCCAGCACGGGCACGTCGAAGCGGCGCAGCCGGAACGCGTTGCGCTCGACGACCGAGGCGTACGCCAGGCCGGCCAGGCCGACGCCGAACAGGGACAGGGGCACCGCGGCTGCTTTCCTCACCTTCTCATCATGCCCGAGATCGGGCCCTCGAACGGAAACTCGGGATACAGCGGGGCTGGTGAGGCGGCAAGATGGACGCCATGAGCGCATTGAAGGACAAGCTGAAGGCCGATCTCACGGCCTCCATGAAGAGCAGGGACGAGATCCGAACCCGCACGATTCGCATGGCCCTCGCGGCCGTGAACGTCGAGGAGGTCTCGGGTAAGACGGCACGCGAGCTCAGCGACGACGAGGTCGTCAAGGTGCTGGCCAAGGAGGCCAAGAAGCGCCGCGAGGCGGCCGAGGCGTTCAGCGGTGCCGGCCGGGTGGAGCAGGCTCAGGCGGAGGTCGACGAGCAGGCCGTGCTGGAGGCGTACCTGCCCGCGCAGCTGTCCGACGAGGAGCTCGCCGGGCTCGTGGACGAGGCCGTCGCCGAGAGCGGTGCCACCGGGCCGCAGGCCATGGGCCAGGTCATGAAGCTCGTGAACCCGAAGGTCGCCGGACGCGCCGAGGGCGGGCGCGTCGCGCAGGCCGTACGGGCTCGCCTGGCGTCCTCCTGATCCGAATCGATCCGACCGGTTCGACCGATCCGGCCGGTCCGGAGTGATCCGGACTGATTCGACCGATCCGGCCGGTCCGAGAACGGGCGCGAGGCGGCGCCCACCGGCCCGGTCCGTCGGGGACGCGCGGCCCCTGCCCCCGGGGCCCGTACGGCGAGAGCCCTCCTCGCCGGACCTTCGAAGGTCCGGCGAGGAGGGCTCCGGCGTTCCGGGACCCTGGCGTTTCCGGGTTCCGGTGTCGTTACGGGACGGGCGGGGCGATCGGGGCACCACCGTTCGGGCCGAACGGGAAGCCGTTGTTGACCTCCCGGTTGTCGCCGCCGTCCGGCGGCCCGAACGGGCCGTCGCCGTTGTCACCCCGGTCGTCGCCCCGGTCGTCCCTGGGCCCGTCGCCGTCTCCGCGCTTCGGCGGAGGCTTGGGCGCGCACCGGCCGGCGGAGCAGCCGCCGAAGCGCTCCATGTTCACCGGGGTGAAGGGGGTCGCCTCGACGCCCTTGAGCGCGCCGAGCATGGAGTCCTTCCAGATCCGGCCGGAGATCGAGGCGCCGTACACGTAGCTGTAGTAGCGCCCGCCGATGGTCACGCCGGTCAGGTCGTACTTGAAGGCGCCGCGCGGGTCGCCGAGGCTCACCGCGGAGGCGAGGTCGGGGGTGAACCCGGCGAACCAGGCGGCGGTGTAGGCGTCGGTGGTGCCGGTCTTGCCCGCCGCCGGCCGGCCGATGCCGCCGACCTCGGTCATCGTGCCCTTGGTGAAGACCCCGGACATGATGTGGGTGGCCGCGTCGGCGACCTCCTCGTCCAGGACCTGCTTGCACTTCGGCTTGTAGGAGGTCTTCTTGCCGTCGCGGTCGGTGCTCTCGGTGATCACCATCGGGCTGCAGTAGGTGCCGCGGGCGGCGATCGTCGCGTAGGCGGCGGAGACCGTCACCGGGTCCATCTCGTTGATGCCGAGCGTGAAGGTCTCGAACTCCTTCAGAGCCCTGCCGTCGGCGCGCTTGATGCCCAGGCTCTTGGCCATCTTGACCGTCTCGCAGAGGCCGACCTCCTGCTCCAGGCGCATGAAGAAGGTGTTCACCGACCCCAGGGTGCCGGTGGTCAGGGTCTTGAAGCCGCCGCCGCCCTCGCTGGAGTTCTTGACCTCGTGGTCGGGCTCGCCGACCGCCTTGCCCTTGCAGTTACGGAACGCGCTGTGGCTGGGCGCCCGGTAGCCGGAGCCGGTGCCGAAGCCGTCGTTCAGCTTCATGCCCTGGTCAAGGGCTGTCAGCAGGGTGAAGGGCTTGAACGTGGAGCCCGCCTGGAAGCCCGCTCCGCCGCCGTGGGCCTTGTCGCCGACGAGGTTGTAGCTGATCTCGTTCTTCTTCTTGTTCCTGCCGAAGTTGCGGCTGGCCGCCATCGCCTTCACGGCGCCGGTGCCGGGAACGACCATCGCCTGCGCGGCGACCGGCTTGTCGCTGGCCTTGACGTATTCCTTGATCGCTTTCTCCGAGGCCTTCTGGGCTTTCGGGGTGAGCGTCGTCTTGATGACCAGGCCACCGCGCTGCAGCAGCCTCTCGCGCTGCTTGCGGGTCTTGCCGAAGTCCTCGTTGGTCGCGATCTCCTGCCGCACGTAGAGGCAGAAGTACGGGTAGGCGCTCTCCTCGCAGCCGCCGGGGGCCTCGATGTTCTTGAAGCCGAGCTTCTTCTTCTTGGCCTCCTCGGCCTCCTGCGGCGTGATCTTGCCGAGCTCGGCCATCCGGTTCAGCACGATGTTGCGCCGCTCCAGCAGCCGGTCGCGGGAGGCCTTGCCCGCGTTCGGGTCGGTCACGCTCGGGTTCTGCACGGCCCCGGCGAGGGTGGCCGCCTCCCACAGGGTCAGCTTCGAGGCCGGCTTGTTGAAGAAGCGCCGGGAGGCGGCCTGGACGCCGTAGGCGCCCGCGCCGAAGTAGGAGATGTTCAGGTAGCGCTCGAGGATCTCCGACTTGGTGTACTTCTCCTCGAGGGCAAGCGCGTAGCGCAGCTCGTTGAGCTTCCTGGAGAGCGTGGGCGCGATCGCGGCGGCCTGCTCCTCCTTGGTCTCCGCGGCGTTGACGAGCACGAGCTTGACGTACTGCTGCGTGATGGAGGAGCCGCCCTGGACGACCCCGCCGCCCGAGACGTTTCTCACCGCGGCCCGGAAGGTGCCCTCCAGGTCGATCGCGCCGTGCTCGTAGAACCGGTCGTCCTCGATCGCCACGATCGCCGTCTTCATGACGTCGGCGACCTCGTCCAGCTTCACCGACTCGCGGTTCTCGAAGTAGAACTGGGCGAACTGCTTGCCGTTGGCGTCGAGCAGGGTGGTCTTCTCGGCGAGGGGGGGCTCCTTGAGCTCTTCCGGCAGAAGACGCAGCTCGTTCGTCGCCGCGTTCACCGTCATCCCCGCGCCACCCACCGCCGGAAGCGCCACGGCGGCGACGAGCACGCCCGTGACGGCGGCCGCGCCGAGCAACTTCAGCACATTACCGGCAGCGCCGATCACAGACCCCTGGTCTTTGCCTTGAGCTTGCACAGGACCCAGGGTACGTCGGACGGATGACGCAAACGGTAACGGAACGCCATCTTAGCTTGGCTTTGTCCTGTTATCTCAGGCAGGTGACTAGTCATTCCCGGCCAGATGGCCGTGGATGACCATGTGAGAATTTGGTCCCGCCGGGGTCTGTCGGCCCGAACGTCTGGTTGCGTACGTTCTCTTTCTGCAGCAATTGAATACCGAGGCCCGACGCCCGCGCCCGTCGGCCCAAGTCACGACTGACCACCTAAAGGGGAGTGGGGTCGAATGTGGATCACGGATTGGACCTCCCGTGCGGCCTGTAAGGGTGCGGATCCTGACGCTTTGTTCGTTCAGGGTGCTGCCCAGAACCGAGCGAAGCTGATCTGCCGAGGATGCCCGGTCCGGACCGAGTGCCTCGCCGATGCGCTGGACAATCGCATCGAGTTCGGGGTGTGGGGCGGGATGACCGAGCGCGAACGCCGAGCGCTGTTGCGCCGGCGACCGGATGTCGACTCCTGGCGGGACCTGCTGGAGTTGGCCAAAGAGGAATACGAGCGGACTAATGAGCTGATCGCCGGCTGAGTTCGCGCCCATCCCGTACGGCTGGCGCCGAGCGCCAGCCGTACACGCATGTCACGGGCCGGAGAGCGCGCGCGTCGCGCGTGTTCTCCGGGTCCGCCCGGCGGAGGCTTCTCCGGTGTCACCTGGCAGTTTTCCGGGTCACCTGGCAGCGGGTCGCCCGGCGGCGCCCGGAGCGCCACCCGGGCCGGCGCACGGAGCGCCGCCCAGGGCCCGGCGACCCGGGATCACACCGCCGTACGGCTAGCGGGCGGCCAGGAGGTCGCCCACCTCGCGCAGCCCCTCCAGGTCGTGCACGTCCTGCGCCATGGCCGGGACCCGCGCCACGGGCACGGTGGGATGGGCGGAGATGAAGTGCTCCTCCTCGCGTCGCTCGCGAGCGGCCAGCTGCATCCGACCGGCGTGCAACCGCAGCACGGCGGAGGTGAGCTCGTGCTCGCCGCGCGACTCCAGGTCCTCCGCGGCGGCGGTGCTCCGCGCCCCGGACAGCATGGACGCGGGCGAGCGGTGCACCCGGTTGACGACGAGACCCGCCAGGGGCATGCGCTCCTCGGCCAGCCTCTCCACGAAGTAGGACGCCTCGCGCATCGCGTCGCGCTCGGGCGAGGCCACGACGACGAACGCCGTCCCCGGGGCCTGCAGGAGCCGGTAGGTCTGATCCGCCCGCGCCCTGAAACCACCGAAGACGGCGTCCAGCGCGGACACGAACGTCTGCAGGTCCTTGAGCACCTGCGCGCCCAGCAGCTTGGTCAGCGCCCCTGCGACGATGCCGAAACCCGCGTTGAACAGCTTGAACGCGCTGCGTCCCCCGGCCTTGGCGGGAAGCATGAGCACCCGGATCAGCTTGCCGTCGAGGAAGCGGCCGAGCCGCTCGGGAGCGTCGAGGAAGTCGAGCGCGGAGCGGGACGGCGGGGTGTCGACGATGATCAGATCCCAGTCGTCCGACCGCCTGAGCTGGCCCAGCTTCTCCATCGCCATGTACTCCTGCGTGCCGGAGAAGCTCGACGACAGGGACTGGTAGAAGGGGTTCGTCAGGATCTGGCGGGCTCGCTCGGGGTCGGCGTGCGCCTCGATGATCTCGTCGAAGGTCCGCTTCATGTCGAGCATCATGGCGTGCAGCCGGCCGTCCCCCTCGACGCCCATGACGGGCCTGGGGGTGTTGTCGAGTTCGGTGAGTCCCATCGACTGCGCCAGCCGCCGCGCGGGGTCGACCGTGAGCACCACGGCGGAACGGCCGCGCTCGGCCGCGCGCAGCCCCAGCGCCGCGGCGGTGGTGGTCTTCCCGACACCGCCGGAGCCGCAGCAGACGACGATCCGGGTGTTCGGATCGTCGATGATCGCGTCGAGGTCGAGGAACGGGGGGGTCTTCACGCTGCTCCCTGGGTGCGGATCGATTCCGCCAGCTCGTACAGCCCCGACAGGTCCACCCCGTCGGCCAGCAACGGCAGGTCGTAGCGGGGACGGGCGGACTTGTCCAGCGACAGCCTCTCATCCCGCTCCAGCTCGGTGCGGCGGGCGTGTTCGGCGATCTCCTCGGTCAGGGCCTCGGCCATCGCGACGCCGGCGGGGCCGCCGTCGGTGAGTCCGGCGGCCTTGAGGCCGAGCACCAGCTCGGCCGGGTCGAGCCTGTCCTCGGCGGCGGCGTCCAGTACGGCGGCGGGGAGCAGCGACTCGCGGATCATGTTGACGAAGATCCCGCCAGGGGGGAGCCCGGCGGCGCGGAGCTCGCGCAGGCCGTCCAGGGTCTCCTGGACCGGCATCTCCTCCAGGAGCGTGACGAAGTGCACGGCGGTCTCGGGTGAGGAGACGACGCCGTTCACCAGGTCGGCGTGGTTCTTGATCGGACCGACCCTGGCCAGCCCCGCGACCTCGTTGGTGACGTTGAGGAAGCGCGCGATCCTGCCGGTCGGCGGCGCGTCCAGCACGACCGCGTCGTAGGTCCTCCTGCCGTCCTTGCCCTTGCGCCGGACGGCCTCGCTCGTCTTGCCGGTGACCAGGACGTCACGGAAGCCGGGGGCGATGGTGGTGGCGAAGTCGACGATGCCGATCTTGCTGAGCGCCCAGCCCGCCCTGCGCATGCCGTAGAACATCTCGAGGTACTCGAGCATGGCCTCCTCGGCGTCGATGGCCAGCGCGTAGACGTCCCCGCCGCCTGGCGCGACGGCGATCTTGCGCTCCTCGTACGGCAGGGGCGGCAGGTCGAAGACCCGGGAGATCCCTTGGCGGCCCTCGACCTCGACCAGCAGGACCTTTCTGCCACCCGCCGCGAGGGCGAGCGCGAGTGCGGCGGCCACCGTGGTCTTGCCGGTGCCGCCCTTGCCGGTGACGACGTGAAGGCGTACGCCGTCCCAATCGGTGTCGCGAGCTCTCACCCTTCGAAGGCTACCCAACGGCTACTTGACAACTCCTCGGCACCTTCCCCCGGAGGGCCCGCACCGGCACGCCCCTCCGGCGGGCGAGGGCGGCCGCGCCCGGTCGCGGGCGCCCGTCCGGAGAGCGGCCGAGATGCCTTCTTTGTGGGCATTCGCCGAGGATCGCCCTGTTCAGCGCGGTCGTGTGGCCCGTACGCGCCGGGGCCGGGCCCGCCGGGGACCCGGCGCGCGGTCCGGGAGACCGTACGTGTTCGTGTCGCTAATCGATCGGACTCGCAAAGTAAATATGCAGATTCTCACAGCGGGCCGTCCCCGCGTCCGACGCTTCGAGGTGGGCCGCTTGCCGGGGGCGGTCTCGCTAATGTGTCCCGCATGACGAAATGGGAGTACTCGACGGTGCCGCTGCTGGTCCACGCGACGAAGCAGATTCTTGACAACTGGGGCCAGGACGGCTGGGAGCTCGTCCAGGTCGTGCCGGGCCCCAACCCCGAGCAGCTGGTCGCCTACCTGAAGCGGCCGAGGCAGTGACGGCCGAGGAGAGACTGGCGGAGCTGGGCCTGACCCTGCCGGAGGTGGTGCCGCCGCTGGCGGCGTACGTCCCGGCGGTGCGTTCCGGCGATCACGTCCACACGTCGGGGCAGCTCCCGATCGTGGACGGCAAGCTGGTGGCCACCGGCAAGGTCGGCGCCGAGGTGGACGTCGAGGACGCCTACGAGCTCGCGAGGGCGTGCGCGCTCAACGCCCTCGCCGCCGTCGCGTCGGAGGCCGGAGGACTGTCGAACATCGTCCGCATCGTCAAGGTGGTCGGTTTCGTGGCCAGCGCTCCGGGCTTCACCGGCCAGCCACAGGTCGTCAACGGCGCCAGCGACCTGCTCGCCGCGGTGCTCGGTGACGCGGGCAGGCACGCCCGCAGCGCGGTCGGCGTCGCCGTCCTTCCGCTGGACGCGCCGGTCGAGGTCGAGGTGATCGCCGAGGTCCGCTGAGGTCGCCCGGGCGCCCCGGTCAATCGGCTGAGGTCGCCCGGGCGCCCCCGTGGATCGGTGAGGCCCTGACGGCCCTGACGGCCCTGACGGCCCCGGGGGCCGTCGGAGGCGGGAGGCCCCTGGTGGCCGTTGAGGCCCGCCGGCCGCGGCTGAGGTCCCCTGGGGCGGCCGGGCTCGCCCGGGGCCGCACGGGTGCCGTGGGGGCCCGCCAGGGGCCGTACGGGCGCGCCGTGCCACGGGGCACCGCTGTGGACCCGCTGTGGACCCGCGATTGTCCGCGACGGTGCCGTGCCACATGATTGACCTGCAACCGAGTGATGTTCTGGTGGAGGGTCTCAATGGGCGGTATCCCGCTTCCCGGTGAGTTGGGCGAGCGCGCACGCGACATCCTGGCCGGGCGGGTCGCCCCCGTCCCGGCCCGGGACGCCGCCACCGTGGTCGTCCTCCGTGAGGAGGCCGGCGGGCTGGAGGTGTACCTGCTGCGGCGCAAGGCGAGCATGGCCTTCGCCGCGGGGGCCTACGTCTTTCCCGGCGGGTCGGTCGACCCGCGCGACACCGACCATGAGATCGACTGGGCGGGTCCTCCGCCCGCCGCCTGGGGCGAGATCTTCCGCGCGGACGAGCGGACCGCCCGGGGCCTGGTGTGCGCCGCCGTACGGGAGACGTTCGAGGAGTCGGGGGTGTTGCTGGCCGGTCCGTCCGCGGAGACCGTGGTGTCCGACACCACCGGCGACGACTGGGAGGCCGACCGGCTCGCCCTGATCGGCAAGACCCTGTCCTTCGCCGACTTCCTCGGCCGGCGCGGCCTGGTCCTCCGTTCCGACCTGCTCCGTCCCTGGGCGCACTGGATCACTCCCGAGGTCGAGACCAGGCGCTTCGACACCCGGTTCTTCGTCGCGGCGCTCCCGGCGGGCCAGCTCACCCGCGACGTCGGCGGCGAGGCCGACCAGGTCGTCTGGATCCGGTCCGCCGACGCGCTCGACCAGGGCGGAACGGGCCGGATCTTCCTGATGCCCCCGACGTACCGCACGCTCACCGAGCTGAGCGCCTACGAGAAGGTGGCCGAGGTGCTCGCGGCCGATCGTGAGATCGTGACCTTCATGCCGAAGATCGCGGAGGTGGACGGGGAGATGCGCATCGTGCTCGACGACGACTACCGGTTCGGCGCGCGGTGAGCGGGCTGCGGATCCCCCTGGAGGGACCGGACGGGGCCGGTACGGACCACGCGCTCAACCTCCTCGCCCCGAACCCCTCCGAGATGACCCTGGACGGCACCAACACGTGGGTGATCGGCCTCCGGGAGCCCGGGGGGCCCGGGGAGGCCGGGAAACTCGGGGAGTTCGGGGAGGAGGTGCTGGTCGTCGACCCCGGACCGGACGACGACGAGCACCTCGCGCGCCTCGCCGGGCACCTGGAGGGCCGCCGCGTCGTCGCGATCCTGCTCACCCACGGACACCACGACCACAGCGGCGGCGCCGCGAAGTTCGCCGGACTGGTCGGGGCGCCCGTCAGGGCCCTGGATCCCGCGCACCGGCTGGGTGAGGAGGGGCTCGGCGACGGCGACGTGCTCACGGCCGGGGAGCTGGAACTGCACGTCGTGGGCACGCCCGGTCACTCGTTCGACTCGCTCTGCTTCTGGCTGCCGCGGGACCGGGCGATCCTCACCGGTGACACGGTGCTCGGCCGCGGCACCACCATGATCGCCCCGGACGGAGACCTGGCCGACTACCTGCGCTCCCTCGACCTGCTCCGGGCGAGGGCCGAGCGGGTCGGGGCCGAGGCGCTGCTGCCCGGCCACGGTCCGGTACTGCCCGACCCGATCGGCGCCCTCGACGGCTACATCGCGCACCGGCGGCAAAGGCTCGACCAGATCCGGGAGGCCAGGCGGCGGGGGGCGGCGACGCCCCGGGAGATCGTCGAGATCGTCTACGCGGACGTGGACAGGTCCCTCTGGCCCGCCGCCGAGATGTCGGTCCGCGCGCAGCTCGCCTATCTCGACGGGTAGACCCGCCTCCGGGGCGGCCCGCTCCTCGGAGCGGCCGCCTTCGGAACGGTCCTTTCCCAGAGCTCGTCCTGCCGGGGCCTCCCTGGCTTTCCCGGGGTTCCCCGAGGTCTCCGGGGTCCTGGGGGTTTCTCGGGAAGGCGGCTCAGCGCGAGCGGTTGTGCAGCCGCTCCAGGTCCATGATGACCACGGCCTTTGCCTCGATGCGCAGCCAGCCTCGCTGGGCGAAGTCGGCCAGCGCCTTGTTCACGGTCTCCCGCGAGGCGCCGACCAGCTGGGCCAGCTCCTCCTGGGTGAGGTCGTGGTGGACCCGTACGCCGTCGTCGATCCGCTGGCCGAAGCGCTCGGCCAGGTCGAGCAGGGCCTTGGCCACCCGGCCCGGCACGTCGGTGAAGACCAGGTCGGCCAGCACGTCGTTCGTACGGCGCAGGCGCTGGGCCAGGGCCCGCAGCAGGTGGAGGGCGACCTCGGGCCGGCCGGTCAGCCAGGGCCGCAGGTCGTCGTGTCCGAGCCCGGCCAGGCGGACGTCGGTCAGCGCGGTGGCCGACGCCGTACGGGGACGGGGATCGAACAGGGACAGTTCGCCGAACATCTCGCTCGGACCGAGCACGCTGAGCAGGTTCTCCCGGCCGTCTGGCGAGGTCCGGGAGAGTTTGATCTTGCCTTCGAGCACCACGTAGAGGCGGTCCCCGGTCTCGTTCTCGCTGAAGAGGGTCTGTCCCTTGGACAGTTCCACCTCGGAGATGCTCGTGCGCAGCGCGGCGGCGCTCTCACGGTCGAGCGCGGCGAACAGAGGGGCCTTGCCCAGCACGTCGTCGGAGTTCACAGTGCCTCCTGTTTCACGGCTCACGCAGTCATTGTGACCCATCCCATCGTGCCGCTCTCCGGGGGGCCTTGAGCGTAGGCTGGCGGAGTGCTCCGCAACGTCAGCCCTGGTGGTGAATCCCAGCTTGCCCTGGTTCGTCGAGCTCGTCGAATGGACCGGATTCTGGTGGAAACCTATCCTGACGCCCACTGCGAGCTCGACTTTCGCAATCCCCTCGAACTGCTGGTCGCGACGATCCTGTCCGCCCAATGTACGGACAAAAGGGTTAATACGGTTACTCCTACCCTTTTTGCCAAATATCCCACAGCGGAAGACTATGCAGGTGCCGACCGGGCCGAGATGGAGGGGATCATCCGGCCCACCGGTTTCTTCCGCGCCAAGACCAACAGCATCATCGGCATGGCCCAGGCCCTGTGCGAGCGCCACGGCGGCGAGGTGCCCGGGAAGCTGAAGGACCTGGTCGCCCTGCCCGGAGTCGGCCGCAAAACGGCCAACGTCGTGCTCGGGAACGCCTTCGGGGTGCCCGGCATCACCGTCGACACCCACTTCCAGCGGCTCACCCACCGCTTCCGCTGGACCTCGGAGACCGATCCGGTGAAGATCGAGCAGGTCGTCGCCGAGCTCATCCCGAAGCGCGACTGGACGATGATGTCCCACCGCCTGATCTGGCACGGCCGCCGCGTCTGCCACGCCCGCACACCGGCCTGCGGCGTCTGCCCGCTCGCCGCGCTCTGCCCCTCCTACGGCATCGGCCCCGTCGATCCGGCCCGGGCCGCCAAGCTGGTGCGCCCCGGCCCCTTCTCGTGATTTCTCCTTCATCGTCGCCGGGTGGCCGTCCGGCCGGTGTTTCCGCGTCCCGCGGATCCGCGGACACCGGGAAGCGCGGGGCGGGACACCGTGTTGCAGAGAACCGGAGGTGTGCCCGTGGAAGAGGTCCCTGGGTGGTTGGAAACGCTGGCGGAGCGGGTCACGGGAATGCCGGTGACCCCGATGCTCCGCCCTCCGGCGTCCGGGGGGCGGGCGGCCGCGGTGCTCCTGCTCTTCGGCGAGGGGCCGCTCGGGCCTGACGTGCTGCTCATCCAGCGGAGCTCGCGCGGGCGCACGCACGCGGGACAGCCCGCGTTCCCCGGCGGCGGGGTGGATCCCGAGGACGACGGCCCGATCGCCGCAGCGCTGCGCGAGGCGAGCGAGGAGACCGGTCTCGACCCGGCGGGCGTCCGGGTGCTCGGGACCATGCCCGAGCTGTACCTGAGCCACAGCGACAACCGGGTGACCCCGGTGCTGGGCTGGTGGCACACGCCCTGCGTGGTGCACGCGGCCTCGCCCGACGAGGTGGAGTCGGTGGAGCGGGTCCCGGTCCGCGAGCTCGTCGACCCGGCCAACCGGATCAGGCTGCGCCACCCGAGCGGTCACATCGGACCGGCGTTCCGGGTGCGCGGGCTGCTGGTGTGGGGGTTCACCGCGGGAGTGCTCGACGGGGTGCTCGGCGGTTCGGGCTTCGAGCTTCCCTGGGACCGGTCACGAGTCGAGGACATCCCGCCCGACGTCCTCAACCTCGCGTCCCGTTGACAGGGCGAGGCCGAGGCGGGCCCAGTCGGCCACGTCCTCGTCGGGGTCGAGGGTGAGCCGCCGCAGCGCGGCCAGGCCCGTCGGGTCGGGTGGGCTGCCCATGATGTTCGGCAGCGCGTAGGCGGCCCCGTACCTGATCCGGGGATCGCCGTGCTCGGCGAGGGCGATCACCGACGGCAGCGCGCGGCGGTCCCTGAGATGACCGAAGGCGATCAGCACCGAGTAGAGCACCAGGCAGTCTTCCTCCTGGACGGACAGGGCGCGGAGCACCGGCAGCGTCCGGTCGACGAAGCCGAGCCGCCCCAGGATGTCGACCCCGAGCATCCGCTCGGCGGTGGTCCTGCCCGAGCACAGCCTCCGTGCCGCGGTGAAGGTCTCCAGATCGCCGCGCTCCTGCAGCTGGGTGATCGCGCGCCAGCGGGCCGCACCCTCCTGGTCCCGTTCTCGCAGTGCGGTCTCGATGAGAGACTCCACGGCCGCCGCCCCTCCGATCATCGCCATCCGGCCACGATAACCGCAGAGACCTCGCAGAAGGTGTGCACGCGCGGGGCGGCGGCTGGATACCGTAAGGGAGTGAGCGGTGATCTCCTCGATCTCATCCTGATCGCCCTGATGGTGGCCTTCGCGGTGTCGGGATACCGCCAGGGGTTCATCATCGGTGCCCTGAGCTTTGTCGGTTTTGTCGGTGGCGGGCTGCTGGGCATGTTCATCGCCCCGCCCATCGCCGGAGCCGTGGTCGACGGTGAGACCGAGCGCGCCCTGCTGGCGATCGTCATCGTCTTCCTCTCCGCCACGGTCGGGCAGTTCGCCTCGTCCACGATCGGCGCGGTGGTCCGCAGCCATGTCACCTGGGAGCCCGCCAAGGTCGTCGACGCGGTCGGCGGCACCTTCGCGAGCGCCTTCTCCGTGCTGATCATCGCGTGGCTGATCGGCTCGCTGCTGGCGTCGTCGCAGTTCACCCTGATCAGCGAGCAGGTCAACAGGTCCCTGCTGCTGACCACGGTCGACCAGACGCTGCCCAGCGCGGCCAAGGAGCTGCAGGTCCCCTTCAAGAACTTCATCGACACCTCCGGTTTCCCCAAGGTGTTCGACGCCATCGGAGGCGGCCAGCTCGTCGACGTCTCGCCGCCCGACCAGAGCGTGGCGGCGAAGGGCAACCGGCAGCTCGATCGCGCGCGCCGGGGCATCGTCAAGGTCCAGGGCGTGGCCACGAGCTGCCGCAAGCACATCGAGGGCACCGGTTTCGTCTACGCCCAGAACAAGATCATGACGAACGCGCACGTGGTCGCCGGGGTCAACCAGGGGCTGCAGGTCACCGACTACCTCGACAAGACCCACCCGGCCAAGGTCGTGCTCTACAACCCCGACCGCGACATCGCCATCCTCCACGTCCCCGGGCTCAACATGCCCATCCTGCGCTTCGACGGCAGCGCGAAGAAGGGCGACGACGCGATCGTCGCCGGATTCCCGCACGGCCATGGCTACACCATGAACGTGGCCCGCATCCGGGTGCAGCAGAAGGCCAAGGGGTTCAACATCTACGAGCGCAAGAGCGTCGTCCGCGACGTGTACGCCATCCGCGGCCTGGTCCGCCAGGGCAACTCCGGCGGCCCGCTGCTCACCCCCGACGGCAAGGTCTACGGTGTCGTCTTCGCCGCGGCCCTCAATCAGCAGGAGACCGGCTACGTGCTCACCGCCGCCGAGGTCGCGCCGGACGCCGAGGACGGCTCCAGGCTCTTCAACCGGGTCGACACCCAGGAGTGCGACCAGAACTAGCTTCATGGTGCCTGGTCCTGCTCCGTGGTGCCCGGTCCGGTCGTCTGACGCTCCCGGCCCGCGAACCCGCGCGAGCGCCGTCCAAGCATCGTCAGGGCGCCGTGCGAGCGCCGTCCGCGCATGTCGTCACGGGACTTCTCGCCGGCACGTCCGGACGGCGGGGGCGAAGCTCAGAGGAGTTCCTCGATCCTGGCGATGGCCGCCTCGGCCTCCAGGGTGTCGAGCTCGTGGGCGGTCCTGGCGATCCGCTCGTACGGCATGCCGTAGCGGCTGATCCGGTCGGCGCCCCGCGCGAACAGCGTCGCGGCCCCGCGGCGGTTGCCCCGTTGCAGGTGGGTGAGGCCGACACAGATCTGCGCCAGTCCCTGCCACAGCTCGCGTTCCTCCTCGGGGGAGGTCTTCCAGCGGCCCTCCAGCACCTCGTGGGCGTGGAACGGCCGCCTCTCGCCGAGCAGGCGGCGCGCCTCGGAGAGGGCCTCCTCGGTGCTCGGCGCGTAGTCGTCCGGAATGCGTTCCACGCCCTCGGCGCCGCGCGGCAGCGGGCGCCCGAACGCGTCGCGGGGACGCTGGTTGCGCGGCCTCCCGTCAGGATCCCGGTCCCGCCCGTTCACCGGTCGGGCTCCGGGTCGGCCAGCCAGGCGACGAGCTCGGCGTCGAACTCATCGGGGCGCTCCTCGTGCGGGAAGTGCCCGGCGCCCTCCATCAGCCGCCACCGGTAGGGGGCGGCGACGTAGCGGCCGGAGCCCTGGGCGGTACGCGGCAGGATGTGCCTGTCGAGCGTGCCGTGCAACTGCAGGGTCGGCACGTTGATCTGGGTACGCATGGTCCTCGCGTAGTGCCATCCGTCCGGCCGGAGCTGGGAGCGGCCGAACCAGCGGTGGTACTCCAGCGCGCAGTGCGACACGTTGCGAATGCGGAACGCGTCGCGGTAGGTCCTCGCCACGTCCTCCTCAGGCCAGCCGGGGCCCGACCACTGGTCGAGCAGCCGCCCCACCCTGGCGCCGGAGTTGGCGGTCAGGCGCCGCTCGGGAAGCAGCGGCAGCTGGAAGCCCAGCGCGTAGCGGGCCGCCCTGAGCTGGCCGAAGGGCTCGGTGAACAGCGTGGCACGGAGACGGCGGGGGTGCGGAGCCGAGACCGGGACCAGCCGCAGGACCGCCTTGGGATCCGTCACGGCCATGGTCCAGGCGAGCAGCCCGCCCCAGTCGTGGCCGACGACGATCGCACCGGTCTCGCCCAGCGCCCGGATCAGCCCGGCCGCGTCGGCGGCGAGGGTGTGCAGGTCGTAGCCGCGCGGAGGCTTGTCACTGGCTCCGTATCCCCGCAGGTCGACGGCGACGGTGCGGTAGCCCGCCGCCGGGAGCGAGACGAGCTGGTTGCGCCAGCTCCACCAGAACTGCGGGAATCCGTGGAGCAGCAGCACGAGGGGGCCCGTACCGGCCTCCACGACGTGGAAGCGGGTACCTCCGGCGTGGACGGAGCGGTGGGTCCACGGCCCCTCGATCTTGACCAGGGACTCGTCGGGCCTGCTCACTGGCCGGGTCTCGCGGGGTCGCGACGGCCGTCCGCCTGAACGGTGGGGAGCGGAGCCGTGCCGGGAGCGGGCTCGGGCTCGCCGCTCCTGATGGTCTTGAGCGAGCGCAGTGTCCGCTTCATCCCGGTCAGGCCCTTGAGCCGCCGCATGCCGATGAAGACCAGCAGCCCGGCCGTGAGCAGGTAGAGCAAGGTGACGATCAGGAAGGCGGCCCAGGGCCACATGCCCGCGCCGATCAGGGCATAGGCGATCGTGAACGAGGCGAGGATCAGGCACAGGTGGGCCATGAACGCCGCGGCGCCGAAGAGCCCCGCCGCCGTGCCGACCCGTTTGGCGTCGAACCTGAACTCGGCCTTGGCCAGTTCGATCTCGGCACGGACCAGGGTGGATATGTGGTCGCTGGCGGCGGCGACCAGCGCGCCCAGTGACTCCTCCTGTGGTTCCGCGGGCGGGATATGTGTCATGGACGATCTCCTATCGAGGGCCTTTGTCGAACATCATGCTGCGCGTTGAGGCGGTCGCGCACGCACACCCGCAGCGGAATCGTCGCCGGAACCGGCGTCGCGAGCACGCCGGTGGTCATCGCGTACCTGTCATCAAATATCTGCGTCGTCAAGACTTCAGACTTTAGTCCCGGAGAGGAAGGGAGGCGGGGGACTGCACCGGTTTGGTGAGGTCTCGGCTGTCCGGTGGTGAGAACCTGCACCACAGACCCACCGCCGGGGGCCGTGACCCGTGAGACCGGACCGGTGAGAAGGGCCTCCCGAGCGGCGAGTCCCCGTCATCGGAGACGCGACCGGAGGTGTCTTCGAGGACTTCCTCGAAGACGTCGACGGAGAGGTCGCCGGAAAGCCGTCGGCGGTCCCGCCTTCGGAAGGCCCCCTTCGGGGGAACCGTCCGAAGGCCCTTTCCGTGAGCTCACCCGAGTTCCGTGAGCTCACCCGAGCCCACGGAGTTCGTGGGCCGGCGGGGAGCTCACGGAAGGACGTGCGCGGAGGGCTTTTCGCGATGGCTCGGAGTGATCAAGAGGTTCGGTCTCTCCGGGTGGGCCGTGTCTCCGGCGTCTCCGGCGTCTCCGGCGTCTCCGGCGTCTCCGGCCCACCCGGGTGTCCCGGCTCGCTCAGTCCTCGCTCTTGGCGCTGGGCAGTTTCTCCGAGATGAGGTTCATCACCGTGCTGTCGGCCAGGGTGGTGACGTCGCCGACGCTGCGGTTCTCCGCCACGTCACGCAGGAGACGCCGCATGATCTTGCCGGAGCGGGTCTTGGGCAGCTCGGGGACCACCAGGATCTGGCGCGGCTTCGCGATCGGGCCCAGCGCCTTGGACACGTGGGCGCGCAGCTCGGCCGCGATGTCCGCGCCCTCCTCGGCGTTGCCGCGCAGGATCACGAACGACACGATGGCCTGCCCGGTCACCGGATCGGTCGCGCCGACCACGGCCGCCTCGGCGACCTTCGGGTGGGAGACCAGCGCCGACTCGACCTCGGTGGTGGAGATGTTGTGCCCGGAGACGAGCATGACGTCGTCCACCCGGCCGAGCAGCCAGATGTCACCGTCCTGGTCCTTCTTGGCGCCGTCGCCCGCGAAGTACATGCCCTCGAAGCGGGACCAGTAGGTGTCGATGTAGCGCTGGTCGTCGCCCCAGATCGTGCGGAGCATCGAGGGCCACGGGTCGCGGATCGCCAGGTAGCCGCCACCGCCGTTGCCCACGCTCCGGCCCTGGTCGTCGACCACGTCGGCGGTGATGCCCGGCAGCGGGCGCATGGCCGCGCCGGGCTTGCCCTCGGTGACACCGGGCAGCGGGCTGATCATGACGGCGCCGGTCTCGGTCTGCCACCAGGTGTCGACGACCGGGGTACGGTTGCCGCCGATGTGCTCGCGGTACCAGACGTACGCCTCGGGGTTGATCGGCTCACCGACGCTGCCCAGGATCCGCAGCGAGGACATGTCGTACTTGGCGGGGATGTCGTCACCCCACTTCATGAACGTGCGGATGGCCGTCGGGGCCGTGTAGAGCAGCGTGACCCCGTACTTCTGCACGATCTCCCAGAACCGGCCGCGGTGCGGGGTGTCCGGGGTGCCCTCGTAGATGACGCTGGTCGCGCCGTTGGCCAGCGGGCCGTACACGATGTAGGAGTGGCCGGTCACCCAGCCGATGTCGGCGGTGCACCAGTAGACGTCGGTGTCGGGCTTGAGGTCGAACACCGCGTTGTGGGTGTACGCGGCCTGGGTGAGGTAGCCGCCGGTGGTGTGCAGGATGCCCTTGGGCCTGCCGGTCGTCCCGCTGGTGTAGAGGATGTAGAGCGGATCCTCGGCGTCGTTCGGCAGCGCCTCGTGGACGTCGGACTGCCGGTCCACGACGTCGTGCCACCAGACGTCCTTGTCGGTCTGCTCGACGTCCTGGCCGGTCCGCCTCACGACGAGGACGTGCTCGATGCCGGGGCACTCCGCGACGGCCTCGTCCACGGTGGGCTTGAGCGCGCTGGGCGCGCCGCGGCGGTAGCCGCCGTCGGCGGTGACCACGAGCTTGGCGTCGGCGTCCTTGATCCGGCCGCTGAGCGCGGCGGAGGAGAACCCGCCGAACACCACCGAGTGGATCGCTCCGATGCGGGCGCAGGCCAGCATCGTGATCGGCAGCTCGGGGATCATCGGCATGTAGATCGCGACCCGGTCGCCCTTGCCGACCCCCAGTTCCTGGAGCGCGTTGGCGGCCTTGGAGACCTCGCGCAGCAGGTCGGAGTAGGTGAGCGTACGGGTGTCGCCCTCCGGCTCGCCCTCCCAGTGATAGGCGACCTTGTCACCGCGGCCCGCCTCCACGTGGCGATCGACGCAGTTGTAGGCGATGTTGAGCTCGCCACCGACGAACCACTTGGCGAAGGGCGGGTTCCACTCGAGGGTGGTGTCCCAGCGCTTCGACCAGGCCAGACGGTCGGCCTGCCGTTCCCAGAAGGCGAGGCGGTCCCGCTCGGCCTCCACGTAGGCGTCGGCGGTCACGTTCGCGGCCGCGGCCAGCTCGGCAGGAGGTGCGAACCGCCGGGTCTCGTGCAGCAGGTTCGACAGCGTCTCCTGGGTCTCACGCGACTCGGAACCAGGGGTCTCCGGGGCCACTACGCACTCCTCACGTACTGCTATCGACTGGTCGTGTCCCACTTCACCAGGCCACCCGTGTCCGCCACAAGAGGTCTAGACAGGTCTGTACCAATCGGTGATGAGGGATCATATGTATTCAAAACGCCTTAATTTTGGGGATAATTACCCTCGAAACGTTGCGTTTTCGACACCGTAGGAATGTAGACGGCGTTATTCAACGCGCAGCGGCGGCGCGGTGCGCCGGGCGGTGGCATGTGCTCGGTGAACGGTTCGACCGCTGTCGCCCGGGGCGACCTTCCGGGAGGACCTCCGGGACCGGATCCCCGCGGCCGGACCTTCGGCCGGTTTCCCTGTTTCCCGGCTTTCCGGCTTTCCGGCTTCCCGAGGGAGGGCTTCCCCGGGCGCCTCCGCCGGTCTGGTCGGGGCCTCGCCGAGCGGTCCCGATAGGGTCGGGCAGCGTGAACGACCCATTGGCTGTCATCGCGGGAATGCCCGGAGTGTCCGAGGCGGTCACCGACGCGCGCAAGGCCGTCGACCGGCTCTACGGGCACCGCGTGCTGCGGCGCAAGAGCCCGGAGGTGTCGGCCAGATCAGCGCTGCGCGGTGCCCGCGCGTCAGCCGCCCTGGAGGGTGTGGACGTGCCCCTCGACGTCATCCCCGAGGCCACCGATCCCGTGGTGCAGGGCGCGCTGCGCGTCTCGGCCGAACTGGGGCGGCTCGGCGCCACCTGGCGCACGGCGCCCCGCCAGGTGCTGGCCAGGCTGCACACGCTCGCGGCCTCGGGACTCACCGGAGAAGGCGGCACGGGAGACCTCGGCCGCCCGAGGGCCACCGCCGAGGCCCCCGACCCGCTCGGCCTGGGCGCCGCCCCCGGGCCGCAGGAGGCGGTGGCACGGGTGGACGGGCTGGTCCAGTTGGTGACGGCCTCCTCGAAGGCCCCCGCGCTGGTTCTCGCCGCCGTCGTACACGCGGAACTGGCCGTGCTGCGCCCGTTCGGGACGGCGGACGGGGTGGTCGCGCGCGCGGCGGAGCGGCTGACGCTGGTGGAGTTCGGCCTGGACCCGAAGTCGCTGGTGGCCGTCGAGGTGGGCCACCTCGAACTCGGCCCGGCCTACGGGGAGGGGTTGCGGTCGTATCTGAGCGGAACCCCCGAGGGCGTCGCCGCGTGGGTGCGGCACTGCGCGTCGGCGGTCGCGCTGGGCGTGCGTGAGGCCACGGCCATCTGCGAGGCCATGCAGCGAGGCTGACCTCGAGCGGGTCACCGCTTGCCTGCGTCCCTGAGCGACGGCTGATTTCGCTCGTGCCCCTGGGGTGCGACTGGCGTTGCTCGTGCCTCTGGGTGACGGCCGGCCGCGTGTTCGATCACCGAACGTCACTGATTACGGACATCCCGAGCGGCCGTCCTCACAAACCGACGGCGCCCCTGGTGTGGGGCGCCGTCGCCGACACGTTCCTACCGGGTTACCAAGCGTGCACCTGATAATCGCTGGAGCGGGACAAGCCCGCTCGAGCGCGCCTCCCGCGGCTGGCGGCGCGTGGGTACTCGGCGGCCGTGCCCGGACAAGTGGTCCGTGAAACCTTTGTACGTCCGATCCGCGCTGATGGGAACCCCTAGGGGCAAGACCTTTACGGATCGGGGGACATTAATGGACGAACCATCTGTTATCCCGTTTTGTCCTCCGAGAGGCCTGGGCGGTATGGCGCCTGGCGGGTGGCTGGACACCCTGACGATGATCACTGAGTGTCACCGTCGCCCGCCCGCGCGCAGAGCGCATCTCGGCAGGGCCGTATCCAGAGACTGGACCGTTACATTAAAAAAAGTGGTGGAAATCGGGGATTACTCCTCGACGAAGCTTGAGTTGATCGGGCAGCATGAGGTGGTATCTCCCCAAACCGGAGTAACTGCGCATGGGTTGCATCGCACTCCCCTCGCCATGCTCTGGCAGCTGTTGAAAGCTTTCTTCTGAAACGGGACCGGCTCTACCCCCCCAGAGCCGGACCGGTTGGCGACCCCCGCTCTCCCCCCCGGCGGGGGTCGCCCCTTTTTCCAGCCGCCCGTTGTCCGGTTTCTCCGGTCGCTCTCTGTCCGGTTTCTCCGGTCGCTCTCTGTCCGGGCGGCACGCCTTCCCTGTCTCGTTCCCGGCGCGGTGGCCTCCTCGGTACGCCCCTTCGCCTTCCGGTGACGGACTCTCCCCTCCCGCATACGGCCTTATATATGGGTGCTCTAGCTCGTACAGGCTTATAGACGGGCGCTCCTGTGCGTACAGGTGTGCGCGTGGACGTACCGGCCGCGGGTTTTCCACAGGACGCGCCGTGGGCGGCCGGTTGTCCACAGTGCGGCGTTCGGTATCCCGAGGAGGGGCGGTCGTCACGGAGAGTGGGGCTCCCGCACCTCAGGGAGGCATCCGTGGACCGCCCGCTGGTCATCACCGAAGACCACGATCTGCTCGACGACCTGCTCCGTGTCGCCGCCGCGGCCGGAGCCGAGCTCGATGTCGCCCACGTGCCCGCGCACGCCCGGCCCTACTGGAACCGCGCCCCGCTGGTCGTCGTCGGTGGCGACGTGGCCGACGCCCTGGCCGCGACCGGTCCGCCACCTCGCCCCCGCGTCTTCCTGGCCACCCATACCTCCGAGGATCCCGACACATGGCGCAGGTGCGTCGCGGTCGGAGCCCAGGGCGTGTTGGAGTTGCCCGCCGCGGAGCGGCGGCTGGCCGACGAGTTCGCCGACGCCGTCGAGCCGCCCGCGAGACCCGGATCCGTGGTGTGTGTCGCGGGCGGGCGGGGAGGAGCGGGAGCCAGCGTCCTGGCGGGTTCGCTGGCACTGGCCGCGTCCCGGCAGCGCGTCCGCACCCTCCTCGTCGACGCCGACCCCCTCGGCGGAGGTCTGGACCTCCTGCTCGGGCAGGAGGAGTCCGACGGAGCGCGCTGGTCCGACCTGGTCGCCCGTGAGGGCAGGGTCAGCTACACCGCGCTCCAGGCGGCCCTGCCGACCTACGGCGGGCTGACGTTGCTCTCCTTCGACCGGGGCAAGGTCGACCCGATCCCGGCCGAGGCGATGCGCTCGGTCCTCGAGGCGGGCCGCAGGGGCTTCGACCTGGTGGTCGTCGACCTGCCGCGCCACCTCGACCAGGCCGCGGTGGAGGCACTCGGACGAGCCGCCACGACCCTCCTGGTCGTCACCGCCGACGTGCGTGGCGTGCTCGCCGCGGCCCAGGTGCTCGCCGGGCTGTGCGGGCACACGGGCGAGGTGCGGGCCGTCGTGCGCAGCGGGGTCCTGAACGGCGACGTGGTGGCGACCTCGCTCGGCATCCCGTACGGCGGCAGCCTCCCCGACCAGCCACGTCTCGCCGCCGCGCTCGATCGGGGCGACGTTCCCCCACTCGGCCGCCGCACCTCTCTCGGCCGGTTCTGCGCCGCGTTCCTGCACGAGCTGTTCGGACCGGACGCGTGAAGCGGGCCGAGAACGCCGTGACGGTCTCGCCGGAGCTGGTGGAGGCGGTCCGCGTACGGCTGGCCAGGACAGGTGTCGAGCCCAGCGCCGCGCACGTCACGGTCGCCCTGCGGGCCGAGCGGGCGATGCTCGGCGACGCGGAGATCCTGGCGGTGGCCCGGGTCCTGTGCGCCGATCTCATCGGGGCGGGTCCGCTGGAGCCGTTGCTGGCCGAGGCCGAGGTCACCGATGTGCTGGTGAACGGCCCGCGCGAGGTGTGGGTCGACGACGGCAGCGGGCTGCGCCTGACCTCGATCGTCTTTCCGGGCGAAGACGCTCTCCGGCGGCTCGCGCAGCGACTCGCCTCCGCGGCGGGCAGGCGCCTCGACGACGCGTGCCCGTACGTCGACGCCCGCCTCGCCGGAGGCGTCCGGCTCCACGCCGTCCTTCCACCCGTGGCGCCCAACGGCACCTGCCTTTCCCTGCGGCTCCCGCCCAGACGCACCTTCACCCTTCCCGACCTGGTCGAAGCGGGCGCGATCGGGGCCGGCAGCGTCGCCGTTCTGACCGCGGTGATCGAGTCGAGGCTCGCCTTCCTGGTCACGGGCGGCACGGGTACGGGCAAGACGACCATGCTCTCCGCCCTGCTCTCCCTCGCCCACCCCGGGGAGAGGCTGCTGCTGGTCGAGGACTCCGCGGAGCTGAGACCGCTTCATCCCCACGTCGTCCGTCTGGAGTCGCGCCCGGCCAACCTCGAGGGCGCCGGTGGTGTCGGCCTGCGCGACCTCGTCCGCCAGGCCTTGCGGATGCGTCCCGACCGGCTTGTCGTCGGAGAGGTCAGGGGGGCCGAAGTCGTCGACCTTCTCAGCGCTTTGAACACCGGGCACGAGGGAGGTTGCGGCACCTTGCACGCCAACACCGCGACCGATGTGCCACCCCGCCTGGAAGCGCTGGGATGCGCGGCGGGTCTCAGCAGGGAGGCGGTCCACAGCCAGATCGCCGCCGCCCTGGACGTCGTCGTCCACCTGGTCCGTGACCATGCCGACGGCCGCCGCCGGGTCGCCGAGATCTGCATGATGGTCCGCCGCCCCTCGGGGCTGGTCGAGGCCGAAGCGGCCCTCACCTTCACCCAGGACGGCCAGGTGATCCCCGGTCCCGGCCTGCCCGCTCTCGCGGCCCGAGCACCCGGCATCGCGGATCCGGGGCCGACGATGTCCGCGCCCGATCGCCACAGGGAGTCTCGACCGAAGGTCCCCGGCCGGCCGAGCTCCGACGGGCCGGTGTCACGGTCGGCGTCGTGGCCGGTGTCATGGTCGGCGTCATGATGGCGACCGCCCTGGTCCTCGCCGCTCTGGCGGCGTGGTTGTGGGCGGGAGCGGATCCCGGCACCGCCCGCCTGCGCCGTATGAGACGTCGAAGCCTGGTCGCCGTCGCCTCGGGTTCTCTCCGCGAGAGATTCACCGCCCGGTCGCGGCCCTCCAAGCGCGTGGATGCCTGGCGAGCCGCGTCGATCGAGCTGTGTCAGGGCCTCGCCGCGGAGCTCGCGGCGGGGCGGACGGCGGGTGAGGCGCTGGCGCGGGCCGTGGGGGCGGCGGGGTTTCCCGATCCCGTCGCCCTGCGCCCGCTGGTCGCGGCCGCGAGAGACGGAGGCGACGTCCCCGCCGCTCTGCTGGCGGTGGCGCCCGAGCACGGAGGTGAGGCGTTCCGCGGGCTGGCCGCCTGCTGGAAGGTGAGCGTGACCGCCGGGGCGGGTCTGTCCGTTCTCGTCGATCGTGTCGCCGATTCCCTGCGAGAGGCCGAGGCCCATCGTCACGACGTCGCCGCCCAGCTCGCCGGTCCCCGGGCCACGGCCCGGCTGCTCGCGGGTCTACCAGTTCTCGGTCTGCTGATGGCGGCCGGTCTCGGCATGCGCCCGCTGCACTTCCTGTTCGGCAGCCCGGCGGGTGCCGGTTGCCTGATCGTCGGCCTTGCGCTCGACGCCTGCGGGCTGTGGTGGACCCACCGTCTGGTCGCTCGTGCCCGGCAGGGCCGATGACCGCGGCCAGGTCAAAGAGGCAGCCAGGTCAAAGAGGCGGTCAGGTCAAAGAGGATGAGAGACAGTGATCATTTTGCTCGCCGTGGTGTTCGCCGGAATCGCCGCTCGGCTGTGGAGCAGCCGGAGAGAACCCGCCGACCGGCTCCGCCGTGTGCGGCGCTCATCCCATCCGGTCAGGTTCCCGGAGATGTCGCAGGAGGTCGAAGGGTCCGCGTTCTTCCTGTCCGCGGGGGTGGCCCGCGATCCTTCCGCGCGGGTGGTTCGCGACGCGCCGGCGCGCATGTTTCGCGATACCTCCGCGAGCACGGCTCGCGGCACGGCCGGGAGGAGGGGCCGCGATGTGTTCGAGGGACCGGCTTGTGGGCCGGTGGGGCGACGGCGGCCGGGGCGGGGTGAGGTCGCGGCCGCCGTCGCTCCCGGGCTGGCGGCGTTCCTGGCCGTGGGGGGCCTGGCGGGGGCGGTCGCGGGTGTCGCAGGTTTCGGGATCGCGCTGGTGGTCCTGCGAAGGCGGGAGCCTCCCGAACTGCGCGGGGAACGCCGGAGGGTGACGGCGGATCTGCCACTGGCGGCCGATCTCATGGTCGCCTGCCTGCGCGCCGGCCAGCCGATCACCGGAGCCATCGACGTGACGGTGGAGGCGATCGGCGGGCCGCTGGGCGAGAGGCTGGCCTGGGTGAGTGGCCGGCTGAGACTGGGAGCGGCACCGGAGAGCGCCTGGCAGGTCCTGGACTCCGAGCGCTCGCTCGCCCCTCTGGCTCGGGCCATGAGCCGGGCCGCGCTGAGCGGCGCACCGGTGGCCGATGTCCTCATCAGGCTGTCCGACGACTCCCGCCGTGCCGCTCGCGCCGCGTCGTCGGCAGCCGCCCAGCGGGTGGGGGTCCAGGTCGTAGCCCCCCTGGGATTGTGTTTTCTCCCCGCCTTCGTCTTTCTGGGAATCATCCCCGTCGTGGCCGGTCTCGCCGGTGAGGTGTTGCTTCCCTGAGTTATCCACAGGGTTTTCCCCGACAGGGCAGGGTTATCCACAGGAAAATGATGATTCCTGTGGACAGAGCTCTGGAAATTTCCCCATCTGGTCCCTGAAACGGCTCTCCTCGTTCGAAGAGGGCCGTTTCATGCTTTTCGCCGACATTCTCTGCTCCTGGCCTGTGGACAACCCGAGGTTCTCCACAGAATGCAGTTCGAGCCAACGGGGCCGCGGGCGTATGGAGAACCCTGGCGTCACCGATGCCGGGCGGTGGGTCCGGTGGAGATCTCCAGGAGGAGCAGATGGCTCGAACGAGTGCCGTTCACGCGCGGCGCGACTGGTCGCGGTGGCCGCGTGCCCGGTGGGCACTGCTGACCACCGGCGCGCGCCGTGACCGAGGCATGTCCACGGCCGAGTACGCGGTCGGAACGATCGCCGCCTGTGCTTTCGCCGCCCTCCTCTTCAAGGTGGTGACGAGTTCCGACGTCCAGCAGATGATCACGGCTTTGATCAACCGAGCGCTCAACGTGGCCGGATGATCCTCCCGGCGTCGGTGACCTCCTCTCGCCGGTCGAGGGGTTCGGTGACCGCGGAGACGGCCGCTGCGCTACCTGCCCTCATGGTCGTGCTGGGAGCAGGGCTGTGGGCCGTGGCGGCGGTCGAGGCGCGACTGGAGTGTGTGGACGCCGCGCGGGCCGGGGCTCGGGCCGCCTCGCGCGGCGAACCGCTTGAGCGGGTCCGAGGCGGCGTCCTGTCGATGGTTCCGGCGGGCGCCCTGGTCACGGTGACCCGGAGTGCGGAGACGGTGCGGGTGGAGGTGTCCGTGGACGTCAGGCCTCGCTGGGGCGACTCGCTCCCGAGCGTGACCGTTCACGCGACCGCCGTGTCCGTCACCGAGCCGGGGCCGGAGCGGTAGGTCGTGGCGTGTGGTCGGGACCGGGGATGGAGGGGTGGGCCGTGGTTCGTGGTCGGGACTGGAGCTGGAGGGGTGGGCCGTGGCCGGGACCGGAGCGGTGGGGCATGGCTCGTGGCCGGTTTCGCAGGGGTCACACCACGGTCACCCCCGGCCGCCCATCCCCGGCCGGCCGCGTCCGTGGTGGCGGCGCGCGTCAGGCGTCGACCAGAGCCGTGTGCCGACCGGAAAACCGAGAAGCCGGAAAACCGAGAAACCAGGCCGGGAGAGAAGAGGAGGGGACGTGTCCACGGCAAGGCGAGAGGCCGGTACGGGGATGAGCGGAGAGAACGCGCAGCGAGGGTCGGCGACGATCTGGACGGTCGGGCTCATGGCGCTGGTCTTCGCGGTCGCGGCGGCGGTCGTGTTCGCGGGTGTGGCCAGGGTCACGCGCCACCGGGCACAGAGCGCCGCCGACCTGAGCGCGCTCGCCGCCGCCCGGCTGGCCTTCGCGGATCCCGGCCGAAGCTGCGCAAGGGCCTCCTCGCTCGCCGCGGACAACGAGGCCAGGGTCACTCGATGCTCTCTCCGCGACGGCGGCATCGCGGACATCGAGGTGACCATGGAGGTGTCCCTGCCGCTGAAGGGGCCGGTGGCGATCACCGCCAGGGCGCGTGCGGGCCCCGTGCACATCGCTGATCCCGGCCCTGCTGATCCCGGCCCTGCTGATCCCGGCCCTGCTGATCCCGGCCCTTGGCGGCGGTCTGATGAAAGATGAAACCCGGCCGTCACGTTCGCGGCTCGTCCTGGGAGAGCAGGACGGCGAGAAGCCGGAGGGCTCCGGCCTTGTCGAGGGGCTCGTTGCCGTTGCCGCACTTGGGAGACTGGATGCACGACGGGCAGCCGCGTTCGCACTCGCAGGAGGCGATGGCCTCGCGGGTGGCCGTGAGCCAGTCGCGCGCGCGGGCGTAACCACGTTCGGCGAAACCGGCGCCGCCCTCGTGGCCGTCGTAGACGAAGACGGTCAGCAGCCCGGTGTCGGGATGGAGCTCTGTGGAGACACCCCCGATGTCCCAGCGGTCGCAGGTCGCGAAGAGCGGCAGCAGGCCGATGGAGGCGTGTTCGGCCGCGTGCGCGGCACCGCCGAGGTCCACGCCCTCCTCGGCGAGGGGAACGATCGCCGAGATGGGCAGCGTCCACCAGACGGCGCGGGTCCGCAGCGTGCGCGGGGGCAGATCGAGAGGTTCGTCCCCCATGAGCTCGCCGCTCTGGGCTCGGCGCTTGAGATAGGCCACCACCTGGCTCGTCACCTCGACCGCGCCGAAATGGAGCTCTCCCTGCCCGAGGGGGTGCGAGCGAAGGGACTCGATGACCGAGATGTCGGTGACGTCCCTGGCGAAGGTCGTGTAGTCGGGAGTTCCGGCCTCGACCAGCGCGACCCCCGCCTCCAGATCGAGTTCGGCCACCAGAAACGTCTCTCCCTGGTGCACGTAGACGGCGCCGGTGTGCACGGCCGAGTGGGCCGAGGGCTCGTCCACGGTGCCGAGCAGCCGCCCGGTGGACATCTCGACGACGTGAACGGGCGCGGCGCCCGCTCCCCGGATGTCGGCGAGGTCGGTGGCGCGTCTCCGGCTGGTCCAGAACCAGCCCGCGGAACGTTCCCTGAGCAGGCCGTTCCCGACCAGGTCCGCGAGGACCTCCTTGGTGGTCGGGCCGAAGATGTCCAGTTCGTCGTGGGTCAGCGGGATCTCGGCCGCCGCCGCGCACAGATGGGGCCCCAGCACGTACGGATTGCCGGGGTCGAGCACGATCGACTCCACGGGACGGCCGAACAGGGCCTCCGGATGGTGAACGAGATAGGTGTCCAGGGGGTCGTCCCTGGCGATCAGCACCGCCAGCGCGTCCTGCCCGTCCCGCCCGGCCCGCCCGGCCTGCTGCCAGAGGGAGGCGCGGGTTCCCGGCCACCCCGCGATGAGCACGGCGTCCAGCCCGGAGATGTCGACGCCGAGTTCCAGCGCGTTGGTCGTCGCCAGGCCGAGCAGTTCGCCGGAGCGCAGTGCCCTTTCCAAACCCCTGCGATCTTCGGCCAGGTATCCCGCCCGGTAGGCCGCCACCTTGCCGGACAGGTCCGCGGGCGCCTCCCCGTCGGCGATGAGGTCCTGGAGTTTGGCCCGCGTGGTGAGGGCCACGGTCTCGGCGGCCCGGCGGGAGCGGACGAAGGCCAGGGTCCGCACGTCGGAGGCGACGAGGTCGGCCAGGATGTCCGCGCTCTCGGCGGTCGCCGGGCGGCGGACCGGGGCCCCGCCCTCGCCGCGCAGGTCGGTCAGGGGTGGCTCCCACAGCGCGAAGGTGGTCGCGCCCCGGGGAGAGGCGTCCGCGGTCACCTCGGCCATCTGGAGGCCTGTCAGGCGCCTCGCGAAGATTCCGGGCTCGCTGGCCGTCGCCGAGGAGAGCAGGAAGGTCGGGCTGGAGCCGTAGCGGGCGCAGATGCGGCGCAGGCGACGCAGGATCTGCGCGACATGCGAGCCGAACACGCCCCGATAGCCGTGGCACTCGTCCACGACGACCATCCGCAGCCGCCGCCAGAAGAGCGACCACTGAGCGTGACGGGGCAGCAGGCCGCGATGGAGCATGTCCGGGTTGGTGAGGACGTAGTTGGCGTGCTTACGCACCCAGACCCTCTCCTCGAAGGAGGTGTCGCCGTCATAGGTGGCGGCCCTGAGGCCGGGAGGGTCGAGCTCGCGCAGCGCACGGAGCTGGTCGGCGGCCAGCGCCTTGCTGGGCGACAGATAGAGGACCGTGCCGCCGTCGAGCGTCGAGGAGAGCGCCGGGACCAGGTAAGAAAGGGATTTGCCCGACGCGGTCCCTGTGGAAATGATCACGTTTTGGCCACGGTGGATCAGGTCCGCGGCCTCGGCCTGATGTGGCCACAGACCGGAAATACCGTGGTTCGCCCAGCGCGTAACCAGCCGCTGGTCGACCCAGTCCGGCCAGCGGGTCTCACCGGCCTGACGTGCGGGAACGCGCTCCACATGGGTGACACGCCCATGACGTGCGGGAACGTCGAGAAGACGGCTGAGGGCGGTGCCCGCGCTGAGGGGCGAGGATGAGGGCGGGGTCACTGGTTTCCAGTCTCACATCTGTGGGCAGAGTCGCCGGGAATCGTGATTTCGTATAGACACTGAGCGTACGCATGGTTGAATGCCGCGCGTCGGGGCTTGTCGTCCGGGGGCCACCCGGTCCCAGGAGGGCACGCCCGAATCGGTACTTTCGCAGGCAAGGCGCTGGAGGATCTGTGGATCTGAAGTTGGACCACCATTCCGAGGACCGTCTCACCATCGTTGAGGTCGAGGGTGAGATCGATGTCTACACCGCGCCCAGATTGCGTGAGCTCCTGATCGACCTGGTCAACAAGGGGAATTTCCACCTGCTCGTCAACATGGAGAAGGTCGACTTCCTTGACTCCACGGGCCTTGGTGTCCTGGTCGGCGGGCTCAAGCGAGTTAGGGCGCACGATGGCTCACTGGAGCTTGTCTGCACCCAGGAGCGCATCCTGAAGATTTTCCGGATCACCGGGCTGACAAAGGTCTTCGGGATCTACGCCTCGGTCGACGAGGCCAAGGAAGCTCACGGTCGAGACAAGTAGTCGTGGCTACCGTCGAGCTGACGTTCAGCGCTCTCCCCGCGCATGTGCGGACGGCACGTCTGGTCGCCACGGCCATCGCCAGGCGCACCGGCGTGCAGGAGTCGCTGCTGGACGAGGTAAGGCTTGCTGTCGGTGAGGCATGCTCGCGGGCCGTGGAGGCACATCGCCTCCACTGTCCGGGGGAGCCGATCCGGATCGAGCTACGTGATGACTTGGGGCGTTTCGAGGTGACGGTCACCGACTCCGCCCCCAGTGATAGCGACGAGCTGGAGCATGATCGCGCCCTTCTGGGGTTCGACGATCCGTTCGGGCAGCTTCCCGATGACCTGATGGCCGGTTTCGGCATCGCGGTCATCGCGGGGCTGGCCGACGACGTTCAGGTCTACCCGAGCCAGAAGGGCATGTGCATTCGCATGAGCTGGCCGGCGGCGACGAACGGAATGTCTCCGGTCTGACAGAGAAGACTTCGGCGACCGGGCGTGTCCGTACGGGCACGCCCGGTTGTTCGTTGGGGGTCGAGTGGCCCCGCGGGGCGTGGTGCGGGTAGAGGATCCGCGCCGATGGTGTCCTCGTTAAGTGGCCCCGCAGAACGTGGTGCGGACAGAGGATCCGCTGATGGTGTCCCCGTCGAGTGGCCCCGCAGGACGTGGTGCGGGCAGAGGATCCGCTGATGGTGTCCTCGTGAAGAGGGCGTTCCCGTGAGAGCGCCCGGTGGTCCGGGGTGGGGATCTCAATTTCGGCCTAAACTTAATTTAGATGTTTCTTGCCCGAAACTGGGAAGAAATAGGGGTGGGCGGGACAGGTGTGACGGGTGAAATGACCTCATAAGCAGGTCGGTCGTCAAGAGGCGCTGGTCGTGTCGCCAAATGGGCGTGGGCGGAGGCTTCATATCCGCGTCGTCGCTGCGTAGACTCCCGGAACCGGCCAAGGTTTATCCTTCGGAGCGGCCCGCACGCGAGCCGCCCTCCGTGGGGGTCTGCAACTGGAAGCGGCACTGCCAACCATCCCGGATGTGCGCCGCTTCAGCCGCCTAATCTCACCGCAGCGCACTCCGGGCAGGACGTGTTCCCGTCTTGCCAAGGAGACTCGGATGTCTGTGCTCCATCTCGCCGCTGCAGAGCCAGCGGTATCCCTGAGTGGTCACCACTTCACCATCGTGATCGTGGTCGCCGCCGTCGCCCTGCTCGCACTCGCCGTCGCCGGCACATTGGTGCGGGAGGTGCTGGCCGCCGACCAAGGCACCGAACGTATGCAGAACATCGCGCGAGCCGTCCAGGAAGGGGCTTCCGCGTACCTTACGCGGCAGTTCCGGACGCTCGCGTTGTTCGTCATTCTGATCCCGTTCCTGCTGTATCTTCTCCCGGCCGAGACGACCAGCGTGAGGATCGGCAGATCGGCTTTCTTCGTCGTCGGCGCGCTGTTCTCCTCGCTGACCGGATTCATCGGCATGTGGCTGGCGGTCCGCGGCAACGTCCGCGTCGCCGCCGCGGCCCGCGCGTCCGGCGAGAAGATCGCCATGCGGATCGCCTTCCGCACCGGCGGCGTGGCCGGAATGATCACTGTTGGCCTCGGCCTCCTCGGCGCGGCCGTGGTGGTGATCATCTATCAGGGCGACGCCCCGGCCGTGCTGGAGGGCTTCGGCTTCGGCGCCGCGCTGCTCGCCATGTTCATGCGAGTCGGCGGAGGCATCTTCACCAAGGCCGCCGACGTCGGCGCCGACCTGGTCGGCAAGGTCGAGCAGGGCATTCCCGAGGACGATCCGCGCAACGCCGCCACCATCGCCGACAACGTCGGCGACAACGTGGGCGACTGCGCGGGCATGGCCGCCGACCTGTTCGAGTCCTACGCGGTCATGCTGGTCGCCAGCCTGATCCTGGGCCGGGTGGCCTTCGGCGTCGAGGGCCTGGTGTTCCCGCTGATCGTGCCCATGATCGGTGTGATCACAGCGATCATCGGCATCTTCGTCACCGCCCCGCGCGCCGGCGACCGCAACGCGATGGCCGCGATCAACCGGGGTTTCTTCATCTCGGCGGCCATCTCGGCGATCCTCGTCGCCGTCGCGGCCTACCTCTACCTGCCGGCCAGCTTCTCCGGGCTGACCAACGTGAGCCCGGAGATCGCCGCGGTCACCTCGGACCCGCGCCTGATCGCGATCGGGGCGGTGCTCATCGGCCTGGTGCTGGCGAGCGCCATCCAGGTCCTCACCGGCTACTTCACCGAGACGAACCGCCGTCCGGTGCGGGACATCGGCGAGAGCTCCCGTACGGGTCCCGCCACGGTCATCCTGTCCGGCATCAGCGTCGGCCTGGAGTCGGCGGTCTACTCCGCGCTGATCATCGGAGCCGCCGTCTACGGGGCCTTCCTGCTGGGCTTCGGCAACGTCACCATCGCCCTGTTCGCCGTGGCGCTGGCGGGCACCGGCCTGCTGACCACGGTCGGCGTGATCGTGTCGATGGACACCTTCGGGCCGGTCTCCGACAACGCCCAGGGCATCGCCGAGATGTCCGGTGACGTCGAGGGCGAGGGCGCCCAGGTGCTCACCTCGCTGGACGCCGTCGGCAACACCACCAAGGCCATCACCAAGGGCATCGCGATCGCCACGGCCGTGCTCGCCGCCACCGCGCTGTTCGGCGCGTTCCGTACGGCGGTCGAGACCCAGCTGGCGAGCGCGACGGCGGAGGTGAAACAGGCGCTGGGCTCGTTCAGCTCGTTCAACCTGAGCGTCGACTCCCCGAACGTGCTGGTCGGCCTGATCATCGGCGCCGCGGTGGTGTTCATGTTCTCCGGCCTGGCGATCATGGCGGTCGGCCGCGCGGCCGGGCGGGTGGTCTTCGAGGTGCGCGAGCAGTTCCGCACCAAGCCGGGGATCATGGCGGGGACGGAACTGCCCGACTACGGCAGGGTCGTCGACATCTGCACCCGCGACTCGCTGCGGGAGCTGGCCACGCCCGGCCTGCTGGCCGTGCTGACCCCGATCGCCGTCGGTTTCGCCCTCGGGTACGCCCCGCTCGGCGCGTTCCTGGCCGGTGCCATCGCGTGCGGCACGCTCATGGCGGTGTTCCTGGCCAACTCCGGTGGTGCCTGGGACAACGCCAAGAAGCTGGTCGAGGACGGTCACCACGGTGGCAAGGGCTCGCCGGCCCACGAGGCCACCATCATCGGTGACACCGTCGGCGACCCGTTCAAGGACACCGCCGGACCGGCGATCAACCCGCTCCTCAAGGTGATGAACCTCGTGGCGCTGCTGATCGCCCCGGCCGTGGTGACCTACGCCGACAACACCGCGCTGCGCATCGGCATCACGGTGCTGGCGGTGGGCATCGTCGTCGCCGCGGTCGTCATCTCCAAGCGTCGTTCGGCGGGCATCGCCCCGACGGAGGAGAACAACTCCGACCGGGAGCCGGAGCAGGTCTCCAGCTGAGCATTGTTTGACGAAGGGGTGCACGGGCCGCGTGCACCCCTTCGGCGTGTGCGGGCCACCCCAGTGGGAAACTGGCCGGTATGGAACAGCAGCCCTCCGGAGGCAAGACACTCGTCCTCATCCTGCTGGCGATGGCCGCGGTGTTCGCGGTGATCGTGGGTCTGGCCATGTGGGCGTCGCGATGACGGCGCGCACGCTCGTCGTCCTGCGCCACGCCAAGGCGGTTCACACCTCCGGCCTCGCCGATCGCGAGCGTCCTCTCACCGAGGTCGGCGAGCGCGACGCCCTCAAGGTCGGCGCGGCCCTCGCCGGCATGGACCTCACCCCCGACCTGGTGCTCTGCTCGCCGTCGGTACGGACGCGGCAGACCGCCGACCTTGCGCTCCCCGGCGCGGACATCCTGATCGAGCCGGCCATATACGAGGCCTACCCCGACGAGCTGCTCACGCTGATCCGGCGGAGCGACCCGGAGGTCGGCACGCTGGTCCTGGTCGGTCACAACCCCGGGGTCCAGGAGCTGGTCACGCAGCTCACCGCCGCCGACGGCGACGCCGGGTTCCCGCCCGGCGCGTTCGCCGTCATCGAGGTCGACGGCGAGTGGGCCGGGCTCGACACCGGCCGCGGGATCGCCCGCTGGAACCCCAAGAAGCACTGAGACGGAACCTCCGGAAACACCGGGACGAGGCCTTCGGGAAGCACTGAGACCCGGCGCGGTTCCGGGAGGGGAGTCGCGAGGGGCGCGATCGGGGGTGGCATGCGAGGGCTCACCGGCGCGCTGCGCGCCGACTTCCGGCTCTCCGGTCGTCCGGCCTGGGGCTACGGCCTGCTGTGCGCGCTGGTCATCTGCCTGCCCCTGATGTCCGGTGTCCTCCTCGGTCAGCTCCGGGAGGGCGCCTCGGTGGCCCTGGGCGGCTATCTCACGCTCTTCGGCGACGCCCCGGGACAGCCGTACGGTGATCGTGTCCGCAGGCTGCTCGTCAGCACGACCACGGTCACGCTCGGTGGCGGTCTCGGAGCGCTCGTCCAGCCCGGTCCCTGGCCGGTCGCCGCCGTGGTGGTCGGCCTGGTCGCGGCGGCCGGCGTCTACTGGCCGGCGCTGGGCATCCCCGCGGTGCTCTCCGTGACCCTGGCGTACTTCGCGTTCCCCGGCGTGAGCGTGCCGCTCCACATGGGGACCACGGCCGCCGGCGGCCTGCTGGCCGTGCTGCTGGTCGTGGCGGTCTGGCCGGTACGGCGTCTCCGGCCGCTCCACAGGGCCGTGGAGGAGGCCGGTACGGCGCTGGCCGACCTTCTGGCGGCCGGGGGAAGGGCGCCGCTCGCGGACGAGAGCTGGGAGCCGTTGCGCCACCGGGCCGTCACCGCGCTGAAGGACCTGGACAGGGCGCTCTCCCTCTACCGGATCTCCGTGGAGGACGACCGGTCGCCGGATCGGCTCCCGGCCACGCTGACCCGCGTTTTCCAGCAGACGATCGCGCTGCGCGTACTGCGCGCGGCGGCCGTGGAGGCGGGCATCGGGACGGAGTGGATCCGGGAGCTGGACGAGGCGGTCGAGGCACTGGCCCGCGCGCTGCGGGAGGCGGTGCTGCTCGGCGGTCCGTCGGAGATCCCGGAGGCGCCGGCCGCCATCGGGCGGTTCGCCGACCGGGTGGACGAGATCCGCATGGCCGCCCGCGCGGGCGGCGCCCCGCTGCCCGCGGCCGTGCTGCTGGGGCAGATCCGCCAGGGTGTGGACCGGATCGCGATGGCGGTGCGCTCGGTGGCGCGGCAGGCCGCCGAGAGCGTCGGGACGGGCCCCCGCCTGCCGAGGTTCGTACGGCCCCGCAGGCCGGCGGTGTCGGCCGGCCGCCACCCGGTCCGGGTCGGGCTGGCGGTGATCACGGCCATGACGCTGATGGCGCTGGTCCACGAGCACTACGCGAAGTGGTTCGTGGTGACCGTGGCGGTCAGCCTCCGCCCGGCCTACCGCGACACGGTGGAGCGGGTGCTGCTGAGGGTGCTGGGCACGGCCGTGGGCGCGGTGGCCGCCGCGGTGGTGCTGGCGGTCGCGCCGGGGCACCTGCACCTGACGCTCTTCATCTCCGTCTGCGCGGCGCTGGGCTTCGCGCTGCGCGGGTCCGGCTACGGATACTGGGCGATCTTCTCCACGCCGCTCTCGCTGATGCTGTCCGACTTCTCCCTGCCGCTCGACTGGGGCGCGGCGGCGGCCAGGGTGGGACTCACGGTCGCGGGCGGCGCGCTGGCGCTGCTCTTCGCCAGGCTGCTGTGGCCCAGGGGACACCGGGCCCGGCTGACCGCCGAGATCGCGGAGATGCTCGACAGCCACGCCGTCCTGGTGCGGTCGCTGATCGACCGGGACCCCGCCCAGGTTGACCTCCGGGGCTTCGCCGCGGCCGACGCCGCAGGGCGGCTCACCGACTCCCTGGACCTGCTGGACAAGGAGCCGGGCGGCAGCGCGCCACGGCGGCTCAGGGAGTCGCTGACGGCGGCCGGGCGGCTGCGGGACAACGCGCTCGCGCTGCTGGCGGTGCCGCCGCCCGGGGAGGGGGCGGGACCCACGGTGACGATCCTCGATCTCGTCGCCGACCGGCTGGAGAAGGTCGCCGAGGCGGTCAGGACGGAGGAGGCCGGGGTGCCGCCCGACGATCTCGACGCCGTGCTCGACGAGTTCGGCGCGCACGTGGACGCGCTGGCCGCCCGCCGCCTGGACGAGCTCGCCGAACTGGCAGAACTGGCCGATGCCGATCCGCACGAGGACGCGGCCGACAGGATGACCGGCCTGCGCCGACGCGTCAGGCACGCCGCCGCCGCACAGCCCGCCCTGCGCGGTCTCGGCGCCGAAGCCGTACGACTGGCCGCTCTGACCACCCCGAGAAGCCGGTAGCCCGCGCTCCGAGGCGCGGGCGGTTCACCGCTTCAAGGGGCAGGTGGCTCACCGGCCGAGCCGGCCGAGCCGGCCGAGCCGGCCGAGGCGGCCGAGCGGGCCGAGCGGGCCGAGCGGGCCGAGGCGACCGAGCGGGCCCAGGCGCAGGTGGCCGCGACCGTCCGCGACCGTTCGCGAGGCCGGTGCGGTCAGCGTTCGGCGGCGGTGACACCGTCCTCGGCGTCGGCGTCCTCCACCTCGGCGCGGGGAATGCCGAGCAGGTAGAGGATCGAGTCGAGGTAGGGCACGTTGACCGCGGTGTCGGCGGCGCGGCGGACCACCGGCTTGGCGTTGAACGCGATGCCCAGGCCGGCCGCCGCGATCATGTCCAGGTCGTTGGCGCCGTCGCCGATGGCCACCGTCTGGCTGATCGGGATCCCCGCCTCGCGGGCGAAGCGCTCCAGCGCCCGCGCCTTGCCCGGCCGGTCGACGATCTCGCCGACCACCCGCCCGGTCAGCACGCCGTCGACGACCTCCAGGGTGTTGGCCGCGGAGTAGTCGATCCCGAGGTCCTCCACGAGGGCGTCGGTGAGCTGCGTGAACCCGCCACTGACGATCGCGAACCGGTAGTCGAGCCGTTTGAGCGTCCGTACCAGCGTCCGGGCGCCGGGAGTCAGCACGAGCTCCCTGCGTACCTTCTCGAAGACCTCCTCCGAGAGGCCCTCGAGCAGCGCGACCCGGCGGCGCAGCGACTCGGCGAAGTCGAGTTCGCCGCGCATCGCCTCCTCGGTGACCCTGGCGACCTCCTCCAGGCAGCCGGCGTGCGCCGCCAGCAGCTCGATCACCTCGGCCTGGATGAGCGTCGAGTCGACGTCCATCACGATCAGCCGCTTGGCCCTGCGGTGCAGGCCGGTCCGCTGCACGGCCACGTCGACCTGCTGGGTGTGCGCCTCGACGGCCAGCTCCGCCCTGAGGGTGTCGGGGTCGGCGCCGGAGAGGGACAGCTCGATGCAGGTCACCGGGTAACTGGACAGGCGCTCGATCCGGTCGATGTTGGCACCGGCCGCGGCGATCCGTCCCGCGATGCCCGCCATGGCGGCGGGCTGCAGCGGCGCGCCGAGCACGGTGACGTTGAGCCGCCCCCTGCGCCGCTTCTCCTTCGGGTCGGAGCCGGTGGACAGCTCCACCTGCAGCCCGAGATCCTCCGCGGTCCGCTCGACGGCGGTCCAGAGGGCACCGAGGGTGCCGCCGGTGCCGGTCGGCGTGTCGCCCGCGTAGGAGACGAGGACGCCGAGGGTGAGCCGGCCGCGGATGACGACCTGCTCCACGTCGGCGACGATGACGGGGAAGCCGGCCAGGACCGAGAAGAGGCGTGAGGTCACGCCCGGTCGGTCGGGGCCGTTCAACGTGATCAGGAGCGTGCGCTGGTTCATCGGTTCCTACGGTACTTGGCTCAGGATCGGGCCGTGAATGTGGTTCATCATCCGGACGCCTGGAGTTCGCGGGGCACTCCGGTCCCGTGTCACCTGCGACTGTCTTCATGAACTCATGACGACCCTTCCCATGGAGCCGCGCCTCGCCCGCTACAGCGTCGGGCTGGCCGCCACCGCCGCCGAGATGCGCGAGGCCCAGCGCCTGCGTCACCGGGTCTTCGCCGAGGAGATGGGCGCCAGGCTGGACAGTCCCATCACCGGCCTGGACGTCGATCCGCTCGACGCCTACTGCGACCACCTCCTGGTGAGGTGTGACGACACGGGTGAGGTCGTCGGCACCTACCGGCTGCTCGGCCCCCGCCGGGCCGACCGCCTCTACTCCGACTCCGAGTTCGACCTCGGCGCGCTGGCGGGCATCCGGGGGAACATGGTGGAGGCCGGTCGGGCCTGCGTGCACCCGGGCCACCGGGGTGGCGCGGTGCTCGGGCTGATGTGGGCGGGGATCGCCCGCTACATGGTGGCCGGAGGGTACGGCTGGCTGGCCGGGTGCTGCTCGGTGCCGGTGGCCGACGCCGCCGAGATCATGGAGCGGGTGCCGCTCTCCCCGCCCGGCTACCGCGTCACGCCGCACCGCCCCTGGCGGGCGGACCCGGTCTCCGCCGTGCCGTCGCAGCGGGAGGACCCGGTCTCCGCCCTCTCGCGGCGCGAGGACGCCTCCGCGTCCGCCACGAGGCCGGGGCGGGCGCTGCCGCCGCTGCTGCGCGGGTACATGCGGCTGGGCGCCTGGGTCTGCGGCCCGCCCGCCCACGACCTCGACTTCGGTACGGCCGACTTCTTCGTACTGCTCTCGATGGCCGAGGCGGACCCCCGCTACCTGCGCCACTTCCTGGGAGCCACCTCGTGAACCCGTGGATGCCGACGGCTCCGTGCGGGCCCGCCGGATGTCTCCTCCCGCCGGGGTCGAGGGCCGCCGGGCCGCGCAGGGCGCTGCGACTGGCGGCGATCGCACTGGTCGTCCTGGCGGGGACGGTGGTGGCGCTCGCGGCCCGCGGGCTCGGCACGACGGGCAGGATCCGGCTGACGAGCGCCTGGTCCCGGCTGGTACTGCGGGCCGTCGGCGTACGGGTCGAGGTGCGCCAGGGTTTCACGTTCATGGCAGGCTCCGTCTCCCGGCCCCGTCCGGTCGCCGGCGGGCCGTCAGGGGCCGCTCCGCTGATCGTGGCCAACCACGTGTCGTGGCTGGACCCGCTCGTCATGGCGGCGGTCCTGCCGAGCCGCCTGCTCGCCAAGCACGAGGTACGGGTGTGGCCGGTGATCGGTCTGCTGGCGGCAGGGGCGGGCGCGCTGTTCATCGACAGGGACCGGCTCTCCGCGCTGCCCGAGGCCGTCGGCGGGGTGGCCGCCGCGCTCTCCGGCGGTCACCCGGTGGCGGCCTTCCCCGAGGGGACGACCTGGTGCGGACGCGGGATGGGCTCCTTCAGGCCCGCGGTGTTCCAGGCGGCCCTGGACGCCGGGGCTCCGGTCAGGCCGGTGGCGATCAGGTATCTGGAAGGGGATGACGCCCTGGCCACCGGGCCCGCCTATGTCGGCGACGACCCCCTCTGGGCCTCGGTCCGCCGCGTGGTGGCCGTCCGGAGGCTGACGGTGGAGGTGACGATGCTGCCCGCGGTGTGGGGACGTGACCGCAGGGAGCTGGCCTGGGCGGCCGAGTCGTCCGTCGCCTCGGTGCTGGTCGCCGGGGTCGCGCACGGTCTCCCCGTCGCCGCCTGACGGGAAGGCGGGCGCCGGTGGCCACCGGCGCCCGGAAACCTTCCCCGGCTGGGCCCCTTCCCGGCTGGGGCCCTTTCGGAGGGGCCGGTACGCCGCCTCGGACGGCGCTCGAACGTGGACCGTGCCATCGGCGTCGGCGGGGCCGGTCCCTGGAACCGGGGAGACAGGGCTCAGGCCGAGCCCAGGTAGGTGATGACGGCCGCCACCCGGCGGTGGGTGTCGGGGCTGTTCTCCAGGGCCAGCTTCATGAAGATCGAGTTGACGTGCTTCTCGATGGCCGAGACCGACAGATGCAGGGCGCGGGCGATGCCTCCGTTGGACAGGCCGTGTGCCATCTCCCTGAGCACGTCCAGCTCCCTGGGCGTCAGCTCCGCGGGCGGGGGGCCGCCGCGCACCCCGCGCTTGGCCAGCAGGCCCTCCACCACCTTGGGGTCGATCACCGAGCCGCCCCCGGCCACCGACCTGATCGCGCCGAGCAGCTCGTCGATGTCACCGACCCGGTCCTTGAGCAGGTACGCACGGCCCTCGGTGCCGTCCCTGAACAGGTCCAGGGCGAACATCGCGTCGGAGAACTGGGAGAGCACCACGACCCCGATGTCCCGTGAGGTGGCGCGGATGCGGTGCGCCGCGTCGATGCCCTCCATCCCCGGGCGGACGAGATCGGCCGAGCCCGGCATCCGGATGTCGGTGACCACCACGTCGGGGCGCAGTCGCCCGGCGGCGTCGAGCAGCTCGTCCGCGGTGCCCACGGCGGCCACCACCTCGATCTCACCGGAGGTCTCCAGGAGCCTGCGGGTGCCCTCGCGCACCAGGTAGTGGTCCTCGGCCAGGACGACTCTCAGTTCAGCCATGGATCGCGCACCGCCGGAAACTCGCCGTGGGGACCATGGGGAGATCCTGCCCGGTACGCGGGTGCCGTGCATATGAGGTTGCCCGCACCCCGTGGTTTCCGGAGCGTGAAAGGGAGCGGGCCCCGGCCTGTGGCAGGACGGGGCCCCTCAGAAGGTGGGGTCAGCGCGCGACGCTGGTCTTGACCTTCTTCACGAAGTACCAGCTCTTGATGCCCATGCGCTCCAGCTCGTCCCTGGAGAGGGTCTCGGCACCGGTCGGGACGTCATAGGCGTCGACACCGAGGATGGCCTGCGCGGTCCGTCCCGACTTCTTGCCGAGCTTCACGGTGATCGCCATGGCCTCGTACTCGCCGACCTTCACGACCTTGGGGTTCCAGCACCAGAGCCCGTCGTCGTAATTGTCGCACTGGGTGTTCTTGGGAGCGTAGATCGCGGTGACTTTCGAGCCCTTGGGCAGTAGGCCGCCCATGAAGAAGTAGTCGGCCGGGTGAGGGCCCTTGTTGACGGCCTTGATCTTGTAGGTGATCTTCCCGCCCGCCTTGACCTTCTTCGGCGCGGAGACGGTGACCGCGAAGGTGGAGTACGGCTCCGCCTTGACGGCCGCCGCCGGTGCCTGCGCCGAAGCGGCCGAGGAGGGGGCGGCGAGGAGCATGCCGCCGGCCAGCGGGGTGACCAGAGCAATAGCAGCGATCTTGGAGATCGGGTGGCGCATCAAACGTCTCCCAGCTGAAGAGTCAAGGGGACGCCTGGAACGTCCCATAAAGTCCGCAGCGTTTTATCACATATGGAGATGTAAAGAGAAATTATATTCTGTTACATGATTTGAACGGAACAGTTGGGTGCGGCACCGTACCGGACGACAAGGGCCCCGGCCCGCCCGTCCGGCGCGTGCCGCGTCGCCGCTCGCCAAGGCGTTTCCCGGCGTTGTGATATCCCTTGCTTTCGGTGATCACCCCTGGTCAGAAGGTGCCGGGTGAAAAGCGTGGCTAGCGGAGAACCCGGGTCTTCACCCGCACGTACTTGACGTCGGTGCCGACGTCGATGCCGTGAATGTCGAGGGTGCCCAGCCCGCCCGCGGGAACGTCGATCGAGGCCGAACCGAAATCGGCGGTCGCGGTGCCCCGGGCGCCGTTCCTCAGCCAGACCCTGACCTTGAGGGTGGCGGTCCTGCCGGGGTTCAGGGTGTCGAGCAGGCAGCCCACGTCGCGCCCCGAGACCTCGCAGTACGAGCCGGAGGGCTTGCCGACGATACGGACCTTGGAGACCTGTGAGGGAAGGTAGCCGCCGACGTAGGCGATGTCGGTGTACCACTCGCCGACGTTCTTGACCCTGAGCGTGTAGACGTACGAGTCGCCCGCCCAGGCCCTGCGCGGGTAGGAGACGGTCGTCTTCAGCGGCGCGAGCGGCTGGTCCACGACCCCCTGCGGTGCGGTGGCCAGGGAAGCCGCGGCGTTCGCGGTCCCGGGGGTGAGCAGCATGCCTCCCGCCAGGGCGATGGCGGCGAAGGCGGTCAGGTGCCGGCGCATTTCTTTACTCCAGTCGGAATTCGGTGATCCCCGTTGATTACCGGCCCAGCATGCGGGGCCCGACTTGGAAAACCCTTGTGACTGACTGGCCGGCTACCCGGTGATCAGGTGGACGTCGCCGAATTCGTGCCAGAGGTAGCCCTCTCCGAGCGCCTCCGCGTACGACCGCGAGAGCAGCTCGCGGCCGGCGATCGCCGACAGCATCAGCAGGTGGCTGGAGCGCGGCTCGTGCAGCCCGGTGAGCAGGCCGCTCACCGCCCTCACCCCGACCTCGGGGGTCACGATGTGCGAGGTCCAGCCGTCCGCGGCCCGGACCCGGCCGGTGGCCAGCGCGGCCGTCTCCAGCGCCCGGACCACGGTCGTGCCGACCGCGATCACCCGGCCGCCGGACTCGCGCGCGAGCTCCACCTGCCGCGCGGTGGCCTCGGGCACCTCGAACCGCTCCGGATAGGGCGGCTCGTCCTTCTCCGGGGACGCCACCCCCGTGTGCAGGGTGATCGGTGCGATCCCGACCCCGCGCGACACCAGGGAGGTCACCAGCCCGGTGGTGAACGGCCGCCCCGCGCTGGGCATCTCCGCGCTGCCGGGCCGGACCCCGAAAACGGTCTGGTAGTCGGCCAGCGGCCAGTCCCTGTCCACGTAGGAGTAGCGGATCGGCACGCCGTACCGGCGGAGGTAGCCCGTGACCTCGCGGTCCAGGCTCGCCCGCCACAGGCGCGGCGTCTCGCGCCCCAGCAGCCGCAGCGTCGCCCCGCCGGGCAGCGGCAGCCACTCCCCGTCCGCGCCGCCGTGGTAGGGCTCACCGGCCGTCTCCGTGCCCCCGAGGCCCCCGAGAGCTCCGGCGCCCGCGCCCGCGGAAGGGCCCCGCTCCCGGAGCCGGCGGAGCTCGACCAGCCAGGTCCCGTCCTCGCGTTCGGTGGAGAAGTGCACCGCGAGCCGGTCCAGCCGGACGGCGGCGGGGAGCGTGCCGGAGTTGTTGACCACCAGCAGGTCTCCGGGGCCGAGCAGGCCGGGGAGCTCGGCGAACGCGTGGTGGCCGACCTCTCCGGTGCCTCGGTCCGAGACCAGCAGGCGCACCCCGTCACGGGCCAGCCCCCGGGCCTCCGGCGGCTCGTGCGCCTCCAGCTCGCGCGGGAGCACGAAGTCCGCGGCCATGGCGTCCGCCGCGGGCGGGCTCGCCACCCCGCCCCGCCCGCCGGTGCCCCAGCCCCTCGTACGGTCCTCCCGCCCGCTCATCCGTGCCTCACCCGGCCGCTGTCCGGGCGGTCGGCGATCAGCCGTCGCAGGGTGGGGACGACGGTCTCCGGGCCCGGGGCCTCCGCCGCCTCCCCGGCACCGACGGCGTCGGCGAGCATGGCGGTGGACATCTCGCCCGGATCGACCCACCAGACCGCGACGTCCGGCTCCTCGACGGCCAGCACGTGGGAGAGCTGCTCCAGGGCCGCCTTGGTCGCGCCGTACCCGCCCCAGCCCTCGTACGCCTCCACCGCCGCGTCGGAGGAGATGTTCACGATCGCGCCGCGCCGTTCCCTGAGCCCGCGCAGGTTCGCCTGGATCAGCGCCAGCGGGGCCAGCACGTTGACCCGGAACAGCTCCTCAAGCGTGTCGGCCGGGTATCCGGCCAGCGGTGGCAGCGGGACCGCGCCCAGTCCCGACGCGTTGTTGACCAGCAGGTCCAGCCCGTCGTGTTCCCGTACGGCGAGCGCCAGCCGGTCGCGATGAGCGGGGTCGGCGACGTCCCCGGCCAGAGCGAGGGCGCCGAGCTCGTCCGCGGCGGCTCGCAGCGCGTCCTCGCCCCGCGCGGTGAGGATGAGCCGCCAGCCGTCGGCGGCGAGGGAACGGGCCAGTTCCAGGCCGAGGCCGCGGGAGGCGCCGGTGATCAGTGCGGTCTTCGTCATGCCTCGACGCTAGGAGCCGCCCGCCCGCCGCACATCGGTCGCCGGACCGGGCCCGGGGTGGGCTGATGGGCCTAGGACCGATGGCGTACGCGGCGGGCGCCCGCCGCCGCCTAGAGTCGGTTCGTGAGCCCCGAGAGCGAGGAGAGCGAGGACCGGGACGCCGTGCTGCACGCGGTGAGCTCGGCCGTCCTCGCGGTGACCAGGCACCTGTCGGTCCGGGAGGTGCTCCAGGTCATCGTGCGGTCGGCGCGGCGGTTGCTGGACGCCCGCTACGCCGCGCTGGGCGTGCCCGACGACCAGGGGGCGTTCGCCGAGTTCGTCGCCGAGGGCATCTCCGACGAGCAGTGGGACGCGATCGGGCCGATGCCCCGCCAGCACGGCATGCTCGGCGCCATGCTGCGCGAGGGCGCGCCGGTCCGGCTGCCCGACATCCGCAGGGACTCCAGGTTCGAGTACTGGCCGCGCGCCCATCCGGTGCTCAAGGACTTCCTCGGGGTGCCGATCCTCGACGGGGACGAGGTGCTCGGCATCATCTTCCTGTCCAACAAGCGGACCCCCGGCGGTTTCACCGAGGCCGACCAGCGGCTGCTCACCATGTTCGCCGCGCACGCCGCGATCGCCCTCACCAACGCCCGCCTGTACGAGCGGGGCCGGGAGCTCGCGCTGGTCGAGGAGCGCACCCGGATGGCCAGGGAACTGCACGACGCGGTGACCCAGAAGCTGTTCTCGCTGCGTCTCACCGCGCAGGCCGCGGCGTCGCTGGTCGTCGACGATCCCGTACGGGCGCTGCGGGAGCTCGACCGGGTGGAGCGGCTGGCGGGAGAGGCGCTGGCCGAGCTGCGCGCGGTGATCGTGGAGCTCCGCCCGGCCGAGCTCGACCGGCACGGCCTGGCCGAGACGCTCCGCAAGCACGTCCGCCTGCTCGACCGGCTCCACCCGGCCGCGTTCTCGTTCGAGGAGTCCCCGGTGTGCGAGCTCGAACCGGTGACCGAGGTGGCCGTCCTCCGGGTGGCCCAGGAGGCGCTGCACAACGCCTCCAGGCACTCGGCGGCGCGTACCGTCGCGGTCCGGCTGGGCTGTGAGGGCGGGCGCGTGTTCCTCGAGGTGAGTGACGACGGGGCCGGGTTCGACGTGACCGCCGCGGCGGGACGGGGGCTGGGCATCGCCTCGATGGGCGACAGGGCGGAATCCGTCGGCGGGAGCGTGCGGGTGAGGTCGGAGCCCGGGCGGGGCACGCTCGTCCGGATGGAGGTGCCCGGGTGATCCGTGGTGCGAGGAGAGGGGATCGCATGACCCGTGGGCCGAAGGGGTGTCCGTGCGGTCCGCCGCCCGCGGTCCGGACGGAGGTGCCCGGATGATCCGCGTCCTGATCGCCGACGACCACCCGGTCGTCCGGCAGGGCCTTCGTACCTTCCTGGCCTTGCAGGAGGACCTCGACGTGGTCGGCGAGGCCGCCGACGGCGCCGAGGCGGTCGCCCTGGTCGGGTCTCTCGCCCCTGACGTGCTGCTGCTCGACCTGAAGATGCCGGTTCTCGACGGGCTCGGCGCGCTGCTCCTGCTGGAGGAACGAGGACTGTCGCCGAGGGTGCTCGTGCTTACCTCGGTCAGCGACAGGGGCGACGTGGCCCCGGCGATGCGGGCGGGCGCGGCGGGGTTCCTCTACAAGGACGTCGAACCGGCCGCGCTCGTGCACGCGATCCGGGCGGTGCACGGTGGCCAGGTGCTGCTCGCTCCCGAGGCCGCCGAGGCGATGCTGTCGGGTCCCGGACCCGTCCCGGCCGCGCGGGAGGACGGGCGCGCGGACGTTCGGGAGAGCGGTCGCGAGGGCAGGCAGGTGGCGGCGCTGACCGACCGGGAGCGCGAGGTGCTCGCGCTGATCGCGTCGGGCCGATCCAACCGGGAGATCGCCAGGCAGCTCGCGGTGGCGGAGAAGACGGTGAAGACCCACGTCTCCAACGTGCTGATGAAGCTGGGCGTGCAGGACAGGACCCAGGCCGCCCTCTACGCGGTGCGGAACGGCCTGGCCTGACGGCGCCCGACCTGACGGTGCCCGACCTGACGGTGCCCGACCTGACAACGCCCGACCTGACAACGCCTGGCCTGGCGGTGCCCGACCCGACGGCGCCTGGCCTGACGGCGCCGGACCGGAGGGTGTCCGGTCCGGCGGTTCCTGGTCCGCGCCAGAGACCTCTGCGGCGTCAGGTCTCCTTCTTCTCCTCGCGCCGGTCCGGCGGCGGGGGCGGGGGCGGGGGAGGTGGTGGAGGTGGCGGGTTGTAACCTCCCCCGCCGCCCTTGGGTTTGGGCGGCGTGGGGTGGACGATCTTGGTTTTGACCGTCTTGAGGTAGTACCAGTTGGGGAAGGCCAGCCGCTTCCATTCCGAGCGGTTGAGGTTCTCGCCTCCGGTCGGGACGTTCCAGGTGTCGGCGCCGAGCTTGGCGACCGCGGTGCCCTTTGTCCGCTTCTTCAGCTTCACCCAGATTCGTACCGTCTCCGACTCGCCTTTCTCGAGAATCCACGGCGTCACGCACCAGAAGCCGTCGTCGTAGAAGTCGCAGTCCGTGCCCTTGGGGCCCTTGTAGTAAACGGTGTCGTTGATGCCTTTCGGCAGGACGGTCCCGCCGACGTAGAAGTAGTCGGCCTTGCTCGGCCCCCGGTTGGTGACCTTGACCTCGTACATGAACTCGCGGCCGTTCCTGACCCGTTTCGGCGCCTTCACCGAGACCTTGAACGCCGACCAGGGCCTGTCCTGCCGCACCCCGGAGGGGGCCAGAGCGCCCGCAGGGGCCGCGGGCAGGACCGCTGAGGGAGCCAGGGACGGCGCGTCCACGGTGGCGGCCGAGGCGGTGGGGACGATCGCGAGCGGAGTGATGAGGCTGAGACCTAGAAGCGTGCCGAAGCTTCGGCGCATGGGCGTCTCCGCACGAGCTAGGGGTGAGCGCAGTCACCATTTGTTTCATGAATTATGGCGTAAGCGGGATCCGCCGGAATAGTGAATGATCTACCTGAACATTAGTTGTTTGCGTATCTTTGGTTACTCGGGGGACGCCAGCGACTCATGGCTGGACAACGGGGAGGCTCACGTGCCGGACACGAACCCGCTGCGCAGGGAGGACCCCGAGTCACTGGGCGACTACCGGCTGCTCGGCCGCCTCGGCGAGGGGGCGCAGGGCGTGGTCTACGCGGGCCGGGGGCCCGACGGGGTGATGGTCGCGATCAAGCTGCTCCACCCCCGGCTGAGCGACACCGGCATGGACGGCGACCGGTTCCTCCGCGAGGTCTCCGCCGCCCGCCGGGTGGCGCCGTTCTGCACGGCCCAGGTGCTGGGCGCCCACGTGGACGGCGACCGCCCCTACATCGTGAGCGAGCTGGTCGAGGGCGTGTCCCTGCAGAGGGTCGTGCAGTCCGGGGGACCCCGGCGCGGCAACGTGCTCCACCGGCTCGCGGTCGGCACCGTGACCGCGCTGGCCGCCATCCACCGGGCGGGCATCGTGCACCGCGACTTCAAGCCCAGCAACGTGCTGCTCGGCCCCGACGGACCCCGCGTGATCGACTTCGGTATCGCCAGGGCGCTGGACTCGGCGATGACCGTGACGAGCGGCGTGGTCGGCACCCCCGCCTACATGTCGCCGGAACAGGTCTCGGGGCAACGCGTCGAGCCCTCGTCCGACATGTTCAGCTGGGCGCTGACGATGACCTTCGCCGCGACCGGGCGGCCCGCGTTCGGCCAGGACAGCGTGCCCGCGGTCATCTACAGGGTGATGAACGAGAGCCCGGACCTGTCCGCGCTCCCCGACACCCTGCGGCCGATCGTCGCCTCCTGCCTCAGCAAGCACGCCGCGGAGAGGCCCAGCGCCTCGGAGGTGCTGTTCGCGCTCCTGGAGACCCAGTCCGACGAGGCCTTCGCCGTACCGCCCGTGTCCCCGCCGTCCGCCGGCGAGCGGCCGGTCGCGAATGAGCGGTCATCCGCCGGGGAGCGGCCGGTCGCGGACGGGCGGTCATCCGCGGACGGGCGGTCATCCGCTGAGGAGCGGCCACGCGCCGAGGAGCGGCCGCCCGTCGACGAGCGGTCATCCGCCGAGGAGCGGCCACCCGCCCCCGAGACACTGTGGGTGCGGCCTTCGGGGGAGGACCCGAGGGGCGGGAGGCCCGATGCCGCTCCCGGCCGCACCCCGGGCGGCCGGGCGGGCCCTCCCGGCGACCGTCCCGGTGGCGCTCCGCACGGCGGCCCCGCGGCCCCCGGCGCCCCCCGGAGGCGTCCGGGTGCGCCGGGCGGTCCCCCGCCCGTGGCCACCCCCTTCGCCTCCCCCGCCGGACCCGCGCGCTACCCAGGCAACCTGACGCCCGTGGGCCGGCGGCCCGCTCCCTCTCCCGCACCGCCCGAGGGGGTCTACCCCCCGCCGCCACCGCGGCGTCCGGACCTCTTCGCCGGCACGGCCCCCGCGGCGCCCGGCGAGCGCGGCGCGCGGCGCAGGCGCGCCGTCCTGGTGACCGCGGTGCTCTCGGGGGCCCTGACCCTGGCCGCCGCCGCGCTGGTCGCGGTACCGAACCTGCGGGGCGATGCCGCGACCCCTGACGCCCCGCCGGCCACACGAGGCGCCCTGGCCGGTGACGGTACGCGGAGGCCACCTCCGATTCCCTCCACACCGTCCCCGGCGACCGCCTCCCAGGCTCCTCCCACGCGGGCCACGCAGGTCCCCACCGCCGTCACGCACGCTCTCACCCCCGCGCCCACGGCGAGCCTCACGACCGCCCCCACCTCCAGGCCGTCCCAGCCGCCCACCCCGCGGGCCACGGTGGTGACCTTCGACGGCCAGGACGGCAAGACGCTCAAGGGACACACCAAGGCCGTCCAGTCCCTCGCCGGCGTCAAGATCGGGAAGAGGCCCACGGTGGTCTCGGGCAGCCAGGACGGTTCGCTCGGGCTCTGGGACCCGGCCAAGCACAAGAGACTCCACCGGCTCCGCGGCCACCGGGGCGAGGTCTACGCGGTCGCCACCGTCACCTTCGGCGGCAGGCCGTACGCGGTGACCGGCGGCTACGACCACTCCGTCCGCCTGTGGAGCCTGAAGTCCCGCAAGAGCACGGCCCTGGGCCACCACCCCATCGCGGTCTTCGCCGTCGCGGCCGGCACCGTGAACGGTTCGCCGCTGGCCGTCACCGGGGACGGCGACGGCACGCTCTACTTCTGGAACCTGAAGAGCCGCAGGCTGCTCAAGACCATCTCCGCGCACCGCGACGACGTCAACTGGCTCGCCTTCGGCAAGATCGGCAAGCGGTCCGTCGTCGTGTCCGCCAGCGCCGACGAGACGCTGGGCATCTGGGACCTCGTCACCAGGAAGCGGTACGGCAAGGTCTACAAGGGGCACAGCGGGCAGGTCTTCTCGGTGGCCTTCGGCAAGCTGGGCGACCGCACCGTGATCGCCTCGGGCGGCAAGGACAAGAAGATCAGGATCTGGGACCCCACATCGTCCAAGACCGTCGGCAAGCCGCTCGGGGGCCACGGCGGCAACGTCTACTCCCTGGCGTTCGGCAAGGTCGACGGCCGCACCGTGCTGGTGTCGGGCAGTACGGACGGGACCGTCCGGCTCTGGGACCCGGCCGAGGGCAAGCCCCTCGGCAAGCCGGTCAAGGCCCACAAGGGCGGGGTCTACTCGGTGGGCGTCATGACCGTCGGCGACCGTACCCTGGCCGTCTCCGCGGGCAGGGACCGTGCCGTCAAGCTCTGGAGGCTGACCTCCGCCCGATGACCCGCCCCCGAACCGTCGCGGCCGTCAGACCAGCTCGGTGATGGCGTGGTGGGCGACCACCCGGGCCCGGCGCACCGCGCGGTCGAGCTCGCGCAGGGCCTCACCGCGTACGGCGATCTGGCCCGAGGTGAGCCCGCGGTCGTCGGCGACCCGGAGCACCGCGGCGAGGCGGGCGGCCAGGGCGGCGACCCGGTGCGCTCTGGCGGGGTATCCGGGAGCCAGGCCGTCGTCCACCATCTCCAGCCGCCGGTGGCCCTGGGCCGGGCCCTCCACGCCGAGCAGGGCGTCGGTGGCCACGCGCATGGCGCGGGTCAGCTCGTGCTCGGCCTCGGCGAGGGAGGGCAGGTCGGGGGCCGCGGTACGGGCCTCCAGCACGGTCCAGCGAACCCCGGCGTACGATGACCCGCGGCGGTCGTTTACCGGGATCAGGCCGAGGCATCTGCTGGGAAGCACGGCTGTCACCGCCTGCCCGGCCTCGATGGCCGCGGAGTTGAAAGGGGGCGGTCCGGTGAGCCCGAGTGGGTCGCCCGCGATGGGGAGGGCCAGTCGCAGCGACTTCATGCCCTCGATCCGCAGGTCGGCGAGGAACCCGCGGAGGGGGAGGTCGCCGGTCTCACCGGCGACGAGTTGGGGGCCTGCCTGCCGCTCCACGCGGTCGGCGGCCTCGTCGAGGCCGACCTGTCCGGCGAGCCAGGCATTGCCCCAGCAGACCAGGGTGGCCGAGATCGGTGAATCAGGGTGCACCGATCCACGATATGCGCTTGTCCTGCAATAGGTTTTGTTCCAGCGATTCACAAGGAGGCATAAGGGATGGGCGGTCAGGTGCTTCGGCTACAGGACGTCACCGTCCGCAGGGACGGGGCGGCCCTGCTGCGGGAGATCGACTGGACCGTTCACGAGGACGAGCGGTGGGTCGTCATCGGTCCCAACGGCGCGGGAAAGACGACGTTGCTACAGGTGGTCGGGGCGATGCTGTTCCCCACCGAGGGCATCGTCGAGATCCTGGGCGAGCGGCTCGGCCAGAGTGACGTCTTCGAACTTCGGCCCCGCATCGGGCTCGCGAGCGCCGCGCTGGCGGAGAAGGTGCCGCCGGAGGAGAAGGTCATCGACCTGGTGCTCACGGCCTCGTACGCCATCCTCGGCCGCTGGACGGAGGAGTACGACTCCCACGACGTCACGCGCGCCGTCGAGCTGATCGACCAGCTCGGCTGCGCCCACCTGATCCGGCGCCGGTTCAACACGCTGTCCGAGGGGGAGCGCAAGCGGGTCCAGATCGCCCGCGCGCTCATGCCGAACCCGGAGTTGCTGCTGCTGGACGAGCCCGCCGCGGGTCTGGACCTGGGCGGGCGCGAGGACCTGGTCCGCCGCCTGGCGACGTTCGCGCACGACCCGACCGCGCCGACCATGGTGCTGGTCACCCACCACGTGGAGGAGGTGCCCAGCGGGTTCACCCACGCGCTGCTGCTGCGGCACGGTTCCGTGGTGGCCCAGGGGCCGATCGACCAGGTGATGACCGCGGAGAACCTGTCGCGCACCTTCAGCGTCCCGCTCACCCTGGATCGGGGGCGCGACGGCCGCTGGTACGCGCGGGCGCACCAGCTCTGAGGGCGCACCGGTTTCGAGGCGGTCCCGAGACAAGACTGTTTCGGCCGTTCAAAGGCCGGTGAAGGGAAAAGCAAATATCCTGCCGGGTCAAGAGTTCCACGTCACTCGACCGCCCGGGATGGCTCATGGAATCGCTTGTCGCCGCACTCGTCGTCGTGGCCGTGGCGGCGTTCGCCGCCTATCGGACGGTTCGCGTCGTGCCGCAGGCCACGGCGGGCGTCGTGGAGCGGTTCGGGCGCTACCACAGGACGCTCGCTCCCGGGCTGAACCTCGTGGTGCCGTTCATCGACCGGATCAGGGACACGGTCGACCTTCGCGAGCAGGTCGTCGCCTTCCCGCCGCAGGCGGTCGTCACCTCCGACGACCTCGTCGTCTCCGTCGACACGGCCGTCTCCTTCCAGGTGGTCGACGCCCGCGCGGCGACCTACGAGATCGCCAACTTCCTGACCGCCGTCGAGCAGCTCACCGTGACCACCCTGCGCGACGTGGTCGGCGGGATGAGCGTGGACCGCGCGCTGGCCTCCCGCGAGGAGATCGGAGCCGAGCTGCGCGAGGCGCTCGACGCCGTCACGGGCGCGTGGGGCCTCCGCGTCGGCCGGGTCGAGCTCACGGCGATCGACCCGCCCGTCTCCGTCCAGGAGTCCATGGAGAGGCAGGCCCGCGCCGACCGCGACAGGCGGGCCGCGGTGCTCGCGGCCGAGGGGCAGAAACAGGCGGCCGTCCTCGCCGCCGAGGGCCAGCGGCAGGCCGCCGTACTGAGGGCGCGCGGCGAGGCGGAGGCCACGGTGCTCAAAGCGCGGGCCGACGCCGAGGCGAGCGCGACGCGGGCCCGGGGGGAGGCCGACGCGATCGGCGTGCTCCTACGCGCCGTCCACGAGGTCGGTCCCGGCTCGGAGCCTCTCGTCCACGCGTACCTGCGGGCACTCCGCGAGATCGCCAGGGGGGACCCCGGCAAGCCGTGGACCGTCTCGCCCGACCTGAGGCGGGTCCTCGAAAGCCTGGCGGACCTTCTCCCGGCGGAGGACGAGTCCCCGGACACGGAGAGGTCTCCGGTGAAGGAGGAGCTCTCGGACAGGGACAGGTCGCCGGTGAAGGGCGGGTCCCCGGACATGGGCAGGTCGCCGGTGAAGGGCGGATCCCACAACGTGGACAGGTTTCCGGATACGGAGAAATCCCCGGTCAGGGAGGGATTTCCGGTGAGGGACGCGCCTGTCGAGGACACCCCCGCCACCTGATGCCGTCGATCTCCTCTTACCATCCGGTGAGTGCCGTGCACCTGTACATGGGCGCGAGCCTTACCAGTGAGGGGAAGTGCATGACACCGTGGGAGGCGGTCGCGATCTTCGTGGCCGGCATCGGGGCCGGGGGCATCAACGCCGTCGTCGGTTCCGGGTCTCTGATCACGTTCCCGACGATGGTCGCGCTGGGCATGCCGCCGGTCGTCGCCAACGTCTCCAACACCGTCGGCCTGGTCCCCGGGTCGCTGACCGGCGCCCTCGGCTACCGGGTGGAGCTGAGGGGGCAGCGCCGGCGGCTGGTCAGGCTGGCGATCCCCGCGGTGGCCGGCGCGGTGGCCGGCGGGGTGCTCCTGCTCTACCTCCCCGCGAAGACGTTCGACATCGTCGTGCCCATCCTGATCGGGATGGCGTGCGTGCTGGTGGTGATCCAGCCGAGGCTCAACAGATGGCTGAGCGCCCGGCGGGAGCACGCCCACCCGCACGGCGGCCCCTGGCTCTGGGGCGGCATCCTCGCGAGCGGCGTCTACGGCGGTTACTTCGGCGCGGCCCAGGGCGTGCTGCTCATCGGGCTGATGGGCACTTTCCTCGACGACGGCCTGCAGCGGATCAACGCGGCCAAGAACGTGCTCGCGCTGCTGGTCAACGCGGCCGCCGCGCTGCTGTTCGTCGCCATCGCGGAGGTCGACTGGCTGGCGGTCCTGATGGTGGCGCTGGGCGCCGCGATCGGTGGTTTCCTCGGTGCGAAGGTCGGCAGGAGGCTGCCCGCCCTGGTGCTGCGCTGGTTCATCGTCTGCATCGGGGTGGTGGCGATAGTCAAACTGGTGTACGGGTGAACCTGCCCCCTACCGGGTACCTATATAGGTATGAAAGGTGACAAAGTCGAGGTTGTCATCGACGCAGGAGACAGTTCCCGTACCTACGAGGTCAGCGCCACCAGAGCGGGGCGCCGGGTTGAGGTGGCCAACGCCCGAGGCGGCGTCGTCGAGGTGAGCGAGGTCACCCGGAGCGGAACGGCCGTGCGCACCGCCCGCTTCATGTCCAGCCGTATTCTCGCCCTGGTCGAACACCCCGCCGACGGCAAGCCGGCATAGGCCGGGCCGGCGGCGGGCCGGTTCTCGTCACGCCCGGGTGGGACACCCGTCACGCCTGGGCGGGGCGCAGGGGCGCGGGGTCCGCGTCGCGTCCGGACGGGACACACTCGTCAGGCATGGGCGCGGAGTCCGCTTCGCGCTCGGACGGGACACACTCGTCAGGCCTGGGCGCGGAGTCCGCTTCGCGCTCGGACGGGACACGCCCGTCAAGCCTGGGCGCAGGGTCCGCGTCGCGCCCGGGTCGCCGGACGGACGCGGCTCACCCCGCACCGGAGATCCCCGCGGGATCCGGTCACATCTGGGCGGGACGGACCTGGAGCACGCCGTCGCGGCGGACCCGGGTTTCGAAGGACGGCTGGGGAGCGGTGGCCGGGCCGTGCACGACTGCCCCGTCGGAGAGCCTGAAGGTGCTCCCGTGCCACGGGCAGACCACGCAGGCGGTCCCCTCCTCCGAGATCAGGCGCCCCTGGTGGAGCGGGCCCGCCAGATGGGCACACTGGTCGGCGAGCACCGTGACACCGGCGCCGACGCGCAGTACGAACAGGTCGATGTAGCCGAGACGCCGCGTCACCGGGCGCCCGTCGGGCAGGTCGCCGATCTCGCACAGGTCGTGCCAGCCCAGCGGGACCAGATGGGCGACGGACTCGGCGTGGTTGGCCCCGGCCGCCTGCCGGTAGGCCAGGTGGCCGCCGAGGTAGCCGCCCACGCTCGCGGCGCCCAGCCCGGCGAACGACAGGATCCGCCCGGTCCGGTCACGCCCGGCCAGCCGGAACACCAGCGAACCGGCGTAGAGCCCGAGGGCGGTCAGGTTGGCGATCGCGTGCACGAACCCCACCCGCTGCTGCTCGCGGTGGAGCGCGGACCAGTCGGTGACGCCCGCCGCCACCGCGGGCATCGCGGTGGCGAGCCCTCCGGCGACCAGCACCCGCGACGCCCGCGGGTCGTAGCGGGTCACGTCCAGCACCGCCGTCGCCGCCCAGAGCCCCAGGCTGAGGTTGGCGAGCGGCGGATGGAGTGGTTTGCCGGTCGGCACCCCGTGCAGCAGGTCGCGTAGCGGCCCGGGACCGATCCGCTGACGTACGGCCTTGGCGAGTATGCGGATCGGCCTGTCGGCCCTGGGCGAGCGCTCGATACGATCGGTGAGCTCGACCCCGGGCACCAGACGTCTGAAGGTCCGGCGCCCTGTTTTGACGGTTTCCTTCACCATCGCCCCCTTCTCAACCCATAGGGACCTACCCGAGAACGGCGTTATGCACGCGCCAAATGTCCTCGGCTGACGGAGAGGGCGATGATCTCGGTGGCGTAGGCGCCCAGTGTCGCCGACCCCTCCTCGATGATTTTCACCTTTTCCAGCACCTGCTCGGCCGTCACCTTGTACAGCGACCAGGTGCCGCCCTCGTTGTGGTGGTTCGCCATGATGGGCGCGATCCGGTCGAGGGCCTTGGCGAACCTGGCCTCCGGTGTCCTGCGTTCCTCGAACTCGTCCCAGAGCTCGCGCAACCGCGCGGCCTGGTCGCAGGGGAGCAGCCCGAAGATCCGGTCGGCGGCCTTGCGCTCGATGGCCGGCTGGGCCTCGACGGCCGAGTCGTCGTAGATGAACGTGTCGCCCGCGTCGATCTCGACGATGTCGTGGACGAGCAGCATCGCGACGACCCTGTCGAGGTCGGTGCCCGGTGGTGCGTGCTCGGCCAAGACCATCGCCAGCATGCCCACGTACCAGGAGTGCTCGGCGTCGTTCTCCCGCCGCGACCCGTCCATGAGGGTGTTGCGGCGGACGATGCGTCTGAGCTTGTCGATCTCCATGGCGAAGGTGAGCTGAGCGTGCAGACGGTCCGGTGCTGGAGGGGTGGTCACGCGCGCAAGCCTAATGCGCGTCGATCCCGCTTTTCCGAGCGATCATGGGATCACGCCCGGCCGAGGGTGACGGGAACCCCGTTGAACACGGCGTTTCCCGAGGGCGCGTCCACGACGGAATCATCTGTCAGCGTGTTCGCGTTCACCCCCGCGTGCTTGGCGGCCACCGGTTGCGAGGTGCCCGAGTGCCCCCACCCGTGGGGCAGGCTCACCACCCCCGGCATGATCGTGTCGGTCGGCTCCAGCGGCACGACCAGCTCGCCCGCGGCCGAGCGCACCACGGCGTGCTCGCCCAGCCCGAGCCTGCTCACGTCGTCCGGGTTGATCTGCAGGGTGCACCGGTTGGTCCCGCCGACCAGCGGTTCCACGTTGTGCAGCCAGCTGTTGTTGGAACGCAGGTGGCGCCGCCCGATCAGCACGATCTCCGCGGGCGGGACGGCGAGCCGCCCGCGCAGCCGCGCGGCGTCCTCGACCAGTCGCGGCGGGGCCAGCTCCACCCGCCCCGAGGCCGTACGGACGATCTCCGCCAGCCGAGGCTCCAGCGGGCCCAGGTCGATGCCGTGCGGGTTCGCCAGCAGGGTGGCCAGGGAGAGGCCGTACGGGCCGAGCCTGAGCATGGCGTCCAGCCGCCGCTCGGCTCCGCTGTCGCCGTCCAGGGAGGCGCGCAGCTCGGCCGGGTCCGCGCCCTCCGCCGGGGAGCCGGGCGTCTCGACGGCCCTGCGGAGCATCTGGTCGAGGATCAGCTCGTCGAGCGCGGCCGGATCGGCGTCCGCGCCCTGTCCCGAGGCGATCATCGCCAGCCGCGCCATGATCTCGGCCTCCGAGGGGCGTCCCGGCTCCAGCGGCAGGACGGGCGGGGAGAATCTCGCGTAGTTGCGGACCGCGAAGGCCAGCAGCGACAGGTCGTAGTGCGGCGACTGCATCACGCGCGGCGGCGGCAGGATGACGTTCGCGTGCCGGGTCGTCTCGTTCAGGTACGGGTCCACGCAGACCATGAACTCCAGGTCGCGGAAGGCCCGGTCCAGCCGGGGCCCGCCCGGTGCCGACAGCACCGGGTTGCCGGCCACCGTGACCAGTCCCCTGACCTGTCCCTCACCCGGCGTCTCGATCTCGTCGGCGAGGGTGGCCACCGGGATCTCGCCGTTCGCCTCCGGCAGCCCCCGGACGCGGCTGTGCCAGCGTCCCGTGGTGTACGGCTTTCTCCGGCGGCCGTTCTCCACGGCGGGTTTGGCGAACATGACCCCGCCGGGACGGTCGAAGTTGCCGGTCAGGACGTTGACGACGTCGACCAGCCACTGCGCGACGGTGCCGAACTCCGCGGTGCAGGTGCCGATGCGGGCGTAGACGGCGGCCGTGGGGGCCGCGGCCAGCTCGCGCGCCAGCCGTGCGATCTCCCCGGCGGGCACCCCGCACATCGGGGCGACCACCTCGGGGGCGAAGTCCTCCGCCAGCCGTCCGACCTCGTCCAGCCCGTTGACCCCGACACCGCCGATGTCGGCGCCGATCGAGGTGAGGTTCTCGGCGAGAAGGGTGTGGACGATGCCGAACAACAGGTAGGCGTCCGTGCCGGGGCGTACGAAAAGGTGCTCGTCGGCGAGGGCGGCGGTGCGGGTGCGGCGCGGGTCGACGACCACGAGCCTGCCGCCGCGCCCGCGCAGCGCCTTGAGGCGGCCGGGGAAGTCGGGGGCGGTGCAGAGCGAGCCGTTGGACTCCAGCGGGTTGGCGCCGAGCATCAGCAGGTAGTCGGTGCGGTCCAGGTCGGGCACCGCGATGGCCAGTGGGTCGCCGAGCATCAGGCCGCAGGAGACGTGCTTGGGCATCTGGTCGGCGGTGCTCGCGGAGAAGACGTTGCGGGTGCCGAGGGCGCGGATCAGGGCCCCGCCGTACAGGGCGCCGGCCATGGAGTGGGCGTTCGGATTGCCGAGGTAGACGGCGAGAGACTGGCGGCCGTGAGCGTCGATCACGCCCGCGAGCCCCTTCGCGACCGTGCGGAACGCCTCGTCCCAGGACGCCTCGCGCCACTCGTCGCCCGCCCGGATCATCGGGACGCCCAGCCGGTCCGGGTCCTCGTCGAGGTGGCCCAGGGTCGCGCCCTTGGGGCAGATGAACCCCTTGGAGAAGGGGTCGTCCCGGTCGCCCTTGACCGAGGTGACGTGCCCGGCGTCGTCGAGGGTGAGCCGGAGACCGCAGACGGCCTCGCAGAGGGGGCAGGTCCGGTGCGCTGTTCTCATCGGCACTCCTGAGTTCGGCGAGTGAACTCATCATGGCCGCCGTCCGGGCCGCGGGGAAGCCCCAGAGCGCGAACTCCGGGCCGCCGGGAATTCCTGGAACGTCGATTCCGGACCATGGGGAAGCCCCGGAGTGCTGGGACTCCGGGGCTTCCCGTTGTGCGATCCTCTGGATTCACGCGGCCTGTCGACGCCGGTCGGGAAGCTCGCCGGGCGGCTCGCCGGGCAGGGGGAGCGGGGTGGCGGGCTTCCCCGCCGGGCTCGGGTCGGGCTCCTCCCGCGCGGACCGGCCGGCCCGCAGGTTCACCCAGTTCGCCCGCCCGTAGAACCGGTCGAGACCCACCGGGGGGCCGGCTGCCCCGTCCCCGCGGACGATCTCGACGGTCAGCAGGTTCGCCCACCTGCCGTGCCGGCAGACCACGGCGTCGCGGGCGTAGCACGCCGCCGCGATCTCGGCGGAGAAGGCGTCGAAGTCCTCGGCGCGGGTTCCGGCCCTGGCGAGGACGAGCGCCTTCTCCCCCGCGGCGGAGGGGGTGATCCACAGGACCAGCGGCAGCCGGCCCGAGCGGGTGTGTATCCCGGTCTCCGCGCACGCCCGCTGGATGCGGTGCCGGGAGACCAGGCACCACGCGTGTGCCGTCACCCAGCTCCTCCAGAAGCCGGAGCCGACGAGGGCACCGGCGGTGCCCGCCAGAACGAGAAACGGCCACCAGTCGCCCTCCCAGAGCGAGAGGACCACGGTGACCAGGAGGAACAGGGCGCCGGTGAGCAGGATGATCTCCGTCCGCCAGCGCCACAGCCGGACGAGGAGGCCCGCCCTGCCGGGAGGCCGGCCGCCGCAGCCGCCGTAGCCGCCGTAGCGGTCGTGGCGGAGGTCACGCCGCGACATCACCGCCCACCCCCTCGTCGCGGACGGGCGCCAGGGCGAGTGCGGGAGCGGCGGTCCGCTCGGCCTTGAGAAGGTCGAACCGGGGCTCGCGGTAGTGCCTGGACCCGAAACCGGTCCTGGTCACGGTCCAGCCGAGCCGGTAGGCCCATTCATCCTGATCCATGTAGAGCTCTCGGTCGGTCACATAGATCACATCAAGGATGAAGGTCTTGATTCCGTGGGTTCTGTTGGTACGGTGGAAGGACATAGGAGACTCCCTTCGTGGCTTTGACGCGGAGTTCTTGTGCCAACCGGGTCGGTGGCCGCCGGCCCGGTGTTTTTTGTGCCCGATCAGGGCACTCTCTTTGGTGCGTGCGACTCTGGGCCGTCGCCGGCCTTCGATTTCCGTGCTCCCCCTGCCGACCTCCCCGCGTCAACTCCGTTTCGTCGAAGACGGCACCGTTGCCGAACAACCACGTGCCTGTCCCGCACCACGCGGCTCACGAATGTCCTCGAAGACGCTCCACCGGATGATCACCGGTGGCTCCCCCGATCTTTCGAGAAGCTTCCTGTTCTGATAGTCGCTCAGCATAGATTTGGCTGCAAGGCTTGCCGTAAGGAAAAAAGCAATAAACTTCCACACATGCACTGCAAGTATCTGTGTAATTTGCACTATCATTCGTCAGGTTCCTGTTGAGGCCGTGACGCACGCCCGCCCGTCATGGTGAGGAGGTCGTGATGCCGCAACGTGGCAGTCCAGCGCTCCGCCGGCGTCGGCTGGGTCTGGAGTTACGCAGGCTTCGCGAGAGCCGTCACCTGACCGGCGACGAGGTGTCCAGCCGCCTGAAGTGGTCGACGGCCAAGGTCAGCCGTATCGAGACCGCCAGGACGCTGGCCAAGGAGGCCGACGTCGAGGCGCTCATCGAGCTGTACGAGGTCGACGAACCTCTCCAGGCGATTCTGGTCGCGTTACGGCACGACGCCGCCCAGAAGGGGTGGTGGGAGAAGTATCGAAGCTCCGTTCCCGATGACTACATCACGCTCATCGGAATGGAGGCGGAGGCCACGGTCGTACGAGACTGGGAACCCCAGATCATCCCCGGCCTTCTCCAGACAGAGGATTACGTCCGGTCCGTCGCCTCGGCGAACCAGCATGCCAGCCAGGTTCCGCCGAGCTGGCTCCAGGACCGGGTCGAGATACGGATGACACGGCAGCGGACCCTGCTGCACGGCCCCGATCCGCTGACCTTCATGAGCGTCTTCCACGAGTCCGTGCTGAGGAACCAGTACGGTGACGCCCGCGTCATGCGGGACCAGTTCGCGCACCTGATCGAGGTCTCGAAGCTGGAACACGTGGAAATGCGAATTCTTCCCCAGGACGTTCCGCCGCCGGTGTCCACGGGTGCGTTCCTGCACCTGGCCTTTCCCGACTTCCCGGACGTCGTCTACATGGAATCCCTCTTCGGGGGAAGATTCGTGGAGGAGGCGGAAATGGTCTACGGCTACGAGCTGGCCTTCGGCCATCTGGTGGAGCGTGCGCTCGACGAGGTGGCGTCACAGGAGCTGATCAAAAAGACAATCGACTACTGGAACAAGTAGCGACGGCGGGATTTCCGCTGTTGTTATTTTGTCATTTTCGGAAAGAATGATGAACGCGAATAGTCACAACGATGTGATCTGGAAGAAGAGTGCGCGAAGCGGCACCAACGGCAACTGCGTCGAGGTGGCTTCGCTGGGTGGCGGACACATGGGAGTCCGCGACAGCAAGAATCCGTCCGGTCCCGTCCTGTCCTTCACTCCCGATGAGTGGAAGGCCTTTGTCGAGGGCGTGAGGGACGGAGAGTTCGACCTGTAAGCGGAAGCGGCCCCCGGCGCTCACTGAGGAGCACGGGAGCCGCCCACCGGGATTAACGCGAACCTCTGATTTCTCGACCGCCGGATGGATTGACGGCCCGCCGGCGATCCCGGGGAATCATCGCACATCGAGGCACCGCGGCGGCCTTCGCGCCGGGGGCGATGGTCACTCTTTAATGTCTTGTAAGTTCCCGATTGCACCTTCATCCTTAAAGTGCCTCGCGGCGTCCTGTGAGGGAAAGGTGGCGTTGTGTCTGATATGCACCTATCTGCAGCCTTGTGGCGGAAGAGTTCGTTCAGTGCCGCGAGCGGCAACTGTGTCGAGGTGGCTCACCTGCCCGGGCGAGGATTCGCGGTCAGGGACAGCAAGGACGGGGACGGACCGGTGCTGGTCTTCGGCGGGCCAGGGTGGACCGCGTTCGTCGCGGCGGTGAAGGGCGGGGCACTCGATCTCTGAGCGGCCGTCCTTCCAGGACCGGGGGCCTGCCCAACGGCGGGACGGCCCCCTTTCGCGTCCCTGCGGACAGCCGGGGCGGCCGGGGACGACGGGTGACGGACCGGGGCACCGGGGAAAGCCGCGAGACGGCTCCAGGACAGCCGTACGGCCCGCGTCTCCGGAAAGACGCGAGCCGTACGAGGAGAGACCCGTGACTACTCGGCGGCGACGCCGAGGCCCTGGGCGACGCCCTGGCCGAGGTCCTTGTGGACGTTCGTCCAGTATTCGACGACGCGCTTCTTCATCTCGGGGGTGACCTCCGGGGCGGAGGCGTGGCCGACGACGTTGCTCACCAGGTGGGAGCGGTCGGTGTCGGACAGCACGTTCTCCCACAGGGCGCGGGGCTGGACGAAGTCGTCGTCCTCGCGGTGCAGGGTGTAGGCGGAGCGAATGATCTCACCGGTCACCTGGTAGTGCTCGCCCTCGTACCGCGCGGGGTCGGCCGCGGGGCCGCCGACGCTGTTGGGGGCGTAGACCGGGTCGCCCGTGTTGCCGAAGCGCATCTGGCCGTCCTTGTTGTAGCTGTGGACGGGAGCCTTCGGCGCGTTGATCGGCAACTGCTGGTAGTTGACGCCGATGCGGTAGCGGTGGGCGTCCGGGTAGGAGAACAGGCGGCCCTGGAGCATCTTGTCCGGGGACGGGCCGATGCCCGGCACCAGGTTGGACGGCTCGAAGCTCGACTGCTCGACCTCGGCGAAGTAGTTCGCCGGGTTGCGGTTCAGCACGAACCTGCCGATCGTGATCTCGGGGTAGTCGGAGTGCGGCCACACCTTGGTCAGGTCGAACGGGTTGAACCGGTAGTCGGCGGCGGCCTCGAACGGCATGATCTGGACGTTCACCGTCCAGGACGGGTGGTCGCCGTTCGCGATCGCGGTGTGCAGGTCGCGGATGTGGAAGTCGGCGTCCTGCGCGATGACCGCTCCGGCCTCGGCGTCGGTGAAGTTCTTGACGCCCTGGTCGGTCTTGAAGTGGTACTTGACCCAGAACTTCTCGCCGGCGGCGTTGTACCACAGGAAGGTGTGCGAGCCGAAGCCGTGCATGTGGCGCCAGGACGCGGGCGTGCCGCGGTCGGTCATCAGGAACGTCACCTGGTGGGCGCTCTCCGGCGAGAGCGTCCAGAAGTCCCACTGCATGTTGTGGTCGCGCAGGTTGGTGTCGGCGCGGCGCTTCTGGCTGTGGATGAAGTCGGAGAACTTCTGCGGGTCGCGGATGAAGAAGATCGGCGTGTTGTTGCCGACGAGGTCGTAGTTGCCCTCCTCGGTGTAGAACTTCAGCGCGAAACCGCGCGGGTCGCGCTGGGTGTCGGGGCTGCCGAGCTCACCGGCGACCGAGGAGAAGCGGATGAAGAGCGGGGTCTCCTTGCCCTTGGCGAACAGGCCCGCCTTGGTGAACTGGCTGATGTCCTCGGTGATCTGGAGGACGCCGTGCGCGCCGCCGCCCTTGGCGTGGACCACCCGCTCCGGGACGCGCTCCCGGTTGAAGTGGGCCATCTTCTGGATCAGGTAGTGGTCCTGCAGCAGCAGGGGCCCGTTCGGGCCCACCGACTGGGAGTGCTCGTCGCTCGGCGCGGGGATTCCCGCGTCGGTGGTGGTGATGGGCCTGGTGCTCATAGAGAGGGTCCTCCGGGGGTTCTCTTCATCGAGTGTCTTCGGAACGCCGGCCGGGCCGCGGTCACCCGCGGGCCCGCCTGCCGGAGCCGGTCCTCGTCCTCCGTGCCCACACCGTATGGCCTAAACCAGAATCACTCAAGTTTACGACTTTCTCCAGTTTCGGGGAAGCGAATCTCGTAGGGCGAGTTGTGACACAGGCGGTGGATGAGATGGCATCCTCGGATACCGATGGACACGTACACAGCTCGACGCCTCGCCCTGGCCGCCGCGATCACCGCCTCGGCCGTGCTCCTCGCGGCCTGCTCCGCGGCCGAGTCGGCCGCCCCCGAACCGTCCCCCGACGTCGTGGAGAAGCCCACCGAACCGGCCGAGGCCCCCACGCCCGAGCGCAGGCCGTACACCATCTCCTTCGGCGGGGACGTGCACTTCGAGGGCGTGTTGCGGACCAGGCTGAACGCCGATCCGAAGACCGCGCTCGGCCCGATCGCCAAGGTGCTCAAGCGCTCCGACCTGGCGATGGTGAACCTCGAGACCGCGATCACCACCGGCGGCACCCCCGCCCCCGGCAAGCAGTACACCTTCCGCGCCCCGGCGGCGGCGCTCACCGCGCTGAAGGCGTCCGGGGTGGACGTCGCCTCGCTGGCGAACAACCACGGCATGGACTACATGCAGAGCGGGCTGAAGGACTCCCTCGCCGCCATCAAACGGTCCAGGTTCCCCGTCGTGGGCGTGGGCAGGAACGAGGCCGAGGCGTACAAGCCGTGGCGGACGACCGTGAACGGCAACCGCGTCGCCATCATCGGCGCGACCCAGGTGCTGGACGCGGAGTTCATCCAGGCGTGGACGGCCTCCGGCGACCAGGGCGGTCTCGCCTCGGCCAAGGACGAGGCGCGGCTGATCCAGGAGGTGCGCAGGGCGCGCAAGAACTCCGACACCGTGATCGTCCACCTGCACTGGGGCACCGAGCTGCAGAAGTGCCCCAACGAGGCGCAGCGCGGCCTGGCGCCCAAGCTGGTCGCGGCCGGGGCGGACGTCGTCGTCGGCGGTCACGCGCACATCCTGCTCGGCGCCGGATACCTGAAGAACAGTTACGTCAGCTACGGCCTGGGCAACTTCGTCTTCTACAACTGGGGGCCGGACACCGGCAGGACCGGCGTGCTCACCCTGACGATCAACGGCCGCAAGGTGCTCAAGGACCAGTGGACCCCGGCCACCATCCAGGGCGGGGTGCCGGTCCCGCTCACCGGGACCGGGCGGCAGCAGGCCGTCGCGGGCTGGAAGGCGCTGCGCGGCTGCACCGGTCTGGCCGCCAGGCCCGGCCAGTCCGGCTAACCCGGACAACCCCGGCGGGGTCACGAGAGACGTTCCGGACACCTCGTGCGACAGGAGGCCGCGATGCGGTGGGTGGAGTCCGGCGACGTCCGGCTGGCATTGTTCGAACAGGGGGACCCCGCGGCCCCGACCATCCTGCTCGTGCACGGCTACCCCGACACCCACCGGGTCTGGGACGAGGTGGCCACGCTGCTGGAGGACCGCTTCCACGTGGTCCGCTACGACGTCCGCGGCGCCGGGCTCTCAGGCGCCCCGCGCACCACCGAGGGCTACGGCTACGACCACCTGGCCGCCGACCTGACCGCGGTCCTCGACGCGGTGGGCAAGCCGGGGGTGCACCTCGTGGGGCACGACTGGGGGTCGATCCAGGGCTGGCAGCTGATCGGCAGGCCGGACATCGAGCGGCGGATCCTCTCCTTCACCTCCGTCGGCGGCCCGCACCTGGACCAGGCCGCGCGCTTCGTACGGCACGGCAGGCCGCGCGAGGTCGCCGGGCAACTCCTGCGGTCCTGGTACATCGGCGCCTTCCAGGTCCCGGTCGTCCCCGAGCTCGTGCTGCGCGCCGTGCTGCCGCGTGTGGTGAGCCGGTCGGTGCGGGCGCCGGGACGCCCGGGGCACCCGGCGGAGACGCTCGTCAGGGACGGCCTGAACGGTCTCGGCCTCTACCGGGCCAACATGCTGACCGGCCGCGGCGCGTCACCCGCCGCGCCCGCGCCGCGGATGCCCGTCCAGCTCGTCGAGGCCACGCGGGATCCGTTCGTCTCCTCCGCGCTGCTCGCCTCGGCGCACCGCTGGACGCCCAGGCTGTGGCACCGCCGCGTCCCCGCCGGCCACTGGGTGCAGCGCAGCCGTCCCGAGGTGCTCGCCCGCATGATCGCCGAGTTCGCCGAGCACGTCGAGGGGGCGCCGCCCTCCAGGGAACTGCGCAGGGACCGGCCCGGCGAGCGCGGGCCCTACGACGGCCGGCTGGTGGTGGTCACCGGCGCGGGCGGCGGGATCGGGCGGGCCACCGCCCGCGCCTTCGCCGCGCACGGCGCCGAGGTGATCTGCGCGGACATCGACCTCGCCGCCGCGCGCAGCACCGCCGAGGGCATCGACCTCGCCGCCGCGCGCCGCGCCGCGGAGGGCACCGCCGGGAGCGGAGGCGCGGCGCACGCCCACCGGGTGGACGTCGCGGACGCCGCGGGGATGGAGGAGTTCGCCCGCCTGGTCAGGGACCGGTACGGCGTGCCCGACATCGTGGTCAACAACGCGGGGATCGCGGTGGCGGGCCCGTTCCTTGACCACTCGGTCGACGACTGGCGGCGGACCCTGGACGTGAACCTGTGGGGTGTCATCCACGGCTGCCGCCTGTTCGCCGCCCAGATGGCCGAACGCGGCCAGGGCGGTCACATCGTGAACGTGGCCTCGCTCGCCGCCTTCCTCCCCAGCAGGCTGCTGCCCGCGTACTCGACGTCGAAGGCGGCCGTGAAGATGCTCGGCGACTGCCTGCGCGCCGAGCTCGCCGGGCAGGGGATCGGGGTCTCCACGATCTGCCCCGGGTTCGTCTCCACCGCGATCGCGCGGAACGCCACCTACGTCGGCGAGCTCGCCGAGGTCGCCGGCGAACCGGCGGGGCGGGCGCTGGCCGCGCGCGGGTACCCACCCGAGCGGGTGGCCGCGCACATCCTGCGCGCCGTCCACCGGGATCTGCCCGTCGTCGCGGTGAACGCGGAGGGCAGGATCGGCTACGCGCTTTCGCGGATCTCCCCGGCGCTCACCCGCCGCCTGGCCGGGCTCGCCCGGCTCACCGCGGGCGGAGAAATCTCGCGATTGACGAATAAGCACTGACCCCGGTCTGTCAGAGGGGCAAGATGGGGTGGTGTCCACCATCTCCTGCGAGGAGCCGGGTGAGGCTCCACTACGGCGTCAACCCACTCAACGACGAAGCGCGCGACGTGTCGAGCGGATGCTCGACGCGTGTGCCGACCTGCTGGACGAGATCGGCTACGACGCGCTCTCCACCACGAGGATCGCCGAGCGCGCGGGGGTCGCGATCGGTTCGGTCTACCAGTTCTTCCCCGACAAACGGGCCCTCACCCAGGCGGTGACCCGGCGCCACGTGGAGGGGTTCGTCTCCCGGATCGGCAGGCGCTTCCTGTCCGAGGACTACGAGGGCTGGTGGGACGCGGTCGACGCGATCATCGACGAGTACGTGGACATGCACAGGACCGTGCCGGGTTTCCGGTCCCTGCACTTCGGCGACGTCGTCGACCTCAACCTGCTCGACTCCGGGTCCGAGAACAACACGGTGATCGCCGGGCGGTTGCGCGGCCTTCTCCTGCAGGAGTACGGGCTGGCCGACAGCGAGGAGTTCGACCTGGCCGTCCTCGTCGCGGTGGAGGCGGGGGACGCCGTGCTCAAGCTGGCCTTCCGGCGAGATCCGAACGGCGCCCCGGAGATCGTGGCCGAGGCCAAGCGCCTGATCCGCGGCTATCTGAACCGTCAGTTCGCCCGCGTCTCGGCCTGAGAGTCGCCGGCGCACCCGGGCGGGGGTCCGGGCCGTCGGTTCGCCCGCGTCTCGGTCTGAGGGTCGCCGGCGCACCCGGGCGGAGCGGGCTCGCGGGGGTCTGAGCCGCCGGTTCGCCCGCGTCTCGGTCTGAGAGTCGCCGGCGCACCCGGGCGGGGGTCCGGGCCGTCAGTTCGCCCGCGTCCCGGTCAGAGAAGGTCCGGGCGGGAGGTCCTCGCCGGGGGACGCACCGGTGCCCTCCGGGGCGCTCTCGGCGCCGATCGCGTCCGGCGCGGTGAACACGTGCTCCTCCCGCGCCTCCCCTTCCCGATGCGGCCTGCCCCTGCGTTCGAGCTGGGACCACCGCTCCACGGGGGCGGCCTCACCGGTCGTCCCCGCCCCGGGGCGCCCCTGCGCCGTCAGCCTCTGCGCCCGGGGCTCCCGCACGTCCTGCCACCACGCTCCCGGCCCACCCGTGTCCGGCCGCCGCGTGTCCGGTCCTCGGGCGCGCGGTCCCCGCGCGTCCCGTTCCCGGGCGTCCTGTCCCTGGACTCCCTGGACGAGGTGTCTCTCGACGTGTCTCCGCGCGCGCGGTCGCCCCTCGTGTGACCGTTCCGTGCCCGCCACCGGCACGGGCACGACCGCCGTGGGTCCGGACGACCGCGTTCCCGGCTCGTCGCGGGACCTCGCGGAGGGGTCACAGGGCTCGCGGCCGGACGAGATGATCGGCTGGAGACGCCGGTCCCGGGGGGTTCGTTCCATCTTCCTGATCCGGGCGGCGAGCCTCTCGGCACGGATCCGGCTCTCCAGGGTGAGCAACTCCCGGTGGGCCTGCCCGATCGCCTCCATCTTGACCGACAGGTATCCGGCGGACCCGGGAACGACCACCGAGAAGGCCAGGAGGAGCATCAACGTGAACGATGTCTGCTTGGACATGCCCATCGCGGCTCCTCCCCGTGACACGCTCCTCTGGCAGGACTCGTCGCTCATATGCCCGTTTTGCTGGGGAAAAACGCGTAGCGTAGCCGTACGTTTGCCCAAGGTAAGGTGGCCAATACCTGCCGTTGGCCGTACGCGGTCGAGCGTCGCTCGGTACTCTCGCGATGTGGCGCATGTGACACGTGAGCAACTTGATCGATTGCTTGAGCAGGCACTTCTGGCCGACGATCACGAAGACCTGGCCCGGCGACTCGAAGCCCTGGTCGAGGCGTACGCGTCCGGCGACATATCACGGGCGGCGATCCTCGTGCTCGCCGCCGAGGAGTGGCGGCAGGCCGGGCAGCCCGCCCGGGCCTTCGACTGCTTCCAGCGGGCGGTGGACGACGGCGGTGAGGTGAGCGTCGACCCCCGGGCCGGGATCGCCGACACCCTCTTCGAGCTCGAACGGCCGGACGAGGCGAGGGAGGTGATCGCGGCGATCCGCGCCGCGGGTGACGTCACCGCGGCCACCGCCCTCACGGTCGCCGAGACCCTCGTCGCCTACGGCGACCTGGGGGAGGCCCATGAGTGGGCCACCGAGGGGGCGCACCGGGCGGTGGAGGGCAGCGGCGAGCACATCGCCCTGCTCAGGACCCGCTACCGGATCCGCGTCGACCTCGGGCTTCCCGAGGACGAGCTCGACGCCCTCCTGGACGCCTCGCACTGACGGCGCCCTCGCCGGCCCGCACACGCGGAAGGGGAGGGCCGTGCCCGTGAGGCACGGCCCTCCCCTGCGATGGTTCCACGGCGGATCTGTTCCGGTCCGCGGACCGGTGGCCGATCCGCCGCTTCCTGCGCGTCCCGCTCCACTTACCCCACGTCGAGGTTCACTCCGTACGGAGGTTCACTCCACGTCGAGGTCGGGGAGCGTCCCCTCCAGCGAGGGAAGGACGGGAACCGCCGCGGCGGCGCTCGGGGTGCCTTCCGTCGTGGTAGCGCCCGTGGTGCTTTCCGTCGTGGTGCCGCCGACGGCGGGGGCATCCGGCAGTGCGGGGGTCTCCGGGCGTGTGGCGGCCGGCGACTCCTGCGTGGGCAGGTTCGCGGTGGGCATGTCCGCGGCAGGCATCTCAGCCGCGGGCATCTCCGCCGCGGGCAGGTCGACGTTGGGCAGGTCGGCCGGCGGCAGGTTCTCGGTGGCGGCGTCCGCCGGGGCGGGAACGGGCAGCGGGGGCGCGGGCTCCTCGGCCGGCGCGGCCGGCTCGACCGCCGCCTCGGCGAGCTCACCCGGTGCCGGAGGCGCCGGGGCCCGCAGCCAGCTGATGCCGTCGCTGGGAGCGCTCGGCGCGCTCGACAGGCCGGGCAGGTCCGGTGCCTCGGCCATGACGCTCACCGACGAGGTCGTCCACTCGTGGCCGGGAAGGCTCGACTGCCCGAAGGGCAGCGCGTGGGAGCCGGTGGCCGCGGCGACGCCCCCGGCGTCGGCGAAGCTGAGCACGGCGGAGGGCTGGGAGAGCTGGGGCAGGCCGGTGACGCGGGCGAGCCGGTCCGCGGTCACGGACGTCTCACCGATGTTCGCGGCCACCGGTGCCCCGGCACCGTCGACGGCCACCGGCGCCTGAGCGTCGGTCACCGTTGCCGGCGTCTCCGTCATCGGCGTCTCCGCGCCGCCGGCCGTGGCCGGTGCCTGCGCGCCGCTCGCCGCGGTCGGCGTCTCCGCGCCGCTCGCCGCGGTCGGCGTCTCCGCGCCGCTCGCCGCGGTCGGCGCCTGCGCGTCGCCCGCCGTCTCGGTGGTGCCCGCGGTCATCGGCATCTCGCCGGTGTTCGCGGCCGGCGGTGCCACGGTGTCGGTCGTGGCCGGCGGTGCCACGGTGCCGGTCTCGGCCGGCGGTGCCACGGTGCCGGTCGCGGTCTGTGCCCCCTCGGGCGTCGTGGCGGTACCGGCGGCGCCGGTTTCCTCGCACGCGGGCTCCACCGGTCCGGGAGCCCCCTGCACGGTCGCCGTGCCCTGCTCCGGGCAGGGCGCGACCTCCGCCGACGCCGGAGAGACCATCGTCAGGCCGGCGCCGACCGTGAGCACCGCCATCGCGAGGATCCCTCGGATGTTCCGTGATGAGTTCGACATGCGCATCCCCCTGTTGCGTTCGGTAATCCGACGAAAACCGAACGTAACAGGGGGGTCTCGCCCCGGGGCGGGCTTAGCTCAATGGTGGTCAAGCCATTACCGGGCCTTACCGGGCTCCGTCCGCCCGCCGTCAGGCCGTTACCGGGCCTTACCGGGACCCGCCCGCCCGCTGCCGGGCCGTTACCGGGCCCGGCCCGGTCGCCGTCAGGTCCTTACCGGGCCGATGGCCAGGGAGTCGCTCGCCTCGTCGAGGTCGACCAGCACCTCGTCGCCGTCCTGGACCTCGCCGGAGAGCACCTCCTTGGCCAGCTTGTCGCCGATCGCGGACTGGACGAGGCGGCGGAGCGGGCGCGCGCCGTACAGCGGGTCGTAGCCCGTCAACGCCAGCCAGTCGCGCGCCGCCGGGGTCACGGTCAGCGTGAGCCGCCGGTCCGCCAGACGCCTGGCCAGGTGGACCACCTGCAGGTCCACGATCCTGGACAGCTCCTCTGTGCCGAGCGCGTCGAACTGGATGACGTCGTCGAGCCGGTTCAGGAACTCGGGCTTGAACGCGTTCCTGACCGCGGCCATCACGGCGGTCCGCTGGGCCTCCTTCGCCATGCCCGGGTCCACCAGGAACTGCGAGCCGATGTTGGAGGTGAGGATCAGGATCACGTTGCGGAAGTCGACCGTCCGGCCCTGCCCGTCAGTGAGCCGCCCGTCGTCGAGCACCTGGAGCAGGATGTCGAAGACCTCCGGGTGGGCCTTCTCGACCTCGTCCAGCAGCACCACGCCGTAGGGCCTGCGCCGCACGGCCTCGGTGAGCTGGCCGCCCTCCTCGTAGCCGATGTAGCCGGGAGGGGCGCCCACCAGGCGCGCGACGCTGTGCTTCTCGCCGTACTCGCTCATGTCGATGCGGACCATCGCCCGCTCGTCGTCGAACAGGAAGTCCGCCAGCGCCTTGGCCAGCTCCGTCTTGCCGACGCCCGTCGGGCCGAGGAAGAGGAAGCTGCCGGTCGGCCGGTCCGGGTCGGAGATGCCCGCCCGGGCCCGCCGTACGGCGTCGGAGACCGCCTCGACCGCCTGCCGCTGGCCGATCAGCCGCCTGCCGAGTTCCTCCTCCATGCGGAGCAGCTTGCTGGTCTCGCCCTCGAGCAGCCGGCCCGCTGGGATGCCGGTCCACGAGGAGATCACCTGGGCGATGTCGTCGGAGCCGACCTCCTCCTTGACCATGGGGTCCTCGGGCTGGGCGGCCTTGCTGGCCTCGGCGAGCTCGGCCTCCAGCTTGGGCACCTCGGCGTACATCAGCCGCGAGGCGGCCTCGAAGTCGCCGTCGCGCTGCGCGCGCTCGGCGGCGCCGCGCATCTCGTCGATCTGCTTCTTCAGGTCGCCGACCCGGTTGAGTCCCGCCTTCTCCCGCTCCCAGCGGCCGACCAGGGCGTTGAGGTCCTCCTGGCGGTCGGCGAGCTCCTTGCGGAGCCGCTCCAGCCGCTGCAGGCTGCCCTCGTCGGTCTCCTTGGCGAGCGCCAGCTCCTCCATCTTCATCCGGTCGACGTTCCGCTGGAGCTGGTCGATCTCCACCGGGCGGGAGTCGATCTCCATGCGGAGCCGGGAGGCCGCCTCGTCGACGAGGTCGATCGCCTTGTCGGGCAGGAAGCGGGAGGTGATGTAGCGGTCGGAGAGCGCGGCGGCGGCCACGAGCGCGCCGTCGGAGATCTGGACCTGGTGGTGCGCCTCGTAGCGGCCCTTGAGGCCGCGCAGGATGGCGATGGTGTCCTCGACGGTGGGCTCGCCCACGTAGACCTGCTGGAACCGCCGCTCCAGCGCGGGGTCCTTCTCGATGCGCTCGCGGTACTCGTCCAGCGTGGTCGCGCCGATCATCCGCAGCTCGCCGCGGGCCAGCATGGGCTTGAGCATGTTGCCCGCGTCCATCGCGCCCTCGGCGGCACCCGCGCCGACCATGGTGTGCAGCTCGTCGATGAAGGTGACGACCTGGCCGTCACTCTCCTTGATCTCCCCGAGCACCGCCTTGAGGCGCTCCTCGAACTCGCCGCGGTACTTGGCGCCGGCGACCATCGCGCTGAGGTCGAGCGCGATCAGGCGCTTGTCGCGCAGGCTGGAGGGGACGTCGCCCGCGACGATCCGCTGGGCCAGCCCCTCCACCACCGCGGTCTTGCCGACGCCGGGCTCGCCGATGAGCACCGGGTTGTTCTTGGTACGGCGGCTGAGCACCTGGATGACGCGCCGGATCTCCGAGTCGCGGCCGATCACCGGGTCGAGCTTGCCCGCCCTGGCCCGCTCGGTCAGGTCGATCCCGTACTTCTCCAGCGCCTGGTAGGTGTCCTCCGGCGTCTCGCTGGTCACCCTGGCGTGGCCGCGCACCTTCTCGAAGGCGTCGAGCAGCGCGTTCGGGCTCGCGCCGTTCGCCCTGAGCAGCTCGGCGACGGGACCGCCGTCGGTGGCGAGACCGACCAGCAGGTGCTCGGTCGAGACGTAGTCGTCCTCGAGCCCGCGGGCCCGCTGGGCCGCGGTGTTCATCACGGTGAGGAGCTGCCGGGAGCTCGACGGGGCGCTGACCGTGGAGCCCTGCGCCTTCGGCAGGGCCGCGAGCTGCTTCTCCGCCTCGACGCGCAACTGCTTCCAGTCGGCGCCCACCGCTTCGAGCAGGGGCACGGCGGTGCCGCCGGTCTGGCTGAGCAGCGCGGTGAACAGATGGGCCGGGGCGACCTCGGGATTACCCTCGGCGGCCGCCCGCCTGATGGCGGAGGAGACCGCCGCCTGGCTCTTCTGGGTGAGCTTGTAGTCCATGCTTGTCAGGCCTCACTCGAAAGTGCTGTGTTCGATGGCGACGCCGGCCCGGCGGGTCCTCACGGGGCGACCGTGACGCGGCGCGTTCTCACGGGCCCGGTCACGGACGCGTCCTTGAAGGCGTGGGACGGAGTCTCAGGCGGGGGGCAGCTGGTACTGGATGAGCGCGCGGATCATGTTCATCTCCGCGCGCAGGCGGTGGTTCTCGTCGCGCAGGCGCAGGGCCTCCGTCTCGAGGGTCAGGATTCGCTTGATGCCCGCGAGGTTGATGCCCTCCTCCTGGGAGAGCCGCTGCACCTCGCGGAGCATCACGATGTCACGGGTGGAGTACAGGCGTCCGCGTCCCGCCGTACGGCCCGGACTGACCAGGCCGAGACGGTCGTACTGGCGCAGGGTCTGCGGGTGCAGACCTGACAGCTGGGCGGCCACCGAGATCACATAGACGGGTGTGTCGTCCGACAGATCGAAGTAGTTGGCTTCCATGGCTACTCGCTTCTGGCCTGTTCGATCAGGTCCGCCCGCGGGTCACCACCCGAGGTGGCGTCGCGGAACTCCTCGAGGGCGCCCCTTGCCTTGTCCTCCAGTTGCTGTGGCACCAGGACCTCGATCGTGGCGAGCAGGTCGCCCTTGGTGCCGTCCTTGCGGGCCACGCCCCTGCCGCGCACCCGGAAGGTGCGGCCGTTCGGGGTGCCCTCGGGGATGCGCAGCGTGACCGGCAGCCCCTTCAGGATCGGCACCTTGATCTCGGCGCCCAGCGCGGCCTCGGTGAAGGTCACCGGGACGGTGACCGTCAGGTTCTCGCCCGTCCTGCCGAACACGGGGTGCGGCTTGACGTGGATCTGGACGTAGAGGTCACCGGCGGGACCGCCGTTCTCGCCTGGCGCGCCCTTGGCCTTGAGCTTGATGCGCTGGTTGTCGCCGACCCCCGCGGGGATGCGGGCCTGGATCGTACGGGTGCTCTTGCCCCGCCCGCTCCCGTCGCACACCGGGCACGGGTCGTCGACCAGCAGGCCGCGGCCCTTGCAGTCGCGGCACGGCTCGGAGAAGGCGAAGTTACCGAGGTTGCGGCTGGCCGCCCCGGTGCCCTCGCAGGTCGGGCAGACCCGCGGGGTGGTCCCGGCCTTGGCGCCGGTGCCTCCGCATCCGGTGCACGCGGAGGAACTGGTCAGGCGGAGTGACACCGTGGTGCCCTCCACCGCCTCGGAGAAGGAGAGCGTGACCTCGGACTCGATGTCCTGGCCGCGCCGCGCCCTGCTCGCCGTCCCCCCGGGGCGGCTCGCGCCGCCCCGGTTGAAGAGCCCGCCGAAGATGTCGCCGATGCGCTCTCCGGCGCCGCCCTGCTGCTGTTGCTGGCCGGTCCCCCCGAACAGGTCTCCCAGGTCGAACGGGAAACCACCCCCGCGCGGAGCGCCCCCCGCCCCCGGGAAGCCGCCGACACCCGATCCGAACAGCGTCCGCGCCTCGTCGTACTCCTTGCGGCGCTTGGTGTCGGAAAGGATGTCGTACGCCTCCGAGACCTCCTTGAACTTGGCGGTGCTCTCGGAGGCCGTCGAGCTTCCGGGGTTGGCGTCCGGGTGATACTGCCTGGCCAGCTTCCGGTACGCCTTCTTGATCTCATCGGCCGTAGCGGTCTTGGGCACACCAAGGACGGCGTAGTAGTCCTTCTCCAGGTAGTCCTTGGTGCTCATCTACGTTCCTTCTCAGAGATCAGATGTGGGGGTGTCAGTTGTCGTCCGCGGCGGGATCTTCCGGCTCCGCGACCGCGACGCGCGCGGGGCGGAGCACCCGCTCGCCGATCCGGTAACCGGGCTGCAGGATCTCCACGCAGGTCGGCTCGGTGACGTCGGGGGAGTAGCTGTGCATCAGAGCCTCGTGCACCGTCGGGTCGAACGGCTCGCCCTTGGTGCCGAAGGTGCTCAGCCCCAGCTTCCCGGTGGCCGCCTCCAGTGATTCGCTCACCTTGGCGAAGCCGCCGGTCAGCTCCCCGTGGTCACGGGCCCGGCCGATGTCGTCGAGGACCGGCAGCAGCTCGGCCAGCACGCCGGCCACCGCCTGCTCCTTGACCGCCACGCGGTCCCGCTCGACCCGCTTGCGATAGTTGGAATACTCGGCCTGAAGGCGCTGCAGGTCCGCGGTGCGCTCGGCGAGCTGGGTGGCCAGCTCGATCGAGGCCAGGTCGGACGCCAGGGAGGACGGCTGGTCGGCCGCCTGCTCCCTGTCGTCATGGCCCGTGGTCTCGGCCGGGCTCGCCTCGCGTACCTGCCCCGTCTCCGGGTCTATCTTCCGGTTGTCGCGGATCACCGGCTCCTCCTCGGAACCGTTCTCGCGCGTGCTCACGCTGGTGCTCCCCTCGGCTTTCCGACCGTCACTTGGCGCCGTTGTCGCGCTTCGGCTCGTCGTCCACGATCTCGGCCTCGACCACGTCGTCGTCGGCCTTCTGCCCGCCGTCGCCGGCGTCCGCGCCGGGAGCGCCGGCCGGGGTCTCCGACCCCTGCGCCTGGGCGTAGATGGCGGAACCCATCTTCTGGCTGACCGTGGCGAGCTTCTCCGCGGAGGCGCGGATCACGGACGAGTCGGTGCCCTCCAGAGCCTTCTTGAGCTCGGAGACGGCCTCGTTGACCTCGTTCTTGATGTCGTCCGGGACCTTCTCGGCGTTCTCGCCGAGGAACTTCTCGGTCTGGTAGACGAGCGAGTCGGCGTTGTTGCGCGTCTCGGCCTCTTCGCGGCGCTTCTTGTCCTCCTCGGCGTAGGACTCGGCCTCGCGCATCATGCGCTCGATGTCGTCCTTCGGCAGCGCGGAGCCGCCGGTGATCGTCATCGTCTGCTCCTTGCCGGTGCCGAGGTCCTTGGCGGAGACGTTGACGATGCCGTTGGCGTCGATGTCGAAGGTGACCTCGATCTGCGGGATGCCGCGCGGCGCCGGGGCGATGCCGGTCAGCTCGAAGGTGGCCAGCTTCTTGTTGTACGCGGCGATCTCGCGCTCGCCCTGGTAGACCTGAATCTGCACCGACGGCTGGTTGTCCTCGGCCGTGGTGAAGACCTCGGAGCGCTTGGTCGGGATCGTGGTGTTGCGCTCGATGATCTTGGTGAAGATCCCGCCCTTGGTCTCGATGCCCAGGCTCAGCGGGGTCACGTCGAGCAGCAGGACGTCCTTGACCTCGCCCTTGAGCACGCCGGCCTGCAGGGCGGCGCCGATGGCCACGACCTCGTCCGGGTTGACGCCCTTGTTGGGCTCCTGGCCGCCGGTCAGCTCCTTGACGAGCTCGGCCACGGCGGGCATGCGGGTCGAGCCGCCGACGAGCACCACGTGGGCGATGTCGGAGACCTTGATCCCGGCGTCCTTGACGACCTGGTTGAACGGGCCCTTGCACCGCTCGAGGAGGTCGGCGGTGATCCGCTGGAACTCGGCGCGGGTGAGCTTCTCCTCCAGGTGGAGGGGACCCTCGGCCGAGGCGGTGATGTAGGGGAGGTTGATGGAGGTCTCCGACTGGCTGGAGAGCTCGATCTTGGCCTTCTCCGCGGCCTCGCGCAGGCGCTGCAGCGCCATCTTGTCCTTGGTCAGGTCGACGCCGTGCGCGTTCTTGAACCGGTTGGCCAGCTCGTCCACGACGCGCTGGTCCCAGTCGTCGCCACCGAGGTGGTTGTCGCCGCTGGTGGCCTTGACCTCGACGAAGCCGTGGCCGTCCTCCTGGCCGACGTCGAGCAGGGACACGTCGAAGGTGCCGCCGCCGAGGTCGAAGACGAGGATGGTCTCGTCCTTCTCCTTGTCGAGGCCGTACGCCAGCGCGGCGGCGGTGGGCTCGTTGATGATGCGCAGCACGTTCAGGCCGGCGATGGTGCCGGCTTCCTGGGTGGCCTGGCGCTGGGCGTCGTTGAAGTAGGCGGGAACGGTGATCACAGCGTCGGTGATCTTCTCGCCCAGGTAGGCTTCGGCGTCCTGCTTCAGCTTCTGCAGCACGAAGGCGCTGATCTGCTGCGGGTTGGACTTCTTGCCGTCGATCTCGACGGACCAGTTGGTGCCCATCTCGCGCTTGACCGAGCGAATCGTCCGGTCGACGTTGGTGACGGCCTGCCGCTTGGCGACCTCTCCGACGAGGACCTCGCCGTTCTTCGCGAACGCGACCACGGACGGCGTGGTCCGCGAGCCCTGAGCGTTGGCGATGACGGTGGGCTCACCGCCCTCAAGAATCGAGACGACGGAGTTGGTCGTCCCCAGGTCGATACCTACCGCACGTGCCATGAGTACGTCCTTGTAGTCAAAGTTGAGTCGATGAGACTCATAGTGGAACCTCGTGTGACGTTTGTCAAACGACTTGAGTCTATTGGGCTCAACCTTCGGCCGCGCGGAGGCATTCCCCGGTTTTCCGGGGGAACAGGGTGGTGTCCGTCACCCCCTCTGACGAGGGAACACGCGGGATCGTTCCCGGGCGGTGACCGGGGCCGCCCGGTCACCGTCCACGAGGTCGTACGCCGCCCAGCCCCTCGGCACGAGCCCGCGGAGCGGGTCCTCGGAAAGGACCTCCGGAGCGGGGGTTCGGAGCGGGTCGTCGGAACCGATCTCCGGGGCGGGGCTTCTGAGCGGGTCCTGCGGACGGCCCGGTCGCCGCTCGCGAGGGGCGTGCTCCGGCGCGGTCCCTCCCGCGCCGGGTCGCCGCGTCAGCGGGCGCCGTCGACCACCTTGCGGGCGCCGAGGGGCTTCTTGAGCTTGACGGTCGTCACCTTCTGGATGGCGATCTCGATGCAGGCGACGTTCTGGACCTTGCTGCTCGGGCCCTCCCAGAGGGTGACGGTCACCCGCTTGGAGGTCTCGCGCACGGTGACCCGGTCGAGCACGTTGCACGGCTCCACCCCGGACCACCAGGTGATCCGCAGGCTCCGGCCGTCCTTCGACGGCTTGGCCTTCAGCCATCTGACCTTGCGGGGATTGTCGGTGTGGCCCTCGGGTTTCGTCGGTTTGGGGGTACCGCTCGTGGGCTCCTCCCGGGGGGCCACGCCGTGGCTCGCCGGCGCGGAGGGGCCGCCGGGGATGGAGGTGGCCTGACTCACCGGGCGCGTGGGGGAGACGGCGGTGACCGTGGCGCTGGGGTCGGTGCCGCAGCCCAGCGCCAGCAGGAGGCTTCCGGCCAGGATAGGGGTCGCGATCATACGCATACCCCTAAGACGGATCGGGGTCCGGAGAGGTTCAGAGGACTCTGACATCGCGCTGCCGGACCTCCCTTCCCTTCTCGGCGGTGGACGTCCACGGTCGTGCGTCGCCGGCGACCGTCACAAGGGATGATTCCCCCCGATGGCAGGGCCGATAGGCTGCGGGAAGGTCCGATCCACGATTTCGAGGTGCTCACATGATCGCGATTCTTGGCACCGGCAAGATGGGCGAGGCACTGCTGTCCGGGCTGCTCAGGGCCGGATTCAAGCCGGGCGACGTGATCGCGACGGCACGGCGCGCCGAGCGGCGCCAGGCCCTCGCGGAGCGGTACGGCGTGCGGGTGGCCTCCAACACCGAGGCGGCCAAGGACGCCGACACGATCATCCTCGCGGTCAAGCCGCAGGACATGGGGTCCCTGCTCGCCGAGATCGCGGGGCACATCCCGGCCGACCGCCTGGTCGTCTCGGCGGCGGCGGGCATCACGACCTCGTTCGTCGAGTCGCGGCTCGGCGCCGACATCCCCGTGGTCCGGGTCATGTCCAACACGCCGGTGCTGGTCGACGAGGCGATGAGCGTGATCTCCGCGGGCGCGCACGCCTCCGAGGAGCACCTCAGGCGGGCCGAGGACCTGTTCAGCCCGGTCGGCAAGGTGCTGCGCATCCCCGAGTCGCAGCAGGACGCGGCCACGGCCCTGTCGGGCAGCGGTCCCGCCTACTTCTTCTACCTGGTGGAGGCGATGGTCGACGCCGGCATCCTGCTCGGCATGCCCCGCGCCGCCGCCCTCGACATGGTCACCCAGTCGATCGTCGGGGCGGCGATCATGCTCCGTGACTCGGGCGAGCACCCGGTGATCCTCCGCGAGGCGGTCACCTCGCCGGGCGGCACCACCATCGCGGCCATCGCCGAGTTGGAGCGGCACAGCGTCCGCGCCGCCTTCCTGGCCGCCATCGAGGCCGCCAGGGACCGGGGCCGCCAGCTCGCCGAGGGCTGAGCGAGGAACTGAGCCGAGGGCTGAGCGAGGGCCGAATCGGAGGCCGGGCCAGGAAGTGAGCCTGAGGCTGAGCTACCCCCTCTATTAGGAAACTTTCTTACATACGGCATCATTTTCCCGGAACTTCGGGGAATGAGGCGATCGTGAAGCAGGCGGTATCGACCGGCGGGCGGGGGCGGGAACAGGACGGACCCGCTGTCTGGACGCGGAGCTTCCTGCTCTTCTTCACCGCCAGGTCCGTCTCCATGCTCGGGGCCGCGATGGTCCCGTTCGCGACGGCGGTGGGCGTGGGCGGGCTCGGTTACGGCTCCACCGGGGTGGGGCTGGCGCTGGCCGCGTGGATGGCGCCCTTCGCGGTGCTCATCCTGTTCGGCGGGGTCTTCGCCGACAGGTTCACGCCGCGCCGCATGATGATCGGCGCCGACACGGTCAGGGTGGTGAGCCAGGGGACCGCCGCGGCGCTGTTCGTTCTCGGCAGGCCGGATCTCTGGCAGATCCTCGTCATCTCCGCGATCAACGGCGTCGCCGCCGCGATGTACCAGCCCGGTGTCTCCAGCACGGTCCCGCGCGTGGCGCGGGACGTGCAGAAGGCCAACGCCACCCTGCGCGTCTCCGAGTCGATCATGTTGCTGGCCGGTCCCGGCGTCGCCGGCGCCATCGTCGGCTTCTCCGGGGTCGGCGTCGTCTTCGCGATCGACGCCGCGGGGTTCACCGTCAGCGCGGTGTGCCTGCTCCTCCTGCGCCTGCCGGTGGTCGCGGGGCCGGTCGCCGAGCGCTCGATGTGGCGCAACCTGCGCGAGGGGTGGCAGGAGTTCCGGTCCAGGACCTGGATGTGGTCGGTGATCCTGGTCTGGGCGGTCTTCGGGGTCACCCTGTTCGGCCCGATGATCCCGCTGGGCTCGGTGCTGATCAGCGAAAGGCTCGGCGAGACCGCCTACGGCCTGGTCATGTCCGCCTCCGGCGCGGGCACCATCGTCGGCGGCCTGGTCGCCATGCGGGTCCGTCCCGGACGGCCGCTGATGGCCGGCGCGATCGGCCTGTTCGGCTTCGCGCTGGAGCCGCTCTCCATCGCCGTGGCGTCGCCGGCCGCGGTTCTCATGGCCGCGCACGTGATCGGCGGCGCGGGGTGGGCGTTCTGGTCGGTCATGTGGGCCACGAGCATCCAGACCCAGGTCCCGGCGGAGGCGCTCAACCGGGTCACCGCGTACGAGGTCGCCGGCTCGACCCTGTTCGTCCCGGTCGGCCAGGTGCTCGCCGGCCCGGTGGCCGGGGTGGTGGGCGCGTCGCAGTTGCTGGCCGGGTCCTCGGTCGTGGCGGTCGCCGGGTGCGCCGCCCTCCTGCTGGTCCCCGCGGTAAGGGGACTGCGCCGGGTCTCCTCCGTCTGAATCGTCTGATCCGTCTGGTCTCCCTGCCGGGAGGTAAGACCGGCGCGAGAATGTCCGGCCTCCAGCGGGTGTCCGGATCTCCTATGCAGCCCGTCAAACGTGCTCGTTAATATCAATAAATCGGGATATTTCGCTCAGATGAAAACGGGTGCGTTCTCCGAGACGGCCGCGTAAACGCCATTCCGTACACGTGCGGTAACGTCGAGCCGGGAGCAGGAAGATCGGCCGTGACGCGCGGCGTCGCGACCAGACAGGGAGTGCGCATGAGCCGGTCCGTGCGGGTTGTCTGGGACGATGCGCTCACCTCGTACGACTTCGGCCCCGGGCACCCGCTCGCGCCCGTGCGGGTCGAGCTGACCATGGCGCTGGCCAGGGAGCTCGGCGTGCTGGACCAGGTGGAGATGAGCGGCTGCGCGCCCGCCACCGACGACGAGCTGGCGCTCGTCCACGAGCGCGACTACATCGAGGCCGTCAAACGGGTCTCCGCCACCGGGCGGCCCGACCTCGCCCACGGGCTCGGCACCACGGACAACCCCGCCTTCCCCGGGGTGCACGAGGCGTCCGCGCTGATCACCGGCGCCAGTCTGGCCGCCGCCCGCGCGGTGTGGAGCGGTGAGGCCGAGCACGCGGTCAACGTCGCCGGAGGTCTGCACCACGCGATGGCCGCCGGGGCGAGCGGGTTCTGCGTCTACAACGATCCGGGCGCGGCGATCGCGTGGCTGCTGGCCCAGGGGGCGTCCAGGATCGCCTACGTGGACGTGGACGTGCACCACGGCGACGGCGTGCAGGCGCTCTTCTACGACGACCCCAGGGTTCTCACCATCAGCCTGCACGAGAGCCCTCGCACCCTCTTCCCCGGCACGGGGTTCCCCGAGGAGCGCGGAACGGAGGGCACCGCGGTCAATGTGGCCCTGCCCGCCGGATGTGGCGACAGCGGCTGGCTCAGGGCCTTCCACGCGGTGGTCCCGCCGCTGCTGCGGGAGTTCGCCCCCGACGTCCTGGTCACCCAGCACGGCTGCGACAGCCACGCCCTCGATCCGCTGGCCAACCTCATGCTCAGCCTGGACGGCCAGCGGGCCGCGTACGCGGCGCTGCACGAGCTGGCCCACGAGACCGCGGGCGGGCGGTGGGTCGTGACCGGCGGCGGAGGGTACGAGCTGGTGCAGGTGGTGCCCCGGGCGTGGACCCACCTGATCGCGGAGGTGGCGGGCCACCCCCTCGATCCCGCGACCGCCACTCCGGAGGCATGGCGTACGTTCGTCAAGGAACGGACCAACCAGACGGCGCCGCTCACGCTGACCGATGGCCGAGATCCGGAATTTCGCGATTTCTCCGCTGGTTATGACCCAGCAGACCCGATCGACCGGGCCATCATGGCGACGAGGAATGCCGTCTTCCCCTTCCACGGGCTCGATCCCCTCCCGTGACACACGGTCCGCACCCATGGTCGGTCGGCAAACTGGACTGAGGAACCGATGACGCGCGCTGAGCTTCGTGAGCACCTGGTCCGTACCCGGATCGCCGGTGACGTGGCGACCAGCCGGGAGAACAACCTGGACCACTACCGGTCGCTGTCCAACCGCGACCCGCACTACATGTTCGGGTTGACGATGGAGGGCGCCTGGTCCTACCGGGACGTGCTGGAGCTGATGGCCAAGTCCGCCGGGGTCGTGGCCGATCCCCGTCATCGGGAGGGGCAGGACACCATCGACCCCGACCGCACGATCGAGGCGGTCGAGAAGATGGGCGACACGATCGCCGGGGTGCTCCGGGGGGAGAACCCCAAGATCCTGATCGCCACCGGGCACCCCACCGGCCTGCTCACCATCCACATGGCCCTGGGCCGGATGCTCAGGGCGCGCGGCGTGACCCTGATGGCCCCGGCCGAGGGCTGGTCGTACTGGGGCAGCGGGTTCGGCCGCAGGCGCAAGATCCGCTATCTGGACGACGTCGCGATGCTCGACGACAAGGGCGCCTTCGTGCACACCCACGACCCCGCCCCGATGCGCGCCATGATCGCCGAACTGGGCGCGGACCGTCCCGATCTGGTGATCGCCGACCACGGCTGGGCCGGGGCGGCGGGCGAGGCGGGCATCCTCACGGTCGGATTCGCCGACAGCAACGACCCCGCCCTCTTCGTCGGAGAGGCCGAAGGCAAGATCGCGGTCACCGTTCCGCTCGATGACAACGTGCTACCGAGGTATTACGAACCGCTGACGAACCACCTGGTCGAGAGGGTCGTACGGGCCCTCTGAGACGGGGGATGCGCAAATTAGGTCATCCCTATACAGGCATTTCGCGCCTGCATTCCACGCACCTCGCCGACCGTTTGCCAACTTTTTGGTGATTGTGGGCGACTCTAATGGGAGACAGTTGGTCCGTTCCAAGATCAATGCGAGGGGCACGGTCCGGCTGCTGGCCAGCGATTTCAGCTGTTTCGCTGACGCGAGACTCCAAGGGCTGAGAAAATAGGGGGTTTGCGTGACAGGGGTCCCGACTTACGCTGACAGCAGTACACGTGCGTGAGCAATGGCACCAGTGGGGATAACCCGGATACACGTGCGGAAGAGGCGTCCGATGGGTGCAGGCGAAAGACCTCTCAGCGAGGTGAAGTTCCTGACGGTGGCAGAAGTGGCCACTGTCATGAGGGTGTCCAAGATGACTGTGTACCGACTCGTGCATTCGGGCGAGCTGCCGGCCATCCGGGTCGGTCGATCCTTCCGGGTGCCGGAGCAGGCGGTTCACGATTATCTGAGGGATGCCTACATCGAGGCAGGTTGAGGCAGGGGGGCTCGACGCGTCGAGCCGAGCGGCCGGGGGGAACGATCCGGTCGTGAGGTGAGCCAGGCGCGCTGGGCGCTCATGGTCCTGCTCCTTCCGGTCTGACCGGGGCGTGATTTCCGGTATGACCGTTGGAGAGCCGGTCCCTGTCTCGTCGGGGTAGCGACGTGGTCGCCACGTCGTGAGTTCATGCGCCCGGGGTCCCCCTAGGGGCGATCTACCGTGGATCGCCGGTAGTCTGTTGTGCCGGTGTGCTCTCGCGCACCGGTTCGACAATCTCGGCTACCAGCTACCTGGGGGTCCCGTGGGCTCTGTGATCAAGAAGCGCCGTAAGCGCATGGCGAAGAAGAAGCACCGCAAGCTTCTCAAGAAGACCCGCATCCAGCGGCGTAACAAGAAGTAGCGCGGATCTGCGAGGCGCCGATGACCCACACCGTGCTTGTCACCGGGGTCTCGCGCCACATCGGCGCCCGAGTGGCGAGCGTTCTCGCGGATGACCCGGACATCGACCGGGTCATCGGAGTGGATACGGTGCCGCCGCCCTCGCTCTCACGTGATGGCGGCGTACCTCTCGGCCGGACGGAGTTCGTCCGCGTCGACCTGCGCAGCCCCGACATCGCCCAGGTGATCGCGGCCGCCGACATCGACACAGTCGTTCACATGAGTCTGGTGAGCGCTCCTCCCCGGAGCGGCGGCCGCGCGCTCATGAAGGAGCACAACGTCATCGGCACCATGCAGTTGCTCGGTGCCTGTCAGCGGTCCGCGACGGTCCGCCGCGTCGTCGTGCGCTCGACCACCGCCGTCTACGGTTCCTCCCCGCACGACCCCGCGGTCTTCACCGAGGACGCCGAGCCGGGAGAGCCGCCGAGCCATGGCTACGCCAAGGACGCCTCCGAGGTGGAGGGCTACGTCCGGGGCTTCGCCAGGCGGCGCCGCGACGTGACCGTGTCGACGCTCAGGTTCGCCAACTTCATGGGACCCGGTGTCGACTCACCGCTGATGCGTTACTTCACCCAGCCCGTCCTGCCGACCGTGCTCGGGTTCGACCCGCGGCTGCAGTTCGTCCACGAGGACGACGCGGTCGAGGTGCTGCGGCGGATGGCGATGGAGGACCACCCCGGCACGTTCAACGTGGCCGGAGAAGGCGTGCTGCTCCTGTCGCAGTGCGCGCGCAGGGCGGGCCTGCTCCCGATGCCCGTCCCCTCTCCCGTCTTCCGCTTCATGGGCGACCTCGCCCGGAGCGCGGGACTGGTCGGGTTCTCCCCCGAGCAACTCCGCCTGATGTGTCACGGACGCGTGGTCGACACCACCGCGCTGTCCACGGCGCTCGGCTGGAGGCCGAAGTTCTCCACCGCGGCCGCCTTCGAGGATTTCCTGCGCGCGCGTGACCTGGCCGGGGGCCTTCCCGCCGCCCTGATGGACATGGTGTCCCGGCCGGTGACGGGATGAGCGACGCGGTGGCCGGGAGCGAGGACGCCGAGGTGATCCCCATCACCAGGGCCCGCGCCTCCCGCGAGCACCTCCCCGGTCCGTCCGGCGAACCCGACTCCGAAGCGTCGGGCCCGGCCGGCGACCTCTTCTCGGAAGCTCCGTCCGATGAGCCCTTCTCGGAAGCGTCCGGCGAGCCCGCCCCCGAAGCCGGGTGGCCTTTCTCCGGGCCACCGGCCGGAGAGGGAGACGACGATCACCGGCTGGCCGAGCTGCTCGCCTTCCTGCGTCGCCGGGTGGCCGGCGACTACGAGGTCGACGAGTTCGGGTTCGACGCCGAGCTCACCGACAGGGTGCTGCTGGAGCTGATCCGCCCGCTGTACCGCCACTGGTTCCGCACCGAGACCGTGGGCATGCACAACGTGCCCGGCGACTCCGGAGCCCTGATCGTGGCCAACCACTCCGGCACCCTCCCGCTCGACGGGCTCATGCTGCAGGTGGCCCTGTACGACGACCATCCCGGACGCCGGGCGCTCCGTCTTCTGGGGGCGGACCTGGTCTACCGGCTCCCGGTGCTCGGACACCTGTCCCGCAAGACCGGTCACACCCTCGCCTGCCGCGAGGACGCCGACCGGCTGCTCCGCAAGGGCGAGGTCGTCGGCGTCTTTCCCGAGGGTTTCAAGGGAGTCGGCAAGCCGTTCTCCGATCGCTACCGGCTGCAGCGCTTCGGCCGGGGCGGCTTCGTCGCCTCCGCCATCCGCGCGGGCGTGCCGATCGTTCCCTGCGCCATCGTGGGCGCGGAGGAGATCTACCCCAAGATCGGTGACCTGCGGATCCTGGCCAGGGTGCTCGGCCTTCCCTACCTGCCGGTCACGCCGCTGTTCCCCTGGCTCGGGCCCCTCGGCCTGGTCCCGCTCCCGTCCAAGTGGATGATCGGCTTCGGCGAGCCGATCCGCACCGACGAGCTCGACCCCGCCGACGCCGACGACCCCATGCTGGTCTTCAACCTCACCGACCAGGTCAGGGAGGTCGTCCAGCAGCAGCTCGACGAGCTCCGGCTCAGGCGCGGCCACGCCTTGCCGCCCTTTCTCCGACGCCTTTTCTGAGGCGCCTTTCCCCGGGGCCTCCCCGGGGTTCCCTGAGCTTCGAGGCCCTATCGAGTGAAGGACCGCCACGGCCGGGGGCGGCCAGGGACGGCGGTGGGGACGGTGGAGCCGGCGCGCGAGCGGAGGGTCAGCGACCGGAGCGGTAGTGGCGGCGCAGGGCGACGGCGGCGGCGATGCCGCCCGCGACGGCTCCGGCACCCGCCGCGATGGGCAGGCCGATCATGGTCGCCTTGCGCCCCGTACGGAAGTCCTTGATGTCCCAGCTGTTCTGCCGGGCGAACTCGCGCAGCTCGGCGTCCGGGTTGATCGCGGTGGCGTGGCCGACGAGGGAGAGCAGGGGCAGGTCGTTGGCCGAGTCGCTGTAGGCGGAGCAGCGCGACAGGTCGAGTCCTTCCCTGCGGGCCAGGGCCTTGACGGCCTCCGCCTTGGCGGGGCCGTGGAGCAGGTCGCCGACCAGGCGGCCGGTGTAGACGCCGTTCTCGGTCTCGGCGACGGTGCCGAGCGCGCCGGTCAGGCCGAGGCGCTGGGCGATCACCCGGGCCAGCTCCACCGGGGTCGCGGTGACCAGCCAGACCCGCTGGCCCGCGTCGAGGTGTGCCTGCGCGATGGCGCGGGTGCCCGCCCAGATGCGGTCCGCCATCACCTCGTCGTAGATCTCCTCACCGAGCCGGACGATCTCCTCGACCTTGCTCCCCGCGACGAACGCCAGCGCGGTCTCTCTGGCCTCGTCGATGTGCGCGGGGTTCTCGTCGCCGCGGATCCGGAAGACCACCTGGCCGATCGCGAACCTGAACAGATCCTTGCTGGTGAACAGGCCCCGGGAGGCGAGGCCGCGGGCGAAGTGGTAGATGGAGGCGCCGCGCATCATGGTGTTGTCGACGTCGAAGAAGGCGGCGGCCACCGGGTCGGGCTCGGCCATCGGCATCGCCACGGCGGCCGCGGCGGCCACCTCGCCCGCCGCGACCTCCCCGACCGTCGCCCGTCTGGCCGTCTCCGCTTCGTCCCGCCGTCGTAGTAGCCGCCTCATAGCCCCTCAGCTTAACCGGGGCAGAGGGGTGAGATCAGTAGCGTCGGTATGAGCCGGATGTGACGTCTTGGTGTCGTACGCATCGCGCGAGCCCGGCGGGGCCGGGCCCCGATGCCGTGGTCCGGGACGGGAGGGCGACCCGGTTCCCGCGCGCGGCGGTCCGGGACGGTGGGGCCGGTCCCGTACCGGAGCGGCTACTCGGGCGGGGCCAGGCCCTCGATGTAGTTGAGGTAGACGTGGGCCTTGCGCTGGTTCTCCGCGCCCATCTTGGGGATCATCCCGGCGATCTGGGTGCGCTGCTTCTGGACGAAGCGCTTGAGCTCCTTGGCGCTCGCGGAGTCGCGGCGCCGCATCTGCCGCAGGGAGGTCACCGCGGAGCGCGTGGTGTCCTCCATGGCCTGGAGGGTCTCCCCGATCACCTCCTCGCGCTCGCGCTCGCCCTCGTCCGAGCCCAGGAGTTCCTTGACCTCGCGGGCGCGGGTCTCGGCGTAGCCGAAGGAGCGGTCGGCCCGCTCGGCGTCGTCGCTGCTCAGGTGGAACAGCGTCCTCTCGGCGGCGCGCTTGAGCGGGTAGAAGGTGTCACCGGGCATCGACCGGTAGGTCCACATACCGGATACCGCCATCGAGGCCACCAGGGCGATGCTCAGCAACCGCGGGAACAGCCCCGCACGGGATCTCCGCCGGGAGTGGCGGGGGCCCATCGGCCGCTGCTCGGGAACGTCCTCCCCGGGCGGGGACTGGGTGAGCCGCTCGCGGAGCCTGGCGTTGAACTCGGGCCCGGGGGTGGCCGCCATGCGGGCGCCGAGTCGTGACACGCGGTCCTGGATGCGCGCCTGCGACCTCCGCGAGAATCCGGGCAGCCACTTCCCCATGAACGCTCCCTGCCGCCCCCAGCTCATGATCCATCGGTGTCACTTGCCTAACGACGACTTGGCACGGCAGGTTACGCGCTGCGCCACATCGACATGGGAACATTGTTTCGGGCGTGGCGGCCGCGGCCGGGAGGCGAAGGACCGAGGACAGCCGATGCCGGCCGGTCTCAGCTGAGGTCGGAGGGCAGCGCGCGAGCCAGGGCGCGGATCGCGCGGAACTGGAGTGCCTTGATGGCGCCGCTCTTCTTGCCCATGATGAGCGCGGTCTCCGCCAGCGACATGCCGTGCAGGAAACGCAGTACCACGCACTCCTGCTGCTCGGGGCCGAGGCCGCGGACGGCGGTGAGCACCCGATCGCTGATCATCGCGGTGACGACGGCGTTCTCCGGGATGTGCGGGCCGTCGAGCGGGGTGTCGATCACCTCGGCGGTCGTGACCTCAAGGCGGTACCTGCCGGACTTGAAGTGATCGGTGATCAGGTTCCTCGCGATGGTCACGAGCCAGGCCCCGAAATCACGCCCTTGCCACGTGAAGTCCGTGATCCGGCGGAGCGCGCGGAGAAAGGTCTCGCTCGTGAGATCCTCGGCCAGTGGGTGTGAGCCGACCCGGAAGTAGACGTAGCGGTACACCAGGGTGAGGTAACGATCGTAGAGCGTGCCAAAAGCATCCGAATCTCCGGTTTTGGCGCGCAAAACGAGCCTCCGGAGTTCTTCGGAGGCATCCTCACGCACGGTGAGGTCACTACTGCGGACGGGCTGGGCTACCCCGGCTGTCGTGGGGAGGTGCCCGGCGAGCGGCCACGTTTCAGGCATCCGGTATCCCTGAGGGGAGGGGGTACGGCGTGCTCGATCACTCTAGAAATGAAGTGGAAATTCCACAATCCACTTTGAAGCGTCGTGACTGGGGGTAATCGCCGGATACGGTGTGGGGTCGGTTGTTTCAGACCGGCGCCGGGAGCCGACCGAGGGTTCGGCTACCGGTTGGGGGGTAATGTCCGGCAGCATTGGAGACACCATGGAAGTCCTCGTCGCTGTCATCGCCTTCGCCGGTGCATTGCTCGCAGCCATCGCCACCGGTGCTCTCGTCAGTCGCCTCCGCAGTGAGCCCAAGGGCTGGCTGATCGCCTGGAGCATCACGACGGCGTCTCTCTCCGTATCACTCGGAGTAATCGCCACCGGTTATCTGATCGGATTTGGGACAGGCACGTTCCGTATTTATCAACTGACCGGATCCATGCTGGCGCCGCTGTGGCTGGCCGTCGGGGTCATCCAGCTGATGGCTCGCAAGGGCACGGCCAGGTTCTCCTCCTGGCTCCTGGGGATCGCCTTCACCGTCATCGCCACGGTGATCCTGGCGGTCGACCCGGTCCTGCAGGAGAAGGACTTCGCCAAGGCACTCCCGCTGGGCAGCCGCCACTGGAACCTGCCCCCGGCCTACCTGCTCGGTACCGTCCATGTGATCGTCGCGCTCGTGCTGCTGGGCGGGTTGCTGCTGGCGGTCCTCCGCTGGCGCGGCGGTGACGACTACGACGCCGACAACATGCACGCGCTCCTGGTGCTCGGCCCCACCGGCCTCGCCCTCGTCGGAGCCGTCAGCTTCGCGGTGTCCGGGATGTTCACCGCGCTCCTGCTCTTCGTCACCGCCGCCGCGGTCTGGTACGCCATGCTCCGCCCGCTCGCGCCCTACGAGGACGACGACGAGGACGCGGACGACGCGGACGACGAGTGGGAGGACCGCCCCCCGCGGCCGCGCCGCCCCGAGTACGAGCCCCGCGACGTGCAGGTCGCCGGCCGCCGCGTGACCCCGGAGAGTCCCCCCGCCCGCGCCCTGGCCGAGGAGGCGCCCCGCCGCTCAGGCCTCGGTGACCTCGTGGCCGAGTACCGGGCGGGTGAGCAGGACGTCGACTACGCTGCGCGCATGCGGCAGCAGCAACCCTCCCCGCCCGACGACAGGTTCGGTGGCCCCGCCACGGGGATGTTCATGGCGGGTGAGTACGGCATGCCGCCCGCCGACCAGCCGTCCGGCGGTGACCCCGGCAGGCGCGGCGGTGATCCCGGCAGGCAGCCGCCGCCGGTCACCGGCCAGTTCGGCATGCCGGGCACGCCCGGCCCGGCGACCGGTGAGTACAACATCCCGGCCCACGAGTTCGGCAGGCACGGCGCCCCCGGTTCCGGCAGGCCGTCAGGCCCGGGCACCGGCGAGTTCGGCAGGCCCGGAGGCACGGGCGAGTTCGGCAGGCCCGGGGGGACCGGTGATTTCGGCAGGCCCGCGGGGCCGGGCACCGGCGAGTTCGGCATGCCGGGCGTGCCCGGCCCCGGCAGGTCGGGAAGCCTCCAGCCGATGCCCGCCGACCAGGCCTTCGGCGGCGCGCCCTCCCCGGGCTCCGAGCAGGGGCGCGGAGGCTCCCGAGGCTACGAGCGGGGGGGCTCGCAGGGCTACGACCAGGCGTTCGGCGTCACCCCCTCGACCGGTGCCATGTATCCGGGCGGGCCGGGAACGCCGGGCGGGGCCGGTGACCTGCCGGGTGGCTCGAACCGCCCCTCGCCGAGCATCTTCGGCCTGCTGACGGTCTTCACCCTGCTCGACGGCACCGGCGAGAGATTCGACCGGCTCGCGGAGGAGACCGTCGAGGCGGTGCGCCGCTCCGAGCCGGACACGCTCGTCTACACCTGCCACTCGGTGAAGTCGGCGCCTCTCCAGCGCATCGTCTACGAGCTCTACCGGGACGAGGTCGCCTACAGCGACCACCAGCGCCAGCCCCACACGCAGCGCTTCGTCACCGAGCGCCAGACGATGGTGCTCGCCACCAATGTGATCGAACTCACCGTGAACGCCGCGAAGGTGATGCCGCTCCCGACCGCCTTCAGGTAGCGAACGCGGCGCGGGTGGCCTGTGTCAGGTGGCCACCCGCGGCGCTCACGGGCGAGGAACGTCCTTCAGGTGTCGATGGCGTCGAGGGCGGCGACGGTGGCTAATCGTCGAGGGCGGCGCGCAGGCGGTTCTCGTCGACGCGCCAGAAGTCGTGCTGCACCCCGTCGACAAGGGTGACCGGGATCATCTCCCAGTAGCGGGCCTGGTCCTCCTCGGAGGCCGTGATGTCGCGCTCCTCCCACGGGACGCCGAGGTCCGCGGCGACCCGCTCGATCACCGCCCGCGCGTCGTCGCACAGGTGGCAACCGGGTTTGCCGAGCAGGGTGATGCGATGGTCTCGCGGTGACATGACCGCCACGGTAGCCGAACCGCGGCGACGCGCCGGTCCTCGCGGCGAGGGGTGAAGATCGGGTCCGGCGGCAGGAAAGGCCCGGTGGCGACGGGGCTCGCGCCCGCCGTACGCGCGGTTCCAGGGCCTGGTGAGGGGGCGGAGGACGGACCGGAGGGGGGCGCGGCCAAGATTGTGAACACTCACTTTGTGCATCGGTTCACAAAAGGACTAACCTGAATGACAGTGGTTTCACCTCGTCATCCGTCGCGTCCGGGCCGCGCCGGCCGCCTGTCCCCCTGGAGTTCCGGCACGTGATCCGCCGTCTGTCCCAAGCCCGCGAACGCGGCATTCCCGAGGCGACCGTCGCCCGGCTGCCGCTCTATCTGCGAGCGCTGAACGGCATGGCCGAGCGTGGCCTGGCGACCGTGAGCTCGGAGGATCTCGCCGTCGCGGCGGGCGTCAACTCGGCCAAGCTCCGCAAGGATCTCTCCCACCTGGGGTCGTACGGCACCCGGGGGGTCGGCTACGACGTCGAATACCTCATCTACCAGATCTCCCGTGAGCTGGGTCTCACCCAGGACTGGGCCGTCGCCATCGTCGGAGTGGGTAACCTCGGGCGTGCGCTCGCCAATTACGGCGGGTTCGTCTCCCGCGGGTTCAGGGTCGCGGCGCTGCTCGACGCGGACCCCGAAGTGGTGGGCGACCACATCGCGGGATTGAATGTGGAGCACATCGACGAGCTGGAAGCCGTGATAAGGCGGCGGGGAGTGTCGATCGTGGTGCTCGCGACACCGGCCGTGGCGGCCCAGCAGGTGGCCGACCGGGTCGTCGCCGTAGGGGTCACCAGCATCCTGAACTTCGCCCCCGTCGTCCTTTCCGTGCCGGAAGGCGTCGATATCCGTAAGGTCGACCTGTCGATTGAATTGCAGATCTTGGCGTTTCACGAGCAACGCAAGGCGGATCGGATGAGTGGGGGGCCCGCGATGGCCGAGGAGTGGCCCGAGGCGGTGGACTTGTGAACAGGCACGGTGCACGAGCCGGCGGGCACGCTGACGGGCACGCTGACGGGCACGGCATCTCCCGGCCTTCCCGGACGCCCATGACGCTTTCCCGGACGACCGCGACGTCCCGGACGATCGCGACGAGCATGACGATCACCATGACGATGGCGCGTATGAGGACGAATACGGAGACGGCGAGCACGAGTACGGCGAGCATGAGCAGGGTGACGAGCAGTGCGGCGAGCGCCGCGGCCCAGGCCCCGGGCGGCCACCTCTCCTCTCGCGGTTCCGGAGCCCCTCGTGGCTCCCGGGACTCACGAGTCTCCCGGGACCCGGGAGCCCCTCGAACTTGCGGAGCCTCCCGGAGCGACCGGAAGGCGGGAGAGGGCCGATGAGCGTTCTCGTCGTCGGCCTGAGCCACCGGACGGCACCGGTGGCCCTGCTGGAACGGGTCTCCGTCTCCGGTGACTCGCTGGTGAAGCTGCTCCAGGACATCCAGCAGGACGCCCACGTCGCCGAGAGCATGGTCGTCTCGACGTGCAACCGGGTCGAGATCTACGCCGAGGTCGACCGGTTCCACGCCGCGGTGACCTCGCTCTCCCGGCTGCTCAGCGACCACTCCGGCGTCTCCATGGAGCAACTGGCCTCCCACCTCTACGTGCACTACGAGGACCGTGCCGTCGAGCACCTGTTCTCGGTCGGCTCCGGCCTCGACTCGATGGTCGTGGGAGAGGGACAGATCCTCGGCCAGGTGCGTTCGGCGCTCAGGCTCGCCCAGGAGGAGGGCACCCTCGGCCCGACGCTCAACGAGCTCGTCCAGCAGTCACTGCGGGTGGGCAAGCGCTCGCACACCGAGACCGGCATCGACCGGGCGGGCGCCTCCCTCGTCGGCGTGGGGCTCACCCTCGCCGAGCGCGCCCTCGGCCCCCTGGAGGGGAAGCGGGCCCTGGTGGTCGGCGCGGGCTCGATGAGCGCCCTGTCGGCCGCGACCCTGCAGCGGGCGGGCGTCACCGACATCGTGGTGGTCAACCGGACCCACGAGCGCGCCGTGCGGCTGGCACAGACGGTCGGCGGCAGGGCCGCCGGATTCGGCGACCTGGCGGCCGAGCTGGCGGAGGCCGATCTGGTCATCTCCTGCACCGGCGCCACCGACGTGGTCATCACGGCCGACATGGTGACCCCCCGCGAGACGTTCCTGCTGGACCTGGCCCTGCCGCACGACATCGACCCCGCCGTGCGGCGGCTGCCCGGTGTGACGCTGGTCGACCTGGAGTCCATGCAGGAGGGCGAGGCCGACGCCGGCACCGACGACGGCGGTCGCGCCGAGGCGGTCACCGCCGTGCGCGGCATCGTCGCCGAGGAGGTCACCGCCTACCTGTCGGCCGAGCGCGCCGCGCGCGTCACGCCGACCGTGGTGGCACTGCGGAGCAAGGCGGCCCAGGTGGTCGAGGCGGAGCTCGGACGGCTCGTCGCGCGGGTCCCCGATCTTGAAGGGCGCGTCAGGGACGAGGTCGGCCAGACCGTCAGGCGCGTGGTCGACAAGCTGCTCCACGAGCCCACCGTGCGCGTCAAGCAGCTGGCGGAGTCCCCGGCGGGCGATCATTACGCCGAAGCGCTGCGCGAGCTGTTCAATCTTGACCCGAAGGTGCCCGAAGCGGTGAGGCGCATCGAGACGATCGACGCCGAGCCGGGTAAGAACACCGAGCCGAGCAAGAAGGAGGCAGGCCTGTGAGCGGTGTTTCTTCTTCGCTCCGGCTGGGGACCAGGCGGAGCGTCATGGCGACGACGCAGTCGGGCCTGGTCGCCACTCGCCTCACCGAGCTGACCGGCGCGGCCGTCGAGCTGGTCGGCGTCACCACCTTCGGCGACGTGACCAAGGCCGACCTCACGCAGCTCGGCGGTACGGGGGTCTTCGTCAGCGCGCTGCGCGACAAGCTGATCGAGGGCGCGATCGACTTCGCGGTGCACTCGCTGAAGGACCTGCCCACCACGCCCGACCCGCGCGTGGTCATCGCGGCGATCCCGCCGCGCGACGACCCCAGGGACGCCCTGGTGAGCGTCGCCAAGCTGGCCGACCTGCCGCCCGGCGCGAAGATCGGCACCGGTTCCCCGCGCCGGATCGCCCAGCTCCGGATGATCCGTCCTGATCTTGACTACGTGCCGATCCGCGGCAACGCCGACACCCGCATCGGCAAGGTGGCCTCCGGCCAGCTGCAGGGCGTCGTGCTCGCCGCCGCCGGGCTCGGCCGGCTGGGCCGCGACGCCGAGATCTCCCAGATCTTCGAGGTCGAGGAGATGCTGCCCGCCCCCGGTCAGGGGGCGCTGGCCGTGGAGTGCCGCTCCGACCGCTCCGACCTGGTCGAGCTGCTGAGCGTGCTCGACGACGCCCGCACCCGGGCCGCGGTCACCGCCGAGCGCGCGGTGCTCAACGCCCTGGAGGCGGGGTGCGCCGCCCCGGTGGGCGCGTACTCGGCCGAGAACGGGCCCGATCTGATCCTTACCGCCGCTGTCGTCGCCGTCGACGGCAGGCGCGCGGTGCGCAAGTCCACCGCCGGAAGCTCTTCCGCGCCCATGGATCTCGGCCGCGACCTCGCGGCCGAGATGATCGCGGAAGGGGCCGGCACGTTGATAGGGGAGCGAGCACATTGAGCTCCGGAAGTACCACCTTCGAGCGCCCGTCCGGGTTCGTCGCCTTCGTCGGCGCGGGTCCCGGTGATGAGGGCCTGCTCACGCTGCGTGGCGCCGACCTGCTTTCCAAGGCGGACGTCGTCATCCTCGACCGGGAGGCGTACGGCCCGCTGCTGCGCCACTGCCGCGAGGACGTCGAGATCGTCGACGTGGCCGAGGACGGCGCCGTCTCCCTGAAGGTCGTCAAGACCGCCAAGGGCGGCAGCGGCGTCGTGCGGTTGTGCGCGGGCGACCCGATGTTCTTCTCCTCGATCACCGAGGAGGTCGCGGCCTGTGCCAAGGCGGAGGTGGACTTCGAGATCGTGCCCGGCGTGCCGCCGGCGACGGCGGTGCTCACCTACGCGGGCATCCCCGCCGCGGTGTCGGTGCCCGAGTTCCGGGTCGTGGACGCGACGCAGATCGACGACTGGTCCACGTACGCCACCGGGGCGGGCACCCTGGTGATCTACAACGGCATCGCCCAGGCCGTCCCGATCGGCAAGGCGCTGATCGCGGCGGGCCGTCCCGACTCGACGCCCGTGGCGGTCAGCAGCGCGGGCACCACCACCGAGCAGCACACCGTGGTGACCACGCTGGGCCGGCTCGCGCCCGATCTCAAGCACGCGGGGATGACCGAGCCCGCCCTGATCGTGGTCGGCGAGGCCGTCGGCATGCGCGACCGGCTGTCGTGGTTCGAGACCAAGCCGCTGTTCGGCTGGCGGGTGCTCGTGCCCAGGACCAAGGAGCAGTCGGCCGGCCTGGTCGAGCAGCTGCGCTCGTACGGCGCGGTGCCCGAGGAGGTCCCCACGATCTCCGTCGAGCCGCCGCGCACCCCGCAGCAGATGGACCGCGCGATCAAGGGCCTGGTCACCGGACGCTACGAGTGGGTCGCCTTCACCAGCGCGAACGCGGTCAAGGCCGTGCGCGAGAAGTTCGAGGAGTACGGCCTGGACGCCCGCGCGTTCGCCGGGCTCAAGGTCGCGGCCGTGGGCGACAGCACCGCGCGGGCGCTGGTGAGCTTCGGCGTCAAGCCCGACCTGATGCCGTCCGGCGAGCAGTCGTCGGAGGGCTTGCTGGCCGAGTGGCCCCCGTACGACTCGATGCTCGACCCGATCAACCGGGTACTGCTGCCGCGCGCCGACATCGCGACCGAGACGCTCGTGGCCGGGCTGACCGAGCTGGGCTGGGAGTGCGACGACGTGACCGCCTACCGGACCGTCCGCGCCGCGCCGCCGCCCGCCCCGACCCGCGAGGCCATCAAGGGCGGCGGGTTCGACGCGGTGCTGTTCACCTCGTCGAGCACCGTCCGCAACCTGGTGGGCATCGCGGGCAAGCCGCACAACGTCACGGTCATCGCCGTGATCGGCCCGCAGACCGCCAAGACCGCCGAGGAGTTCGGGCTCCGCGTCGACGTGATGGCCGACAAGCCCTCGGCTTCCGCCCTCGCGGCGGCGCTGGCGGAGTATGGTGCCAAGCAGCGGCAGGCCGCCGTCGTGGCGGGGGACACCCCTCGCAGGCCCTCGCAGACCCGGCGGGGAGCCCGGCGCCGCGCCAAGTAACCTTGAGAGTGGCGCTCGCCCGTGCACGACGGGCGGGCAGGCCGCGTTCGACGCCCCCGGTGAGCGCCGCGGGGCGTGATCGCCACTGCGAGGATCGGCGTCGCGGCCGGCACCGCGTCACGCTGGTCGGCACCGCATCATGTTGATCGGTGTCACGGCCGGCACCGTGTCACGTCGATCGGTGTCGAGGCAGGCACCGCGCCGTGTCGAGCGGCGAGCCAGGAACACACACCGAGCTCCTCCGGCCCGCAGTTCCCCTACCGGCCGGGGAGAGGGGGAGACAACATGACGGCCCAGTTCCCTGTCGCGCGCCCGCGCAGGCTCCGCCGTACGGCACCGATGCGCCGGATGGTGGCCGGAACCCGGCTGCACCCGGCGGAGCTGGTGCTTCCGATGTTCGTGAAGGAGGGCATCGCCGAGCCGAACCCGATCGGCTCGATGCCCGGGGTGTTCCAGCACACCCGCGACTCGCTGCGCAAGGCCGCCCACGAGGCCGCCGAGGCCGGGGTCGGCGGGCTGATCCTGTTCGGTGTCCCCGAGGTGAAGGACGGCCGGGGGTCGGCCGCCGACGACCCGGAGGGAATCGTCCAGCTCGCCGTCGCCGACCTGGTCGCCGACGTGGGCGACACGCTGGTGGTGATGACCGACACCTGCCTGGACGAGTTCACCGACCACGGGCACTGCGGCATCCTCACCCCGGACGGGGAGGTCGACAACGACGCCACCCTGGAGCGCTACGCGGCCTCGGCGGTGGCCCAGGCGCGGGCCGGTTCGCAGGTCATCGCGCCGAGCGGCATGATGGACGGCCAGGTCGCGGCGATCAGGGCGGCCCTGGACGGCGACGGCTTCGAGCAGATCCCGATCCTGGCGTACTCGGCCAAGTACGCCTCGGCGTTCTACGGCCCGTTCCGCGAGGCGGCCGAGTGCGCTCCCCAGTTCGGCGACCGCAACGCCTACCAGCAGGACGCGGCGGGACCGGTCGGCGAGGCGCTGCGCGAGGTGCGGCTGGACCTCGACGAGGGCGCCGACGCCGTCATGGTCAAGCCCGCGCTGGCCTACCTCGACATCCTGCGCCAGGTGCGCGACGCCGTGGACGTGCCGGTGGCGGCGTACCAGGTCAGCGGTGAGTACGCCATGGTCGAGGCCGCGGCGGCGAACGGCTGGATCGACCGGGACCGGGCGATCATGGAGTCGCTGGTCGCGATCCGCAGGGCGGGGGCCGACATGATCCTCACCTACTGGGCGACCGAGGTGGCCGCGAAGCTGAGATGAGACCGACGGCACGTGTCGAGAACTGGAGGTTCGTCGCTTGGTGGAGAAGCGTGTGCGTTAGAGTGCGATAACCGGTGCGGATGTGTCCCAGGTGGCGTAGACCCTGGGTGTTTGACGTTCTTCACTGACCAGAGTGGGACAGGTCGATCGCATCCGGATGGCACGCGGGGTGCGCGGACGACGGAGGACACAATGGTCGGGGTACCGATGGTTCGTCGAAGCAGACGACATGCTCATCCGAAGCAGATGATCAACTCTGTGCTGGAGTACGCCGCCCTGGGCTGGGCGAGCTGTCCCGGCGCGAGGCCGCTGAAGGGCGGTTCGCGCTCCTGCTCGTGCGACCGGGTCGGCTGTCCCGACCCGGGAGCCCACCCGCTCTCGCGGGCCTGGCAGATGCAGGCCACCACCGACCCCACCCTGCTCACCAACTGGTGGCGGTACGAGCCCGAGGCGAACGTGGTCCTTCCCACGGGGCGGGTGTTCGACGTCTTCGACGTACCGCTCGCCGCGGGGCGCACCACCCTCGCGAACATGGACTCCGCGGGAGCCACCTCGGGCCCGGTCGCCGTCAACGGCGACCGGGCCCTGTTCTTCGTGGCCACCAGGAACGCCTCCGACGACGAGGACGAGTGGTGGACCTGCGCCCTCGACTTCGGCCCGTCCACCATCGAGGAGATGCCCGGCCTGCGCTGGCACTGCCGCGACAGCTACGTCCTCGCCCCGCCCTCGCTGCTGCCGACCGGCGGGACCGGCTCGTGGCTGCGCCCGCCCGACGGACGCCCGCTGCCCGACCCTCTGCGCGTCCTCGACTGGCTCGCCGACACCTGCGAGTGAGCCGGTCGTCACCACCGTGCTCGAAGGTGCCCGGAGGGGACGGGCGGAGGCTCGTCCTGCGGTGACTACCCTGTAGGGCGTGAGCCGTACTGATAACTCCGAGGCCCTGTTCGCCCGCGCACGCGAGATCGTCCCCGGGGGCGTCAACTCCCCGGTCCGAGCCTTCGGCGCCGTCGGCGGGACGCCGCGCTTCATGACCTCGGGGCAGGGCCCCTACATCACCGACGTCGACGGCAACCGCTACGTCGACCTGGTCTGTTCGTGGGGGCCGATGATCCTCGGCCACCGGCACCCCGCCGTCATCGAGGCTCTGCAGGAGGCGCTGCGCGACGGCACCTCGTTCGGTACGGCGACCCCCGGCGAGGTCGAGCTCGCCGAGGAGATCGTCGATCGGGTGGAGCCGGTGGAGAAGGTCCGCCTGGTCAGCTCCGGTACCGAGGCCACCATGTCCGCCGTGCGGCTGGCCCGCGGGGTCACCGGCCGATCCAAGATCGTGAAGTTCGCGGGCTGTTACCACGGCCACGTCGACGCCCTCCTCGCCTCGGCCGGTTCCGGTGTGGTGACCTTCGGCCTGCCCGACACCCCCGGCGTGACCGGCGCCTCGGCCGCCGACACCGTGGTGCTGCCGTACAACTCGGTCGAGGCGGTCACGGAGGCGTTCCAGACCTTCGGCGCCGACATCGCGTGCGTGATCACCGAGGCGTGCCCGGCCAACATGGGCGTCGTCCCGCCGCTCGACGGGTTCAACGCCACGCTGCGCGAGCTGTGCACCGCGCACGGTGCGCTGCTGATCGTCGACGAGGTGCTCACCGGTTTCCGGGTGTCGGAGTCCGGCTGGTACGGGCTCGACCCGGTCGACGCCGACCTCATGACCTTCGGGAAGGTCATGGGCGGCGGCCTGCCCGCCGCCGCGTTCGGCGGGCGCGCCGACGTGATGGCCCACCTCGCGCCGGAGGGGCCGGTCTACCAGGCGGGCACCCTGTCGGGGAACCCGCTGGCCTGCGCGGCCGGCCTGGCCACCCTGCGCGCCTGCGACGAGGGCGTCTACGACCGGGTCGACGCCGCGGCACTGGTCATCGGCCGCGCCGCCGCCGACGCCCTGTCCGCGGCCGGGGTGCCGCACCGCCTGCAGCGCGCCGGGAGCCTGTTCTCGATCTTCTTCACCGACGAGCGGGTCACCGACTTCGCCACCGCCCAGAAGCAGGACACCGCCGCCTACCGGGCGTTCTTCCACGCGATGCTCGACCAGGGCGTCTACCTGCCGCCGTCGGCGTACGAGGCGTGGTTCCTGTCTTCGGCCCACGACGACGAGGCCCTCTCCCGTATCGCTGAGGCTCTTCCGGTCGCCGCGAAGGCCGCCGCTTCCGTTTCCGGTTAGCGGTGCGAGTGTTCGTTTAAAGCGGGTTGGATGGCTCGTGCTTCGGTGGGGGCTTTGGTAGGCGCGCGCTCCGGTGGGTGGGTGCTCCGGGCGGCCGTCGTCGGTGGCGGCTCCGGTGTGTCAGGCCTCCGGCCTGGCGGGCACGCCGGTTACGGATTTTTATAAGCCTCCCGGAACACCCACCCACCTCCGCACACGGCCCGTCTCGCCGTACGCCGTGCGGACCGTAGTCGCTTTCTCGCGGGCCGCCCAGTGTGCGCTGGGACGCTGAAGCAATCCGTACGGGGCCGTTGCTCGTTGAACGCCGAAGCTGAAGCGCCCGTGCGGAAAGGAGCGCAGGGGGCGCTCGCCAGCGCTCGCTCGCCGTGGGTGCTCATGGGGATGTACGGGAACGCGCCATGACGGCCTGGGCTGATCCGGGTGCCTACCTGGGCAGGTCGCCGAGGTCGATGGTGATCGGGAAGGGCGCCGGGACGGTCAGCCGGTCGTGGTGGATGCCGGTGAGGGCGTACGCGTGGGTGGCGGGATCGAGCTCGTAGACGTAGACCACAGGGGAGCCGCCACTGTTCTCCACCCGCCAGAAGTGCGCGATGCCCGCTTCGGCGTAGCGGGAGAGCTTGGTCTTGCGGTCGCGGTCCTCGGACTCGGGGGAGACCACCTCGACGGCGAGGTGCACCTCGCCGGGGATGTAGAACGTCCTGTCGTCGTCATCGGCGGCCTTCGCGTCGACGACGACGACGTCGGGGCAGGGGCGCATCCGGTGGCCGAGCTTGACGTCCATCTGGGTCACGGCCGCGACGTGCTTGGGAGCCTGGGCGTTCAGGACGACGCGAAGGCCGAACAGCACGCGCTCGTGGAAGCGTTTCTGGGGGGACATGAAGACGAGAGCTCCATCGATGAGTTCGACGTGCTTGAAGAAGTCGGGTTCGCCGTTCGGTCCCTCCGCCGGGAGGTTGTCGAGATCGTCGGCGGTCCATCCCCACGGGGGCGGGGCGGGCCAGTAGTCGAGTGCGGCGCTCACGTCGGTCACCGTAACATCGTCTCCGTCACTCGGTGTGTTCATTCAGATCATCTCCGTTGCCCTCGTTCTATTCTCTCCCGTTTCGGCCTGAACGGAAGGAGTGGACACCGAGGAGGGAAGAGACCGGGCGCGGGTGCTCGCGTAGAGGACGCCGGAGATGATCAGGGCGGCGGCGGCGAGTTTGGCGGGGGAGATCGGCTCCCCGGTGAACAGGGCGGCCGAGGACATGCCGAAGACCGGGACGAGCAGGGCGGACGGGGCGACCACCGAGGCGTCGTAGCGCTGGAGCAGGAAGCCCCAGATGCCGAAGCCGCCGAGGGTGGCGACCAGTGACACGTAGAGCACCGACAGGCCGCCCTCCACCGAGAATTCCAGCCGGGGAACCCCTTCGACCAGCAGGGACAGGGCCGTCATGGGGATGGCCGCGACCCCGCAGACCCAGACCATGAAGCGGAACGAGTCGGGCGGAGCGGCGTTCCTGACCGCGATGTTGCCCGCGCTCCAGAAGAACGCCGCGCCGACGACCAGCAGGAACGCGCCGATGGGGCCGCCGGTGCCCAGGTCGGCGGCGATCAGTGCCAGGCCGGCGAACGCGACCGCCATGCCGGTGATCCGCCGCCGGGTGAGCCGTTCCCTCAGCAGGGCGACCGCCAGGACGGCGGTGAAGACGGCCTGGACCTGGACGACGAGGGAGGTCAGCCCGGCGGGCATGCCCGCCCGCATGCCCGTCAGCAGCAGGGCGTACTGGCCGATGCCGAGGGTCGCCCCGGCCACGAGCACCTTGCGCCAGGGCACCCCGGGGCCGCCGACGAGCAGTACGGCGGGGAAGGCGGCCAAAAGGAAGCGCAGCGCCACGTAGAGCAGCGGGGGAAAGTGCCGGAGTCCCACTTCCATGACCACGAAGTTGAAGCCCCAGAGGGCGGTGAGGGCGACGGCGAGGAGTAAATGCCGGATACGCATCCACTAATCGTCGTTTCCAACAATATTTCAGCACAAGTGAGACTTTCTGATTCATGTCGTTTAGGGTTGCTTACATGTTGGATCTCAACCGGCTCAAGGCCCTGCACGCGGTCTCCGTCTACGGTTCCGTGGGTGCCGCGGCCGAGGCGCTCATGGTGACCCCCTCCGCGGTCTCCCAGCAGCTGGCCAAGCTGGAGCGGGAGACCGGCGCGACCCTGCTGGAGCGCAACGGGCGCGGCGTGCGGCTGACCGACGCGGCCGGGCTGCTCGCCGACCACGCCGGGCGCATCCTCGCGCTGGTCGAGACGGCGGAGGCCGACTTCGAGGCGCTGCGCGGCGAGGTCGTGGGGCGGCTGAGCATCGGCGCCTTCCCCACGGCGGCCCGGGGCCTGATGCCCGCCGCGCTCTCCCTGCTGCGCAGGCGCCATCCCGACCTGCGCCTGCAGCTCATGGAACGCGAGCCGGAGCGGCAGATCCGCGAGGTGGCCAGGGGCGAGCTCGACCTCGCGGTGATCCAGGACTGGATGAACCGTCCGGTCGCTATCCCCGAGGGGCTGTCCAGGGCCACGCTCTTCGACGACATCGCCGACGCGATCCTGCCCGGGGCCCACCCGCTGGCGGCCCGTTCCGAGATCGAGCTCGCCGAGCTGTCCGGGGAACAGTGGATCAGCTCCTCACCCGGCACGGTCTGCCACGACTGGCTGGTCTACACGCTGCGCTCGGCCGAGCTGGAGCCGGACATCACCTGCATGACGGACGAGTATCCGACCCAGATGGCCCTCGTCGCGGCGGGGCAGGGATGCGCCATCATTCCCCGGCTGGGTCGCGACTTCGTCCCGCCGGGGGTGCGGGTCGTCCCGATCCGGTCGCGCCCGACGCGCAGGATCTACGCGCTCTGGCGGAGCGACGCCGCCCGCCGCCCGGCCATCCGGGCCGCGGTCGAAGCGTTGAAGGCCGTCTCCGCCGACTTCCGCGGCCCCGTCTCCGAGCCCGCCGGGCCGGTGGCGGTCCCGGTGACGGCTCCGATGACGGCCTCCCCGGTGGTGACCTCGGTGGAGTCGGTGGCCCCGGGTGACGGCTCCGGCGGCTTCTAGGGCCGCATCAGGCAACGTTCGCCCTGTCCACGATCTCGCGGAGGCGTTCGTCGGCTTTCCGGCAACCGCCTGCCCTCGTTGTCATCGATCTCGCGGGCACGTACTCGTTCCGCCACCCGCTCAGCCCGGCGACACCGCGCCGCCCGGACCGGCGTTCGAACGGCGTGTCGTGTCGCGACAGGGGTGTCGGCGCTCACGTCACCGTGCGCCGGGGTCACGCAGGCCAACTGCGTCATGCCGCCAGAACGGCTCCGCGTAGACCAGCGTCCCCGTCATCCACGGTTCGTACTCCGGGAGTTTGATGGCCTGGAAGGCGCCGTCCGGGATACGCAGGGACGGCTTTCGGAAGCCCAGGCCACCACCGGGCACGAAGCCGAAACGCGAGTAGTAGCCCGGATCGCCCTCCAGGAAGACGAGGGGAACGGCCCGCTCGGCGAGGATCCCCAGTCCGTGCCGGACCAGGGCCGAGCCGACACCGCGCTCCTGGAGCTCGGGCAGCACGGCCAGCGGACTGAGGACCTGCACGTCAACCAGCCGCCGAGGGGCATCGAGGAGACCGCGGGTGAACATGACATGGCCGACGACCTGCCTGTCGTACTCGGCGACCAGCGAGAGACCGTCCTCGGGCGCGATGGTGGCCCGGAGGGTGTCGACCAGGTCGGCCACGACAAGGCCATGGTCGCCGAACGCCCGTAGGTGAACATCCCGTACGGCCGGTCCGTCGCTCGGAAGTTCCTCGCGAAGATCCATGCTTGGAGGGTAAAGGCCCATCCGGGTGGCTCGCACATGGTTTCGGAACCGGAGAGACACGCGGCCGGGGACCGCCCGGTCGCATGCCGGACCGGCATCCGAACGGAGCGTCCGGCTCCGAAGGTCCGCTGATGTCGCCCTGGTTCCCGGCGCCGCTAGCCGAGGGCGATCGTCACCACGCCGCCGACGATGACGCAGGCCGCCAGCAGCCGCCGGGTCAGGTCGCCCTCGGCCAGCAGCCGGCCGCCGAGCACCACCGCCACGAGCACGCTGACCTCCCGTACCGGGGCCACCGCGCTGATCGGCGAGAACGTGTACGCGGTCAGCGCCAGGAGGTAGGAGAGCGGCATCAGCACCGCCGCGCCCAGCACCCGCGCCCGGTGCTCGCGCCAGACGGGCAGGATCAGGCCCCTGCGGCGGGGGCCGAGCGCCGGAGCGGTCAGGACCAGGGTGCGCCCGAGGTCGCCGCCGTAGTTGAGCAGGATCGGCGCGACCGCGAAGGCGCTGACGACCTGCTTGTCCCAGACGGTGTACGCCGCGATGAACAGCCCGGTGGCCAGCCCGAACCCGATCCCGCTCAGGTCCCGGCGGCCGGGCCGGCGCGCCGCGCCGAGCAGGAGCACGCCCACCCCGACCAGCACGATCCCGGCGATGCCGGCGGGGCCCGGCCGCTCGCCCAGGAACAGGACGGCGACCAGGCTGGCCAGCAGCGGTCCGGTACCGCGGGCGATCGGGTAGACCATCGACAGGTCGCCGTGCCGGTAGCCGCGCTGCAGCAGCATGAAGTAGCCCAGGTGCAGCGTGGTGCTCGCGGCGATCACCCCGAGGCCGGCCCAGGAGGGGCCGGTGCCGCCGAGGAGGAGGTAGCCCACCGTGACCGGCGTCCAGACCAGGGCGGAGGCGGCGGCCACCATCCAGACGAAGACGACGCCGTCGGCCTCTGCCGCCTGCTTGCTCATCAGGTTCCAGCAGGCGTGGGCGACGGCGGAGGAGAGGACGAGGGCGAGCGCGAGGGGGCTCACGCGGTGACCCTATCCTGCCCCATCCGACCCGGGTGGCCCACCTGCCCGGCCACCAACCCGTACATGTCGGTAGGCTGGCGACACCATGCCTGAGACCACCGTCGTTCACCTCCTGCGCCACGGTGAGGTGCACAATCCCGCCAACGTCCTGTACGGCAGGCTTCCCGACTACCACCTCTCCGACAATGGCCGGCAGATGGCCGAGACGGTGGCCAAGACGGTCGCCGGACGGGACGTCACCGCGCTTTTCTCCTCGCCGCTGGAGCGTGCCCAGGAGACGGCGGCGCCGCTCGCCGCGACCTTCGGCCTGGACGTCACGGTCGACGAGCGGCTCATCGAGGCCGAGAACATCTTCGAGGGCCTCTCCCTCGGCAGGGGTGACGGTCTCTTCCGCAACCCGCGCTTCTACCGCTACCTGTGGAACCCGCTCCGCCCCTCCTGGGGGGAGCGCTACACCCACCTGGTCAGCCGGATGAGGGCCGCGATCGAGACCGCCCGCGACGCGGCGCGCGGCCATGAAGCGATCATGGTCAGCCACCAGCTTCCGATCTGGACCATCAGGCTCGCCGCCGAGGGCAGGCGCCTGCCGCACGATCCGCGCCGCAGGCAGTGCGGTCTCGCCAGCCTCACGAGCTTCTCCTTCGAGGGAAACCGTCTGATCGGCGTCGGATACAGCGAGCCCGCGGCGGCGCTCGTCAAACGCCCCACTGTGCCGGGCGCCTGACCTCGCCGGTACAGTGATTGCTCTACCGGTTGTAGTACAGGGAGCCTCCGTCACCCATGCGCGCACAATCCTTCGCCGCCGCCGCGCTGCTCGTCGCCGTGGCCGGATGCGCCGGAACCCAGGGATCGCAGCCGCAGACCGGCGACACCCGCTTCGTGGCCGGTGACGGCAAGATCACCCTGTTCCAGGCCGCGGACCGCAAGGTCGCCCCGAAGGTGGAGGGGGAGACCCTCGACGGGGGCACCGCGACCCTCGCGGCCCACAAGGGCAAGATCGTGGTGCTCAACTTCTGGGCCTCCTGGTGCGCGCCCTGCCGGGCCGAGGCGCCGGTGCTCAAGGACATCTCCGCCAAGACGAAGGCCGACGGCGTGGAGTTCCTCGGCATCGACTTCAAGGACCGCAAGGCCGACGCGCTCGCGTTCGAGCGCAGCCACCAGTCCGGTTACCCGAGCATCTTCGACCAGCCGGGCAAGGTCGCGCTCTCCTTCCAGGGCACGGTCCCGCCCGCCGCCATCCCCTCCACCCTGATCATCGACCGCCAGGGCCGGATCGCCGCCAGGGCCCTGGGCGCGGTCAAGTACAGCGACCTCCTCGCCGCCGTGACCAAGGTCCGCGATGAGAGATAACGGCTCCGGGCGACGGCCGGGCCCGCGATGAACGCCGACCTCGTGGGCACCGTCGCGAGCGGCTCGCTGGCGCTGGCGCTGCCGATCGCGGTCGCGGCCGGGCTGGTGTCGTTCCTGTCGCCGTGCGTGCTGCCGCTGGTTCCCGGCTACCTGTCGTACGTGACCGGCATGAGCGCCGACCCCCGGCGGGGGCGCATGGTCGCGGGCATCGTGCTGTTCGTCCTGGGCTTCGCGACCGTGTTCGTGGCCGGGGGAGCGCTCTTCGGCGGCCTCGGCGCGGCCCTGTTCGGCAACGCAGCGATCATCACCCGGGTGCTGGGCGTCCTCACGATCGTGCTCGGCCTGGCCTTCATGGGGGTCGTCCCGGGCCTGCAGCGCGACTTCCGCATCCACCGGCTCCCGGCCGCCGGCCTGGCCGGGGCACCCCTGCTCGGCCTGGTGTTCGGCCTGGGCTGGACCCCCTGCATCGGCCCCACCCTCGGGGTCGTGCTCACCCTCGGCCTGAACGAGGGCAGCGCCGGTCGCGGCGCGATCCTCGCCTTCGCGTACGCGCTCGGCCTCGGCCTGCCGTTCGTGGCGGCCGGGCTGGCGTACAGCAGGGCGCTGAGGACGTTCAAGGCGGTGCGCCGGCACTCGCAGCTGATCACGCGGGCGGGCGGCGTCATGCTGGTCGTCGTCGGCGTGCTGCTCGTCACCGGGCTCTGGGAGCAGCTCGTCGCGATGACGCAGGGCTGGGTCGGCGGATTCGAGCCGGTGATCTGATGGTGTCCGTCGACCCGAGGACGGGGGAGCGAAAGGTGAGCGAGGCGCAGCGGCCCACGGGCTTCGGGGTCGTGGGGTGGGCGCGCTGGTTCTGGCGGACGCTCACCTCGATGCGGACCGCGCTGATCCTGCTGTTCCTGTTCGCTCTGGGCTCCATCCCCGGCTCGATCTGGCCGCAGCGCGGCGTCTCCGACGCCAAGGTCTTCCAGTACTTCGAGGACAGCCCCCAGCTGGCCGAGTGGCTGGACAGGTTCTGGCTGTTCGACGTGTTCCGGGCGCCCTGGTTCGCCGCGATCTACCTTCTGCTGTTCGTGTCCCTGATCGGCTGCGTGCTCCCCCGGACCGCGACCCACCTGCGGGAGCTGCGCAGGAAGCCGCCCGCCGCGCCGCGCAACCTGAGCAGGCTGCCGCAGCACGCCTCCTTCGAGGCCGACCTGACCGTGGAGGAGGTCGCCAAGAGGCTGCGCGCCAGGCGGTTCCGGGTGACCACGGGGCCCGGCTGGGTCGCCGGGGAGAAGGGCTACCTGCGCGAGACCGGCAACCTGCTCTTCCACGTGGCCCTGCTCGGCCTGCTGGTCGCGGTCGGGGCCGGGGCGCTGTACGGCTACCGGGGCAACGTGCTGGTCGTGGAGGGCGAGGGGTTCGCCAACACGGTCGCGGCCTATGACCGCTACATGCCCGGCCAGCAGGTGAACGCCGAGTCGCTGGAGCCGTTCTCGTTCACCGTCGACGACTTCCAGGCGACCTACATCGCCAAGGGCGAGAAGGCCGGGCAGGCCCTCGACTACGAGGCCAGGCTCAAGGTCGAGGACGCCCCGGGCGCCGCCCCGCGCGACTACGTCCTGAAGGTCAACGAGCCGCTGGACGTCAACGGCACGCTGAGCTACCTGATCGACCACGGCTACGCGCCGACCTTCAGGATCACCGACGGCAAGGGCCAGGTCGCCTTCGACGGGCCGGTGCCCTGCCTGGTCGTCCAGCCCGCCACCTTCACCTCCGAGTGCGTGATCAAGGTTCCGGACGCGCAGCCCGAGCAGCTCGGCATCCTCGTCGGCTTCCTGCCGACGACCGTCCCGATGGGCGCCGAGTGGGTGTCGGTCTTCCCGGGCGCCGCCAACCCCACCGCCCAGGTGTACGGCGCCTTCGCCGGTGACCTGGGCCTGAAGGACGGCCGGCCGCAGTCGGTCTACGAGCTCGATCCGGCGAGTCTGAAGAAGATGAAGCCGCTGGTCATGAAGGCCGACCCGCTGGCAGTCGGCAAGAAGCTCACGCTCCCGAACGGCGCGGGCTCGATCGAGTTCACCGGTGTCAGGGAGTGGATCGCCCTGCAGATCACCCACGACCCGGGCCGGATGCCCGCGCTCGTGGCCTCGGTCCTCGCCGTCGTCGGTCTCGTACTGACCCTGACCGTCCGCCGCCGCAGGGTGTGGGTGCGGATCCACGAGGGCCGCGAGGTCGAGGCGGGTGGCCTCACGCGCACCGAGGGTGGCGATTTCAGCGAGGAGTTCACCGAGATCGTCTCCGCTTTGAACCCAGGAGTTTTGGACCCGGGAGTTCCCGATTCAGGAGTGAAGGATGTCCGCTGAGGTCGACGCAGGCCTCGCCACGTTGAGCGACCAGCTCATCCTGGCGACGGTGCTGCTCTACGTCTCCGCAATGATCGCTTACGCCCTCGACCTGGCCTTCGGCCGGTCAGCGGGGGCGTCGGCCCGTGCGGACCGGCCCGTTCTGGCCACCGTCGGCGGGGGCGCCGCCCCGGCCGGCACCGGCTCCGCCGCCGAGGGCGGTCCCGCGGAGAAGGCACCGCCCGCCTGGGCGGTGTGGGCGGGACCGGTGGCCGTCGGGCTGAGCTGGCTCGGCTGGGCCGCCAACCTCGCCTCCCTCCTCACCCGAGGCCTGGCCGTGGACCGGTGGCCGTGGGGCAACATGTACGAGTTCGTGGTCGCGATGTGCTTCGCGGCGGTGAGCGCGTTCCTGTTCATGCAGCTCCGCTACCCGGTCCGCTTCCTGGGCGCGTTCGTCACGGTAGCGGCCGCGCTGGGGCTCGGGTTCGCCGTACGGTACCTGCACGTGCAGGCCGGTCCCGTGGTGCCCGCGCTGAACTCGTACTGGGTCGCGATCCACGTTTCCGCGGCCATCGTCGCCAGCGGGCTGTTCATCGTGGCCGGGGTCTCCGGCATCCTCTACCTGGTCAGGAAGGACACCGCGGTCCGGCTGCCGTCCCGGCGGGACCTGGAGCGGGTCGCGCACCGGGCCATCGTGATCGGCTTCCCGATCTGGACCTTCGCCGTCATCGCCGGGGCGCTCTGGGCGGACAAGGCGTGGGGCCGTTACTGGGGCTGGGACCCCAAGGAGATCTGGGCGTTCATCACCTGGATCGCCTACGCCGCGTACCTGCACGCCAGGGCCACCGCGGGCTGGAAGGGAAAGGCGGCCATGATCGTGCAGCTCGTCGCCTTCGCCTGCCTGCTGTTCAACCTGGTCGGGGTGAACATTTTCCTCGGGGGACTGCACTCCTACGCCGAGGTTCCCTGAGTTCCCGGCTGATTCCCGGCACCGCGATGATTCTCGATGCCGAGATTTCCTCGGGCCGAATTTTCACGCTGGAATTTTCCGGCGAATTCCCGCGCCGGAGTTCACGCTGATTTCCCGCCGGATTCCCGGCGGGTTTCCGTGCCGGAATTCCCGGTCGATCGGCCGTACCGGCCACACCGGCCGGTCGATCGCCGTCTCAGTCTTCGTCGCGCAGGCGGCGGTCGAGGTCCTTGAGGAAGTCGGGGTCGTCGTCGGGGCCTTTCGGGGCCTCGGCGCGCGGCGGCCTTTCCTCGGCCAGGAGCGATCGTGGCGCCCGGGGGCCGGTCGGCCGGCCGAGCAGCAGCCAGAAGGCTCCCCCGGCGATCGGCATCAGCACCACGATGAGCACCCAGAGAAGTTTGGGCAGGTTCCTGGACTCCTCGTCCGGCGTGGTGATGACGTCGAACAGGCAGTAAAGCCAGAAGGCGAGTATCGCCAGACCGACAAGCAGGGGCATGCCCGAACTGTAAGCCATCGTGAGGCCTGCTGCGGTCCGGCTCCGCGTTACGGATGACTGGCAAGGGTCCGACCCCGTACCGTGGACCCGTTGCCACTTCCCCAGGGGGTGTGATGGCACATTCGGGCGACAAGGGCCGCCATCGACGGCGGTGGTGGCAGCGGGGTCCGGCCACGCGTGCGGAGAGTGCCCTGCGGGAGGCTCCGCGTGAGGTCCCCCGCGAGGCCGAGCGCCGGGTCGGGACGGTCACGGCCCCGGTGGCCGACCGGCCGCAGTACACCTGGAAGGACTTCGAGCTCGACGACGAGAGCCCCCGGGCCCAGCCCAACTCCCCCGACACCCCGGACCTGGGCGACGGCCTGCGCCACTGCGGGCGCCTGGAGCGCATCCTGCACCGCCAGTGGGACTCGAGGCGGGAGACACCGCCCCCCGAGGTCGTACGGGCGGTGGAGAGCCTGGCGAGGCTGCCCGACGGGCTGAAGGACAAGCTGGCCGACGGTCTCGACGGCATCTACGTCGGCGCGGGCGGGGTGCCCGACCTGGACGACATGGGATACCTGCGCGGCGCGCCGCTTCCCTCGGGCCGGGCGACGTGGGACGTGTGCGCGGGGGCGTACGGCGACCGCAAGATCGTGGTGGGAGACCGGCCCTCGCCCACCCCCGACGTGATGATGCACGAGGTCGGGCACGCCCTGGACGACGTGGACGCCCCCCACGGCGACTGGGTCTCCGACTCCCCGGAGTTCGCCGCCCTCTACGCCCAGTGCGTCCCCGCGCTGGCCTCGGGGTTCCATCTCCAGTCGGGCGACCTGGGCCGCAAGGAGTTCTTCGCCGACGCCTTCGCCGCGATCGTCTCCCGGCAGCGCCCCGCGCTGGTCGACATGCTGGGCGGCGACACGCGAATGGCGCTCAACGTCATGTTGTTCTTCAACCGGCGCTACGGAATCTAGGTGATCTGGATGTACGTCGTCAGACTCGCTGACGGGACCCTGCGCGTGCCGCAGACCCTGGCCAGCGATGACGGGCGTCTGATCGGCAATGCCTACGTGGAGGTCTCTCCGGGGGATCCCGACTACGACCGCTGGCTGGCCGAGTCGCTCACCGAGGAGGAGTGGGCCGAGCGGCGGCGGCGGTGGCTGGAGGAGAACGACGAGCTGGAGCGGGAGTTCCTGGCCTTCAAGGCCGAGCAGGAGACCTGAGGGGCGTCGAGGCCGCGGCGGGGGCCTGAGCCGGCTTCGAGGCCGGAGGCCTGGGCCGGGCGGGAGAGCCGGCACCGGGGAGATCGGGGGCCGGGGCGCGCCGGGTGGTTCCGGACGCGGGACGCGGCGGCGGGCCCGGCGGGGCGGGTGGTCCGGTGACGGGGGAGGTCACCGTCCGTGTCGTGTCGTACCTCACACGACTCCACGGTGACCCTGCGGCTTCCGGGTAAGGCGCGCAGGATCACCGATGGTGTGACGTCCTAAGTCGTCAGACGCGCGGGGACTCGCCTGCCGGCCGTTCGGCCGTCAAGACGTCCTCTCCACGCAGAAGGGCGTGCACTTCCGACTCGCGGAAACGCCGGTGCCCTCCGGGGGTACGGATGCTGCTGATACGGCCTGCCGCGGCCCAGCGTGTAACCGTCTTTGGGTCGACCCGGAAGAGGGCGGCAACCTCTCCGGGCGTCAGCAGACGCTCGCTGCTACTCTCCACAATCTCTCCCCCTCGCATCCCGCTTCCTGCCAGCGGGCGGACAGGTAACCAGTGTGCCGAGCGAAGCCTGATTTATCCGTGGTTTTCAACAAAGATCACGGGTTGTTATCTACTGCCTGCCCGATTGTTATATGATAGAGCCTTTTTGGGACTCTCGTGGGTGTTTCTTTACGAAACAGATCTCTTGGGAAGACTAGCAGCGCTCGCAGTAGATGCGAAGAGTTACCCGTGCGGCACCGCGATCGAGACCGCGCGGGCGAGGTGACGTAGCCTTGACACCGTGCGTCCCGTCATCGTTTACACCGCGTCCCGGGCCGGTCTGCTGGCCGTGACTCTAGGAGTGCTCTATATCCTCGGCCTGCGCGAGCCCCTGGCCCTGCTGATCGTCGCATTCCTGATCAGCGGTGTGGCCAGTTACGTCCTGCTCTCGAAGCAGAGAGACGCGATGAGCGAGCGAATCACTAAGAATCGGGAGTGATCGGCAACGGGAACATGCCGACTCGGGCATGGTACTCGTGACCAAGACGAGTTGTGTCACTACCAACCAGTAATCCGCCGGGGTGCGCGAGGAATGCCTTGATCCCGATTCCGCGGTCACGCGTCGGGTTCCATGCCAGGGCCCTGCCGGTGCGCGGGTGGATCGCGCCGATCCCCGGCCGCGCCACCGCCCCGGGGCCCGCCGAGTCGCGACCGTCCGGATTGTTCAGCCAGCGCTGGTGCCCGCCGACGTAGACGGCCGCCCCCGTCGCCGCCACCGCGTACAGCGAGTCACCCCCGGTGTGGTTCACCCACGTCGGGCGCACCGCGCCGGTCTCGGACGGGGCGCGGGTCTCGAACCGGGCGGCGGTGTCGCACATCCTGTCCCGGCCCCCGGGCCCGCCGGTCGTGACGACGGCGAGATAGCTCCCGTCGGGGGCGAAGTCCAGGCCCCGCACGTAGCCGGGGAAGTCGGCCCTGCACCGGCCCCGGTAGGCGTCGGTCCGCCACGGCGCCACCTCGGCGGGCGAGGCGAGGAGACCCGGCGACGGGGCGTCCGGCGCGGTGACGGCAGGGGGGGCGACGGCGATCAGGCCGAGCTGGGCCCGCGGCAGGCCGCCGAGCGTGGTGAAGTCGCCGCCGACCGCGAGCCTGCCGTGGCTGAGGGAGATCGCGTGGACCCTGGTCCTGCCTCCCCTGGGCGCGCCCGGCTCGATCGTGAAGGACGGGTCGGCCTCGCCGGTGACGGCGTCGATCCTGGCCAGTGCCGTACGGGCGACGGGGCCGACGTGGGTGAAGTCGCCGCCCGCGTAGAGGTGCCGGCCGATCCTGGCCAGACCGGTGACCGTGCCGCCGCGGACCTGGGCGCCGAAACGGGACACCGGGGAGCCGTCGGAGAGCCGGAGCAGGGCCAGGCCGCGCGTCCGCGCGCCACCGGTCCTCGTGAACCGCCCGCCCGCGTAGACGGTGCCGCGGACCCCCGCCGCCAGGGCCTGGACCGGGCGGTCGAGGCGCGGCGCGAAGCCGGGCAGGATCCGGCCGGTGGCCAGGTCGTAGGCGAAGAGGTTGGCGCGCGGCAGCACTCTCGCCACCCCCGCGCTCCCGGCCTCGCGCACCTCGCCGAACGAGCCGCCGACCACCACCGTGCCGCCCACCAGCGCGATGGCGTTGACGATCCCGTCCAGCACGTGGGGAGTGGTGTTCGCCGGATCGGCCGAGACGACCCCGCTGTGCTTCGTGGTGCCGGCGGCGGCGATCCCGGGGGGGACCAGGGTCAGGACCGCGACCAGCAGGCAAGTGGCTCTGGCAAACATTCGACAATTTTTAGCATGCTCTAGGTGATGGAATGACTACTTTCCGTGGATTATCGGGGCGGGCCTAGGGTGGGAGTCATGACGCGCGCTTCTCTGGACAAGCAGCCGCACGAGGTCGCCGCGATGTTCGATCGCACGGCCAGGCGGTACGACTTCGTCAACGACGTTATCTCCCTGGGCCAGGTCCGGCTGTGGCGCAAGGCCACCGCCGCGGCCGTCGACGCGGGCCCCGGCGAGCTGGTCCTCGACCTCGGCGCGGGCACCGGCACGTCGACCGACGCGTTCACCGCGCTGGGTGCCCGCGCCATCGCCTCCGACTTCTCGCTCGGCATGCTGCGCACCGGGGTGAGGCGCAGGGGCGGCTCCGGCATCTCCGGGGGCGGGGTGCGGGGCGTCAGCTTCGTCGCGGGCGACGCGCTGCGGCTGCCCTTCGCCGACGGCGTCTTCGACGCGGTGACGATCTCCACGGCGCTGCGCAACGTGCACGACACCGGCCGGGCGCTGCGCGAGATGTACCGGGTGGCCAGGCCCGGCGCGCGGCTGGTGATCCTGGAGTTCTCGCACCCGACGCCCAGGTCCTTCGACCTCGTATACTCGCAGTACCTGATGAAGCTGATGCCGCGGGCCGCGAAGCTCTTCGGTTCCAACGACGACTCCTACGAGTATCTGGCGGAGTCGATCAGGGCCTGGCCGGACCAGGCGGGGTTGGCGAAGATCATTCAGGGAGCGGGCTGGGAACGGGTCGCCTGGCGCAACCTGAGCCTGGGAATCGTGGCCCTGCACCGCGCGTACAAGCCCGCGTAGCGCCCCGCGTGGAAGATTGGCGACGAGGGCAACACCCGCCTGACACTTTGCCCCGCAAAGGCGTTAGACTTCGGCCCGACAAGTTTGTGAAGCTCTTCACAAAGGAACGAAAGGCCCCTTACCCCGAGGCCCCCACAGCGTGTAGGACAGGACAGGTCCCGTGACCGTGCCAGCCGCCACACAGCGGAAAGTCGCTGAGGCTGACGCCGACGTCATCGTCGTCGGCGCCGGGCCCGCCGGTTCGACAACCGCATTCCACCTCGCGCAGGCCGGGCTCGACGTCCTGCTGCTCGAGAAGACCACCTTCCCCCGCGAGAAGGTCTGCGGCGACGGGCTGACGCCCCGAGCGGTCAAGCAGCTCATCGCGATGGGGATCGACATCGACGCCCCCGGCTGGGTCCGCAACAAGGGCCTGCGCGTGGTCGGCGGCGGGATGCGCTTCGAACTCGACTGGCCGGAGCTGTCGAGCTTCCCCGACTTCGGCCTGGTGCGCACCCGCCAGGACTTCGACGAGATCCTGGCCGCCAACGCGGTCAAGGCGGGCGTCCGCCTGCTGCAGGGGGTGAACGTCACCGCCCCGGTCCTCGACGACCGCAGCGGGCACATCGTCGGCGTGGTCGCCAAGCGGGACGGCGAGGAGGTCACCTACCGCTCCCGGCTGGTGGTCGCCGCCGACGGCAACTCCACCCGCATCTCCCTGGCGATGGGGCTGCACAAGCGCGAGGACCGCCCGATGGGCGTCGCGGTGCGGACGTACTTCGAGAGCCCCCGCCACGACGACGACTACCTGGAGACCTGGCTGGAGCTGTGGGACGGCGACACCCTGCTGCCCGGCTACGGCTGGATCTTCGGTGTCGGCGACGGCACCTCCAACGTGGGCCTGGGGCTGCTGAACACCAGCGAGTCCTTCAAGGGCATGGACTACCGCGACCTGCTCAAGCGCTGGGTGAAGGGCATGCCCCCCGAGTGGGGCTACGTCGAGGAGAACATGACGACCCCCATCAGGGGCGCCGCGCTGCCGATGGCCTTCAACCGCCAGCCGCACTACACGCGGGGCCTGGTGCTGGTCGGCGACGCCGGCGGGATGATCAACCCGTTCAACGGCGAGGGCATCGCGTACGCGATGGAGACCGGCCACATCGCCGCCGAGACGATCGTCCAGGCGCTCGGCAGGGTCACCCCCGCGCAGCGGGAGCGCGTGCTGCGCGCCTACCCTCAGACGTTGAAAGACGCATACGGTGGTTACTTCACCCTCGGCAGGGGATTCGTGGAGCTGATCGGGCACCGCGGTGTGATGAACTTCGCGACGCGTCACGCGCTGCCGCACCCCCACCTGATGCGGTTCGCGCTCAAGCTCCTTGCTAATCTCACCGACCGGCGGGGTGACGCGTCCGACCGCATCATCAACGCCCTGTCGAAGGTGGCGCCACCGGCATGAGAGCGACGAGGGCCGGACACCTGGAACCGGGGGCGATGATCGCCCTGCCTAGACTTTCGAAATACACCACAACGCAGAGCTACGCGCCGGCGCGCGTGGAGATGGGAGAGGAGGCGTAGCGATGGAGTTGTACGCACCCATCCTGGTGCTCGCCGTTCTCGCGGCGGGATTTGCGATCTTCTCGGTGACGATCGCCCCCTTCACCGGTCCCAAGCGCTGGAACCGCGCGAAACTCGACGCCTACGAATGCGGCATCGAGCCGACGCCCCAGCCCGTGGGCGGAGGCCGCTTCCCGCTGAAGTACATGGTCACCGCGATGCTGTTCATCGTGTTCGACATCGAGATCATCTTCCTCTACCCGTGGGCGGTCGCGTTCGACCAGCTCGGGCTGTTCGGGTTGGTCGAGATGCTGCTGTTCATCGTCACCGTGCTCGTGGCCTACGCGTACGTGTGGCGCCGCAAGGGTCTGGACTGGGACTAGATATGGGTCTTGAAGAGAAACTTCCGAGCGGGTTCATGCTCAGCACGGTCGAGCAGGTCGCCGGCTGGGCGCGCAAGAACTCCGTCTGGCCGGCGACGTTCGGTCTCGCCTGCTGCGCCATCGAGCTGATGTCCACCGGCGGTCCCAAGCACGACCTGGCGCGCTTCGGCATGGAGCGCGCCTCGGCGTCTCCGCGCCAGGCCGACCTGATGATCGTCGCGGGACGGCTGTCGCAGAAGATGGCCCCGGTGCTGCGCCAGATCTACGACCAGATGGCCGAGCCCAAGTGGGTCATCGCGATGGGCGTCTGCGCCTCCAGCGGCGGCATGTTCAACAACTACGCGATCGTGCAGGGCGTCGACCACGTCGTCCCCGTCGACATCTACCTGCCCGGCTGCCCGCCGCGGCCCGAGATGCTCATCGACGCGATCGTCAAGCTGCACGACAAGATCCAGAACACGAAGTTCGGCGCGCACCGCGCCAAGCAGATCGACGAGCTCGAACTGCAGGCCCTGCGGACGCTGCCGCTGATCGACCAGGGGACCGCCAAATGACGAGCGAACCCGCTGACAACCTCCCCGAGGTTCCGGAGGAGCCGATCGCCCACCTGGGCATGTTCGGCGCCTCGGGCACCGGCGACACCTCCGGCTACGGCCGCCTCGTCGTGCGGCGCAAGCCCGAGCTGTCCAGCGCCCGCCCGTACGGCGGCTACTTCGACACCGTCGCCGACGAGCTGGAGCGCGCCCTCGGCGGCGATCTCGGCGACGCCGTCGAGCGCGTGGTGGTCGACCGCGGCGAGCTGACCTTCCACGTCAGGCGCGAGCGCCTGCTCGACGTCGTCAGGACCCTGCGCGACGACCCCGCCCTGCGCTTCGAGCTCTCGCTCGGCGTCTCCGGCGTGCACTACCCCCACCTGGTGGGCCAGGAGCTGCACGCGGTGATCCACCTGTGCTCGATCACGCACAACCGCCGCCTGCGCGTCGAGGTCTCCTGCCCCGACGACGACCGGCACATCCCCTCCACGGTCTCGGTGTACCCGACCCACGACTGGCACGAGCGCGAGACCTGGGACTTCTTCGGCATCGTCTTCGACGGGCACCCGGCGCTGACCCGCATCATGATGCCCGACGACTGGGACGGTCACCCCCAGCGCAAGGACTACCCGCTCGGCGGCATCCCGGTCGAGTACCGCGGCGCCGAGATCCCCGCGCCGGACCAGAGGAGGTCCTACACATGAGCGTCCCCTACCAGGAGACGAAGGAGACCATCGGCGGCCCGTACGACGCGTACGACGACGCCACCGAGGGCAAGGTCTACACCGTCTCGGGCAACGACTGGACGGAACTGGTCGAGACCCTCTCCGGCCAGCAGGACCAGCAGCTCGTCATCAACATGGGCCCCCAGCACCCGTCCACGCACGGCGTGCTCCGCCTGGTCCTGAACCTGGACGGCGAGACGGTCACCGAGGCCCGCACGGTCATCGGCTACCTGCACACCGGCATCGAGAAGAACCTCGAATACCGGACGTGGACCCAGGGCACGACGTTCGTCACCCGGATGGACTACCTGGCGCCGATCTTCAACGAGACCGCCTACTGCATGGGCGTCGAGCGGCTGCTGGGCATCACCGACCGGATCCCCGAGCGGGCCCAGGCCATCCGCGTGATGATGATGGAGCTCACCCGGATCTCCTCGCACATGGTGGCCATCGGCACCTTCGGCATGGAGCTGGGCGCGACCACGCCGTTCCTCTTCGGGTCCCGCGAGCGCGAGATGGTGCTCGACGTGATGGAGTACATCACCGGCCTGCGGATGAACATGGCCTACGTCCGGCCCGGAGGCGTCTCGGTCGACCTGCCCGCCGGCGCCGTCGACAAGGTCGGCGAGCTGCTCAAGGTCATGCCGGGGCGCATCAAGGACATGCGCAAGATGCTCGACGCGAACCCGGTCTACCTGGCCCGTACCAAGGACGTCGCCTACCTCGACCTCACCGGCTGCATGGCGCTGGGCGTCACCGGCCCGATGCTGCGGGCCGCCGGCCTGCCGTGGGACCTGCGCAAGTCGCAGCCCTACTGCGGCTACGAGACCTACGAGTTCGACGTCCCGACGGAGAAGACCGCCGACGTCTACGGCCGCTACCTGGTGCGGGTGGCCGAGATGGAGGAATCGCTCAAGATCATCGAGCAGGCGCTCGACCGCCTCTCCGGGCCGCTCAAGAACGACCGGGTGATGATCGACGACAAGAAGATCGGCTGGCCCGCGCAGCTCGCGCTCGGCCCCGACGGCCTGGGCAACTCGCCCGACCACATCGCGCACATCATGAGCGGCTCCATGGAGGCGCTGATCCACCACTTCAAGCTGGTGACCGAGGGCTTCCGGGTCCCGGCCGGGCAGGCGTACGCCTCGGTCGAGTCGCCCCGCGGCGAGCTCGGCGCCCACGTGGTCAGCGACGGCGGAACCCGCCCCTACCGCGTACACTTCCGCGACCCGTCCTTCACGAACCTGCAGGCCATGCCCGCGACGTGTGAGGGCGGCATGGTCGCCGACGTCATCTCGGCGGTGGCCTCGATCGACCCGGTGATGGGAGGTGTCGACCGATGAGCCCCAGCAAGGGCCCGGCCGGCCAGTCGGCGAACGCGGCGGACGAGAGGCTCGACGCGAGCACGGGCACCGGCCTGACGGGCGAGAGCGCCCTCGGGACGAGCACGGCCCTGGGCGGCGAGCCCTCGAACGAGGCCGCCCGCGCGGGCGGCGAGGAGGTGAGCGCGACCGTGAGCAAGGGGTACGCGCCGGAGGTGCGGGAGCGCCTGGAGCGCGACGCCAAGGAGATCATCGGCCGCTACCCGAAGCCGCGGTCGGCCCTGCTGCCCCTGCTGCACCTGGTGCAGTCGGAGGACGGCTACGTCTCCGACGACGGCCACGAGTTCTGCGCCGAGATGCTCGGCCTGAGCAAGGCCGAGGTCGTGGGCGTCTCCACCTTCTACACGATGTACAAGCGCAGGCCGATGGGCCAGTACCACGTGGGCGTGTGTATCAACACGCTCTGCGCGGTCATGGGCGGCGACCAGATCTGGGAAGAGCTGTCCGAGCACGCGGGCATCGGTCACGACGAGACGACCCCCGACGGCAAGGTCTCGCTGGAGCGGCTGGAGTGCAACGCCGCCTGCGACTTCGCCCCGGTGATGATGGTCAACTGGGAGTTCTTCGACAACCAGACCCCGGCCTCGGCCAAACAGCTCGTCGACGACCTCAGGGACGGCAAGGAGATCTCCCCGACCCGGGGGCCGAAGAAGCTCTGCACGTTCAAGGAGGCCTCGCGGGTGCTCGCGGGCCTGCCCGACGGCCTGGCCGGCGACGGCCCCTCGGCGAACGGCCCCTCCCTGGAGGGTCTGAAGATCGCCAAGGCCAAGGGATGGAAGGCTCCGGAGGCGTGAACGTGCCACGGTGTGGAGCCACCAGGAGCGGGCGTGCCGGTCAGACCGGCGCGTGCGGGCGCAACGAGCGTGCCGGCAGGCACGGAGCGGCCTCGTCACGGAGCGACGGGCTGCCAGGCGAGGAGACGAAGTGACCACTCTCACCCCGGTTCTGACCGCGAACTGGGACCAGCCCAACTCCTTCACCCTGGAGGGCTACGGCGACTACTCGGCGGCCAAGAAGGCGCTGGGCATGGACCCCGACGCCGTCATCCAGGCCGTCAAGGACTCCGGACTGCGCGGCCGAGGCGGCGCGGGCTTCCCCACCGGCATGAAGTGGGGCTTCATCCCCCAGGGTGACGGCAAGCCGCACTATCTGGTGGTCAACGCCGACGAGTCCGAGCCCGGCACGTGCAAGGACATCCCGCTGATGATGGCCAACCCGCACTCGCTGGTCGAGGGCGTCATCATCACCGCGTACGCGATCCGGGCCAACCACGCCTTCATCTACGTGCGCGGCGAGGTCGTGCACGTCGTGCGCCGCCTGCAGGCGGCCGTGGCCGAGGCGTACGCCAAGGGCTATCTCGGCACCGACCTGTTCGGCTCCGGCTTCGACCTCGAGCTGGTCGTGCACAGCGGGGCGGGCGCCTACATCTGTGGCGAGGAGACGGCGCTGCTCGACTCGCTGGAGGGCTATCGCGGCCAACCTCGGCTCAAGCCCCCCTTCCCCGCCGTGGCGGGCCTGTACGCCTCGCCGACAGTGGTGAACAACGTCGAGTCGGTCGCGAGTGTTCCCTCCATCATCGCCAACGGCGCCGACTGGTTCGCCGGGATGGGCACGGAGAAGTCCAAGGGCTTCGGCATCTTCTCGCTGAGCGGCCACGTGACCACGCCCGGCCAGTACGAGGCCCCGCTCGGCATCACGCTGCGCGAGCTGCTGGAGATGTCCGGCGGCATCCGCGAGGGCCACCGGCTCAAGTTCTGGACCCCCGGCGGGTCGAGCACCCCGATCTTCACCGACGAGCACCTCGACGTCCCGCTGGACTTCGAGTCCGTCGGCGCGAAGGGCTCGATGCTCGGCACCCGGGCCCTGCAGATCTTCGACGAGACCACCTGCGTGGTGCGCGCCGTGCTCCGCTGGACCGAGTTCTACGCGCACGAGTCGTGCGGCAAGTGCACCCCCTGCCGGGAGGGCACCTACTGGCTCAAGCAGGTGCTCAAGCGGCTGGAGAAGGGTCAGGGCACCGAAGAGGACCTGACCACGATCACCGACATCGCCGACAACATCCTGGGACGCTCCTTCTGCGCCCTGGGCGACGGGGCCACCAGCCCCATCCACTCGTCGGTGAAATACTTCCGCGACGAATACCTCGAGCACTTCGAGATCGGCGGCTGCCCGTTCGATCACGCCCCGTCCACGGTGTGGGGTGCCCAGTGAGCGCGCGGACCCCGGCAACCGGCAAGCACAGCACCGTCTCGGTCATGAGGCCGACGGAGGAGACGCCATGACCGTCGAAGCCACCACCCCGGCGCAGCAGGTGCCGGTGAACCTGGTCACCGTCACCATCGACGGCTTCCAGGTGAGCGTCCCGAAGGGCACCCTGATCATCCGGGCGGCAGAGCTGCTCGGCATCCAGATCCCCCGGTTCTGCGACCACCCGCTGCTGGAGCCGGCCGCCAACTGCCGCCAGTGCCTGGTGGACATCCCCGACGCCGGCAACGGCCGAGGCTTCCCCAAGCCGCAGCCCTCCTGCGCGATCGAGGTCGCCGAGGGCATGGTCGTCCAGACCCAGCTCACCTCCCCGGTCGCCGAGAAGGCGCAGCGCGGCGTGATGGAGCTGCTGCTCCTGAACCACCCGCTCGACTGCCCGGTCTGCGACAAGGGCGGCGAGTGCCCGCTGCAGAACCAGGCCATGTCCAACGGCCAGGGCGAGAGCCGCTTCGTGGAGAAGAAGCGGACCTTCGACAAGCCGGTCGCGCTCTCCTCCGAGGTGCTGCTCGACCGCGAGCGCTGCGTCCAGTGCGCGCGCTGCATCCGCTTCTCCGACGAGATCGCCGGAGACCCGCTCATCGACTTCTTCGAGCGCGGGGCCAAGGAGCAGGTCGCCACCGCCGACGGACGCCCGTTCGAGTCCTACTTCTCCGGCAACACCGTGCAGATCTGCCCGGTGGGCGCGCTCACCGGTGCCGCGTACCGCTTCCAGGCCCGCCCGTTCGACCTGGTCTCCACGCCCAGCGCCTGCGAGCACTGCGCGAGCGGCTGCTCCCTGCGCACCGACCACCGGCGCGGCAAGGTCACCCGCCGCCTGGCCGGGGACGACCCCGAGGTCAACGAGGAGTGGAACTGCGACAAGGGTCGCTGGGCCTTCACCTACGCGACCCAGCCCGACCGGCTGAAGACCCCCCTCGTCCGTGACGAGGAGGGACGCCTGGTCCCGGCCTCCTGGCCCGAGGCGTTCGCCGCGGCCGCCAAGGGCCTGTCCGCCGCGCGCGGGCGCGCCGGCGTGCTGGTCGGCGGTCGCCTCACCGTCGAGGAGGCGTACGGGTACGCGAAGTTCGCCCGGATCGCTCTCGGCACGAACGACATCGACTTCCGTGCCAGGCCGCACTCCGAGGAGGAGGCGCGCTTCCTCGCGCACGCCGTCGCCGGCAAGGGCATCGAGGTCCGCTACGCCGACCTGGAGAAGGCGCCCGCGGTGCTCCTGGCGGGCTTCGAGCCCGACGAGGAGTCGCCGATCGTCTTCCTGCGCCTGCGCAAGGCGGCGCGCAAGAAGGGCCTGAAGGTCTTCTCGGTCGCGCCGTTCGCCGGCCCCGGGCTCGCCAAGATGGGCGGCACCCTGATCCCGGCGGTGCCGGGCTCGGAGACCGCCGTCCTGGAGGACCTGGCCGCCGTGGACGCGATCGCCGCCGAGGCGATCAGGCAGCCGGGTGCGATCATCCTGGCCGGTGAGCGGCTCGCCACCGTGCCGGGCGCGCTGTCGGCGCTGCTGCGGCTCGCCGACTCCACCGGCGCCCGCCTGGCCTGGATCCCGCGCCGCGCCGGTGAGCGCGGGGCCGTCGAGGCCGGGGCGCTGCCGAACCTGCTGCCGATCGGCCGCCCGGTCGCCGACGAGACCGCCCGCGCCGAGGTGGCCAGGGCGTGGGACGTCGCCTCCCTGCCCGAGGGCGAGGGCCGCGACACCACCGCCATGCTGGCGGCGGCGCTCGACGGCGAGCTCGACGCCCTCGTCATCGCCGGTGTCGACCCCTACGACCTGCCGGCGCCGCAGGCCGCGCTGCTCGCCATGGAGAACACCCCGTTCATCGTGAGCCTGGAGCAGCGCGCCAGCGCGGTCACCGACCGCGCCGACGTGGTGCTCCCCGTCGCCGTGGTGGCCGAGAAGTCGGGCACCTTCGTCGACTGGGAGGGACGCGGGCGCACCTTCGCCGAGGCGCTCACGGTTCCGGGGATCATGAGTGACCTGCGGGTCGTCTCCGCGATCGCCGACGCGATGGACGTGCACCTCGGCCTGCCCGACCCCGCCGCCGCCCGCCGCGAGCTCACCTCGATCGGCGCGTGGCGCGGCCCCAGGGCCGCCGCCCCCGACGCGGCCGGCCGGGCCGCCGCCAGGCCGCAGGCGGGGGAGGCCGTGCTGGCCAGCTGGCACCTGCTGCTCGACGACGGCCGCATGCAGGCCGGAGAGCCGTACCTGGCGGGCACCGCCCGCCGGGCCGAGGCGCTGGTGTCGGAGTCCACCGCGGCCGAGTCGGGCCTGGTCGACGGCGGCGAGATCGTCGTCAGCAGCGAGCGCGGCTCGCTGAGCCTGCCCGTGCGGATCGCGGACCTGCCCGACCGGGTGGTGTGGCTGCCGGCCAACTCCGCGGGCCGCTCGGTCACCCGGGACCTGCGCGCCGTCGCCGGTGACGTGGTCGCGATCGGCGCCTCCTTCGGGAACGCCGCGTCCGACGGGGGCGCCTCCGTCGCGCCCGCCGCCGCGAGCCCGGTCACGCCGGGTTCGGCGAGCACCGTCGCGGGCATCGGCGCGGCCACCGACACCGGGTCCGACGAGCGTGCCACCGGCACGACGGCCGGCGAGGCACGCGCCGCCGGCGAAGCCAACGAGGAGCGGTAATGAACGCCCGGACTCTTCTAGCGGCCGATCCGAGCCTCGCCGACTTCGGCAAGGACCCGCTCTGGATCAGCATCATCAAGGCCGCCGTCATCTTCATCGTCCTGATGCTGGGCGTGCTGTTCGGCGTGTGGTTCGAGCGCAAGCTCATCTCCCGCATGCAGAACCGGTACGGCCCCAACCGGGCGGGCAAGTTCGGGTTGCTCCAGTCGGTGGCCGACGGCCTCAAGATGGGGCTGAAGGAAGACCTGATGCCCCGGACCGTCGACAAGGTGATCTACTTCATCGCCCCGGTCGTCCTGGCGGTCCCGGCCTTCCTCGCCTTCTCCGTCATCCCGATGGGCCCGATGGTCTCGATGTTCGGGGTGCAGACGCCGCTGCAGCTCACCGACCTGCCGGTCGCGGTGCTGCTGGTGCTCGCGATGGCCTCGATCGGCGTGTACGGCATCGTGCTGGCCGGCTGGGGCTCGCGCTCCCCCTACTCGGTGCTCGGCGGCCTGCGGGCCAGCGCCCAGGTGGTCTCGTACGAGATCGCGATGGGCCTGTCGTTCGTCGGCGTCTTCCTGTTCGCCGGGACCCTCTCCACCTCGGAGATCGTCGCGGCCCAGGCCAACGGCGGGGTGCTCACGCTGGGCGGCCTGGAGATCCCGCTGCCCTCCTGGTACATGATCCTGCTGATCCCGTCCTTCCTGATCTACATCATCACGATGCTGGGCGAGACCAACCGGGTCCCCTTCGACCTGCCCGAGGGCGAGGGCGAGCTGGTCGGCGGCTTCCAGACCGAATACTCCAACTCGTTGAAGTTCGCGGTCATCATGCTCGCCGAGTACGTCAACGTCTTCGTGGTCTCCGCGGTCTCCATCACCCTGTTCATGGGCGGCTGGCGGGCCCCGTGGCCGATCTCCATGTGGGACGGGGCCAACACCGGCTGGTGGCCGCTGCTGTGGTTCTTCCTCAAGATGGTGCTGGTCTTCTCCTTCTTCGTCTGGTGCCGCGCCTCGCTGCCGCGTGTCAGGTACGACCAGCTGATGGCCCTCGGCTGGAAGATCCTCATCCCGGTCAACCTGGCCTGGATCATGCTCGTCGCCACGGTCAAGGCCCTGCGGCTGGACAACGTCGACCAGTCGGTCGTGTTCATCGTGCTCGCGGCCGTGCTGGTCGGCTGCTTCGGGATCTGGTGGCGTTTCGACAGCGTGCTGCAGAGGCGCAAGGAGACCAGGGCCGCCCAGGTCCAGGCCGAATTCGAGCAACTCCAAGCCGAGCCGTCCGCCGGTGGCTTCCCGGTGCCGCCGCTCGACCTGCCGCACTACCACGGTGTAGCGCGCAAGGAGGTTCCCAGTGGGAGCAACTGATTGGCTGAATCCCATCAAGGGATTCGGCGTGACCTTCCACACGATGTTCAAGAAGGTCGAGACGGTCAACTACCCCGAGGAACAGCGGCCCACGGCCCCGCGCTTCCACGGCCGGCACCAGCTCAACCGCTGGCCCGACGGCCTGGAGAAGTGCGTCGGCTGCGAGCTGTGCGCCTGGGCCTGCCCGGCCGACGCGATCTTCGTCGAGGGTGCGGACAACACCGACGAGGAGCGGTTCTCGCCGGGTGAGCGCTACGGGCGCACCTACCAGATCAACTATCTGCGGTGCATCCTGTGCGGCCTGTGCATCGAAGCCTGCCCGACACGGGCGCTCACGATGACCAACGAGTACGACCTCGCCGACAGCAGCCGTGAGAGCCTCATCTACACCAAGGAGATGCTGCTCGCGCCGCTCGGCCCCGGCATGGAGGTCCCGCCGCACCCCATGCGTCTCGGCGAGACCGAAGAGGACTACTACCGGCTGGGACGCAACAATGGGTGAGACCATCACGTTCTGGGTTCTGGCTGTCGTCTCGGTGGGGGCGGCCTTCGGGCTCGTCTTCAGCCGCAAGGCGGTCTACTCGGCGCTGATGCTGGGCGTCGTCATGCTGTCGCTGGCCGTGCTGTACGCGGTCCAGGACGCCCCCTTCCTCGCCGCGGTGCAGATCATCGTCTACACCGGCGCGGTCATGATGCTCTTCCTGTTCGTCCTGATGCTCGTCGGCGTCGACTCCGCCGACTCGCTGGTCGAGACGATCAGGGGACAGCGTCTGTGGGCGTTCGTCGCGGGCATGTCCTTCGCGGCGCTGCTCGCCCTGGGCGTCGGCAACGCCGTCTACGCCCCGCCCACCGGCCTCGCCACGGCCGTGCAGGGGGCGGGCGGCAACGTGCCCTCCCTGGCGCAGCTCATCTTCACCAGGTACGTCTTCGCCTTCGAGGTCACCTCGGCGCTGCTGATCACCGCCGCGCTCGGCGCGATGGTGCTGGCGCACCGCGAGCGCATCCGGCCCAAGGCCACCCAGCGCGACCTGGCCCGCGCCCGCTTCACCGGCCCGCAGCCCTCGCCGCTGCCGGGGCCCGGCACCTACGCGCTGCACAACGCGATCGACATGCCGGCCCTGCTGCCCGACGGCACGGTCGCGGAGAAGTCCATCAACCGGGTGCTCGCCCGGCACGAGATCGAGGACGGCTTCGCGCCGACCGACCCGGCGAAGGCGGCGCTCATCAAGCAGGTCCTGGAGAAGGAGGCGGCACAGGGCCGCGACTCCGGCTCAGACGACGAGCCCGTCCATGTGAGGGACGCGGCACTCCAGCAGGAGGACGGCAAGTGACCACTCACTACCTGGTGCTCTCCGCGCTGCTGTTCGCGATCGGCGCCGTCGGTGTGCTGGTGCGGCGCAACGCGATCGTGGTGTTCATGTGCGTGGAGCTCATGCTCAACGCCTGCAACCTCGCGTTCGTCACCTTCGCCAGGCAGCAGGGCAACCTGGACGGCCAGATCATCGCGTTCTTCGTGATGGTGGTGGCCGCGGCCGAGGTCGTGATCGGCCTCGCCATCATCGTGATGATCTTCCGAACCCGCAGGTCCGCGTCGGTGGACGACGCCAACCTGCTGAAGTACTAAGAGGTGGCCGTGGAACCCGCTGAGATCATCCAGCATTCCGGGGGAGTGATCGGGGCCTCCTGGCTCATGATCGCGCTCCCGCTGCTCGGCGCCGCGGTCCTGCTGCTGGCCGGGCGTCGCTCCGACCGCTGGGGTCACCTCCTCGGCGTCGCGATGTCCCTGGGCGCCTTCGTGGTGGCGGTCGCCGCCTTCGTCGAGATTCTCGGCCTGCCCGACGCCCAGCGCCGCCAGGGCGTCCCGCTCTACCAGTTCATCCCCGGCGTCGCCGACATGGGGCTGCTGATCGACCCGCTGTCGATCAGCTTCGCCCTGCTGATCACCGGTGTGGGATCGCTGATCCACATCTACTCGATCGGCTACATGTCGCACGACGTCGACCGGCGCCGGTTCTTCGCGTACCTGAACCTGTTCGTCGCGGCGATGCTCCTGCTGGTGCTGGCCGACAACTACGTCGCCCTGTTCATCGGCTGGGAGGGCGTGGGCCTGGCCTCGTACCTGCTCATCGGGTTCTGGCAGTTCAAGCCCTCGGCGGCGGCCGCGGCGAAGAAGGCCTTCATCGTCAACCGCGTCGGCGACTTCGGCCTGCTGATCGCGATCTTCACGATCTTCACGACGTTCGGCACGGTCGCCTTCGGCGAGCTGTCCGGCGGGACCGTGAGCGGGGCGATCTCCTCCGGCGGCGCCTCGCAGGGCACGATCACCGCGATCGGCCTGCTGCTGCTCCTGGGCGCCTGCGGCAAGTCGGCCCAGCTGCCGCTGCAGTCGTGGCTGCTGGACGCGATGGAGGGCCCGACCCCGGTCTCGGCCCTCATCCACGCGGCGACCATGGTCACCGCGGGCGTCTACCTGGTCGTCCGCTCGGGCGCGTTCTTCGAGGCCGCCCCGACCGCGCAGCTCGTCGTGACGATCGTCGGCGTGGCCACGCTGCTCGCCGGTGCGATCATCGGTTGTGCCAAGGACGACATCAAGAAGGGCCTCGCGGGCTCGACGATGTCGCAGATCGGCTACATGATGCTCGGCGCGGGCCTCGGCCCGGTCGGCTACGCCTTCGCCATCGCGCACCTCATCGGGCACGGCTTCTTCAAGGCCAACATGTTCCTCGGGGCGGGCTCGGTCATGCACGCCATGAACGACGAGGTCGACATGCGCAAGTACGGCGGGCTGTTCTCGGTGATGAAGGTCACCGCGGTCACCTTCATCGTCGGCTACCTCGCGATCATCGGCTTCCCGCTGCTGTCCGGTTACTTCACCAAGGACGGCATCATCGAGACGGCGATGCACCACAACCCGATCCTGGGCTGGCTCGCGGTCCTGGGCGCGGGCATCACCGGCTTCTACATGTCGCGGATGATCTTCATGACCTTCTTCGGCAAGAAGCGCTGGGCCGACGACGCGCACCCGCACGAGTCGCCCTCGGTGATGACCGTGCCGCTGATCCTGCTGGCGATCGGCTCGATCTTCCTGGGCGCCTTCATGGTCCTGGACAACCGGCTCATGAGATTCCTCGCCCCGGCGGTCGGCCTGCCCGAGGAGCTCCCCGGGTTCCACCCCTTCAGCGTCCCCGGCCTGGCCACGCTCGCGCTGGTCGCCGTCGGTGTCGTCCTCGCCTGGTTCCGCTACGGCTCCGCCGAGGTGCCCCGGGTCGCCCCGCGCGGCTCGTTCGTCACCACCTTCGCCCGCCGTGACCTGTACGGCGACGCGCTGAACGAGGCGCTGTTCATGCGCCCCGGCCAGTGGCTGGCCCGCATCGCGGTGTTCTTCGACAACCGCGGCATCGACGGCCTGGTCAACGGCCTGGCGGCGGGGATCGGCGGGACCTCCGGGCGGCTGCGTCGCATCCAGACCGGCTACGTGCGGTCCTACGCGTTGTCCATCCTCTTCGGTGCCGCCGTGGTCGTTGGCGCGCTGCTCTACGTAGGGAACATGTGATGCCCTGGCTCTCGACCCTGATGGCCGTGCCCGTTCTGGGCGCGGTGGGTGTCTCCCTTGTCAAGAGTGACAAGCTCGCCAAGCAGCTGGCCCTGGCGGTCTCGCTGGTCGTGCTGGCGCTGACCGGCGTCCTGGCGGCGCAGTTCGACCCGGCCTCCGGGACGCGCTTCCAGTTCGCCGAGGTCTACGAGTGGATCCCGCGCTTCGGCGTCCACTACGGCGTCGGCGTCGACGGCATCGCCCTGGTGCTGATCGCGCTGTCGGCGATCCTCGTGCCGATCGTGATCCTCGCCTCCTGGCACGACGCCGACGGCTCCGGGGCCGAGGCCCCGCCCAAGCGGTCGGTGAAGACCTACTTCGCGCTGCTGCTGGTGCTGGAAGCGATGATGATCGGCGTCTTCGCGGCGACCGACGTCTTCCTGTTCTACGTCTTCTTCGAAGCCATGCTCATCCCGATGTACTTCATGATCGGGTCGTACGGCGGGGCGCAGCGGTCCTACGCGGCCGTGAAGTTCCTGCTGTACTCGCTCTTCGGCGGCCTGCTCATGCTGGTCGCGGTGATCGCGCTCTACGTGGTCGCCGGGAAGAACACCTTCATGTTCCCCGAGCTGATCGCGGCCGTTCAGGACCCGACCACGCAGAAGTGGCTCTTCGCGGGCTTCTTCATCGCGTTCGCGGTCAAGGCGCCGCTGTGGCCGTTCCACACCTGGCTGCCCGACGCCGCCGCGCAGGCCCCGGCCGGCGCCGCGGTGCTGCTGGTGGGCGTGCTGGACAAGGTCGGCACGTACGGGATGCTCCGCTTCTGCCTGGAGCTGTTCCCCGAGGCGTCGAAGTTCTTCACCCCGCTGGTGATCGTGCTGGCGGTCGTGGGCATCGTCTACGGCGCGATCGTGGCCATCGGCCAGACCGACATGAAGCGCCTGATCGCCTACACCTCGATCTCGCACTTCGGCTTCATCGCGCTGGGCGTCTTCGCGATGACCGCGAACGCGGGCGCGGGCGCCACCCTCTACATGGTCAACCACGGCTTCTCGACCGGCGCGCTGTTCCTGATCGCCGGCTTCCTGATCTACCGCCGGGGTTCCAGCCGGATCGCCGACTACGGAGGCGTGCAGAAGGTCGCCCCGCTGCTGGCGGGCACCTTCCTGATCGCCGGCCTGTCCGGACTCTCCCTGCCGGGTCTGTCCACGTTCGTCAGCGAGTTCATGGTCCTGCTCGGCACCTACCAGCGCTACCCGGTCCCGGCGATCATCGCGACCAGCGGTGTCGTCCTGGCGGCCGTCTACATCCTGTGGATGTACCAGCGCATGATGACCGGCGCCCCGAAGGAGCCGGCGTACGCCGTGCCCGGTTCCCCCGAGGAGGCGGCGCACGTCCTGCCCGACTCCCCGAAGGAGCCCGGCTCCTCGAAGAAGCCGGCGCTGAGCCTGCCCGACCTCAACCTGCGTGAGATCTTCGTGGTGGCCCCGCTGGTCGCGGTGCTCCTCGTGCTGGGCTTCTATCCCAAGCCGGTGCTCGACGTGATCAACCCGGCGGTGGACAAGACGCTCAGCAGTATCAACATCGAACAGCCCAAACCCGCCGTGGCGGACCAGAAGGGGGCCGGGCAGTGAACGACGCCATCATCCAACCCCCGACGATCGAGTACGCGCTGCTGTCGCCGATGCTGCTCGTGTTCGGCGCGGCCATCATCGGCGTGCTGATCGAGGCATTCGCGCCCCGCTACCTGCGCAAGTCGATCCACATGCCGCTCACGCTGCTGGCCCTGGCCGGCGCGTTCCTGATGACCGTGCTCAACGCCGTCAACGGCCTGCCGGACGCCCCGGCGGCGATGGGCTCGGTCGCGGTGGACGGTCCCTCCCTGTTCATCTGGGGCATCATCCTCGTGCTGGCCCTGGTCAGCACGCTCCTGATCAACGACGAGGAGCAGTTCGTCGCGCAGGCGGCGGCGGTGCCGGGCAGCCCCGACGAGGAGGAGGCGATCCTCAGCGGGTACGCCCAGACCGAGGTCTACCCGCTGCTGCTGTTCTCGGTCGGCGGCATGCTGCTCTTCGCCTCCGCCAACGACCTGCTGATCATGTTCGTCGGCCTCGAGGTCATGTCCCTGCCGCTGTACCTGCTCTGCGGTCTGGCCCGCCGTCGCCGCCTGCTCTCGCAGGAGGCCTCGGTCAAGTACTTCCTGCTCGGCGCGTTCTCCTCGGCCTTCTTCCTGTACGGGATGGCCCTGATCTACGGCTACGCCGGGTCGGTGGACCTGCGGGCCATCAGCGCCTCGCTTAGCGCGGTCAGCGGCCAGGAGACCCTGCTGCTGATCGGCACCGCGATGCTCGGCATCGGCCTGCTCTTCAAGATCGGAGCCGCGCCGTTCCAGGCGTGGAAGCCTGACGTCTACCAGGGCGCGCCCACCGCGGTCACCGCCCTGATGGCCTCCACCGTGCTCGTCGCGGCCTTCGGAGCCGTCCTCAGGGTCTTTTGGGTGGCTCTGGGCGGCCTTGAATGGAACTGGAAGCCGGTCATGTGGGGCGTCGCGATCCTGACGATGATCGTCGGCGCGATCCTGGCCATCACCCAGACCGAGATCAAGCGGATGCTCGCCTACTCCTCGATCGCGCACGCGGGCTTCCTGCTCACCGGCATCGTCGCGGTCGGCGCCGCCGAGCAGAACGCCCAGGCCCTGTCGGCCATCCTGTTCTACCTGGCCGCGTACGGCTTCACCACGGTCGGCGCCTTCGCGGTCGTCACCATGGTGCGCGACGCGGGTGGCGAGGCCGGGCACCTGTCCCGGTGGGCCGGCCTGGGCAAGCGCGCCCCGGTCCTGGCGGGCATCTTCGCCTTCTTCCTGCTCGCCTTCGCCGGCATCCCGCTCACGAGCGGCTTCTTCGGCAAGTACGCCGTCTTCTCCGCGGCGGTCGCCGGGGACGCCCTGCCGCTCGTCGTCGTGGGTGTGGTCAGCTCGGCGATCGCGGCGTTCTTCTACGTCCGCGTCATCGTGCTGATGTTCTTCAGCGAGCCCGCCGCCGACGGGCCGTCCATCGCGGCACCCACGGTGGGCACCTCGGCTGTGGTCACCCTCGCGGCAGCGGCTACGGTAGTGCTCGGGGTCTTCCCGCAGCCGGTGCTCGATCTCGCGGATCAGGCTGCGTCCGCGCTGTTCATTCGCTAGAGGAGTAACGTTTCATGGCTGCGCCACCGGTTGTTGATCTTCCGTTCGTCGACGAGCGGCTGGCGCAGGACGTCGCGACCGGACTGGCAGAGGTCGAGAAGCTGCTGCGGTCCTCGGTGCAGAGCGAGGACGCCTTCGTCACGGAGGCGTCCAAGCACCTCATCGAGGCCGGCGGCAAGAGGTTCCGGGCCATGCTGGCCCTGCTCGCCGCCCAGTTCGGCTCGCCGCAGGCCGCGGGCGTGGTGCCCGGGGCCGTGGTGATCGAGCTGACCCACCTGGCGACGCTCTACCACGACGACGTGATGGACGAGGCCCCGGTCCGCCGGGGCTCCCCGTCGGCGAACGCCCGCTGGGACAACACCGTGGCCATCCTGACCGGCGACTACCTGTTCGCCCAGGCGTCGGAGATCCTCGCGGACCTCGGTGCCGACGTCATCAGGATCCAGGCCCAGACGTTCTCCCGCCTGGTGCGCGGCCAGATCCGCGAGACCATCGGCCCCCGCCCGGGCGACGACCCGGTGGCCCACTACATCGGGGTGCTGGCCGACAAGACCGGTTCGCTGATCGCCACCTCCGGCCGGTTCGGCGCCATGCTCAGCGGCGCCTCGCCCGAGGTGGTCGAGCGGCTGACCCGGGCCTGCGAGGCGATCGGGGTGGCGTGGCAGCTCGGCGACGACCTGCTGGACGTCGCCTCGGAGACGGTCGAGTCGGGCAAGACCCCAGGAACCGACCTGCGCGAGGGCATCCGGACCCTGCCGGTGCTCTACGTCCTCGCCTCGGACGCCCCCGAGAGCGCCCGTCTGCGCGAGCTGCTGGCCGGTCCGGTGGCGGAGGAGGACATCGAGGAGACCCTGGGTCTGCTCCGCGCCGACCCCGCGATGGGACGCGCCCGCGCCGAGCTGCTCGCCTGGGCCGACCGCGCCCGCCAGGATCTGATGAGCCTGCCCGACATCCCGGCCCGCGCCGCCTACCTGGCGCTGTGCGACTACGTGGTGGAGCGTTCCGGCTGACCACCGCCCGCCCTGTCTTCTCGGCGCCGCTTTCTTGGCGCCGTGTGGTCATGTCGTGGGTGGTCCGGCCGGCCGCCGCCCGCCAGGCGGTGTGCGGCCGCCTCGTGGAGTGGTCCGGCCGGGCCCCGTTAGCCTGGAGTCGTGCGACCACGTCGTGAGGCGTTCCGGCCGGCCACCGCAGGCATGATCACCCGGCTCACCCGCCCGGTCCGACCGGATTTTTCGTATGTCTTCCACCATGTTTGTTGCATGTAAAAGCAAATATTGTATGTGCATGTAGACTCCTGCCGATAGAACACTCCAGGAGGAATCACCATGTCGTGGGATCGTTTCGCCCTCTTGCACGCGCGCGTGGAGGCGGAGTTGACCAAGGCCCTCCAGCGCGGACACGGCCTCGGGCTGTCGGAGTACCGCGCGCTGGGGCGGCTCGCCACCGCCCCCGCCGGCTGCATGCGCATGCAGGAACTCGCCGAGGCCGTGGGGCTCAACCAGAGCTCGGTGACCCGCCTCGTCGCCCGCCTCGAGGAGGCCGGGATGACCCGGCGCGACCTCTGCTCGGACGACCGCCGCGGCGTCTACTCGGTGATCACCGACGAGGGACGGGCCCGGCTGGCCGCGGCCACGCCCACCTACGAGCGCTCCCTGGCCGCGGCCCTGGAGCAGGCCGGCGTCGACCCGGACCTCACCCCGCTGGTCCTCGCCGTCCGCGGCTCCTGACCGGCCCGGTCGCCTCGGCCCGGCCCTCCACGGCCCCTGGCGCCACCACGTGGCGCTATGGGGTCTTACGCGGGTTCTTGTACGGGAACGGAGTCGGGAGCCGTCCGGCGGGCCTGGGCGGCCGTCCGGAGGCTGTCCCAGGTGAAGACCGACAACGCCAGCCAGATGACGCCGAACCCCAGCCAGCGACTGGGCGGCATGACCTCCCCTATGACGAACACACCGCACAGGAACTGCAGTATCGGGGCGATGTACTGCAGCAGGCCGATCGTGGTGAGCGGTATCCGGATCGCGGAGGCGGTGAAGCAGAGCAGCGGGACGGCGGTGACCACACCCGCCCCGGCCAGCAGGAGCGCGTGGCCCGCCCCCGCGTTGCCGAACGTGCTCGTCCCCTGCTGCCCCAGGTAGACCAGGTAGCCCAGCGCGGGCAGCAGCAGCACCAGCGTCTCGACCGTCATGCTCTCCGCGGCGCCCACCCCGGCGATCTTCTTGACCAGCCCGTACGTGCCGAAGCTGGCGGCCAGCACCAGCGCGATCCACGGCGGACGCCCGTAGTCGACGGTCAGGATGACCACCGCCGCCGTGCCCAGCCCCACCGCGACCCACTGCCACCGTCGCAGCCGCTCCTTCAGCAGGAACACCCCGAAGAGCACGCTGACCAGCGGGTTGATGAAGTAACCGAGCGCGCTCTCGACCACGTGCCCGCTGTTGACGGCGTAGATGTAGAGGCCCCAGTTGACCGTGATGATCACCGCTGCCAGGACGAGGAGGCCGAGCTTGCGCGGGGTGCGCAGGAGCTCGCGGAACCAGGACCAGTGGCGCCGTACCGCCAGGATGGCGACGACGGCGACCAGGGACCACGCGATGCGGTGCGCCAGGATCTCCAGGGCGGCCGAGGGCTTCAGGAGCGGCCAGTACAGCGGGAACAGGCCCCACATGCTGTAGGCGGCGATGCCGTACAGGACTCCACGGCGCGTTTCAGGCATGACGCCTATCTTCGCTCCTTACTAGGTTTAATACAATTTAGTAGTGCTTTCCGCTCTGTTAAGCGTGACTTACGGGAACACGGGAAGGTCGCGCGCGGTTGCCTCCTGGTGAGAACGTGTCAGGAGGAGGTTCACAATGGGCTGGTTGTTCGGCAAGGACAAGACGACGATGGTGTCCCCGGAGAACGCGCTCCCGGGCCGCCCCACGCCGATCACGGCACCCGGCCGCCACGCGGTCCTCGACGCCCCGCTCGCTCCGCCGTACCCCGAGGGAAGCGAGATCGCCGACTTCGGCCTCGGCTGTTTCTGGGGCGCCGAGCGCATCTTCTGGCAGACCCCGGGAGTGATCACCACCTCGGTCGGCTACGCGGGTGGCTACACCCAGAACCCGACCTACGAGGAGGTCTGCACCGGCCAGACCGGTCACACCGAGCTCGTCCGCGTCGTCTTCGACCCTGCCAAGGTGTCGTACGAGGAGCTGCTGCGCGTCTTCTGGGAGGCCCACAACCCCACCCAGGGCATGCGCCAGGGCAACGACGTCGGCACGCAGTACCGCTCGGCGATCTACTTCCACTCGCCCGAGCAGGAGAAGTCGGCCCTCACCTCGCGTGACGCCTACCAGAAGGTGCTCACCGAGTCGGGCTACGACCCCATCACCACCGAGATCGCCCCGGCGGGGGACTACTTCTTCGCCGAGGAGTATCACCAGCAGTATCTTTTCAAGAACCCGGGCGGCTACTGCGGGATCGGGGGGACCGGGGTCAGCTGCCCGGTCGGCCTGACCTCCGGCGAGGCGTAAGCCTGCGGGTTCGGTTAGATCCTGGCCCTTGATCGCCCGGCGCATCCGGTAGCGATCTTGGGCCAGAGTCGTTTTCGGCGACGAGTGTCACTACAGGGTCCAGGCCGTGTGGCTGCAGCGGATAGGCGTCCCATTCGACGGCGATGTCGCCGACGCGCGGGTGCTGGAAGGTCTTGGCGCCGTGGACGCCTTCCCTGACGTCGTGCCGTGCCCACAGCCGGCGGAACCCGGTGCTGCCGATGCCCGGCGGGAATGACGACCTCACGGGACGTGGGCCGAAAGTACACCTCGGCGGTGGACGATCGGCCGGTTCAGGTCAGACCGTTCTCCCGATGAGCCGCCGGTGTCTCGGCCGTCACGATCGGGTCATGACCGATGAACGCTCGACGGGACACTTCCCGTCCCCCCGGTTGCCGCGAAGCGGCAGGTCGGCGGATGACCGGAAAGCGGCGGGGGTTCTCGCCGTCCGTGGCCACGAAATCGCCACGGTCTCCTCCGGCAGGCCGGGTTGGCTCCTGCCCGCCGCGCTGATCCTGCTCGGCGCCGTTCCAATGATCGCCGGAGCCGCCCGCCTGACCGAGCTGACGGCCGGCGCGGAGATCACGCCGGGAAACGCACGGTTCTTCGCGGCCCCCCTGCCCGTGGTGCTGCACATCCTCAGTGTCAGCGTGTACACCATCCTGGGGGCTTTCCAGTTCGCCCCCCGTTTCCGCCGCCGGAGGCCGGGCTGGCACCGCGCCGCCGGGCGGGTCCTGGTCCTCTGCGGCGTCGTCGCGGCGCTTTCCGGTCTGTGGATGACGCTGTTCTATCCCCGGCCTGCCGGCGACGGTGATCTCCTCGCCGCGTTCCGGCTCGTGTTCGGCTCGGCCATGCTCCTGTCCATCGTTCTCGCCTTCGCCGCGATCCGGCGGCGGGATGTCGCCCGGCACCGCGCCTGGATGATTCGCGGTTACGCGATCGGCCTGGGCGCGGGCACGCAGGCGCTGACCCACCTGCCCTGGTTCCTGATCTTCGGGACGCCCGGAGAGTTCCCCAGGGCACTGCTCGTGGCCGCCGGCTGGGTGATCAACCTCGCCGTGGCCGAATGGGCCATCCGCAGGCGGCCGATCGGTCGGAGTCGCACCTCCGCGGGCCGTACCTCCACGGTGGGTGCGGGGCGCATGAAGTCGTAGCGGATGACGCACGAGAAGCCGGCGGGTGGTGGGACTCCTCGTCCTGAACGCGGCCGTCGGGCCTCTCGCCTCGCTGCACAGTGAGCGGGGCATGTGCCGCAGGGTGACGTGGCGCGCGGTGCTGACCGGGTGCGGGCCGGGGGAGGCGTTCTCGTTGGAGCCCTCCGCCGACGCGGGTGTGGCCGTTGGTGCCGGTATCGAGTGTGCGACCCCCTGGGTTTCCGGGAAACCAAGGTCATTGTCCTTCGTTGGAACGTGACATATGTTCCGGATAGATACCGCCGATACAAGGGAGAAGCCGTGCCCGAACTCGTGGCTCCCCAGCTTGTCGTCAACAGTCGGATGATCTACTTCGGCTGGGTGCCGGCCGATCCGGAAGCCGTCGCGGCCCTGGTGCCCGACGGTCTGAAGCCCATGGCCAACCGTCAGGTCTTCATGAACCAGTACGTCGTCGACCGGCCCGAGCAGACTTCGGGCTTCGGCGCGTACTCGCTCACCTACATCGGGCCGGACCTGGAGGACGCCTACGCTCCCGACGGTGTGACCCCCGGCCGCTGGTGGACGCACTACTTCAACTCCAGCGCGGTGGTGCGCGAGTACGCGGCCGCCCGAGGTGTGCCCGCGACCGCGGGCCGTACCACGATCGAGGTCGGGGACGGGAAGCTGGTCGCGACGACCGAGTCGGACGGCGTGCCGGTGATCCGCGCGACCGCGCGGGTCGGCGACACCGGTACGGCGGTCAACCGTGGCCAGTTGCGCTACATCACGGAGGCCGGCGGGCAGAGGCTCAGCGGGATCTATCCGTTCGTGGCGGAACCGGTCGACCCGTTCGAGGTCGTGTCACTGGAGTTCCTGGAGCCGAGCCACTCCGTCTACGCTCTCCGCCCCGCCGAGCCGCTGCAGGTCGTGTGGGGCTTCTACTCGCCCCGGTCGTCCTTCACCTATCCCGGCGGGGAGTCGGTGATGGCCTGACGCCCGTCACCGGGGGAGCGGCGGAGGTCGCTGAAGCCGGGTAGGCCGGCGGCGTGGGGGGTGGCCGAGATCGACCTCGATCTCCTGATGCGGCGCTTGCCGGGCGGGAGGGCGCCGGCCCGCGCGGCGGCCTCTCGCCCGGTGACGAGCACGATCGGCGTGATCGGCCGCCGTGGCCCGAACCTCACTTCAGGACGTCCGAGAAGCTCGGGTCGATGAGGCGCTTGACGTCGACCTTGCCGGGAATGAGCGCGAGGTCGCCGAGCCCGTCCTTGACCGGATGCGCCTGCAGGCCGCTTGAGCAGCGGCCGGTACCGTTCTTCTACCGAGCGACGAGTCCCGCGGCTCGCCGCTGACCATGGAGAACACGAGGGAGACAGCCATGGACACCACCGCCGATCGGATGGCGGCGGCGTACTTCGACGCCATCGAGTTCCTCTGCGAGGTGACGCCGAGGGGCTGGTACGCCGAGCGGGGCACCGCCCGCGCGGCGGTGACCCACGCGGGCGTCGCGACGTTGAACGCGGCCTACGACACGGCACCGGAACCGGATCGCGAGTCGCTCGACGAGATGGCGGCCGAGGTCGGCAGGCAGGGCGCGCCATGGTCGATCATGGTTCGGGGCGAGGCGGGCGACGAGATCGCCGGCCTCGCGGCCGGGCACGGGCTGGTCGAACGCAGTGATCTGTGGCTGCTGGCCTGCGCCGCGGGCGACATGGTGTTCCGGACCGGCGCGGCGGAGCGAAAGCCGGTACGCCAGGTCGGCGCGGCCGAGAGCGATCTCTACACCGACGCTCTCACCCAGGGCTTCGAAGCTCCCGAGGGCGTCTTCGGCTCGTTGATGGGCGGTGGCGTGCTCGACGCCGACCCCATCACCGGCTATCTGGCCGAGGAGTCGGGACGGCCCACCGGCACCGGGCTCGGGATCCGGAGCCCCGGTGTGGTCGGCGTGTTCAACATCGCCGTCGTTCCGGCCGCACGGAGCCGCGGCCTGGGCCGGGCGATCACCGAGACCGTGCTGCTGGACGGCGTCGCGGCCGGAGCGGACGCGGCCTACCTGCACACCAGTGCGATGGGCAGGCCGCTCTACGAGTCGATGGGTTTCCGCCCCGTGGAGAAGTGGACCGTGTTCGAAGCACGGTGACGGACGAGACAGCCCGATCGGGGAAGAGGATTCATGAACTTCAGTGAGAACGTGCGCGCGGCCTTCCGGCGCGGTGAGAGCGACGCCGTGGTGCGCATGAGCGAGGCCGAGATCGAGCGGGCCCAGGCGGCCGGTGACGCGGCGGGCGAGGTGGAGGCCCGGTACAGCCTGGCCCGGGTCGCCATCCGCGGCGGTGACCTGCCGGGCGGAGAGGCCCGGGCCCGGGAGGCGCTCGCGGTCGCGCTGCGCTCGGGTGACCGCGGCCTTGAGGAACGGCCGAGGCACGTGCTGGCCGCCGTGGCGCGCATGTCCGGAGACCTGCTCCGGGCTCGGGATCTGTACCGGGAGAGCATCGCCCTCAACGAGGCGCTCGGCCGGCCTGAGACGGTCAACTCCGAATATCACAACCTCGCGTTCTGCGAGCTGGGCCTGGGCAATCTCGACGCGGCGAGGAAGCTGTTCGCCGAGGGCCGTGAGCGGGTGTTCCGCAACGGCTGGGCCGACTTCGTGCCGTACGTCTGCGTGGCGGGCGCCGCGTACGCCTCGGCCGAGGGTGATCACGCGCGGGCGGCGCGGCTGGCCGGAGTCGCGGACAGCGCGTTCGCGTCGCTCGGCCAGGTACCGGATCCTGACGACGCGGCCGACCTCGCCAAGGTACGCGCCGCCGCCGTCGAGGCGCTCGGCCCGGACGCCTTCGACGAGGAGTACGCGCGAGGCCGGCTCCTCGATCCGCGTGCGGCCTTCGCCGACGATCGACGCTGACGCGACGGTCCCCGTCAACCGGCGGGGTCGCGCGGGCGCGGGCGTACGGAGATCTCCAGGACGGTGACCCGCGCACCGTCGTCGTCCGTGAGGTGCTCTTCCACGTTGGGACCGGCGATGTCCAGGCGGTGACGGTCCAGCCAGCCGAACAGGTCCTGTCCGGCCTGGATCACACCGGCGGGCGGGACGACGGCGCGGACGACGGCACGGGCGGGCAGGACGAGCCGCTCCCCGCCCCGGTCCGTGGTCACCGCCGCGGCGAATCCGCCGGTCGGGGGCCGGAGCAGCCAGGTCAGCAGGGTCACGGGCGGTGCCGGGCAGACGGTGGCCAGCTCGGCCGGGTGATCGAGGCGCAGGTGGCGTACGCGCAGGTGGCGCGGGCCCACCGTGGCCTGTTGCGGCAGGATCGACATCGGCGTCGCGAGATGGTCCTCCGCGTGAGCCGCGGTCGTGGCCAGGGCGGTGATGTCACGCCGGATGCCCGCCAGGACCTCGGCCACGGCCTGCCGCACCTGTGCCTCGGGCGCGTCCAGCAGGTCGGGGATCTGACGCAGCGACAGGCCGAGACGTCGTAGCGCGCGGATGTGTTCGAGCCGGGACAGCTCGGCCACGCCGTACCGCCGGTAGCCGGTGGCGCGGTCTGTCGCGGCGGGCATGAGCAGCCCGATGCGGTGGTAGTGGCGCAGGGTGCGTTCCGAGACGCCGGTCATGCGCGCCAGTTGTCCGATCCGCCACATCTCGACCTCTCGTGTTGACCTTGTCCCTGCGTCAGGGTTCTAGCGTCACCGTCCATGACCGACTCGACCCCTGGAAACCGGCTCACCGGTGTACTGCTGCTGTGCTCGCTCATCGCCATGGTCGCCGGTGCGGCCGTCGTGGTGCCATCGGGGCTTACCCTGAATCCGTCCGATCCCGCCGCCGCGCTGGCCGCGGTGGGCGAGCACGTCGGGCCGCACCTGGCCGAGCTCGCCCTCGACGTGCTGGGCTGGCTGGCGCTGACCGCCGCGGGGCTGGTGATGGCCGCCGGCTCGTCCGAGGCGCCCGGACCGCATCTGGTGGTGCTCGCCGGCGGGCTGCTGGCGGCCGCCGGGCTGGCGGGCATGCTTCACGACGCCGGCAATCTCGCCGTGACCCGGCTGACCGCCGTTCCCGAGGCCGCCGCTGTGGCCGCGGCGGTACTTCTCACCGCCAAGTGGATGGTCAACCTGGCCGGGCTGTTGTGGGTCGCGGCCACCGTCGCCACCGCGATCGGTGTCCCGATGCCCGCGGGGCTTCGCCGGGCCGGTGTGCTCGTCGCGCTCCCGGGGCTGGTCGCGGTCGCGCTTCCGTGGACGGCCGGCGTGCAGGGACCGTCGGTCGCGATGGAGCAGCTCGGGTACGCCCTTCACCTGCCGATCATGCTGTGGTTCGGCGTGCTGGGCGGGCGATGCCTGCGTGCCGGGTGACCAGGTGACGCGGCTCGGGCGCAGGCTCCGGCGCAGGCTCCGGTCAGCGCGCGATCAGCCGGCCTTCCAGGGGAAGAACGGTGGTCCTGGCGACCCGGCCGTTCTTGATCCAGAGGATTCGGGTGGAGCCTCCGTCGGTGGTGGCGAGTTCCGGGACGGTGTCGCCGTCCACGTCGAGCAGCGCCACGTTGGCCCCGCCCTTCCCGACCCAGTCCGGCCGGCGCGGCCCGGTGGCGGAGCCGTACAGGACGGCGACCTCGCCCCGGCCGCGAGCTCCCGCGACGAGGTCGGTGTAGCCGTCCTTGTCGACGTCGCCGGCGGCGAGCGAGCCGGCGTGGTCGTTGGCCGGGTCGCTCGTCCCGGTGATGCCGGGCAGGGCCAGCGTCTTCAGCCGGCGCCTGTCGACGCCCGCGGGACCGCCTCGCAGGACGAGAAGCCTGCCGGTGCCGATTCCGACGATCACGTCGGCGTGCTTGCCGCCGTGGAAACGGCCGACCCGGACCGACCAGCCGAACGGCTCGCGCGTGCACCTGGCGGTGTTCGCCCTGTTGTCGGCACCGTCGGGACCACCCGCGCACGCCTGCGCGTCCATGACGCGGCCGTCCACGTTTCCGCTGGTCACCATGGTGTCTCCGGCGGTCGTCACGCCTTTGGCCGACCCCTTGAACACGTGGACGGCCCCGCCGATGTCGTATCCCGGCCGTCCGGACGGCGCGGTGACCACCAGGTCGTCGTATCCGTCTCCGGTCACGTCTCCGGCCGCCAGCGCGGCGCCGAAGAGGCGGCTGTGCTGGCTGAAGCCGACCACTCCCGGCGTGTTCTCGCTGAGGCGCAGTGCCCCGGAGGAGGTGAGACCGCGGCGGGAGCCGTACAGGACGACGGCGGCGCCGCCGTGCGTCGCCGCGCCGTCCAGCGTGGTCTCCGGCGCCCCTACGGCGAGGTCGGTGTAGCCGTCCCGGTTGAGGTCGGAGGTGGTCAGCGCGTTGCCGAAGCCGTGGCCGGTGCCGAGCCGGGGGACGCCGCCCTGGCCGGGGGTGAATCGGCCGGTCCGGCCGACATAGCCGTCCGCGCGCCGGCCGTACAGGACGGTGACCGTGCCGCCGGCGCCGACCGCCACGTCCGCGAGGCCGTCACCGTCGAAGTCGCCCGTCGACAGCGCGGTCGCGCGCTGGCCCCGGACCGCCGCTCTGCCCTTCAGCGGCTGGATCGTGAGCGGACCGGCGCCGCCCACCACCAGGTCGGCCCCGCCGTCCCCGTTGACGTCCCCGCGGACGGAACGGGGAGGAAGCGCGGCTCCGGTGGCGAGCACGGTTGCCAGCACGATGACCGCTATGCGAGGGGACATGCAGGGATGGTACGGGAAGGTCTCGTCCATGGGCAGTGGCGGCGGGCCGCGGGCCGCGGGGGTGCCGGTGGCCGGATCAGGCGCGGACAGCGCAGAGAAGACGGTTGTTGCCCCGCTGCCAGAGGGTGCCGACCTCGGCGAATCCGGCATCGCGGAGGGCGTCGACGTGTTCGGAGAGCAGGGAGGACTCCGAGCCGTGATGGTCGGCGCCCGCGGTGGTGCGTGCGGTGCGGAGCTCGGCGAAGGCGGGATCCGCGGCGACCGCCTCCCACCACTGGCGCCAGTCCTCGGGGTGGCCGCCGGCGAACGTGCGCCGGGTCTCCCGGTCGTGCACGGTGCGTTCGATTTGGGCGATGGCCGGAGTGGCGTCGTCGGTCTCCATGTGGTCGCCGTTGAGCAGGAGGCCACCCGGACGCAGCACGGTCGCCAGCTCGGCGTACATCTTCCGGAGGTCCGGTCCGGAGATCCAGTGCAGCGCGGTGGTGCTCACCGCGACGTCGGCCGGTCCGTCCAGGCCCAGGGACTCGGTCCATCCGGGGGTGCGCAGATCGAGGGAGACGAAGGTGAGGTGCGGGTAGGCGGCCCGGCCGAGGCCGAGCAGCAGGGGGTCCGCGTCGACCGAGATCACTGTCGCCCTGGGCAGCCGTTCCAGGAGGCGGGCGGACAGCGAACCCGGTCCGCAGCCGAGGTCGATGACCAGCGGGTCGGGGCGGCCCGTCGCCTCGACGGCGTCGATCAGCGCGGTGAAGCGCTCCTCGCGGTCGGGCAGGTAGCCCTCCTGCTGACGGTCCCAGCGTGCGATCCACTCGAGTGCGGCATCGTGGGTGAGCACCATAGTCTCCTTGTAACTGTCGTATAGCCTTATGGCAGTTACAAGCTAGAACGCGAGGATGTAACTGGTCAAGTGGACTTCAACAGTCACGCTGATGCGATCGTTCGGGTGGCGGTGGGGTTGGTCAACGAGCTGACCCCGGGAGAGAGGCGAGGCCGCGACTTCCCGCCGCCACGAGATCTCGTCGCCGCCGCCACGGAGGGCCTGCGCACCGGCCACCCGGACCACCGGGAGGTCACCGAGACGGAGGCCGGTGAGCTCGTCGAGATCGCGGCGCGGCTGCGCGTGGTCTTCGACGCCGTCACGAGGGGAGACGTCGACGCCGCCGCCCTGCGGGTCAACGATCTCCTTGAGGAGACCCGGGCCCGGCCGATGCTCGAACGCCACGACGGGGAGCCGTGGCACCTGCACTTCCACGGCCCGGGTGGCACCATGGCGGGCGACTGGGCGGCGAGCTGTGCCACCGGTCTCGCGATCGTGCTGGGGAGCGAGTATCACGACCGTCTCGGCGTGTGCACGGCGCCGCACTGCGACCGGGTCTACGTGGACGTCTCCCGCAACGGCACCCGCCGGTTCTGCGGCACCACCTGCCAGAACCGCGTCAAGACGGCGGCCTTCCGCGCCAGGGGCAAGGTCTCGTGAGGGGCGTGTCCTCCCGGCGGACGCGCCGGGAGGCGCCCGAACCGGTCCACCGTCACCACCGGTGGCACGGGGTGCGGTCGGGTTCGTGCTCAGCCGATGAGGCGTTCGCGCCAGTCGAGGGGGACGACGGTGACGGCCTGCCGGGGATCGCCGTTCCACTCCACCGGAAGGCCGGTCGCCCGGGGCGCGGCCACGATCTCTCGCCCGATGGACGCCGTCGTGTCCGGCGAGCAGTCGTCGCCTTTTGTGATCGTCGTCAGATGGTGCGGCGATGTTCCGGGCGGAGCAGGACGAGGGCCGCGGCGGGGAGCCCGGCGACGCGTTCACCGTCCAGGAACCACCGCAACACCGGCACCGCCTGCGCGAAGGCGTCCAGTGCGCTCTGCCCCTACCGGCGATCGGGAAAGCGGATCGGCCCATCGGGTGATACCCCATGACCGACATTCGCTCCCGAGAGGCTCTCGATGACAGCCACGCCGGTCGAACGACCGCCAGACTTGTCCGGCCCCTCGATCCTGCTGGCCGCCGCGGCCAAGGCCGAGACCGCTCCCGAGGGCGCTTACTGGCACGTCAAGCGGCTGAACACGACCCGGTGGGCCAGGCCGTACGGCAAGGAGGGCGACACCTACCAGCTGGAGAGTTCCACCATCACCGAGAACTGGATCTCTGCGGAGGGCCGGGCCTGGACCGGCTACAGGAAGCTGGCCACGCGCCCCCTCGACCTGGAGGCGTGGCGCCGCGACGGCTCGCCGACCGAATGGAAGGCGGAGCGCGGTGACTCCTCCACCTCGCCGGGCGAGGGGAAGATGGAGTACGGCGCCTTCTCCACCTCGCCAGGCGAAGGGCACCTGGGCTCGTACAAGGACAAGCTGAGGTTCCGGTTCGGCGGCGAGCAGCTGACTCTGGAAGAGATCGGAGCGCTGCCCGCCGACCCCGAGGCTCTGAGGAACCGGACGCTGGAGGCCATCCGTGCCGGGGCCGAGCGCTCCGCGGACGACTACCTGCCGATGGCGTTGGCGTCACTGCTGTACGAGCTGCCCGCCTCTCCGGAGGTGCGGGGCGCCGCGTACCGGGCGCTGGCGGCGCTGCCCTTCGTGCGGGTGGAGGGCCACACCAGGGACCCGCGAGGCAGGCCGGGCGTCGCGATCGCGTTCCCCGGCCTGTACGACCGGTCCACCCCGAACAGGCTGATCATCGATCCGGAGACCTCGATGGTGCTGGCCTTCCTGAACGCCGGCGTGCCGGGCAGGAACAACGGCACCGAGGTGGTGCTGGAGGCCGGCTGGACCGACTCCGAGCCGGTGGCGCCCTCGGCCGAGTAGGGGATGCCCGTGCCGGGCCACGGATGCGGGGCACGGTGGCCGGGCACGCTCGCGGCGTGACAGGCCCGCGGGCCTGTCATGCCGCGGTGGACGCGGTGGACGCGGCGAAGGCGGCGATCGCCCGGGCGAACTCCTCGGGCTCCTCGAGGTGGCCGAAGTGGCCGCTGTTCTCCAGGATGAGCAGTTCGGAGCCGGGGATCAGCTTGTCGAGTTCGTGTGCCCAGCGCACCCCGCAGATGACGTCGTACCGGCCGACGATCACCAGGGCCGGCGTGGTGATCGCCCCCAGCAGCTCCCGGTCGTCGATGACGTCGGGGGCCAGGTGCTCGTCGAGGCCCGAGATGTGTGATCCGCTCACCGTGGCCCGCAGGGGCGCGAACTCCTCCGCGCGTCCCCAGTAGTCGGCGAAGTAGGCCGGGATCAGCCCGCGGATCGTGGCGGTGAACTCCTCGTCGTTCGAGATGGCGGGGATCGACCGGAAGGCGTCGAGGACCTTCTGGAGCTCGGGGTTGCCCGCGTTCCTCCGGGTGAACTCCTCCAGGTTGCGCATGGCCTCGGCGAAGTGCTCGGCCCCGGTGACCGGTGCGCTGTCGTACAGGACGATCCCGGCGAGCCGGCCGGCGTGGCGCAGGGCGTAGTGCTGCACCACGAAACCGCCGTGCGAGTGGCCGAGGAGGTACACCTTCGGAAGCGCGAGGTGGTCGATCAGGTCGTCGAGGGCCTCCGCGTAGCGGTCTCGCGTGTAACCGTGGGGGTGCGTCTCGAGGCGGCCCGATCCGCCCGTGCCGATCGGCTCCACGTACACCATGGTCAGGTGCCGTTCCACCGCCGGCATCCTCATGTACTCCCAGAGCACTCCGGGGCCACCGGAGTGTGCCAGGCACACCGGTCCGGTGCCGTGGACGTGGTAGCGCTGGACGATGCCGTTCAGGTCGACGGTGTGGGTGCCGGGCGACAGCGGGTTCGTGCCGAGGGCGTTCATGGGATCTCCGGTCTTGTGGTGTCGTCACTGACACCGGCAGGACGCGGGGGCGGCGGGTAAGTTCGATCCGGCCCCTGTGATCGTGGTCACAGTCGCGGCCGCGGGCGGAGCCGCCGTTCCGTGCTCAGGCCGTTCCGGAGGGCCGCGGATCGTGAAGGGCTGGTCCGGAGGGCCGCGGATGATAGAGCCGCAGCTGGTGGACACGCCCCTTGTCGAGGGACATGAGCCAGGTCACGGCTGGCGGGCAGTGTTCCGGGTTCTCCACCGGATTGGCGATGTCCATCTCCCAGATGGTGATGTCACGGCTGGCGACCACGTGGGCGAGGTGCTGGCGGACCCCGGCCTCCAGATCGCCCTCCATTCCCCTGAGCAGGAATTCGCGCCCGATCGTCGGGCGCTCCCCGACGAGCAGCGCGACCTCCGGCGACCACCGTTCGGCCAGGACCTCGGCGAACCTTCCCCGCGCGGCCGCCTCCAGGGTCTCCAGGGCCTCCCGCCGGCTCGCCGCGGCCAGCTCGGCGGCGTCGCCGTGCGCCGAGTCCGCGGTCGCCCGCAGGGCCTCGGCCAGCTTGGCCCTCCCCTGGCTGAGCCGGCTGCGAACCGTGCCCACCGGTACCGCGCAGGCCGCCGCTATCTCCTGGTAGGACGTGACGCGACTGCTGAAGTGCCGCAGCATGACGGCCGTCCGGACGGGCGGGGGCAGCTCCTCGATCGCCCGCCAGACCCAGTCGCGCAGCGCGTGCCGCTCCAGTGCCTGCTCGGGGGTCGCGTCCGGGGAAGGCAGCACGAGCTCGTCGAGGAACCGGGTGTCATGGGCGGCCCGGAGACGCGTCCGGCACGCGTTGCGGACGATCATCCGCAGCCACGGCCCCACCGCGGCGGGGTCCCGGACGTCGCCGATCCGCCGGAGCGCGACCAGCGCCGCGTCCTGTACGGCGTCGTCCGCGTCCGGCCCGTGCCCCAGCAGGCTCAGCGCCACCGCGCGCATGCCCGCCTGGTGGCGCTCCAGCAGCAGCCCCAGCGCCGCGACGTCCCCGGACTGGGCGCCGAGGGTGAGTTCCGGGTCCGAGATCCCGCTGGGCGTCATGCCGGTCCACCTCTTGCTCCGGCCGTCTCCACGGTCCGGCCGATGCCGCTCGCGACCGTGATCCCGCAGGTGACGACGGTCGTATCCATGATCGTTGATCGTCCGCGCTCGGTCCCGCACGGGCGCCCAGCATACTTCGGGGTGCCGGATGCGCCGGCGACGGCGAGCTCCGCCGGGTGGGCCGCCACCCCGCGAACCGCGGAGGCGGGCCGCCTGCGGGCCGCGCCTCAAGATGGTCGTCGTACGCGCGGCGGGTCCGTCGTCTCAGAGTTTGATGACGACCTTTCCCGGCACGTGCCCCTTCTCCTGGTATTCGACGGCCGCCCGGATCTCCTCGAACGGGTAGACCCGATCGATGACCGGGGTGACCTTCCCGGCCTCGATGAGCCCGGTCAGCGTCACCAGGTTCCTCTTGTTCTCCGGGCAATGGACCACGTCCGTCCTGGCCGTCCGCTGGGACACGAACGGCGCGGTCGCGAGGGCCGAGAACATGTGACCGACGGGTCGCAGCCATCGGCCACCCGGTCCGCCGATGATGACGTAGGCCCCTTTGGGAGTCAGCGTCCGGCGGCAGGCCGACACCGGGCGGCCCCCCGCGACGTCCAGCAGGAGGTCGTAGCGCCGCTCGGCCCGGGTGAAGTCCTCCTTGGTGTAGTCGATGACCTTGTCGGCGCCGATCGACCGGACCATGCCCACGTTCCCCGTGCCGCAGACGCCGGTGACCTCCGCGCCGAACGCGCGGGCGATCTGCACGGCGAACGTCCCCACCCCTCCCGAGGCGCCGTTGACGAGGACCCGCTGCCCCGGCTGGATCCGTCCGTCGTCGCGCAGGCCCAGCAGGGCGGTGCACGCCGCCATCGGTACCGCCGCCGCCTGCTCGTACGAGAGGTTCTCCGGTTTCGGCGCCAGCTTGTCCTCCCGGACGCACACGTACTCGGCGAAGCCGCCCTCCTCGAGCAGCGCGAACACCTCGTCGCCGGGGCGGAACGCCGTCACGTTCGCGCCGACCGCCTCGACCTGCCCGGCCATGTCGGCGCCCAGGATGCCGAGCTTCGGGGCGCGAAACCCCAGGGCGCCGGGCATCAGGCGCGCGACGTACGGCTCGCCTCTCATGTTGTGCCAGTCGTAGGGGTTGACGGAGGTGGCGCGTACCCGGACGAGCACCTCGCCGTCGCCGGGAACGGGGGTGTCGATCTCCGTCAGATCGAGGACGTCGGGGGAGCCGTACGAGCGCAGGACGAACGCTTTCAACGCATTCTCCTCATCCATCGCGGGTGGGTACGGGTCTGCCGGGGCGCCATGCCCACGGACCGGTGCCGGGGGATCGGAGGCGTCGCCGACCAGGTGGCGCCGAGGATGTCCCGGGCCATGAGAATCACGGTAGAAGACCCCCGCGAGGGACTCATCAGCCGAAAGTACGCCCGATCGATGGACGATCGGCGGGCTCCGGGCGGGCCGTTCCGCCGATGGAGCGCCACCGTCCGAGCCGTTCCCCCCGCCGCCCGGATCAGCCCCGAAGGCGCCTGGTCTCGTAGGCCCACATCGCGATCTCGACGCGGTTGCGGGCACCGAGCTTGGCCATCAGGCTCGCGATGTGGGACTTGACGGTGCTGAGGGAGATGTGGAACTCGTCGGCGATCTCGACGTTGGTCCGCCCTCGTGCCACGGTGACGAGGATCTGCTCCTCCCGGTCCGTGAGCGCCTCGACGGGGTGCAGCGAGGGTGAGGTGGGCCCGGTGTCGGCGAAGGCGCCGAGCAGCCGCGCGGTGACGCTCGGGGCGATGAGCGCGTCACCGACGGCGGCGGCGTGGACGGCCTGGGAGAGCATGACGGTGCCGGCGTCCTTGAGCAGGAAACCCCTGGCGCCGGCCCTCAGCGCGGCGTAGACGTATTCGTCGAGGTCGAACGTGGTGATGACGACGACGGCGAGGGGGTCGTCGACGTCCGGCCCGGCGAGGAGGCGGGTGGCCTGGATGCCGTCGAGGCCGGGCATGCGGATGTCGAACAGGCACACGTCGGGGCGCAGGCGCCGCGCGAGCTCGACGGCTCGCCGCCCGTCGGCGGCCTCGCCGACGACCTCGATGTCCGGCTGGGCGTCAAGGATCATCGCGAGCCCGGTACGGACGATCTCCTGGTCGTCGGCGACGAGCACCCGGATGCTCACGCCGTCGCTCCGGCCCGGGGCAGTACGGCGGTGACGGTCCAGCCCCGCTCGGGGTTCGGGCCGGCCTCGCAGGTGCCGCCGAGCAGCTCGGCGCGTTCGATCATGCCGATGAGCCCGTATCCCGGCGGCGCGGGCGGGCGTACGGAACCGGTGTCGCCGTCGTCGCACACGCGCAGGCGCACCGACGTGTCGTCGGCGGTGACGCGGACCTCGACGCGGGTGGCGTGGCGGGCGTGCCGCCGGGCGTTGGTGACCGACTCCTGGGCGAGGCGGTAGATCGCGGCCTCGACCGAAGGGGGGAGGTCGCCGAGGTCGTCCGGGATCTCCACGTCGACGGACGGGCCGGACGCGCCCCGGCCCGCGAGCTGCCGGAGGTCGGTGACACGCCGGCCGGGTGCCAGCTCCGCGGGTTGGGTCCGGCGCAGGACGCGGACCATGGCGCGCATCTCGGCGAGGGCGCGCGACGCCTCGGCCTCGATCACGTGAAGCGCCTCGGTCGCGGCGTTCGGTCGCGACGCCGAGGTGGCGATGCCGGCCTGGGCGCGGATCGCCATCGCCGAGACGTGGTGGGCGACGATGTCGTGCAGGTCGCGCGCCAGCTGCTCGCGTTCGAGCATCTTGACCTGGTCGAGCTCGCGCATCCTCGCCCGCGCCCGGTACCGGAGCGCTCCGCCCAGGGCGACGGCGGAGAACATGACGGCGAACGTGGCGACCACGTCGGCGGGGGTGGGGCGGTCGAAGACGATCGAGAGGTAGACCGCGACGAGCATGATCGCCAGCCCGATCACCGCCTCGCGCCCGGACCCCCACCGGAACAGCGAGTACACCACGAGCAGCAGGTAGGCCATCGTGTACGTCTCCGCGGAGTCGCCGCCCGTCAGCAGCGGGGCCAGGCTCGTGACGCCGAAGACGATCATGATCACCGGCAGCGGCCTGGTCCGGCGCCACAACAACGTGGGGATCAGCCCGACGGTGACCGCCACCGCGACGGCCCGCCACGGAAGGTCCGGCCGCAGCACCCCTTCGAGCAGCGCGATCGGCACGAGCACCCCTACGAGCACCCAGTCCCGCCACACCCGCGGCGGCGGGTCGGGGGGGCGGGGCTCGTCCCACACGGAGCGAACAAGGGGGAGCACCTCCTCATGGTACGAGAGCAGGTACCACTTCGGATCGGCCCAAAGTACGAGAGGCGCGTTCGACCGGCGGTCCGTGGCGGCAGGAGTCGGTGACGTCGATCCTCGTCTCCGCCAAGAACCCGACGGTGATCGCCTTCACGTTCGTCTGGATGGCCGGGGTGGCCCGCCGGATGATCCTTTCCGGCGGGCCGAGAGAGGCCGCCGGTTCTCCCGCGGGCCCCGGCGCCGGCGGCTGACGGCGGGTGGGCGTCCGGCCCGTCACCTCATGACGTTCTGGTGGTCGTGCGCCTCTCTCTGGAGCGGGATGCCGCCGAGCACGCCACTCTCCACCGGCGTCTCCTCGACGGCCGGCGTCCGCCTCCGGTGGCGGCTGAGGCGCGGGACCGCGGCGACGAACAGCGCGCCCAGCAGGGCGGGCAGGACGAACCCGTAGAAGTTCCATTCGAACCCGAGTCCGGAGCCCAGCAGCCAGCCGCCCAGGAGCGGGCCGGCGATCGCGCCGGCCCTGCCCACGCCGAGCGTCCAGCCGAGGGCGGAGCCCCTGCCCGAGGCCGGGTAGAAGACCGCCACGTAGCCGTTGACCAGGATCTGGGTGCCCACGCTGCCCAGCCCCGCGACGGCGACGCAGAGCATCAGCAGGCCGGTGCCCAGGTCGAGGCTCATCAGGTAGATGGACACGGTGGCGGCCAGGAAGGAGCAGACCGTGATGGCCTTGGCCCCGATCCTGTCGGCGAGGGCCGACATCACGAGGGTGCCGGCGATCGCCCCGACGTTCAGGACGAGCAGGAACCGCAGCGAGGGACCGAGGGGATAGCCTGCCTCGCGCATGATCTGCGGCAGCCAGGTGTTGAGCCCGTAGACCAGCAGCAGGCCGCAGAAGCTGGCCGCTCCGAAGAGAAGGGTGGCGGCGAGGTAGCCCCGCCGGAACGGCAGCGTGAAACCCTTCCCCGCGCGCGGTCCGGCGGGCTCGTCGCGACCGTCGCCGAGGTCCAGCCCGTAGCGGGCGGCCACGGCCTCGGCCTCGGCCCGGCGTCCCCGCGCCAGCAGATGGCTCGCCGACTCGGGAAGCAGCCAGATCGCGAGCGGCAGGATCAGCACGATGGGCGCGGCTCCGACCAGGAACATCACCCGCCAGCCGTGCTCGGCGAGAAGCGCCATGGCCACCAGCGCGGTCAGGCAGCCGCCCACCGGATAACCGCAGAACATGAGCGCGTTGTAGAGGTTGCGCCGGTTCCTCGGGGCGTATTCGACGGTCAGTGCGATCGTCGTCGGTACGACACCTCCGAGGCCGAGACCCGCGACGAAGCGGAACAGGCCGAGGGTCTCGGGTGACGACGCCGTGGCGCACAGCACCATGGCCACGGAGAACCACGCGATGCTGACAAGGATGATCTTTCGTCGCCCGACGACATCGGTGATCATGCCCGCCACGACCGCGCCGATCAGCATCCCGATCAGGGCGTAGCTGCCGATGGCCCCCGCCTGCGCCGGGGTGAGACCCCACTCCTGGTCGCCGAGCAGGCTGGGAACCACCGACCCGTAGACGATCAGGTCGTAGCCGTCGAAGACGATCGTGAAGAAGCAGATGGCGACGACGGCGAGCCCGCTCCTGGGGCGCGCGGGCGACGAACGGTCGGTCGTGTGCATTGTTCACTCCGAAACGTGAGGCTCGGATATAAGCGTTGTGGCGAAATTACAACGCGTGCACGACGACGGTCCAATAAAACATAATGCTGAAAACGATAAGTGAATTCTAATGGCTGCTTTTCTTATTCTGCCGGTACGGGAAATCGTGGCCGGCTGTCATTGGTGCATGGATGTGTCGTGACGGTCAAGCGCTGATCACGGGGTGAGCGTCTCGACGGACACCTGCCAGAGACGGGCGGCCGCCTCGGGGTCGAGGGCGTACGCGGCGACTCCGCTGCGGGTGCCCGGCTGGTTCGGGCCCGCCTCGTCGCAGTCCTCGAAGTAGCGCCCGCCGACGCCTTCGAGCAGCGGCGACGTCGCGACCAGCACGGACGTGGCGGCACCCTGCTCGGGCGTCTTCCACGTGATGCCCGAGCCGGCGGCCGCCGCGATCGCCCGGTCGAGCTCCTCCTGGGAGACGTGCCGCTGCAGGTTGGTCCGGATGCCGCCGGGCATGAGCGCGTTGACGGTGATGCCGTCGCTCGCCCAGCGCTTCGTCGCCTCGACCGCGAACAGCACGTTGGCCGTCTTGGACTGCCCGTACGCCAGCCACGGCTCGTACGCGCGCTCCCTGAAGTGGATGTCCTCGAAGACGATCGGCGAGCGCAGGTGCGCGCTCGAACTGACCGACACGACGCGGGCGCCGCCGGCCGCCGCGAGGGCCCGGTGCAGCCCGGTGGCGAGCGCGAAGTGGCCGAGGTGGTTGGTGGCGAACTGCAGCTCCCAGCCCTCCGGCGTGTGCGCCTCGGGTGACGCCATGACGGCGGCGTTGTTGACGAGGATGTGCAGCGGGCCGTCCCAGGCGGCCGTGAATGCCGCCACGGACGCCTGGTCGGCGAGGTCCAGCGGTGCGACGAGGACCTGCTTGTTGCCGGTGGTCGCGGTGATGTCGTCCGCGGTGCGCTCTCCGGCGCCGAGGTCGCGTACCGCCAGCGTCACCTCCGCGCCCGCCCCGGCGAGCGCCCGCGCGGTCTCGATGCCGATCCCGGACGCTCCGCCGGTCACGACGGCGCGGCGGCCGGTGAGGTCGATGCCCTCCACGACCTCGGCGGCGGTGGACGCGGCGGTGAACGGTGTGGTGATACGGGTGGTCTCAGTCATGATCATGCCTGTCCTGTCGGCGACGTGCCCGGCTGTGCGAAGGGGAGGCCCGGCCGGTACGATGTGAAACGGAGGATCCTCCACTACGAGTCACTGTAAGCGGAGTTTCCTCCGCTTAGCAAGTCGCCCCCCGGCGTCCAGCGCGCCGCCTACCCCGTCCGCAGGGACTGACGAGGAGAAACCGTGTCGGCCACCGGCCCCCGACCGTTGCGCGCCGACGCGCGGCGCAACCGCGAACGACTGCTGGAGGTCGCGGTGCGTGCGTTCTCCCACGACGGGCCGGACGTGACGTTCGACGCGATCGCGAAGGCCGCGGGCGTCGGCATCGGCACCCTCTACCGCCATTTCCCCACCCGCGAGGCGCTCATCGAGGAGGCGTACCGCAGCGAGCTGAACAGGCTGTGCGACGTCGTGCCGGGCCTGCTGGAGACCATGCCGCCGGACGAGGCGACGCGCACCTGGATGGATCACTTCGTCGACTACATGACGACCAAGCGCGGCATGGCCGACGCGTTGCGCGCGGTCATCGCGTCCGGGGGGGACCCGTACGCGCAGAGTCGTGACCGGCTGGTCGAGGCGATGACGACGCTGCTGCGGGCTGGTGCCGCCGCCGGGACCGTGCGGTCGGACGTCGATCCGGTCGACGTGCTCACGAGCATCGGCGGCGTGTCCTTCGCCGCGGGGGAGCCCGCGCGGCGCGACCAGGCCCGCCGCCTGCTCGACCTGCTGATGGACGGCCTGCGCTACCGCGCCACCGCCCCTTGAGAACGGCGAGGTCGTGGGCCTCCGCGGCGGCGGAGACCCACGGCGTGGGGTAGAACGCCTGATCAGCGGGGAGAGCGCTGTGACCACCGCTGATCAGGCGGGCTCAGGACCTCAGGGGTAGGAGACGAGCTTGGACGGGATCGTCGCGGTGCCGAAGGCGGGACCGCCCACACCGTTGATCACGTGGTTGATCCGGCCGTTGCCGCCGAGGGAGACGGTGAGCAGGTTGTGGAACTTCACGCCCGGCTTCACCGGAGTCTCGAACGCGTTCTCCACCTCGATCGTCGGGTCGACGTTGAAGTAGACGTAGCTGCCGAGTCCCCAGCCCTCGTGGGTGTCGACCGCGGGGCCGACCTTGTAGGCCGCCCACCCCTTGGTGGTGCCGTTCATGTAGGCCGCCTGGTTCGGCGGGTCGTACGCCTTCTCGTTCTGGAAGAAGATCGTCCGGCCGCGCTCGCCGTACCACTCGACGTCGTACTTGCGGTAGTGCTCGACGAACAGGCCGGTGGCCAGGACGTCGTCGCCGTTGACGATGAGGCCGGTCTCGGCGGTGTTGACGTTCCAGCCGATGCCCTCGCCGTGGTCACCGCGCCACAGCCAGGTGTGGTCGATGATCACGTCGTCGCTGTTGACGACGACGCTGGTGGTGGCGTTGCCGGCGAAGGCGCCGCCGATGCGGACGAAGACGTCCTGCAGGCTGGTCGGGTTGGCGGCGTGGTCCGCGCTCGACCCCTGCGGGCCGACCTCGATGAGCACGTCGGACTTCTGCGTGCCCGCGTCGACCAGGAAGCCGGCGAGCCTCACGCCGTCCACGTCGGCCACCTTGACCGCGGTGGAGCCGCCGCCCGGGATGATCGTCGCGAGACCGAGGCCGAGGACCACGGTGTTCGCGCGGGTCACGTTGATCGGCTGGTCGAGGTGGTAGATGCCGGGGGTGAGCAGCAGGTGCAGGCCCTGGCCGAGCGCGGCGTTGATGGTCGCGGCCGAGTCGCCGGGCTTGGCGACGAAGAACTGGCCGAGCGGGAGCGAGGTGCCGGGGGTGGAACCGTTCGCCCAGCTCACGCCGCGCGCGTTGGTCCGCTTGGCCGGGACGAACACCCGGTAGGCGCCGCCGCCGTCCACGTAGAGGTACGGCTTCTCGCGGCTGATCGGGGTGTTCTCCAGCGTGGTGTAGGACTGGTCGAGGAAGTTGGTCGCGGGAGCGCCCTGCACCCCGGAGAAGACCATGTTCCACACGCCGTTGACCCAGCCGCCGACGGAGCTGTCACGGGTGTACCACTGCTGCTGCGAGTACGGGCCGACGGCACCGTCGATCTTGCTGTCGGCGATGTAGCCGCCGCTGGCCCAGCCGTAGCCGGTGGGGGCCAGGTTCAGCGCGCCCTTGATGTGCATGCGGCGGAACGGCGCGGCCTGGGAGACGGCCCACTGGTTGGTGCCGCCGGGCGGCTGGACCGACAGGTTCTCCGTCGAGCGCCAGAAGTTCTGGGTCGCGTTGCCGTTGAACCAGCCCGCGTCGACGGTCACGCCGTTGAGGGTGACGTCGTCGGGGTTCTGGCCCAGACCGATGATCGAGGTGTAGAAGCCGACCTTGGCGTTCACGTTGTAGGTGCCCGGCTTGAACAGGAAGGCGTGGCGCCCGGTGCCGAACTGGGCCGACTCCTGCTGGGTGAAGACCGCGTCGAGCTGGCTCTGGATGGTGGCGCTGGACATCGACGGGTCGAAGACGTGGACGTTCGGGCCCAGCGGCCCGCCGCCGGGGATCTCGGGGCCGGGGCCGTCAGACGTGGTGTACACCGCGAACTCCCACAGCGAGTAGCCGTAGCCGGTGCCCCGCGCGCTGCCCAGCATCCGGACGTACCTGGCGGAGCCGGTCACGTCATGCGACTGGACACCGCCGGTGGCGCCGGTGACGGTCTTCAGGTCGGTCCAGGTGGTGCCGTTGGTCGATCCCTGGAGCTTGAAGGCGCTCGCGTACGCGGCCTCCCACCTCAGGTCGATCTTGCAGAGGTTCTGCGCCGAACCGAGGTCCACCTGGACCCACTGCGGGTCGCTGGCCGCGCTGGACCAGCGGGTCCCGTTGTTGCCGTCGAAGGCGGCGCTCGCGGGGGTCCCGGCGCCCTGGACCGAGGAGGCGCTGTAGGTCTTGTTCAGCGCGGCGTTGGTGGTCCCGCACGGCTCGCCGGGGCCGGGGCCGCCGTCGGGGCCGAAGACCTGGAACTCCCAGAGGGAGTAGCCGTAGCCGGTGGCCCGCGTGACCCCCTGCATCCGGACGTACCGGCCGGTGCCGGTGACGTCCCAGGTGTCGATCCCGCCGTCACCGCCGGTGACGGTCTTCAGGTCCGTCCACGCGGTTCCGTCCGTGGAGACCTGGATCTTGTATCCGCTGGCGTACGCGGCCTCCCAGTTCAGCACGACCTTGTTGATGCTGGTCGAGGCGCCGAGGTCCACCTGGAGCCATTGGGCGTCGGTGGCGGCGCTGGACCAGCGGGTGCCGGTGTTGCCGTCGACCGCGGCGGCCGGGGCGGTGCCGGCGTTCTCGGTCGACGAGGCCGTCGCGGTCTTGCCCTGCGACAGCAACGTGTCGGCGAAGGCGGGGGTCGACGGGACTGCGAGTAAAGCTGCCGCGACTGCCGTGGCAGTCCATAAGGCGGCAGGACGGAACAGACCTCTCATGCATGTCTCCACTGCGGATCCGGGGGGTGGAAGGTCTAACTGCAGGTGAAGGGCGACTTACGGGGAACGGTAAATCAACGCCTTATTTCTACACTTAATTTAACTTGTCGGAAACATGGCGTCAATGGGTCAAAAGTCATGGATGGCCGTTTTGTGGGAGGGTCCGCGATCCCGCCGGCCGCGGGCCCGCGCTCGGGCCGGGAACGGCCCGGGCCCCTGTGCGGCAGGGCCCGGGCGGGCGCCGTCAGTCCTCGTCGGCGGGCATGGCGAAGAGCCGGATGTGCATGGGGCGCGCACCGGGGGACGCGTCCTCGGGCAGGGGGCTGTACTTCATCAGCAGCGCGACATAGGCCTCGAAGAACTCCTTGAACTCGGCCTTGGTCATCCGGCCCAGGCCGCGCGATCCGGTGGCCCACTCGGGATCGCGCAGGTAGGCCTCGGGGAACCGTTCGATCAGCTCGCGGTCCTCCTCCATGCCGACCCGGTGGAACTCGGCGAGCGCCGGGCGGTCTTCGGGGGCGAGCTGTTCGGGCCTGGGAAGCCGCAGGTCACGCGGTCCTCTGGCCTTGCGCCACCAGCGCTCCCTGCCGGTCGAGCGCTCGGGGACCTCCTCGATGAAGCCGTACTTCTCCAGCTGGCGCAGGTGGTAGCTCGTCGTGCCGGTCTTCGCGCCGAGCAGCTCGCCGAGCGTGGTGGAGGTCGCGGGACCGTGCACGTTGAGATGGCGCAGCATGAGCCGCCGCATGGGGTGGGCGAGCGCCTTGAGCTTCCCGGGGTCGTCGAGCAGGAACGGCTCGTCATCCTTCATGAGGAGCAGCCTAGTCCTGCAGAACGATATCTGCAGACAAAGCTTTGCCGAGAACTCTCTGCAGAGTAGCTTCGGTACATGAGAAGAATCCCCCCGGTCTCCTCGGGACTCCGGGCGATGGTCGCCACCACCGCCCTCTGCCTGCTCGCGGTTCCGGCGACCGCCGCCGCCACGTCCGCGGCTCCCGCCACCGCCCCGGCCCTTGCCACCCCGGCCGCGGCTTTCACCACCACGGCCCCGGCGAGCGCCGCACTCCCCGGCGTCCCGCCCGACCTCGCGGCGACGGAGGTGGGTTTCCGCGGTGGCGGGGACCTCCCCATGCGCGGCACGGTCGTCTCGCCCACCGGCGCGGGATCCACGCGTCCCGGCATGGTCCTGGTGCACGGCGCGGGCACCGGCACGCCCCGCGAGAAACTGATGGGCGAGGCCGTCGCGTTCGCCCGTCAGGGAATGTCCGTGCTGATCTACGACAAGCGGTCGGTGGGCTACTCGCTCTTCGAACGGTCCTACTCGTTGCTCGCCGCCGACGCGCTCGCCGCCCTGGCCGTGCTCCGCTCCCAGCCGGGCGTCGACCCGGCGAAGGTCGGCATGTGGGGGCTCAGCGAGGGCGGCTGGGTGGTCCCCATCGCGGCGGCGCGGTCGAGCGACATCGCCTTCGTCGTGCTCGTGGGCGCCAACGGGCTGCCGCCGCTGCGGCAGCAGACCTGGGCCGTGGCGGCCGGGCTGCGCAAGGCGGGGGTCTCGGGATCGCTGATCGACCGGGCCGAGTTCAACCTGTACCGGACGATCGCCGACGGCGGCATGTTCCCCGAGCCGTACTACGACCCCGAGCCGACGATCGCCGCGGTACGCCAGCCGGTGCTCGGCATCTGGGGCACCCACGACCTGCTGACCCCGCCCGAGGAGAGCCCGCCGATCTTCGCCAGGGCGCTGGAGAAGGGGGGCAACAAGCACTACACGTTCCGCTTCTTCCCCGGTGCGGACCATGCCGCCCACCGGAGTCCCGACGGCGGCGTCACCCGGTCGCCCGAACTCGCCCCCGGCTACGCGGACCTCGTCGGCTCCTGGGTCGGCGACGTCACGGCGGGCAGGCCGCCGGCGGCGGGAACGTCCGGGCCCGCTCCCGTGCAGGCCTCGCGGACCGTGCCGGTGGATCCTCCCGCCCCGTGGGAGTCGGCGCCGGTCCAGCTCTCGGTCCTGCTGCTGATCCTGGTCGCCTTCACCGCCTACCCGGTGATCGCGCTGGTGCGGCGCCTTCGCGGCCGGTCGCGACCTCCGGTGACCCGGGCCGCGCGGCTGCTCGGCGCCACGGGGCTCGCGGCGGTCCTCGGATCGTTCCTCTACCTGTTCTACCTGGTGATGACCGGCGGCAAGCTGGCCGCTCCCGGGCCCGTGCTGGCGGGGCGCCCGGTGCTCTGGCTGGTGCTGCAGGCCTGCGCGGTGGTCTGCGTGGTCGCGGCGGTCCTCACCGGGCTGGCCTGGCGTCGCGCCCGAGCCTCGGTGCCGCGGGAGGAGGGGGTACGGCTCGGCCTCCTGCTCGCCGGTGGGGCGATGTTCGTTCCGTGGGCCCTCTACTGGGGGTTGTTGCTTCCTTGACGCGAGGCCCGTCGTGGCGCCCGGCAGGTCACACCCGCGAAGGTGACCGTACGCCGGGCGCCGTTCGCGGGTGCCCGGCCGGGCGCCTTCCCGCGATGAAAGGCGTGCCGTCGGGACGGTCTCGTTCGCCTGAAATCAACGGAGGGAAGTGATATAAGTGCTGATAAATTATTTATCTACAGCAATTCTGACATACGGGACATTTGTGGTGGTATGAGAGTTTTTATATTGTCCGTGGCGGCCGTTGGCACCCTGATCGCCGTCATCGGCTGGCTGGGGGCCATCGACGTCCGGGACACCTTCTCCGCCTCGGCCGTGAGCTCCGCCACAGGTCCCACCGCGAGCGCGGACAGGGAGGCGATCAGAGGCTTCCTGGAGGAGGGCAAGGGGGCGAGCGGCGCTTCCGCGCTGGTGAACGGCGGGGTGAACGCCGCTCCCGCGACGCCGGCCAAGCGGGTGGTCAAGACCTCCGTGACGAGGGTCGGCGGCAAGTCCTACCTCAGGGTGCAGGTGACGAACGGATACGGAACCGCCAAGCGGTTCTCCGTGAAACAACGTGTCTGCGTGAAGCAGAAGTGCCGGACGGTGACGACCGGCCTGTCGGTGAGTGCCGGGCGGACGGCCTGGCACGAAACGTATCTCGGCACCGACACCTACAAGAAGAGCGGCAGCTCCTCCGTCTCCGTGACGACACCGCCGGCGCGGACGACCCCCGCACCCCGGGTGACCGTCACCGTGCGGCCCACCACCCCGGCCGTGACCACCACGATCACGGTGACCGAGACCGTGACCACCACCGTGACCACCACCGCGACCGCGACAGTGACGGCCACCGCGACGGCGACCGTCACCGCGACGGTCACCGCCACGCCCGTGCCGCCGGCACTCACGCCGACCCCCTCACCGCCCCTCCCGCCGTCCATCTCACCGACACCCTCCGTGACCTCGACCGGACCGCTCTGCGGCGCGCCTCCCAACCCCTACGGATTCACGTTCTGTCCCGCGGGGACCAAGGTGTACCCGCCCGCGGACGGCGCCTGCCAGGTTTTCACCTGCATCGAGAACTTCCCCAACGGGCGGGGCTACCTGGTCATGTGCGTCGACGGCGAGGTGAGCATGTCGGGCGGGCTCCAGGGCGTCTGCTCCTCTCATGGCGGGTGGCTGCGGGACGTGAACCGGAACGCCGCGTAGCCGGGACGGCCGATCTTCGCGGCCCCGGCCCCGGCGCCGGTGGTCCGCGCGGCACCTCGCCCCGCCGTGCCTTCCGCGAACATCTCCTCGGACGTTCCCGCGAACGTTCCCCGGACCTTCCCCACGACTGTTCCCACGCGGGCGGAAGGCGCGGTCACCCTCACCGCGACCGCGCCTTCCGCCCGCACGGGGGCTACACGGGGCTACGGGGGCTACGGGGGCTACGGAGATACGTCCCGTCCCCGTTTCCCGGTGTGCTCGCCGGATTCAGTCGTGCTTGTTCCGTCTGGCGGGAGTTCGTTGGTCCGCCTCGTCGGCCAGTTGATCCTCGACGATGGCGCACCAGCGGTGCCATCGCGCCAGATCCAGATGCTCGTCCACATCGCCCACACCCGCCTCGGCCATGAGCTGGTGGCTGCTCGCCGCCGCCTCGTGGGCGTTGACCAGCGCGTGGTGGCCGTGATTGGCGAGTGATTCGCTGACCGCCAGATTCACGGCTATCTCTCCCATGGTCTTGGGCCGTCCCGAAAGTTCGTCGCCGAACCCCTTCACGGTGAAGTCGCGGCTCTCCGAATCGTCGCTCATAGCTGCTGAGTGCCCCGCAGGTTCTAGATCTATCTGTGACTTCCGATCCGATGTGGACGATTTCCCGACGTGGGAGCCTTCCCCGCGGGGGAGCCGCGAGCCGGATCCGGGGCGGTCCCCATGTCCAGGGCGCGATTCGCTTACGGGCGTGTTGCGGTTGGTCGGAGAGCGCCTTCTCACCAAGATCTTTAAAATAGCCTCGGTGCAACCGGCGTAAGGATTGTGGAGGATGACGACGCGGCTTGATCTCTCGGTCCGCAGGTACGAAGGCGCCTCGGTGATCGCGCTCGCCGGTGAGTTGGACAAGCTGTCCAGCCCTCGGCTGCGCGACCTCATGGTCACGCAGCTGGACGACGGGGCGCGCCACCTCGTCCTCGATGTCGCCCGCCTGAGATTCTGCGATTCCACCGGCCTGTGGACCATGCTGGAACTCCAGCGGCGCGCGGGCGCGGCGGGGGGCTGCCTGCGGCTGGCCGGTGTCCACGGGGTCCTGGAACGGATCCTGACGATCACCGGCCTCGCGGGCGCGTTCTCCCTCGACCCCGATGTCCCCGCGTCGCTGCGGGCCGTGGCCGCCTCCGCTCCGGACGCGAAGCCTCCGGCGGTGTCCCCGTCCGCCCCGGACACGTCGCCTCCCGCCGACCCGGGTTGAGGCGAGGTCTCTCCTTTCCGTCCGCCGTCGCGGTGGAACCGCCCTTCGCGAAGGCCCTGGACATGATCGCCTCGGGGGAGATCGCCGACGCGAAGACCATCATGCTGCTGCAGTGGGCGGCGCTGTCCGGTCCGTTCTCCGGCCGGGGAGGGTGAGCGGTCCGGCGGCGCACTTCACGGGCCGGTCGCCGGGCGTTACCCTGCACGGATGACGGAAGTGGAGTTGCGCGGATGGCGGCCCGACGACACGTCGGTCGTGCTCGACGCGTTCAGCTCCCCGGACATGGCGGAGCAGGCGGCCCGGCCCATCGACACCGCCCAGGCGGCGCTGGAGTGGATGGGGGTCTGGGGGTTCCGCGACGACGCGCGGGCGTTCGCCGTGGTGTCCAACGGCGAGGTCGTGGGCAACGTCGCGGTGAGCAACATCGACGCGCACGGCACCGGCTGGGTCTCCTACTGGACGCTCCCGCGCGCCAGGGGGCGGGGCGTGGCCGTGGCCGCCGTCAGGATGATGGCCGAGTGGGCGTTCGGGGAACGAGGGCTGTTCCGTCTGGAGCTGGGGCACCGGGTCGGCAACGAGGCCTCCTGCGCGGTGGCCACCAGGGCCGGATTCCTGCCCGAGGGAATCGAGCGGGCCAAGCTGAGCCACCAGGGCGTCCGCTACGACGTGGAGCGGCACGCCCGCCTGGCCACCGACTGAGTGGCAGGGGGATCAGAGGGTTCTGAGACCGGCGAGCAGATCGCGGAGCAGGCTCTCGCGGGGAACCGCCGACGGGGGCGCGGGGGGCCGTACGGTGATCAGGCCGCTGCCGCGCAGGTCGCCGAGGAGCACCCGGAGCACCCCGACCGCCAGGCCGGTCCGCGCGGCCAGCTCGACGACCGGGATCGGCGCGCGGCAGGCGTCCAGGATCGACAGGTGTTCGGGCTGCAGCTCCCGGCGGGGGGTCCTGACCGTCACCACCACGGCCATCAGGTCGAAATGCTCTCCCGCGGGCCTGGTCCGGCCGCGGGTCACCGTGTAGGGGCGGACGATCGGGCCCGCCTCCTGATCGAGCCGGTCGGGCCGGTCGAGCCGGTCGGGCCGGTCGGGCCGGTCGAGCGAACGCTCCGCTGTCACGGTCCACCCTCCTGCCAGGCGCGCCGCCGTCCGTCGCGGAGCGTCCCGGACCCGCCGCTCGGGACGGCACCCTCGCCTGTCCCGCCCCCGCGGGTCTCCCGGGTCCCCGTGCCCGGGACTCCGGCGGCGGTCCGCTCGGCGGGTACGGTCTGGCGCACCCGTTTGGGCAGGCCCCCGTCCGGGGGCACCCGTTCGACCTCGACCGAGTAGGTGAACCGGGGATCGACCGGTTCGACCACCAGCTCGCCCGGGAGCATCACGATCGCCGTGGTGCCGCCGAAGGGGGAGGGCCGCAGGGAGACGCGGATGCCGTGCCGGGCGGCGAGCCGCGCGACGACGAACAGGCCGAGCCGGTCGCTGTCGGCCAGGTCGAACTCCGGCGGGTCGGCCAGCAGCGCGTTGAGCCGCGCCGTCTCCTCGGCGGAGATGCCGAGCCCCCTGTCCTCGACCTCGATGGCGTAGCCCTTGGCGACCAGGTCGCCGTGGACGCGTACGGAGGTGTGCGGGGGAGAGAACATGGCGGCGTTCTCGACCAGTTCGGCGACCAGGTGGATCACGTCGGTGGCGACCGCGCCGATCACGGACGGGCCGTGCGGGACGCCGATCGTCACGCGCGGGTAGTCCTCGACCTCCTCGACCGCGGCGCGGACCACGTCGTAGATCGTGACCGGGTTCCGCCACCCCCGGCCGGGAGCGGCGCCGGACAGGATGATCAGGCCCTCGGAGTGCCGGCGCATCCGGGTGGTCAGGTGGTCCAGGCCGAAGAGGTCCTCAAGGGTCGCCGGGTCGCTGGCCCGCCTCTGCATGGCCTCCAGCATGGCCAGCTGCCGGTACAGCAGGGACTGGCTGCGCCTGGCCAGGTTCACGAAGACCTCGTTGACGCCCTTGCGCATCCGGGCCTGGCCGACGGCCGCCTCGACCGCGGTCCGCTGCACGGAGGAGAACGCCTCGGCGACCCCGGTGACCTCGACGGTGCTGCCGACCTTGATCTCGGGGGCCTCCGAGCAGACGTCCTCGCCCCGGCGGAGCCGCCGGACCACGTCCGGCAGCCGCCTGTCCGCGAGGTCGAGGGCCGCCTGCTGGAGGCCGACCAGCTCGCCGGCGAGCCTGCGGCCGAACCGTACCGAGACGAAGACGGACAGCCCGATCGCGACCAGGCCGAGCCCCGCCGCCAGGCCGATCCGGACCATGATGTCGCCGGCGAGGGACATGGACCGCTCGCTGATGCGCCTGCTGACGTCCCCGGCGCGCTTGTCGAAGTCGTCGGAGAGCCGCGTGGCGATCCCGGCCCAGGAGGGCTCGGGGACGGCCGAGGCGGAGACGGCGTCCTCGATCCTCTCGAACGAGGAGTAGCCGGAGGAGTCGCGCAGAGGGGTGTAAAGGGACTGGAACTCGGCGTCGAGCTGGTCGAAGCCCAGGGAGTACAGGAGCCTGCGGCCGGTGACCAGCTGGCCGAACCTCGCGCGCTCCGCGGGGCTCATCGCCCCCTCGACGACGGCTCCGGACATCAGCGCGGCCTGCTGGCTGAGCATCTCGCGGCTGCGCCCGACCATGACGACGGCTCGCGTCTGATCGCTCAGTTCGACGTCGGCGGATATCCGGATCTTCTCGTAGGCGTCGAAGGCGGCCGCGATGATCCCGCTGTAGGCGTCGAGGGTCCGCAGCCGGGTCTCGGTACGGGTGTCGACCCCGCTGCGGATCTCGGTGAGCCGGTCCAGCGAGGCGAGGAGCCGGCTCAGGCGTCCCCAGGTGGCGGGGGTGATGTCGGGGCGGGCCGCGGTGGTCAGCCGTTCCAGCTCGGCTCTGGCGCCGTTCGTCCGCAGGCGCTGGGCGTCCAGTTCCCTCCGCGAGACGCCGACGTCTCCCAGGACGGACAGCGACAGCATCCGCTCGTGCTGGAGCGCCGTGGTCACCTTCCTGGTGGGCACGACCACCTGCTCGTAACCGCCACGGATCTTGAGTAACTCCTGCCCATCTTGGACCGTGATGTTGGCCGCAAATACCCAAATCACTACAAGGGATATAATAGGTACCAGGAGTAAGGTAAAAATCTTTACCCTGATTGAGTATTTTCGGCTGGCCATAATACCTCGCACACCTTGAGATGCGTGGTTAACAATGGCCAAACATAGCAATGTGGGTCACGTGGGACCAGACGTGCACGTGAGCCATATTGAGACTATTTATCGCGATCTGTCCGTTCGGAACCGTCGGCTCCTCGCGTGCGTCTCTTAGAGAGAAGGGGGGTCGACGATGCAGAAGATCGCGGACCTGATCGGAACCGAGGCCGAGCGCGCCGACCAGGCGGCGCTGGTCCGTGGCGGCGAGCTGGCGAGGGCGGGGGCGGTGCAGCTGGTCCGGTTCGGCCCGCCGCGGGTGACCGCCGAGGTCGACGACGGCGCCGCGTGTGTCGAGTTCCGGCTCGTCGACGGAACCCTCCACTGGCACTGCAGCTGTCCCGAGGGCAGGAACGGCGTCTTCTGCGCCCACTGCGTGGCGACGGCTCAGTCGGTCAGGATCAGGACGGACAGGAAGGACCCTCCGGTCGCGCCGTCGGCGACCGCCTCGGCGAGAACGGTGCGGATCGCGTCGTAGGCCGGCCGGTCCCCGGCCCGGAGCGTCGACGGCTCCGACCAGATCAGCAGGTGCTCGCCCGGCGGCAACCACGACAGGTCGGTCAGCACGTCGTAGAGCGCGTCGAGGTTGTGCCCGAAACGGTCGGGCAGGTCGAGGGCCTCGGCGATCGCGTCCATCGCCTCGGCCGAAGTGGTGATCTTCACCCCGTCCAGCCGGTGCGGCGTGGCAGATCCGATCATGGACTCGACCTCGCGGGCCGCCCCCTCGCGAAACGTTCCCCTGGAAACCGTGGTCATCCTCGCCTCCGGCCGCCGGCGATGGGCACGCCACGGGCGCCCATGCGGTCGTTCTCGCGGGCGACACCCTGGATCACCATCGGCCGTGCCCCCTGACCTGCTGGTTCGCGCTGCCTCTCGGACATCTCACCTCGCCGAACTACCCGCGCGCCCACCTGCGAAAACGAGATGCCGGGCGTGTCTTCGTCGCTCTGTCCCGGCCGGGCACTCCTTATGTCATTGTCTAGTTGTCATACAATCTGCCTACAATCGACCCATGAAAATCGCTGTGATCGGAGCCGCCGTGCTCTGGGGGACCGCGGGAACCGCGGGCCTGCTCGTCAGCGGGGTCGATCCCGTCTCCCTGGCCTCCGCCCGCCTGGTGATCGGCGGACTGGTCCTCGCGGTCGTCACCGCTCCCGCGGCGCGGTTCCTGCTCCTGCCCGGAGGCTCCCCCACGGGCTCCCCCGGGGGCTCCCTCACGGGCTCTCCCGGAGGACCGGAACGGGAGCGGGGGCGCGGCCTCGGGACGCGCCTGGGCCCGCTCGCGGTGGCGGCGGTGGCCGTGGCCGCGTACCAGCTGTGCTACTTCGCCGCGGTCGGCAGGACCGGGGTGGCCGTCGGCACCGTGGTCGCCATCGGCAGCGGTCCCGTCTTCACCGGGCTGCTGTCCTGGCTGTTCGACCGCGCGTGGCCCGGCCGCCGCTGGGCGGGGGCGACCGCGGTGGCGATCGCCGGCTGTGCCGTGCTCACCGGCGGGGGAGGCGAGGTGCGGGCCGACGGTGTCCTGCTCGCGCTGCTCGGCGGCCTGCTGTACGCGTTCTACGCGGTCACAGCGGCGCGGGCGATCGGCGCGGGGGCGCCCTCCGACGCGGTGATGGGGCTGATGTTCGGCGGGGCCGCCGTCGTCATGGCGCCCGTCCTGCTGTGGACGGGCACCGGCTGGCTGGCCGAGCCGCGCGGCCTGCTCACCGCCCTCTACCTGGGCTGCGCCACCACCGCGCTGGCCTACTTCCTGTACGGCAGAGGGCTGCGCACGACCCCGGTCGCGACCGCCGCCACCCTCGCGCTGGCCGAGCCCGCGGTGGCGGCCCTGCTCGGCGTCGTCGTGCTCGGCGAGCGGCTCGCGCCCGCCTCGGTCACCGGGCTCGTCCTGCTCGGTGCCAGCCTGGTCGCGGTCTCCCTGCCCGAGCGCGTCCATCAGGGAAGCCGGGACCGGAGGGCAATAAAGTCGTCGGCGTGACCCTCCCGCTTCATCCCGTCTCCGCCGTCGGCGCGCTCGCCGACGCCCTGCGCCGGCGGGTGCTGTCCGGCGAGATCCCGCCGGGCACCACGCTGCCGGAGCAGGAGCTCTCGACCCTGTACGGGGTGGCTCGCCCCACCGTCCGCGAGGCGCTCGCCGTGCTCGTGCACGAGGGGTTGCTCAGGCGCGAGCGCCACCGCAGCGCCCAGGTGGCCGAGGTGACCGCGGCCGACCTGGACGACCTGATGTTCGTCCGGCGCCCGCTGGAGGAACTGACGGCCACCTCGCTGGCGGGGCGGCGGGTCGGGGAGGCCGACGCGGCGCTGGCGCGGATGGCCGCGCTGCCCGCCGACGCCCCCTGGTCGGAGATGGTGGCCGAGCACATGGCCCTGCACCAGGCGCTGGTCGTCGCGGTGGGCAGCCCCCGCCTGGAGCGGCTCTACGGCATGCTGGCCGCCGAGACCAGGCTCGGCCTGGTCAGGCTGCGCGCGGTCTACTCCGACCGGCACGTGCTGGTCGCCGAGCACCGGGACCTGCTCGACGCGATCGGCCGGGGCCCCGGGGAGGCCGCCAGGGAGGCGGTCGCCGCGCACCTCGATCACAGCTGGGGCGATCATTAGGCACCGACTTGCATGGCTCTATTGCACGCGGAGCCCTGAAGTCGTCACAATCGCGGCCATGCACGGCAACTCAGTGCCGGACTCCTACGTATATGTCACCGAAGAAGGCGTGACCCGTCACTACGCGGACGGCAGCGTTGACGCCCTCGCGTGGGAGGACGTCGTCGAGGTGCGGGTAGTGGGCGACACGGACTCGGACATCCTGTACATCCTTCTCGATCGGCAGGGCCAGGGGTGCGTGGTGCCCAACTCGGCGACCGACGCGACCTTCCTCGCCCGTCTCCGGTATCTCCCGGATTTCGATCTCGACCGGCTCGGTGCGGCGGTGGAGTCCGCGCGCGACGATTACGTCGTCGTGTGGCGCAGTCCCGAACCGCCTTCGGCTCTGCCGGATTTTGAATACGACTAATTTCTAATTATTTCCAAATACGGCGGTCAAACTTACACGTTTGGATCGTTCCGTCAAGATGCCATCTCTGCCGTACTTCGGCCAATAGTGGACAGTACCCGGTATTCCCCTACTCATTGGTGATCACTAGGATTTCCCTGGGTATCCACGCTCCTGATGCATAAGGGAATGCTGTCAACCATTGAATGAGGCGCACGGCCCTCAGCCGGTCGCGTTCAGGCATCTTGGGTGGGACGGGGTGGTATGAGAGTGGAAACCGAGGAGCTCGTCCTCGGGCTTCTCAAAGGTCCTGCGCGCACTGCTCCAAGCATTTGGACGCGCTCTTATGTCCGTATTCTGCTTGCCGGAGACGTCGCGTGTTCCGTGGTCGCCTGCGAGACCGTTCTGGGGATCCGGCTGTGGTTCGGCGCCTTCATCCCCCCGGCGGAGGCCCTGCTCGGGCTGGGCCTCGCCCTGATCTGGCCGCTGGCCCTGGCGTCGGGGGGTGCCTATCGCAAGCGCACGCACGGTGAGGGGACGGATGAATTCAGGGCCGTTTTCAATGGCGCCGCCGGCCTGACGGCGGCGGTCGCGATCGGCGCGTACATCACGCAAACTCCGATCGCCCGCAGCTTTGTCATGGCGATGTTCCCGCTCGCTTTCGCCCTCACCCTCTTCTTCCGTTACCGGATGCGCAAGCGGCTGCACCGCAGGCGTTCGCGCGGCGACTACATGCGCCACATGGTCGCCGTCGGCCACCGGGAGTCGGTGCTCGACCTGGTGATGCAGCTGCGCAGGCAGCCGCACCACGGCATGACCGTCGTCGCCGCGTGCCTGCCCGCGGGCCCCGACCTGGTGGAGGTCGACGGGGTTCCGGTCCTCGGCGGCTTCTCCGACGTCCCCGCGGTGGTGGCCGAGGTCAACGCCGACGCCGTCGCCGTTCTGGCCTGCCCGGAACTGGACGGCGCTGCGCTGCGCAGGCTCGCCTGGGGCCTGGAGGACGCCCGTACCGACCTGTTCGTGGCGCCCGCCCTCATGGACGTGGCCGGTCCGCGCATCAGCATCAGCCCGGTCGCCGGCATGCCGCTCCTGCACGTCGAGCACCCCGACTTCCGCGGCGCCCGGCGGCTGGCGAAGAGCCTGTTCGACCGGACGGGGGCGGGCCTGGCCCTCCTGGCGCTGGGCGCGCCGATGCTGGTGATCGCCGCGCTGATCCGCGCGACGAGCCCGGGACCCGCCCTCTTCCGCCAGGTCAGGGTGGGTAAGGGGGGCGTGGAGTTCCACGTCGTGAAATTTCGCACGATGGTGGTCGACGCGGAGCAGCTCAAGATCGACCTGGAGCGGGATAACGAGTTCGACGGCGTCCTGTTCAAGATTAGGAACGATCCAAGGATCACCCGCGTGGGCGCCTTCCTGCGCCGATACTCCGTCGACGAGCTGCCCCAGCTCCTCAACGTGCTGCGCGGGGAGATGTCCCTCGTCGGCCCGCGACCACCCCTCCCCGACGAGGTCAGGCAGTACGGCGCGGACGTGCGCCGCCGCCTGGTCGTGAAACCCGGCATGACCGGCCTGTGGCAGGTCAGCGGGCGCTCGGACCTGACCTGGGAGGAGTCGGTCCGCCTGGATCTCCGATACGTCGAGAACTGGTCGCTCTTTTTGGACCTGCAGATCCTCTGGAAGACCTGGAGCGCCGTGACCGGCGGAGAAGGGGCCTACTAGTGAAAGCACTCGTGCTCGCCGGAGGGTCGGGCACCCGGCTGCGGCCGATCACCCACACCTCCGCCAAGCAACTCGTGCCCGTCGCCAACAAGCCCATCCTCTTCTACGGGCTGGAGGACATCGCCGCCGCGGGCGTCCGCGAGATCGGGATCGTCGTGGGCGACACGCACGCCGAGATCGAGGCGGCCGTCGGCGACGGCCGCGCGTTCGGCCTGGAGGTCACCTACATCCGCCAGCGGGCGCCGCTGGGCCTGGCCCACGCGGTGCTCGTCGCCCGCGACTACCTCGGCGACGACGACTTCGTCATGTATCTCGGCGACAACTTCATCGTCGGCGGCATCGACGACGTCGTCGAACGCTTCACCCGCGAGCGGCCCGCCGCCCACATCATGCTCACCAGGGTCGGGGACCCCCGGCAGTTCGGGGTCGCCGAACTCGACGCCACCGGCCGGGTGATCGGGCTGGAGGAGAAGCCGCCCGTCCCCAAGAGCGACCTCGCCCTGGTCGGCGTCTACCTGTTCACCGCCGCGATCCACGAGGCGGTGGCCGAGCTCAAGCCCTCGTGGCGAGGAGAACTGGAGATCACCGACGCCGTCCACTGGCTGATCGCCGACGGGCGGCGGGTCGAGTCCTCCGTCATCTCCGGCTACTGGAAGGACACCGGCAACGTCACCGACATGCTGGAGGTCAACCGGCTGGTGCTGGAGTCCCTGGAGCCCCGGGTGGACGGCCTGGTCGACGACGCCAGCCAGCTGATCGGCCGGGTGGTCGTCGAGAAGGGCGCCACGATCGAGCGGTCCCGCGTCGTCGGGCCCGCGATCATCGGCTCCGGCACCCGGATCCGGGACAGCTACATCGGCCCCTTCACCTCGATCGCGGCAGGCTGCGCGATCAGCGGCAGCGAGATCGAGTACTCGATCGTCCTGCCCAGATCGTCGATCGCCGGAGTCTCGCGGATCGAGGCGTCCCTCATCGGCCACGACGTCGAGGTCACCCCCGCCCCCACCACCCCCAGAGCCCACCGTCTCGTGCTGGGCGATCACAGCAAGGTCCAGATAAGTTCATGACAGCAGCCGACAGGGGGGCGACCCCAACCCCGTCGAAGGTCCTGGTCACCGGGGGCGCCGGATTCATCGGCTCCCACTTCGCCCGCGTGCTCGCCGCGAGCGGGGCCGCCGTGACGGTCCTCGACAAGCTCACCTACGCGGGAAACCCGGCCAACCTGGAGGGGACGCCCCACGACTTCGTGTACGGCGACGTCTGCGACGGCGAGCTCCTGGCCGGCCTGGTCCCCGGGCACGACCTCGTCGTCAACTTCGCCGCCGAGTCCCACGTCGACCGGTCGATCGACGGTGCCGCCGACTTCGTACGGACCAACGTCCTCGGCACGCAGGCGCTGATGCAGGCCTGCCTGGACGCGGGCACCCCGCGGGTGGTGCAGGTCTCGACCGACGAGGTGTACGGGTCGATCGAGAGCGGTTCCTGGGACGAGCGCTCGCCGCTCAGCCCGCGCTCGCCCTACTCCGCGGCCAAGGCGAGCGGAGACATGGTCGCCCAGGCGTACGCGGTCACCCACGGCCTGCCGGTCTCCATCACGCGCTGCGGCAACAACTACGGTCCTCGCCAGCATCCGGAGAAGCTGATCCCGCGCTTCGTCACCCACCTCCTGCGAGGTCGCAGGGTCCCGCTCTACGGCGACGGCGGCAACGTCCGCGACTGGGTCCACGTCGACGACCACTGCGCGGGCATCCGCCTCGTCGCCGAGCGCGGCGAGTGCGGGGAGGTCTACCACATCGGCGGTACGGCGGAGCTGAGCAACCTCGAGCTCACCGCCCGGCTCCTGGAGGCCTGCGGCGCCGGGTGGGACATGGTCGAGCGCGTCCCCGATCGCAAGGGGCACGACCGCCGTTACTCCCTGGACGACTCCCGGCTCCGCGCGCTCGGCTACCGGCCGTCCGTGTCGTTCGAGCAGGGCCTGGCGGAGACGGTCCGCTGGTACCAGGACAACCCCGGCTGGTGGGAGGTCGCCGTGGAGAAGGCGGGTGACGGCCCGCCGCCGGGCGGAGCGAGCCCGCCAGGCGCGGCGGGCGCGGGGGGCTCGGCCGGCTCGTCCGGTCCGGCGAGCGCGGTGAACACGGTGAACACGGTGAACGAGGGGGGCCCGGCCGGTGCGGCGGGCGGGCGGCGGGGAGGGAGGACCGGATGACCCGCTGGATGATCATCGGTGCCTCCGGCATGCTCGGGACCGAGCTGACGGCCCGCCTGCGCGCCGAGGGGCGGCCCGTCCTCGCGTTCGGCAGGCAGGAGCTGGACCTTCGCGACACCTCCGCCGTGCGCCGCCTGGTCACCTCCCACGGCCCCGACGTCGTGGTGAACTGCGCCGCGTGGAACGCCGTCGACGAGGCGGAGACGCGGGAGGACGAGGCGCTCGCGGTCAACGGCACCGGGGTGCGCGCGCTCGCCGAGGCGTGCGGGCGCGCCGGCGCGCGGATGATCCAGCCCTCCAGCGACTACGTCTTCGACGGCACCGCGCTGGACCCCTACCCCGAGGACGCGCGGCCCTGCCCGGTCAACGCGTACGGCAGGACCAAGCTGGCGGGCGAGCGCGCCGTGCTGGAGGTACTGCCGCGCGGCGGCTACGTGGTGCGCACCGCCTGGCTGTACGCCGCGACCGGCCACAACTTCGTCCGCACGATGGCCCGCCTGGAGAGGGAGGGGGCTGCCCCCGACGTCGTCGGCGACCAGTTCGGCCAGCCCACCTGGGCAGGGGACCTGGCCGCCAGGATCGTCGACCTGGCCGGGAGCGGGGCGCCGCCCGGCGTCCACCACGCCACCAACTCGGGCCACACGAGCTGGTACGGCCTGGCCAGGGAGGTCTTCACGCTGCTGGGCGCCGATCCCGCCCGGGTGACCGAGGTCTCCTCCAAGGACTTCCCGCGCCCCGCGTCCCGGCCCGCGTACAGCGTGCTGGGGCACGACGGCCGGCGCGCGGCCGGGCTGCCGCCGATGCGGCACTGGCGAGAGGCGCTGAGGGAGTCCCGTGTGCTCGCGGCGGGCTAGCGGGGACGAGACCGGCGGAAGCCGGTGGCCGGACATGAGAACGACCAAATCGGAGAACCGTCGGACCGCGTCACGCGGCGAGGGAGCGCATCCATGACAACCTGCAGGCTGTGCGGCTCGACGAGCCTCGCCAGCGTCGTCGACCTCGGGGCGACACCGCCCTGCGAGCGGTTCCTCACCGAGCGGCAGCTGGAGGAGCCCGAGGTCACCTACCCGCTGCACCTGCGGGTCTGCACCGGCTGCTGGCTGGCGCAGATCCCGCCGATGATCACGCCGGAGGAGACCTTCACCGAGTACGCCTACTTCTCCTCGTACTCCACCTCGTGGGTGGAGCACGCGCGGGAGTTCGTGCGCGGGGCGGCCGACCGGCTCGGGCTGGGGGCCGGGTCGTTCGTGGTCGAGGTGGCCAGCAACGACGGGTACCTGCTGCGGCACGTCGTCGAGCGGGGCATCCGGTGCCTGGGGATCGAGCCGTCGGAGAACGTCGGCCGGGCGGCCAGGGAGGCCGGGGTGACGACCCTCACGGCGTTCCTCGACCCGGAGACCGGCGCCTCGGTGCGCGCGGAGCACGGGCCCGCCGACCTGGTGGTGGCCAACAACGTCTACGCCCACATCCCGGACGTCATCGGGTTCACCCGGGGGCTGCGCGCCCTGGTGGCCGACGACGGCTGGGTCTCCATCGAGGTCCAGCACCTGCTCACCCTGATGGAGCACAACCAGTACGACACGATCTACCACGAGCACTTCCAGTACTACACGGTCGCCTCCGCCCAGCGCGCCCTGGCCACCGGCGGGCTCGCCCTCGTGGACGTCGAGTCGCTGCCCACGCACGGGGGCTCGATCCGGCTGTGGGCCAGGCCGCTGGAGGCCATCGGCGAGCTCGGCAAGCTCGGCGAGCCGGGCGAGCGGGTGGCCGCGCTGCTCGCCGCGGAGAAGGCGGCCGGCCTGCACGAGCTGTCCGGGTACGCCGAGTTCGGCGAGCGGGTGGCGCGGGTGCGGCGGGACCTGCTGGGCTTCCTGCTCGACGCCGCCCGCGAGGGCAGGACCGTCGCGGGCTACGGGGCGCCGGGCAAGGGCAACACCCTGCTCAACCACTGCGGCATCCGGCCCGACCTGCTCCCCTTCACCGTCGACCGCAACCCGTACAAGCACGGCAGGTTCACCCCCGGCACGCGCGTGCCGATCCTGCCGCCCGAGCGGCTCGCCGAGGAGCGGCCCGACTACGTGCTGGTCCTGCCGTGGAACCTCCGCGAGGAACTCGTCGGCCAGCTGTCCTTCGTGCACGCCTGGGGAGGCCGGCTGGTCTTCCCCATCCCCAACCTGGAGATCGTCGAGGTGAACCCGTGAAGGTCGTCCTCTTCTGCGGCGGATACGGCACCAGGATGCGCGCCGGCACCCCCGGTGACGTGCCCAAGCCCATGCAGCTCGTGGGGCCCCGGCCGCTCATCTGGCATGTGATGCGCTACTACGCGCACTTCGGGCACACCGAGTTCGTCCTCTGCCTGGGGTACGGCGCGCACCACATCAAGGACTTCTTCCTGAACTACCAGGAGACGACGTCCAACGACTTCGTCCTGCGCGGGGGCAGGGTCGAGCTGCTGTCCACCGACATCTCCGAGTGGTCGATCTCGTTCGTGCAGACCGGGATCGCGTCGCCGATCGGCGAGCGGCTGCGCCGGGTCCGCGACCACCTGGACGGCGAGGAGATGTTCCTGGCCAACTACGCCGACGTGCTCACCGACGCGCCGCTGCCGGAGATCGTCGACCGCTTCACCCGGTCGGGCGCGGGCGCGTCGATGATGGTGGTGCCGCCCGCCGACACCTTCCACTGCATCGAGCTGGGGGAGCGCGGCACGGTCGGCGGGATCACGCCGGTCAGCGAGATGCCGCTCTGGGTCAACGGCGGATACTTCGTGCTCCGCCAGGAGATCTTCGACCACATCCCGGAGGGCGGCGACCTGGTCGGGGACGGCTGCGCCGAGCTGGCCAAGCGCGGCAGGCTGCTCGCCTACCCGCACCGCGGCTACTGGCGGCCGACCGACACGGTCAAGGAGCGGGTGGCCCTCGACGAGGCCTACTCGCGCGGCGACCGCCCCTGGGCGCTGTGGGAGCGCGAGCACGCGCCGGTCCCCGGACACGGCCGGGCGCCCGGGTACGAGCCTGCGGCGGTGACGGTCACGTGATCAGGTTCCGGCCGGCCAGGATGGGCCGGATCGCGCTGCTCGCCGCGCACTGCGACGACCTCGCCATCGGGGCGGGCGGCAGCCTGCTCACCCTCTGCTCCGCGCGCCCCGGCGTCCAGGTGGACGCCCTGGTGCTCTCCGGCGGCGGGACCGAGCGGGAGGACGAGGAGCGCGCCGCGCTGGCCGCGTTCTGTCCCGGCGCCGACCTGCGGCTCACCGTGCTCAAACTGCCCGACGGGCGGCTGCCCGCGCGCTGGGAGGAGGCGAAGGAGGCGGTGGAGGAGCTGCGGGCGCGCACCGACCCCGACCTGCTGCTCGCGCCGAACCCCGCCGACGCCCACCAGGACCACCGGGGCCTGGCCAGGCTGGTGCCCACGGCCTTCCGCGACCACCAGGTGCTCGGCTACGAGATCGCCAAGTGGGACGGCGACCTCGGGCGGCCCTCGGCCTACCAGCCGCTCACGCCCGAGGTGGCCGAGGCGAAGGCGGGCCTGCTGCACCGCCACTACCCCTCCCAGCGTCACCGCTCCTGGTTCGACCGCGAGGCGTTCCTGGGGCTGGCCCGCATCCGCGGGATCGAGTGCCACGCCCGCTACGCCGAGGCGTTCCACGTCAACAAGCTGATCTTCGACCTGGCTGGAGGCTGAACCGGATGCGCGTGCTGCTGACCGGGCACCAGGGCTACCTGGGGAGTGTGATGGCCCCGGTGCTCGCCGCCGCGGGCCACGAGGTGACCGGGCTCGACTCCGGGCTCTTCGCCGGACGCGTCCTGGGCCCCGCGCCCGACGACCCGCCCGGACACGCCGTCGACCTGAGGGACGTCACGCCCGAGGTCCTGGCGGGGGTGGACGCGGTGGTGCACCTCGCCGCCCTGTCCAACGACCCGCTGGGCGCGCTGGCGCCCGAGCTGACCTACGACATCAACCACCGCGCCTCGGTGCGGCTGGCCCGGCTGGCCCGCGACGCGGGCGTGCGCCGGTTCCTGTACGCCTCCACCTGCTCGGTCTACGGCGCCTCCGGCTCGGACCTGGTCGACGAGGACGCGCCGCTGCGCCCGGTCACCCCGTACGCCGACTCCAAGGTCCGGGTGGAGAACGACCTGCTCAAGCTGGCCGACGACGACTTCAGCCCGGTGTTCCTGCGCAACGCCACCGCGTTCGGGTTCTCGCCCAGGCTGCGCGCGGACATCGTGCTGAACAACCTCGTCGGCCACGCGCTCCTGTCCGGCGAGGTCAGGGTGCTGTCCGACGGCACCCCGTGGCGCCCGCTGGTGCACGCCGCCGACATCGCGAACGCCTTCGCCATGGCGCTGGCCGCCCCGCGCGACGCCGTCCACGCCAGGGCCTTCAACGTCGGCACCGAGGAGAACAACGTGACGGTGGCGGAGATCGCCGCCGAGGTCGCCGAGGCGGTGCCCGGCTCCCGGGTCGTGATCACCGGGGAGACCGGGGCCGACCCGCGCTCCTACCGGGTCGACTTCTCCCGGATCCGGGACGCGCTCCCCGGCTACCGGGCGCTGTGGACGGTGAAGGCGGGCGCGGTCGAGCTGGCCGAGGCGTACGGGCGGTTCGGCCTGACCGAGGACGGCTTCCGGCGCCACTTCACCAGGCTGGCGTGGCTGTCGGCCCGTCGCGAGGCCGGAACCGTCGACGGGGCGCTGCGGCCACGCGGGGCGGTGCGCGGTGACGGGTGACACCGGCGGCGAGGCGCCGGAGGCGGTGAACGGTGACGAGGCGCCGGGCGCGGTGAACGGCGGCGAGGCGTCAGAGGCGGGGAGCGGTGGCGAGGCACCGGGGCCGGGAGACGGCGGCGAGGCGCCGGGAGCGGGGAGCGGTGACGAGGCGCGCGAGATGCGGGACCTCGTGGAGCGGCTCTACCCGCTCTGCAGGAGCATCACCGGCGACGGCGTGCGCCGCACCCTGGAGATCGTCGGGGAGTCCCTCCGCCTGCAGGTCCGGGAGGTGCCGACGGGCACCCAGGTCCTCGACTGGACGGTCCCCAGGGAGTGGAACATCCGCGACGCGTACATCAAGGACGCCTCGGGGGCCAGGGTCGTCGACTTCGCCGCGTCGAACCTGCACGTGGTCGGCTACAGCGTCCCGGTGTCGGCCACCATGACCCTGGACGAGCTGCGCGGGCACCTGCACACGCTTCCCGAGCAGCCCGACCTGGTCCCGTACCGCACGAGCTACTACGCGGAGACGTGGGGCTTCTGCCTGGCCCACGACACCCTGGAGGGCCTGGAGGACGGGCCGTACGAGGTCATGATCGACTCGACGCTCGCCGACGGGCACCTGACCTACGGCGAGCACGTGGTGCCCGGCAGGGTCGCCGAGGAGGTGCTCGTCTCCTGCCACGTGTGCCACCCCTCGCTGGCCAACGACAACCTGGCGGGCGTCGCGGTGGCGGTCCGGCTCGCGCGGCGGCTGGCCGGGGCCGACCCGTGGTACACCTACCGCTTCCTGTTCGCGCCGGGCACCATCGGCGCGATCACCTGGCTGGCCCGCAACCGGGAGCGCGCCGGGCGGATCAGGCACGGCCTGGTGCTGGCCTGCGCGGGGGACCGCGGCCCGCTGACTTACAAACGCAGCAGGCGGGGCGACGCCGAGATCGACAGGGCGGTGCGGCACGTCCTGCGGAGCTCGGGGCGCCCCCACACGGTCGTGGACTTCTCCCCGTACGGCTACGACGAGCGGCAGTTCTGCTCGCCCGGCTTCGACCTGCCCGTCGGCTCGCTCACCAGGACCCCGTACGCGGGCTACCCGGAGTATCACACCTCCGCCGACGACCCGGACTTCGTCTCCCCCGAGGCGATGGCCGACACCCTGGAGACCTGCTGGGAGGTCACCCGGGTGCTGGAGGACAACCGCGCCTACCTCAACCTCAGCCCGTACGGGGAACCGCAGCTGGGCAGGCGGGGCCTGTACGGGTCGCTGGGCGGGCGCAGCGACACGAGGGAGGCCCAGATGGCGATGTTGTGGGTGCTGAACCTCTCCGACGGGAGGCACAGCCTCCTGGACATCGCGGAACGGTCCGATCTTCCCTTCCGTGCCGTGGCGGAGGCGGCACGGGCCCTTCGCGGTTCGGGACTTCTCAAGGAGTGTTCGCTGTGACGCGGTTCCAGGTCGTGACGGGCTCCCGGGCGGGCTCCAGGGCGGGCGGGGCGCTCGACCTCCGGGTCGGCGAGACGGTGGAGGTGCGCAGCGAGGCCGAGATCATGGCCACGCTGGACGAGAGGGGGGAGCTGGACGAGCTGCCCTTCATGCCGGAGATGCTGGCCTTCTGCGGGCGGCGGCTCACGGTGCACAAGGTGGCGCACAAGCTCTGCGACACGATCAGCAGCAGCGGCATGCGGCGGATGGAACGCGCCGTCCACCTGACCGGGGCCCGCTGCGACGGGCAGGCGCACGGCGGCTGCCAGACGGCCTGCCAGTTCTACTGGAAGGAGTCCTGGCTCAAGCGGGTGGACCCGGCCTCCCCTCCTTCTCCTGTCACAGCCGCCGGTCTCGCCGAGGGCAGGCCGTTGCTGCCGATCCTGCAGGCCGCCACCAGGAAGGAGCCGGGCCCCGACGGGGAGGAACGCTTCTCCTGCCAGGCGACCGAGCTGCTGCGCGCCGCGCCCACCTGCCTGCCGTTCAAGGACGTCGGGCAGTACGTCGCCGACGTGCGCACCGGGAACGTGGGCGTGACCTGGATGCTGCGCTCGTTCCTCGTCGGGCTGTTCAACCGCTTCCAGCAGGCCAGCAGGCGCGTCCTGCCCAGGTGGCTGTGGATCAGGGGCGGACTGCGCTGGGGGTTCGTCAGGGGCGAGGCCGGGCCCACCACCCCGACGCTCACCCTGGACCTGCGGCCGGGAGAGCTCGTCAGGGTCAAGTCCAAGGAGGAGATCCTCAAGACGCTCAACGACGGCCTGCTCAACCGCGGCATGGGGTTCGAGGAGGAGATGTCGCGCTACTGCGGCCACGTCGCGCGGGTGAGCGCCCGCGTCGAGAGGTGCCTGGACGAGAAGACCGGCCGGATGCTGCGGATGAAGAACCCCTGCATCGTCCTGGAGGGCGTCGTCTGCGCGGGCGCGTACAACGTCAGCTGCCCGCGCGAGTTCGTCCCGTTCTGGCGGGAGATCTGGCTCGAACGCGTCGAGGAGCCCAGGTGAGCGGGCCGTCCCACGAGACGGGCGGCGAGACCGGCACGGCCGCTGAGGTCGGCCCGGCCGGCCCGGCCGGCGGGGCAGGTGGGTCCGGTGGCGCCGATGACACCGGCGGCGTCGGCACGGCCGGGGAGCAGGTCGGGACGATCGGCAGGAAGGCCGGTCGCGGGCTGCGCTGGAGTCTCCTGGGCAACCTGGGGACGAAGGCGACCACCTTCGTCATGGGACTGGTGCTCGCCCGGCTGCTCGTGCCGGAGGACTTCGGCCTCTACGCCATCGCGCTCGCCGCGACCACCTTCGTCATGCACGTCAACGACGTCGGCATCATCGCCGCCACCGTGCAGTGGCGGGGCAGGGTCGAGGACATGGCGCCGACGGCGACGGTCATGGCCGTGGCGTTCAGCACCGGGATGTACGGGATCTTCTGGGTGGTGGCCCCGTACTTCGCGGAGCTGGCGGGCAGCGCGGAGGCCACCCCGGTGGTCCGGCTGCTCACCGCGGTCATCCTCATCGACGGCGTCACCGCCGTGCGGGCGGGCTCGCTGATGCGCGGGTTCGGGCACGACAGGCTGACCAAGGCCAACATCGCGGGTTCGCTGGTCAATGCGGGGGTGGCCGTCACGCTCGCCGCGAACGGCGCGGGCGCCTACAGCTTCGCCGTCGGGCAGGTGGCGGCCAACACGGTCACCGGCGCGCTGGTGCTCGCCTGGGCCGGGCTGCCGTTCCGCCTCGGCTTCGACCGGGAGGTGGCGGTCAGGCTCCTGCGGTTCGGGGCGCCGCTGGCCCTGGGGCTCGGCATCGAGGCGGTGCTGATGAACGCCGACTACGTCATCGTCGGCGCCGTGCTCGGCCCCGTCGCCCTCGGCTTCTACCTGCTGGCGTTCAACGTCTCCAGCTGGGTGCCCAGCGTGATCGGCACCGCCCTGCGGTACGTCACCGTGCCCAGTTTCTCGCGGCTGGCCGAGCAGCGGTCCCAGGCGCTGTCGCTGGGGGTGCAGCGCTCGGTGCCGTTGCTGGTCGCGTTCGTCCTGCCGGTCGCCGTGGTGACGGCCACGCTGGCCCCGGCGATCGTGGCGTTCCTCTACGGCGAGAAGTGGGCTCCGGCCGCCGGGGTCCTGGCACTGCTCGCGGTCCTGATGGTCGTGCGGATGCTCACCTCCCTCGCCTTCGACATCCTCACCTCGGCGGGCGCCACCAGGGCCACCGTGTGGATGAACCTCGGCTGGGCCGTGGCGCTGGTGCCCGCGCTGTGGGCGGGCACGCACTGGTACGGCATCCGCGGCGCGGCGATCGGGCACGCGCTGGCCGGTGTCCTGGTCGCCCTGCCGGTGGCGGCCCTGGTGCTGAGCCGCGCGGGCGTGCGCCTGGCACCCGTCCTGCCCGCCCTCGTCCGCCCACTCCTGGGGGCCGCGGTCGCGACGGTCGTCACGGTCACGCTCGCCGGCCTGACGAGCGGCCTGACGGGTCAGGGGACGGGCGGGGCGACCGCGGGCTCCGCGCTCGTCCAGCTCTGCGTGGCCGGTGGCGGGGGACTGCTCGCGTACCTCCTGATCGCCGTACCCGCGGCGCGGCTCAGACAGCTCGGCGCGCGGGTGGTCCCCGCCCGCGCCCGCTGACCGCCCACAAGACCCACAAGACCCGCCAGATCCGCCAGACCCGCAAGCTCCGCGAGACCTACGAGTTCCACGAGTTCCACGAGATCCACGAGATCCACGAGATCCACGAGAGGAGAGACCGGATGGAGAACTCCGACACGCTGGTGTCCGTCGTGCTTCCCGTGCGCAACGGGGCCGGGCGGATCGAGGGCGCGATCCGCTCGGTGCTCGGCCAGGACCACGAGCGCCTCCAGCTGGTGATCTCCGACAACGCGTCCACGGACGGCACCGAGGAGATCTGCCGCGACCTGGCCGCGACCGACCGCCGGATCGTCTACCGCAGGCACCCGGAGAACGTGGGCCTGTTCGACAACTTCGTCCGTACCACCGAACTGGTCGCGGGCACGTTCTTCCGCTGGGTCGGCGACGACGACCGGCTGGAGCCCGCGTGCGTCTCCCGGTCCCTCCAGGCGTTCGCGGAGGACGACCGGCTCGTCCTGGTCACCACGCAGGTCGCCTACACCGGACCCGACGGGACCGTCGCCACCGCCCCCCTCGACCGCTCCGGCCTGGCCTCGGACGACCCGGTCGAGCGGTTCGCCGAGATGCTGCGGCTGCTCAACGAGAGCCACCTGCTCATCGACCCGCTGTACGGCACGCTGCGGCGCGACCCCCTGGCGAGGATCCCGCGGCGCAACATGCTGCGCGAGGACGAGGTGTTCGCGGCGAAGCTCGCGCTGGCCGGACCGTGGGGGCACGTCCCCGAGGTCCTCGCCCACCGCAACTGGAAGCACGACACCCTGTCGGCGATCGCCCGCCGCCTCGACGTGCCGCCCTGGCGGGCCCGCTGCTCCAGCGTCCTGCAGTGCGGGGAGCTGTTCCGCTGGCTGCGGGAGGCCGATCTCACCGCCGACCAGCGTCGCCGTGCCCGCGCGGCCGTCCTCGGCATGTACGCGCGCCGCCAGCGGCTCACCGCGGCCCGCCGGGGCCGCAGGCTCGCGCTCATCGCCTCGGGGCTCGTCCCCGGTGGGCGGTGAGAGATGTCCTTCGACCCAAGACCAGTGATTCCAGAAAGGAGAACCCCGTGACGACAGTCTTCTCCAACAGCGCGGTGAACGACGACACGCGCAGGGAGCAGCTCTACCAGGGGCAGGTCTTCGTCTACTCGGCGACGCCCGCCTCCGCCCAGCTGGCCGCCTTCGCCAGGGAGCTGATCGCCGAGGCGTTCGGCGAGCGCGACCCGGAGACCGCCCAGTTCGACATGCCGGTCGAGGAGTTCGCCGACCTGCTCGCCCGGCTCAAGCCCCGGTTCATCCATCACCCCCGGTGCAAGGAACTGCTGCCCGCGGTGCTCGCGGAGCTGGGCTGCGACCTGGACCGCACCTACTTCGACGTGCCCCGGCTGCGCACCTCCACCTCCCACGACTACCTCACCTCAGGCATCTCCTACGCCTTCCACCCGCACCGCGACTGCTGGTACTCGGCCCCGTTCAACCAGCTCAACTGGTGGATCCCCGTCTACGAGGTGGTCCCGGAGAACGTGATGGCCTTCCATCCCCAGTACTTCGGCAGCCCGGTGCGCAACGGCAGCGCCCGCTACGACTACGCGGAGTGGAACAGGACCAGCCGGCTCACCGCGGCCCAGCACGTGCGCGGCGACACCAGGGACCAGCCCCGCCCCGAGGAGACCGTCGTGCTCGACCCGCAGGTGCGGGTGGTGCCGGAGCCGGGGGGCGTCATGGTGTTCTCCGGCGCCCAGCTGCACTCCACGGTGCCCAACACCTCGGGCAGGACCCGCTTCAGCATCGACTTCCGCACGGTCCACATCGACGACGTGCGCACCCGTCGCGGCGCCCGCAACGTGGACGCGGAGTGCACCGGTACCACCCTGCGTGACTTCGTCCGTTCCTCCGACCTCGACCGGATGCCGGAGGAACTGGCGCTGGAGTACGAGGCGGAGGCCCTGACCAGGGCCGGGTGAGCGGCGGCCACTCGGCCACCGCCACACCGCGGTGACGCCGCGACGCTGTGAGGCCGTGACGCTGTGAGGCCGTGACGTCCGTGGTGACACCTGCGGTGACGTCCGTAGTGACAAGGAGTTCGTGTGCTGCGACCAATACGCATCGTGTCCTGGGCGTCTGGCGCGCTCGGGGGAGCGGGGACGACGTAGTGGAGTTCTGGAAGACCATCCTCGACCTCGCCAGAAGGAAGCGGGTCGGGTTTCCGCTGTTCGGCCTGACGCTCCTCGCCGCCGTGGTCGTCTTCTCCCTGGTGCCCCCGCGCTACGTGTCGAGCGCCTCCATGGTGCTGACCACGCCCCCCGCGGGAGGAACGACGGACCCGGCCAAGAAGCCGGGGCGGACCAACCCGCTGCTGCAGTTCAGCGACGGCCTCAGGACCACGGCCGGCATCCTCATCCTGTCCATGAACACCGAGGCGGTCGCGACGGAACTGGGCATCGTGAAGGACGGTCCCATCGAGGTCACGATCAACGACGGGCGTACCAACCCCAGCATGCTGGGCATCCTCATGAACGGCCCGTTCGTGTACGTGGAGGTGGAGAGCGACTCCGCCGAGGTCACCAGTGCCGTCATGGCCAGGACCCAGTTCCGCCTCAGGACCGAGCTGGTCCGCAGGCAGGAGGTGCTCGGCGCCCCTCGCTCCACCTTCATCGGGTTCGTCGAGGTGGTGCCCGCCGGCTACCCCGCGATGGACCGGAGCGGCACGTGGCAGGCCGCGGGCGGGGCGGCGTTCGCCGTCGTCCTGCTCGGCCTCGGCGCGGTGTACGCCGTGGAGCGCCGGAGGGTGTTCCGGCGGAGGTCGGGTGGCGGGCGGCCCGGCGAGCCCCGGCCGGACACGACCACGACCACGGACACGGACACGGACACGGACACGGACCGAGCCACGGACACGGACAGGGCCACGGACGCGGCCCCGCCCCTGGCAGGCCGTTCCGACGAGGCGCATCCCGATGACCTTCCGGAAAAGGGCCGGGAACACGAGGACGGCGAGGAAGGCGGGGAGCCGGTGACCGGCAAGGACGGTAAGGGCGGCGGGGGCGGTAAGAGCCGCGCGGGCGGCAGGGGGCGCGGAGGCCGTGACGGCAGGGGCGCCGCCGAGCCGCCGATCACCGTGTACCCGGTGGAGGCGATGTCCCCGGCGCCCTCGGCGACGCCCGGACGAGGACGACAAGTGGACGACGACAAGTAGACGGCGACGAGCAGGCGACCGCGACAGGCAGACGAGAGGAAACGCGTGGACTTCTGGGGGACCGTACTCATCGTGTTACGGCGCTGGTACGTCGCCCTGCCGGCGTTCCTGCTGTCCATCGGCGCCGCGCTGGGCGTCTACTCGTCGATCCCCACGCTCTACGTCTCGAACGCGGTGCTCGTGCTGACCATCCCGCCCACCGGGGGAAGCCTGCCGAGCGACCCCGAGCGTCCCAACGGGCTGACCAACCCCCTGCTGAACTTCGACTGGGGCCTGAGCATGTCCGCCTCGATCCTCATTCAGGTGATCAGCGCGCCGGAGACGGCGGAGTCGCTCGGCGTGCGGCCCGAGGGTGACACGACCTTCACGGCCACCAACGGCAGCACCAATCCGGAGGCGCTGGACGGCGGGCCGTTCGTGTACATCGAGGGCACGAGCAGGTCGCCGGAGGGGGCGCGGGACATCGTGACGCGGGTCAGGGACCGCGCGAGGATCGAGCTGGCCGGTCGCCAGAGGCAGCTCGGCGCGCCCCTGGCGACCTACATCACGATGGACGAGATGGTGCCGCCGACGGAGCCGCAACCCCAGCGCGGGGGGAAGACGCGCGGGGCCGCCGCCGCACTGCTTCTCGGGATACTCGCCGGCCTCGCCGCGGTGTTCTCCCTGGAGAGCTTCCTGGACGCCCGGAAGAGGAGACGCGGGAGGCCCGTGCCGGCGCCCGGCCTGCCCGCCGAACCCTCCCTCCTGCGGCGGTGAGAATCCCCGTGACCCGTACGGCACCCACGGTCTCCGGCACGGTCCGCGCCGAGGTCCCCACCGGGGATCCGGCCCCCGTGTCCGTCGCCTCCCTGGACCGCCCCGGTCTCCGCAGTGCCGACGGGGCCACCCTCGCCGCCGCGTTCGCGGTGGTCCTGATGCTGTCTCCGGCGCGGCTGGTCTTCCGCGGCCTGCCCTTCTCGCTCACGCCCGCCGACGCGGTCGGCCTCTTCGCCGCGCTGTGGTGGTTCTGCGCGCAGCTCACGACCACGCTCGGCGCGGCCAAGGGCTCCAACCCCGTACGCACCGCGCTGTTCGTTTACACCGCGGCGATGCTGGCCACCTACGGGTACGCCAGCGCCGCCTACCTCCCGCCCGACGAACTCGACATGGCCGACCACAGCATCGTCCTCGTCGTGGCGGCTGTGGGCATCGGTCTCGGGGCGTGCGACGGCATCCGGGGCCGGGAACGGCTGGACTTCGTCCTGAGGTGTCTCGTGATCTCCGGCGCCGCCGTCGGGGTCATCGCGGCGCTCCAGTTCGTGCTCGAATTCGACCTGACGAAGTATCTGACCTTTCCCGGTTTCCGGTTCACCTCGGATCTGCCGGCCATCCTCGAACGGAACACCCTGCGCAGGGTCGCGGCCACCACGGGACATCCCATCGAGCTCGGCGTCGTCTGCGCGATGATCACTCCTCTCGCGCTGCACTACGCGTTCGGCGCCCGCGACCGGGGGGAGCCCTCCCTGCGGTGGTGGGTGTGCTGCGCGCTGATCGGCACCGGGCTGATGTTCTCCGTGTCGCGGTCGGCGGTCCTCGGGCTCGCCGTCGTCGGCGTGGTGCTGGTCGCCGGGTGGCCCGCGCGCAGGAGGCTGTGGGCGGCGCTCGGCGGCGTGGGTTTCCTGGTGGCGATGAAGGTGGCCGTACCTGGTCTGATCAGCGTCTTCCTCGGGCTGTTCACCAGCCTGTCCAGTGATTCGAGCATCCAGTACAGGACCCATGACTACGCGGTGGCGGCCACCGAGATCGGGAACCACTTCTGGGTCGGCAGGGGGCTGGGCACCTGGTACGCGCCCAAGCATCTGATCTTCGACAACCAGTACATCCTGTCGCTGGTGGAGACCGGGGTCATCGGCCTGGCCGCCTTCTCCGGGATCTTCCTGACCGGTATCTGGGCGGCGTTGCGCGTCCGCCGCCTCAGCTCCGACCCCGCCGTACGGGACCTGGGGCTGACCCTGGCCGCGTGCCTGGTCGTCCCCCTGGTCGGGGCGGCCACGTTCGACCTGCGCTCGTTCGCGACCGTGACGGGCCTGTCATTCCTGATCATCGGAGCCGCCGGCTCGCTGCTGCGCGCCACCCGGCAGCCGAGGGCTCAGGCCATCCGGCCGCCGGAGAGGTCCGGCGGGGAGCCCGGGGAGTCCGGGGAGTCCCGGGAACTCGGAGAGTTCGGGAAGGAGACCGATGAGGAGGTCGGCGAGAAGGCCGTCGAGGCCGTTGGGAAGGTCACCCGACCAGCCGGGCGCGCAGATCCGCCCAGGAGCCCGCGGCCAGATCCCGCTCGCTGATCGCGGTGACCGGCAGCGGCCACCGGATGCCGAGATCGGGGTCGTCGTAGCGGACGGCGAGGTCCTCGGCGGGGTCGTGCTCCCGGTCGATCCGGTAGCAGACGTCGGCCTGATCGGTCAGTGCCTGATAGCCGTGCAACAAGCCAGGAGGAACGTAGAGGTGAACGAACGTCTCATCGTCCAGAATCACCGACATCTGGCGGCCGAAGGTCGGCGAGCCCGGCCGGGCGTCGACGAGCACGTCGTGCACGGCCCCGCGGGCGCACCGGACGAGCTTGGCCTCCCCCCGTCCTCCCCGGCCGTGCAGGGCCCTGATCGTCCCCAGCCGGGACCGCGACTGGCTGTCCTGGACGAACGCCTCGGGCCGCAGCCCGTGGGCGGCGGCGAGGGCCGCGTCGAAGGTGCGGGTGAACAGTCCGCGGTCGTCCCTGTGCAGGGTGGGGACGAAGAGCAGGACATCGTCGATCTCGGCGCGTTCGACTCTCATGAGCCCATCTTCACGACTCCCGCACCTCCCGGCCATGGAGAAGCGGGAAACGATGCCGGCCGACGTACCCCGGAGGACGTCCCTCCCGCGGGCCGGCCGTCCCCGCCGGTGGTGCGTACGATGCCGCCTGAGAGGTCCGGGGCGGGGTTCGCGCGCGTCCGGGTCGGGGCCGTCGAGGTCATGGCGGTCAGCGAGGCGGAGCTTCTCGACCACGTGGCGGCCGAGTGGCGACGGGGGCGCGGCGGCGCGATCGTCACCGCGAACGTCGACATCGTCCGCGCCGCCACGCGCGACCCCGCCCTGGCGGACCTCGTCACCCGCTCCGAGATCGTGGTCGCCGACGGCATGCCGGTGGTCTGGGCGTCGAGGCTCGCCGGGCCGGCGGTTCCCTGCCGGATCACCGGTGCCGCGCTCGTGCACTCCCTGACCGGACGGGCCGCGCGCGAGAACCGCTCGGTCTACCTGCTCGGAGGGGAGCCCGGCGTGCCGGAGGACGCGGCGCGGGTCCTCGCCGGACGCTGCCCGGGACTGCGCGTGGCGGGCACCTGCTCGCCTCCCTTCGGGTTCGAGAGCACGCCGGACGGGATGCGCGAGGTGGTCGAGGGAGTGGCCGCCACCGCACCCGACCTCGTCCTCGTCGGGCTGGGCTTCCCCAAGCAGGAAAGGGTCATCGAGGCTCTCAGGGAGGAACTGCCCGACGCCTGGTACCTCGGCTGCGGAGCAGGGATCCCCATGGCGGCCGGGCGGTTCAGCCGCGCCCCGGGGCCGGTCCAGCGGGTGGGCGCCGAGTGGCTGTACCGGCTCGCCCTGGAACCGCGCCGCCTGGCCCGCCGCTACCTGCGCGACGACGCGCCGTTCGCGGTCGCCCTCCTCGCGGGCGCCCTGCGCACCCGCCTGACATCGAGGCGCCGCACATGACCGCCGATCCCGCGTCCGAGTCCGAGGTACCCGGCGTGACCGCCTTCCCGCCACGATCCTCTCTCACGAGAAACGGCTCCGACATGGCTGTTCCAGAGCGGCTCCCGCTGGCCGTAGTGATCGTCACGTATTCGAGCGGCAAGGTGGTCGAGGGCTGCCTGCGCTCGCTCGACGCGGCACTGGCCGGTGCCGGTCCGGCACGGGTCGTCGTGGTGGACAACGCCTCGCCCGACGACACCGTCGAGCGGGTACGCGAGGTCGCGCCCGAGGCCGAGGTGATCCAGACCGGGCGCAACGCCGGCTTCGCCGCCGGGGTGAACGCGGGCATCGCCGCCGCGGACGGCTGCGACGTGCTGGTGCTGAACCCCGACATCCGGCTCGCACCCGGCTCCGTGCTCCTGCTCCGGCAGGCGCTCGCCCTGCCGGGAACCGGGATCGCCGCCCCCCGCCTCACCGGCGAGACGGGGACGCTCCACCTCTCCCTGCGCAGGCGCCCCACCGTGCCGAGGGCGCTCGGGGAGGCGCTGCTGGGCGGGCACAGAGCCGGACGGATCCCGGCGCTCGGTGAGCTGGTCGTGGACCCGGCCGCCTACGACAGGCCGCAGGCGGTCGACTGGGTGGCCGGCGCGGCCTGGCTGGTCTCCCGCGCGTGCCTGGACGCCCTGGACCCCCTCGACGAGCGCTACTTCCTGTACTCGGAGGAGACCGAGTACATGCTCAGGGCGGGGGCGGCGGGGTTCGCCGTCCGGTACGAGCCCCGTGCCGTGGCCGTTCACCTCGGTGGCGAGCAGTCCACGTCGAGCCGGCTGTGGGCGCTGTCGTCGGCCAACCGGGTCCGGATGCACCGGGAACGGTACGGCCGCCCGCGCGGGCAGCTGATGCGGCTGGCCGTCGGGCTCAACGAGCTGGTCCGCGCGGTCGCCAGGGGCGGGGAGGGCGGGAGGCGGCACCGGGCCGCCCTGCGCCAGCTGGTCCCCCTGCGAGAGTGGCCGCTCCTGCCCGGCGAGGAGGCAGCCTCCCCGGCCCAGACCACGGACGCCTCCCGGATCTCCCAGTCCCAGACCACGAAGGCCTCCCAGTCCCAGACCACGAAGGCCTCCCCGGCCCGGGAGGCGGAGGTCTCTCCCGGTTACGTCTGCTTCTCGGCGCAGGACTGGTGGTACCACAACCGGGCGCACTCGGACTTCCAGCTCATGCGCTCGGTCGCCGCGCACAGGAAGGTCCTCGTGGTCAACAGCATCGGGATGCGCATGCCGATGCCGGGCAGGTCCACGCAGGTGCTGCGGCGCGTCGGGCGCAAGCTGCGCAGCGTCGCGATGCTCGTCAGGAGGCCGCTGCGGGAGCTGCCCGGCTTCTACGTGATGTCCCCGCTGCCGCTGCCCTTCTACGGGTCGCCGCTGGCCAGGCGGGTGAACGCGCTGCTCGTCCGGGCCCAGGTGCTGGCCGTCTCGCGGGCACTGGGGCTGCGCCATCCCGTGATCATGGTGACCATCCCCACGGCGTGGGACGTGGTGCGGCCGATGCGCAGGCGGGCGCTGGTGTTCAACCGCTCCGACCGGCACTCGTCGTTCCCCGAGTCCGACCGGCCGACCATCGAGGCGCTGGAACGCGGCCTGCTGGAGCGCTCCGACCACGTGGTCTACGTCAGCACCGCGCTGATGGGCGAGGAGAGCGGCATGACAGGAGACCGCGCGCACTTCCTCGACCACGGCGTGGACACCGACCACTTCCGGCGCCGTCCGGAGAGCGAGCAGCCCGCCGACCTCCGCGCGATCCCCGGCCCGAGGGTGGGTTTCTTCGGCGCGCTGGACGACTATCTCGTCGACTTCGACCTTCTCGAACGGATCGCCGTCGAGCTGCCCGGCGTCTCGCTGGTCCTGATCGGCGACGCGACCGTCCCGATGGAACGGCTCACCCGCCATCCGAACGTGCACTGGCTCGGATTCAGGCCGTACGAGGACATCCCCGCGTACGGATCGGGATTCGATGTCGCGATCATGCCGTGGCTGGACAACCCGTGGATCAGGCATTCGAATCCGATCAAGCTCAAGGAGTATCTCGCGCTGGGTCTTCCGGTGGTCAGCACCGATTTCCAGGAACTCGCGAACTATGCCGATCGCGTGCGGATCGCCGCCGACGGTGACCTTTTCCTGGACGCTGTTCGTGAGACGTTGCGCGACGGAGGTCTGCAGCCCGCCGAGACCATTCGGGGATCCGTGCTCGGTGCCTCCTGGTCGTCGCGTGCCGCGCAGCTGATGGCGCTCGCCGAGCTGTCACCGGGCCCGCGATGAGGAGGGCGAGATCATGAGATCCGAGGACCCGGGGCAGACGACGGGACGCCGGACCAGGCGGTCGTTGCCGATGCTGGTCGGCGCCGGAGCCGTCTCGGTGTCGGTGGCGGTGCTCGGGCTCTCCTGGATCGACGCGCCCGAGAGCGGGGAGCGGGCGTCGGCGGGCGCCCTCCCGGGGGCGGCCGGCGCGTGGCCGGCCGCGGGTCCTCCCGCGACGGCCGCGCGGGTGCCGTGGGAGGGCGGCCCCGCCTACTACGGGCGGTTCGCCGCGCCGGCGGCGGCGGGCTGGACGAACCCGTCGTTCTTCCCGGTGGGCGTCTGGTTCGAGTCGGTGATCACCCAGTCCGACGCGGACAAGGACCGGGCCGCCGGGATCAACACCTACGTGGAGCTGACCGAGACCAGCGACATGGCGCTGGTGCGGAAGAACGGCATGTCGGCGCTGACGAGCGTCCCGCTGCCCGGCTACGGCCAGGAGACGGTGGGCTGGCTGCTCAACGACGAGGCCGACATGTGGGCGAAGGCCGGAGACGCCGGATGGACCGGCAACCACCCCGGCGAGGGCCCCCTGTGCGTCCCCGAGGACAAGGGGTGCGGTTTCACCGTGATGCGCACCCGCAAGGAAAGGGTCCCGAAGGGCGACGGCAGGCTGCACTACGCCAACTACGGCAAGGGCGTGATGATGTGGGAGCGGGACGCGGACGCCGCCACGTTCGTCAACCGCTTCACCGACGTCGTCTCGTCCGACGTCTACTGGTACACCAGCGCGAGCGTCTGCCTGGACGGGCAGAACTTCCTGTCCCTGCCGGCCTCCCGGTGCCGCAGGGCCGCCAACTACGGCGCCGTCCTCGACCGCCAGCGCGAGCTGGACGCGCTGGACGGCCGTCGCCAGCCGATCTACGGTTTCGTCGAGGTCGGCTGGCCCGCCGAGAACGACACCCGGGCCATCCAACCGCAGCAGGTGACGGGCGCGGTCATGAGCTCGCTGATCCACGAGGCCCGGGGCATCATCTACTTCAACCACAACTTCGGCGGGCCGTGCCACTCCCAGCACGTCCTGCGCGAGGAGTGCGGGAAGAAGGTCAGGCCCGCGGTGGCCGAGGTCAACCGGCGCATCGGGCAACTGGCCCCGGTGCTGAACACCCAGTCGTACGCGCACCGCTTCGGCCCCGGCCTCGACACGATGCTGAAACACCACCGGGGCTCGTACTACGTCTTCGCGATGCCCGGCGCGAACACGGCCCCCGGCAGGCGCACGTTCGCCCTACCGCGCGGGATGCGGGCCGCGAGCGCCGAGGTCCTCTTCGAGAACCGGACGGTCCCCGTCGACGCCCAGGGCAGGTTCACCGACTCCTTCGCCGCCGAGTACTCCCACCACATCTACCGGATCACTCCCTGACGTCCCGCCACTGAGCCGAGCCGCCGGGAGACATCCCTTCGGTGGATGACGCGGATCACTCAAGGTGTCCCACTCGGCGACGTACCGCGTCGCGATCGCCGAGGCGACCTCCCTCGCTCGGACGACGGGATGATCTGGGCTCTCCGCGTGACACGGGCGGGCTCGGCCGTGCGCCGAGCCCGCCCGCTCCAACTCCGTCCCTTGCCGATCGCACGCTCACCCGGTTCGGCACACGCCTTCGCGGTGAACGTCAGGAACGCTCGGGTCGGACCGGTGTCACACCGGTCAGCGCTGGAGTGTCAGCAGGCCGGGCCGGTAGGGCAGGAGGCCGTAGTCGCCGCCGGAGTTGGGGCTGCGGCCCTGGTAGAGCAGTTGCAGGTTGCAGGGGTCGACGGTCATGGTCTGGTCGGCGCTGGTGCGCAGCAGTTCGCCGTGGCTGATGTCGTTGGTCCAGGTGGCGCCGCTGTTGGCCTTGCCGGCGAAGGGGTTGCTCTCGGTGGCGGCCTGCGGGGTCCACGAACCGTTGAGGCTGGTGGCGGTGAAGGAGCGGAAGTAGCGTCCCTGGGCGCCGATCGCTTCGACGATCATGAGGTAGCGGTTCTGGTTGGCCAGCTTGTAGACCTGGACGGCTTCGAACAGGTTGTTGGTGGTGTCGCTCATGATGATGGTGGAGGTGGAGCCGAAGCTGCCGGGGAAGTTGCCGATGGGCATGCTGGCCCGGTAGATCTTGCCGTTGTCGCCGGCGAAGAACAGGTACATGTTCGTGCTGTCACCGATGACGGCCTGGTCGATGGGTCCGGTGCCGGAGCCGGTGATGCTTCCGGAGAAGAGGGTTTGCGGTGCCGACCAGCCGTTGGGGTTGGTGGGGTCGCTGGAGGTGCGGTAGGAGAAGGCGGGTCCGCCCCACTGGTAGGCCAGCACCCAGATGTTCCTGGGGGCGAAGTAGAACAGGCTGGGCGCGACCGTGGCGTTGTTCATCGCGTTCTGGCTGGCCGAGGCCATCTCCGACCAGTTGGTGAACAGGCCGAAGTTCATCGACCCCCACCTCGTGCCGGTGTCGTGCGTGGTGGCGTAGACCAGCTGCCTGCCGTTGTAGGGGGCGACGGTGAAGTCCTTGAGCGAGACCCAGCCCGACCTCGGCTGCGCCAGCACGCCGGTGGAGCTCCAGCGGTAGGTCGACGGAAGGTTGCACGTACCGGTCGGTGTCGGTGTCGGTGTCGGTGTCGGCGTCGGGTCAGGGGTCGGCGTGACCGTGGGGGTGGGTGTGGGGGTGGGGGTTCCGGGGTTCCCGGTGCAGGCCACGCCGTTCAGGGAGAACGAGGTGGGCGACGGGTTGCTACCGGTGTACGAGCCGTTGAACCCGAAGGCGGTGTTGCCCCCCGACGGGATGGCGGCGTTGTAGGAGACGTTGGTCGCGGTCACCGTCGAACCGGACTGGGAGGACGTGGCGTTCCACATCTGGGTGATCTGCTGGCCGCTCCCGAAGGACCAGGTCAGCCGCCAGCCGTTGACCGCGTCACCCAGGTTGTTGATGGTGACGTTGGCGCCGAAACCGCCCGGCCACGAAGAGGTGACGGTGTAGTCGACCCGGCAGGCGACGGCCGCCTGCGCGGGCTGCGTGGCCACCAGCCCGGCCGCCGCCAGCAGGATCGGGATCGCGATGATCGTGAAGACGCGGCGTACGGCCGGCTGGGACGGCACCGTCGGTGTGACGGCGGAGGGACGCGGTGTCCGCGTTCGCCAGGGCAGGCGCATGGATGCTCCTCATCTTTTCGTCCAGCCGCTGTCGGGGACTGGTGCGGGTGGTGGCGTGCCGGGAGTGCCGCCCAGATGTACATGCGAGGCCAAGATCGTTGTTAGCGCTCACATTACGTTCGCTGACGGACTGCTCCATTTCTCTGGCGAGAGATGGTGGTGGTGCGCGGAGCCAATACGATGCGGCCGATCCTCGTCAAGGCACGCCCTTTGGTTCTCTTCCCCGCGCTCGCGCCCCCGGTGGGCCTTCATCTGCCCTTACGGGCATCTGATCGCACCGTGCGAGACCGGCTCCGTGATGAAACGTTCAACGATGGCGATGATCTTCTGCCGTGCGCGGCCGTTCGACGCGGCGGCGAGCAGGCCGTGAACGTACGTCAGCGGGTCCCGGACACCTGGTTCACGGAGTCGGCGGGGCGTCGTGTGACGGTAGGCGCCAGCGGGCCCAGACGGTTTTGCCGGGACGGTCAGGGAGGGGAGTGACGCCGTGGTCGTGGGCGAGGGCTCGGACGATGGCCAGGCCGCGACCGTGGACGGCCTCGGCGTCGAGGGCGAGGAGACGGGGCTGCCCGGTTCCCCGGTCGGTGACCTGGAGCCGGAGCTCGTCCGTGCGGGCCCGCAAGGAAAGCCTGACCACGGGCTCGCCGTGGACGATCGCGTTGGCGAGCAGCTCGCCGGCCACCAGGACGGCGTCGTCGACGAGGTGGCGCAGCTCCCAGGCGACGAGGATCTCGCGCACCATGGCGCGGGCCTTGCCGACGATCGGCAGGTCGTGCGGCAGGTCCCAGCAGATGGTCAGCGGGGCGTCCGGAGCCCGCGAGTGGTCCGGGGCCGGTGGGATGTCCGGGGTCTCGGGCATGGTCTCTCCTCGGGGTGGCGGTGGGCCGTGTTCGGCCTCGCGCATCAGGTCGCGTAGCTCGCCGGCGGTGCCGGCCCGCACGATCAGGGGTTCGGGAGCGAGCCACATGGCGGCGGCGTGGAAACGCCGGGTGCCGGGGCCGTACCAGACGGTCCAGGCGGGCTCGACCTGGTCGAGCCGCTCGGCGGCGGCGCGTTCGGCCGGATCCCAGGACCGGTGGTCGATCTGCGCGGTGGCCGCTCCGCGCCGGTGCCGCCCGCCCTGCCGGGGCTGGGAGGCGCGTTCGTTCACGCCGTCGCTCCCTGCCGGTACGGGGCGTGCCTGCCGGAGGGGGTACGGGGGTTCGGCGGCCGTCCACGCCGGTACGGCACGGCGGCCGTGGCTGTGGCCGTGGCCATGGCCTGCTCCGGCCGCCGGTGCCGACCGGGGGAGCCCTCCGCGGACCGCGCGGGGAAAGCGGCGGGGGTCATGGGGCCGGGGGCCTTGGAGCCGGGGATCGCCGGGCTGGGGATCGTGCGGACGGGCGTCGTGACGGGCGGGCGGCTGGAGAGGCTGAGGCGGCGACGAACGCTCATCCGGGCATGAACCTGGGCGGGGGTGGGCTGCTCCCAGTGGTGGTGCGCGCGGTGCGGAAGGCTGGCGGCCTCGTGGGCGTACGGGGGATGGCCGCACCAGCGGCAGCCGAGCGGCATCGGCGGCCGGTTCGCATGCCAACGCACCCGGATCGGCCTGGGGTTTCCTCTAGGGTTGTGCATCAGGTCGGACCTCCAGAGTCCGGTCGAGGGGCTTGTCATGGCGTTCCGTGCCGTGGCAGGCCCCGTCTGGTTTGGTGGGTTCGCCTTGCGAGGAGGCGACTCTGCAGGACTTACTCAGCGGTGACAGGTGTGTGTCCGGCAGAGGCATGAAGCACGACCGATATCTCCTTCTCCAATGAATCGACAGACACTTTTCGCCCCCTTATCCGGACATAAACGGTGTTTTTCGATGGCCCGAGAAGAGGGCTCCACATACGCGTGAAAGGGCCACTCCGGTAGCGTTCCTGCCGCCCCGGACCACTTCACAGAGTGCCCCCGGATAGCTACTTTGGGTAGTGAAACATGTGACACATCAGTGAGACAGTTTGTGGAAAAGCTGTGTCATTTGTGTCGCGGTGTGGAATCCCTCGCTGGATGGAGCCGAAATGTTCACGAACTCCGAGCTCGACCCGACAATGAGTAACTTGGCTCTCTTCGGCGCCGAACTCCGTAAATACCGAAAAAGGGCAAAAATGACCCAGGATGAGCTGGCCGAGGTGACCCAGTTCAGCAGGAGTCTGCTGAGCTTCGTCGAGAGGGGCGAGCGCACACCCAGCCGCAACCTGGCACAACGCTGTGACGAAGCTCTGGGGGCGGACGGGGAGCTCGTCCAGCTCTGGGCGCACATCACCCATGCCGCGAGCCCCTGGTGGTTCCGAAGCTGGCTCGACATCGAGCCGGTGGCGCACACACTGCACACCTGGGAGCCGCTCGTCATACCCGGCCTTCTCCAGATCGAGGACTACGCGCGGGCGGTTATCCGTGGAGAGCCCGGCATAACCGACGAGCAGACAGAAAAAGCCGTCGCCGCCCGGATGGAACGTCAGGCGATCTTCGATCGCGCCGACCCGCCTCTGTTCCGTGCGGTGATCGACGAAGGCGTTCTGTGCCGTCCGATCGGCGGCAGGGAAGTCATGCGCCGACAACTCGAACGCCTCGCGCAGGCGATAGAGTCCCCGCGAATCGGCATCCAGATCGTTCCCATGGAGCTGGGAGTGACGACGGGAATCCTCGGCGGTTTCGTGATCGCTCAGCTTCCGGGGAACCCGGATATGGTGTATATCCAATCCGCGACCCAGGGAAGTGTGTCGAGTCGTCCGGAAGATGTGGAAGCCATCCACGCCAGATACGACGCCCTGCGCGCGGAGGCGCAGCCCCAGCGCGCGTCCGTCGAGTTGATCAGAAAGGCGGAGAAACTGTGGATCTGAGCGACGAGCTGAAGACCGCGGCCTGGCGCAAGGCCACCAAGAGCGGATCTGACCAGGGAAACTGCCTGGAGGTCGCCCCGCTGTCCGGCGGCCGGGTGGGCCTGCGCGACACCGAGGCTCCCGACCAGGCGCCCTTCGTGGTGAGCGCGAGCGTCTGGGACGCTTTCGTCGACGGCGCCAAGAAGGGTGAGTTCGACTTCTGAGCCACACCTCGGAAGCCCCTGGTCACCTGGTCAGGGGTTCCGTCGACCTACTTGCACTCGATGGTCGAGGCTCCCGAGCCGGAAACTTCCACAGTGGTGTCCATGTCGCGCCGGGTCAGCTCTTGCTCATGCCTGATCTCCATGGCGAGCCGCTCCATCGCGGCAGACTTCTCGGCATCCGACCGCACGGGCAATCCCGCAGCCCGGCGCCGCTCCCGCGCCCGCCGCCTCACCTCGTCCCAGCTGACCGTGCTCATTCGTGCCTCATCAGTCTCTCAACGTGTGCTTGGCTCCTGGTCGCCTGGTCCGGTCCTACGGGAACGATCAGGCTGTCAGCGGAGCCTGATCTGCATGTCGCTGAGCTTCGTCTCGTTGATCGCCATGAACCAAGGGCCAGGACCGCGCTCTTTGATCTCCCGCTCGATGTCATCCCATCGGCGTGTCAGCAGGCACATGGTGTCCCAGTTGGACAGGTCTTTTTTCCCGGCGATCCAGAAAACACGCAATCCGTTTTCGGCGTAGAGCATGGTCTTCGCGTGCTTGGTACGAATGCGCTTGTCACGTGTGATCACCACCAGATTCCTCGTCGCCACCTGAGGGATCCAGTCATCATCCAGCGTGCCGAGAGGCACTTCGGGGATGAGCGGATGATTGGTGTGGATCACGTCCCGACGCAGGAGCGCCAGGGCTCGGCCAACGCCGAGAGAGGTTTCGTCAATGAAGAAACGCAGGCTCTGCGGGTCTGTGGGGGGCACGACTTTCCAGAAGGTCAGGCGCTGCGGCGCTTCTCGAACAGGACAGCGGCGTGCACCTGTTCAAGGGACAGTTCGTACAGTTCGGAGATCAGCTCTTCGGGGTCGCCCGCCCTGACCTGTTCGGCGATCACTTCGGTGGGGACGGACCTGACCGTGGGCTCTCCGAATGCCCGCAGTGGGTCGATCTTGACATCGGGGAACCTTGGATCGGGGCGCATGCGTACGGCGGTTCCGTTGTCGAATTCCACCGCATTGACGAAGATCTCGACGGGGTCGGCCATGACGAGCTGGCCACTGCGCGGCACTACCAGCAGAAGCTCGGTTTGCAGACCGACCTGCTCCTGAACTCGCTGAACGAGCTCCTTGCCGTGTGGAGTCACAAAGTTCGTCAAGTGGGCGAGAGGATACTGTGATCTGGTTTCGCTCCGCAGTCTTGCCATGGCCGGCCGCATGTTGATGATGGGGACGCCCGCCTCACGGTATCCGGCCAGCAGGCAGGTTTCGACGAACTCGCCCCATGTCGCGATCTCCTCGCCGGTACGACGCTCCCTGACAACCGGTTCGTAGGAGCGGCCACCACGGGTATACCCGTCGATCCACCGTCGCGCGGTGCCCGGGCGCAGGCCGAGCAGACGATCGACCTGTGTCATCGTGTAGGTCGGCCGTTCGAGGAGGTCGACGACGTTCATGGCGTGAATCATCCCATGGATGCTTTCTTTGAAACCCTTACCGTTGAGCGGTGTGAGAATCACATCACGGAATCGCCGTTTGTGTGATTGCTTTGGATGATGTCCCGCCTGATTTATAACTTATTGGCGATAAAAGTCGTTTTCTGCTTCGCTTTTGTAAGTCGTACTGCGCAGGATGCGGGCATCTCCCCGCATCTTGCGCTCGTTACCAAGATTCCTCTGGCGGAGCATGGCCGTCAAGATGCACAATCATGGCCCATGAAGACGTACGTCGGGGTGACCGATGGCGAGTGGCATCGTTTTCTCGCGGCGCGTCCCGCGCTGACCGAGGCCAATTTCTGGCGTCCTTCCGGCGGCGGGTTCCAGGCTCTGCGTCCCGGGGAGCCGTTCTTCTTCAAGACGCATCATCCGCACAACCGGGTGGTGGGCGGTGGGTTCTTCAACGGGTTCGAGAGGCTGCGCATCTCCGAGGCGTGGGACATCTTCGGGGAGGCGAACGGCGCCGCGAGTCTCCAGCAGATGCGCGAGAGGGTGAGCCGGTATCGCAAGCAGCCGATCGCCGCAGGGGAGGATCCGATCATCGGGTGCGTTCTGCTGCGCGACACCTGCTTCTTCCCTCTTGACGCGCCGGCGGACCAGCCGCCGGACTTCGCCCCGAACCTCGTGCAGGGCAAGAGCTACGACCTCGCGTCCCATCCTCGGGCCGGCTACTTCCACGAGTTGTTCCCGAGGCTGCTCGGGACCGTCGTCGAGCTCGACCTGTCCAGGCCGTGGCACCGGGACGGGCCGATCTACGGCGACCCCCGGCTGATCCCGCAGCGGCTCGGCCAGCAGGCGTTCCAGGCCGTCGTGCTCAATGCCTACGACCGGCGTTGCGCCATCAGCGGTGACAAGATCCGTCCTGTCCTGCAAGCCGCCCACATCCGTCCCGTTGCCGCCGGGGGCGAGCACCGTCTGGACAACGGGCTGCTGCTGCGTTCGGACATCCACACCCTCTTCGACCGCGGTTATCTGGCGGTCGATCCCGCGTACCGGCTGCGGGTCAGCCCACGTCTTCGTGAGGAGTTCGGCAACGGCGAGCAGTTCTACCGGCGTGCCGGAAGCCAGATAGCCCTTCCCCAGCACCGCCATGACCGCCCCGACCCCGAAACTCTCGAATGGCATCTCGACGAGGTCTTCCTGGCGTCCTGACTCGCGCGACCTGGGACGTCTTCGTCGACGGCGCCAAAAGGGAGAGTTCGACTGAACCCGCCCCCGGAATATGGGAAACCCCTGGCGCCTGCCAGGGGTTTCCATATGCGTTGTCGTCCCACCGGAGGTGGGAAACCGGGGCTGGGCGGGGAGCGAGAGCCTCGCTCCCCGCGACGTCAGATTGGAATCATCTGGTGACGGCTCCGGAGATGGTGCCGATCGCCGTGTCGGGTGGATCCACAAAGATCGTGTAGGTACCGGTCGCCGGAAGGGCGAGATTCGAGAAACTGTAGCTGGCGGCGGAGCTGCCATTGCTGGTCAGCGTGGTGCCGTCGGGTTTGCGGATGACGAAGGACGTGTACCCGTAGGTGTTTCCCGTCAGCGTGACCGTGACGGTCTGGCCTGCTGTGCCGGAGAAGGTGAAGCTCGCGTTCTGGCCGGGGCCCGTGGTGGTGACGGGGCGGCTGCCACCGTTGACCGTCAGGGCGGTGGTGACGTCCGCCGGGACCTCGGTGAGCGTCATCGTCAGCGCGCCGACGGAGGTTTCCTGCCCGTCCAGGAGGATCGTGTACGTGCCGTCCACGGGGAGGACCGTGGTCTCCCACTGGCAGGAGGTTCCGCAGGCCTGATTACTCTTCAGTATTGAGCCGTCAGGATTTTTGAGCGAGACCTTGGCGTCGAACAGGCTGCTGAACGTTCCGCCCGTGAAACGGAGGTACACCCGTTTGTTCGCGGTGGCGGGGAACTTCCACATACCGTCCTGGCCGGGTGAGGCGAGGGTGATGGTGGAGGCGGGGGCGCCGATGGTGGTGTTGTTGGTGACGTATCCGGTGTCGATTTTTGCGGTGAGTGATCCGGTGTAGGCGGCTTCGGGGATGAGGGCGACGGTGTAGGTGCCGTTGGTGGGGAGGGTTGCGGGGGTGAGTGAGCAGGAGGTTCCGCAGAATTGTGGGGTGATGAGTGTGGTTCCGTCGGGGTTTTTGACGGAGACGCGGGCGTTGTAGAGGCTGCCGAAGGTGCCGTTGGTGAATCCGAAGGAGACGTGTTGGCCTTGGGTGCCGGTGAATTTCCAGTGGCCGTTTTGGCCGGGTGAGGCGAGGGTGATGGTGGAGGCGGGGGCGCCGATGGTGGTGTTGTTGGTGACGTATCCGGTGTCGATTTTTGCGGTGAGTGATCCGGTGTAGGCGGCTTCGGGGATGAGGGCGACGGTGTAGGTGCCGTTGGTGGGGAGGGTTGCGGGGGTGAGTGAGCAGGAGGTTCCGCAGAATTGTGGGGTGATGAGTGTGGTTCCGTCGGGGTTTTTGACGGAGACGCGGGCGTTGTAGAGGCTGCCGAAGGTGCCGTTGGTGAATCCGAAGGAGACGTGTTGGCCTTGGGTGCCGGTGAATTTCCAGTGGCCGTTTTGGCCGGGTGAGGCGAGGGTGATGGTAGACGCCGGACCGCCCACCGTCACGTTCTTCGTCACGTCACCGACATCCAGTTTCGCCGACAATGAGCCGACCTTGCTCCCTTCCGGATTCAGCACGATCGTGTAGTCGCCGTCAACCGGCAGGATCGCAGGAGCCAGTGAACACGAGGTGCCGCAGTACGCCGTGTTGACGAGCGTCGCCCCGTCGGGCTTTCTCACCGAGACCGTGGCGTCGTACAGACTGTCGAACGTGCCGCCGGTGAATCCGAACGAGACGTGCTGACCGGCCAGGCCCGCGAAAGTCCATACTCCGTTCTGACCAGGGACCGTCGTGGCCAGCGGGACCGCGGGCCCGCCGACCGTCACGGTGGCGGAGGTGTCGGCGGAGATCTGCGTGACACCGACCGACAGTGAACCGGTCCGCTCGGCACTGGGGTCGAAGACGATCGTGTACGTGCCGCTGGCCGGGAGTTCCGTCACGTCGATGAAGCAGGAGTCACCGCAGAAGTTCTGGTTGACGAGGTTGGTCCCATCAGGTTTCCTCACCGAGACGAAGGCGTGGAGAAAGCTGTCGAAGGTGCCCGCCGTGAAGCGGAAGGACATGCGCTGCCCGGCGGTTCCGGCGAAGGTCCAGCCACCGTTCTGCCCGGCGTCGACGGTGGTCAGCGCAACCGCGGTGCCGTTGGTCGGCACCTGCCGGGACACGTCGGCCGCAACTGTGGTGATCTTCGCGGTGAGCTTGCCCACGGAGGCGTCGCGCTGCGCCAGGGCGACGGTGTACGTTCCGCTCACCGGCAGGGTGACCGTGTCGAGGAAGCAACCGGTGCCGCACATCGTCCAGCTCCGTAGCACGGATCCATCCGGCTTCTTGAGGCTGACGTCCGCGTTGACGTAGCTACCGAAGGTTGCGTCGGTGAAGGAGAGGAAGACGCGCTGTCCGGCGGTTCCGGTGAAGGTCCAGGCGCCTTTCTGTCCCGGTGCCGTCAGGCTGAGGTCGACCGGCGGGCCTCCGATGGTGATCGGAGCGGACACGTCGGCCGGAATGCTGGTGACGCCAAGGGCGTAGGGGCCGCTCTCGTCACCCCGTGCCTGGATGTTCAGCCGGTAGGTCCCGGCGGGGAGGTTTCTGACCTCCTCGTCCGAGCAGTAGTCGTAAGCCACCGTCGCGCCGCTCTGGTTGAGCAGCGTCCATTGGAAACTGGGACATTCCTTGACATCGATATAGATCGCGCCGGGCTGGGCCAGGGTGAACCGGTACTGGTCCGCGGATACGGCCGTCTCCAGGTTGCCCGCGCCCGCCGCGGGCACGCCGTCGGAGACGGAGAACGGCACGGAGGTCTGGAACTCCTGGGGCGGCACCAGAGGCATGTTCAGCTGCATGTTGTCGACGCCGAATCCCTGGTTCGAGATGCCCGCGACGCCGGTGGCGTCGATGGTGAACTCGATCTGGCTCTTCTTGTGCGTGAAGGGCACGCTGAGCCGGTATTTGGCGAAGGGCATGCCGCTGGCGAGTGTTCCGGTGGCCGTCGGGGTGAGCTGGCTCGGGGTGAACGTGACCGGGTTCTCCCGGTCTGTTCTGACGGTCACGGTCTCGGTGTCGCCGTCGGAGGTCCAGTTTCCGACGGTGAGCAGGTCGAACGCGAGGGTTCCGTTGAGGTGGGCGGGAAGTTGCTGGACGTAGAAGTTGTAGGAGTCCGTGCCGCTGAACGGGCCGGCGAAGACGCTCGTCGCGGTGTCCTGTGACACCCTGGCCGGCCGCAGGTTCTTGGCCATGGTGCTCGCCTGGAAGTCGACGGCCAGACTGCCCTGGGCGTCGAGGGTCGTGGTGAGCGGGTCCACGACGGTGGTCACCTGTTCGGCCGCCATGGTGGCGAAGCTGGTGTCCGAGGTCACTGCGATGTCGATGACGCAGGCGTCGAACACCGGTCCAGGCGGCACATCCTGTTCCCGGCAGTGGGTGGTCGCCGCGGAGACCTGTTCCGGTGTCAGGTCGTGGATGGTGACGATCTCGGAGGGGAAGGTCAGATCGGTGAAGGTCTGGGTGCTCTGCCCCGGCGCGTAGGTGAACAGCGACTCCTCGTTGGAGATCCGCCAGGAGTCGGCGTACTGACCGTGGATGATCGTTGCTGGGGTGTTCATCGGCAGTTGGGTGCCGTCACGGAGCTTCAGGTCGTTGCCGGGATTGCCGTCGCCGTTGCCGAGCAGGCCGACGAGGTCGGTGGGATAGTCACCTCCGAAGGCCAGTCCGGCCTGGCAGCAGCTGCCTTCCCACTGGAACACGGCCCCCGCCATGCCGTCCCAGAACACCAGATACCTGAACCCCTCGCGCAGAACGCCCGAGGTCTCGCTGAACTGCACCACCTCACCGTCCGGGAGGGTGACCGGCTCGCCGTCGATGACGAGGTTGTTCCCGATTTCGACGACGTGGTCGTCCACGTACATGGCCACCCGGTCGATGATCGACATGTTGTCGGTTCGCTCGGTGAACCGGGCGTGGATTCTGAGATCGTGGCTGTGGGACTCGGCCAGGACGAACTCGCCGACAGACTGCATGTCGTACGTCAGCCGGTCCAGGGTGATCAGGTGCGGGTCACCCCAGACCTTGGAGAACCTCAGGTTGCGGAGCCACTCCATGAACTCGGTGTAGGTCTCCCACGCCGAGGACGCCTGGGCGACGGCCAGCGCGAATACGAGCCGGGGGACAAAAGTGACGAGGTTGCCCCAATCGAACGGCTGCGGGATCGGGTCCGGGACGGGGACCGGCCAGGGCTGCGGGACCGGGACGGGAACCGGTTCGGGAACCGGGACGGGAAGGGGGTCCGGCAGGGGGTCGACCGGCTCGCCCGGCACCTTCTTCTTGCAGTTCTTCGCCTCTTTCGCCAGCGTGATGAGCAGGAGACCGTCACGCGGCGAGGTGACCGTGTACGCCTGGATCCGATAGCCGACCTCGGCCTTGCCGCATCCGAAGTTCACCCAGAACTGGTCGACGTAGTCGCGCAGTACGTTGCCGAGGCCGACATTCGTCATTCCTCGGCTGGTCATCGCCCTGATCTGCTTCGTGACCTGGCTTTCCCACTCTTTGGGTCTGTAGTTGGTCGCCACTTTCGCCTCGATGATCTGGACGAAAGGCTGCTGCTGGGCAGTGAGGGTGTGGTTGTAATAGAGGATGTCCACCCGGGGGTGCCCGACCCCGAACGTCGTCTCCCACTGCAGGTCGGGATGGATTTCCCCCTGCCCGGAACCGCCGGTGATCTTGTTGTTGAGGTGGGAGACGGCCCGCGCCTGACCGATGTACTCGATACCGGCCTGCCCTGGCGCGCCATTGTGCCCGCACTGGTTCTTCGAGTACATCTCGGCCGGGCCGTTGAGCCTGCTGAGCAGACATCCCGGGCCCTTCGGGATGCGTCCTCTCGTGTTCATGACGTGGCCGTTGACGCAACGACTGCCGCCCTGAGTGCTCGGCACACTCCAATTCGTGTCGTTCGTGCATGCCGCCGCCGCAGCGCTCGCGGACCGTGCCTCCTTGAACGGTCCTGCGGGTACGAGCATCCCGACGACCAGCGATAACACGACGACAATGATCTGTGCGTTCTTGTGCCCCATGGGCCCCCGCATCTCGTGTGTGCGCAAAATGATGTGCCCCCGCATGTCAGATGTGCGCAAGTGACAGATGTGATGGCGATGCTAGGGTAGAAAGATTGGGAAAAATTGAAAAATGTGATCTATATCACACTAGATTTGCCCTGCAGTCTTATGTCCGAAATGTGTACCTGAAAATGTCCCTTATCGAGGACGGAGAGTGATTTGGCGTATTACCCTGCTGAATTCGCTCTGGATTCGCTGCCGGAGCGGAAGGTTCATCGGGCGGCGCTGCTCATCGAGACGGAGGACGAGCGGCTCGTCGCACTCGACGCCGACCGGCACGAGTTCGTCCGCCTGCCGGAGCCGCCGGCCGGAACGATCATCCGCTCCCTGTCCCACGACGGCGCCCATCTGCTGCTGGCGAAACGTTCGGGGAGCGGCGTGGGCGTGCGGGTCCTCGGCGGCGGCGAACCACGATGGTTCGACAGCCCCGACCCCGACTACGAGCACGATCGGCACGCGATGTCCTCGCCCGACGGCACGACCATCGCCGTGCTCGGCGACGACGACGGGGACGAACCGGGTAACGCGGTGGTGAGCCTGCTCGATCCCGCCTCTGGAGCGCGCCGCCGCCTCTGGTCGGCGGTCGGGGCGGCCAGCTGGGAGTGCGGGCTGTGCTGGTCACCGGACGGGCGGCTGCTCGCCGTGACGTACATGATCTGGGACGACGAACGCGACGACGACGCGTTGTCGACCGTGGTCCTCGACCCCGCCACCGGGCAGGTCCTGGCCTCCTACCCGATCACCACGATCGCCTCCGCCACATACGCCACCTGGGCGAATGACCACGAACTCCTTTACCGGCACGAGTACGGCGAGGTGAACCGCCGTCTTGTCGCGGGCCCGCGCGCCGGGACGGTGCGGACCACGCCCGAACTCACCGGGCGGCTCTGGGGGGTCATCGGCGGACGCCACCTTCAGGAGGTCGCCGACTATGAGGAGCCGACAGCGCTGCGCAGCACGTTCTACACCACGAACCTCGACGGTGCCGACCGCCGCCCGCTCCTCGCCTACCGTCCCAGGGCGAACGCCGGCCGGGTCCACCTCGCTCCCGGCGCGTTTCCCGATCTCGTGACCTCCTGAATCCGGCCGGTGCCGAAGTACGGCCACTCGATCGGAGGATGCGAGGCGGTTCGGCCCGGCCGGGACCGCTCAGCCGTTCTCGCGGGCGAACCAGTCGACGGTCCGGCGCAGCCCCTCCTCCAGCCCGACGGTGGGCCGCCAGCCGAGGATCCCGGTGGCGGCGGTCAGGTCGGCGATCCTGGCGCTGTCCAGCGCCCTGTCGGCGAGCACGCCGTAGCGGGGACGGGCCCGGCCGCCGACGATCTCGGAGAGCAGATCCGCGGTGTCGCGGATGGAGGTGCCCGTTCCCGTGCCGATGTCGAAGGCGCGGCCCGCCGCCTGCGGGGTCTCTGCCGCCGTGAGGAAGGCGTCCACCACGTCGTCGACGTACACCCAGTCGAGGTGGCGCGTTCCGCTGCCGAGCTCGGGTGTCCGCCCGCGCAGCAGTGACAGCGCCACGTAGGGGACCAGCTTGCGGGTGTCCTGGCGGCCGGGCCCGTAGACCATGCCGATCCGCAGGTTGCTGACCTGGACGCCCCACAGGTGGTGGAACATCCGCGCGTAGCCGTCGGCGGCCCACTTGGACGCCGCGTACGGCGAGGAGGGCGCCCTGTCGCCCTCCTCGGGCCGGAGCTCCTCCAGGGAGCCCGCCAGCACCACCCTGGTCTCGGGGACCCCGGCGACCGCCGTCAGCAGGTTGACCACGCCGGTGAGGTTGCTGTGCAGCATCGGCAGCACGAGCCGTGGATCCCTCGCCCCGGCGACCTCGCTGGCCAGGTGGAACACGACGGCCGGGCGGGTCGAGCCGACGAGCCACTCGACCGTGCCCGCGTCGGCGACGTCCGCGACGTGCCATGTCTCGCCGTCCGAGCTCTCCCTGGACCGGCGGCTGACCGCGTGCACCCGCGCGCCGAGCGCGCTCAGCCGCCGCACCAGGTGGGCCCCGATGAAGCCACCGGCCCCCGTCACCAGTACGGGTCTCGCCCGCCAGTGGTCTTCCGCTACCGGATCGGCCATGTGCTTTCTCCTGCTTCGGGGGGATTTGCGGCAGATAAGCGGTAAGGCCCGCTCCGAAGAGCGGGCCTTACCGTGTGACGTTGTGCGTTCGTTCCGATCAGCCGATGCGCCAGGTGTCCCCGCCGAGCAGCAGGTCGTTCAGGTCGCCGGGCCCCCGCTCGCCGACGGCCTCCTGGAGTTGCTCGGCCATGAGCTCGTCGTAGGAGGGGCGGTCGACGTTGCGGAAGACGCCGATCGGGACGTGCTCGAAGGAGGGCTCGTCCAGCCGGGAGAGCGCGAAGGCCAGCGACGGGTCGGCGCGGTGGGCGTCGTGCACGAGGATCTCGTCCTCGCTCACCGCCGACCTCGGGACGACCTCGATGCCGCCGTCGGCCGCCCTGCGCACCGCCTTGGACGCCGAGGCGATGGGCTGCCCGTGCTCCAGGCGCAGCGTGATGTCGTCACGCTGCTCGGGGTCCTTCAGCGGCTCGAAGGCGTTGTCGTTGAAGATGTTGCAGTTCTGGTAGATCTCGACCAGGGAGGTGCCCCGGTGCTCGGCGGCCTCGCGCAGCACCGACTGCAGGTGCTTGCGGTCGGAGTCGATGGTCCTGGCCACGAAGGAGGCCTCGGCCCCGATGGCCAGCGAGATCGGGTTGAACGGCTTGTCCAGCGAGCCCATCGGGGTCGACTTCGTGATCTTGCCGATCTCGGAGGTCGGGGAGTACTGGCCCTTGGTCAGGCCGTAGATCCTGTTGTTGAACAGCAGGATGTTCAGGTTGACGTTGCGGCGCAGCGCGTGGATCAGGTGGTTGCCGCCGATGGACAGCGCGTCGCCGTCACCGGTGATCACCCAGACCGACAGGTCGGGACGCGAGGCGGCGAGGCCGGTCGCGATCGCCGGGGCGCGGCCGTGGATCGAGTGGAACCCGTAGGTGTCCATGTAGTACGGGAACCGGGAGGAGCAGCCGATGCCCGAGACGAACACCATGTTCTCGCGCTTGAGCCCGAGCTCCGGCACGAACGACTGGACCGCGGCCAGGATGGCGTAGTCACCGCACCCGGGGCACCAGCGGACCTCCTGGTCGGACTTGAAGTCCTTCATCCCGAGCTTGACCTCGGACTTCGGGACCAGCGAAAGCGCCCCGCCCCTTCCGGGGACGGACACCGCCGGCAACTCGGCACTACTCACTGTCGATCACGTCCTGAATCACGCCGGCGAGTTCCTCGGCCTTGAACGGAAGCCCGCGCACTCGGTTGTAGCTGATGATGTCGACCAGGAAGCGGGCGCGGAGCAGCAGCGCGAGCTGGCCGAGGTTGATCTCCGGCAGGAGGACCTTGTCGTACGAGCGCAGGACCTCGCCGGTGTTGACGGGCAGCGGGTTGACGTGCCGCAGGTGGGCCTGGGCGACCTTGCCCCCGGACCTCCTGATGCGCCGCACGGCCGCCGCGATCGGCCCGTACGTGGACCCCCAGCCGAGCACCAGCACGCGGGCGTCGCCGTCGGGATCGTCCACGGCCAGCGGCGGGATGTCGTTCGCGATCCCGTCGATCTTGGCCTGCCGGACCCGGACCATCCGGTCGTGGTTGCCGGGGTCGTAGGAGATGTTGCCGGTGTTCTCGGCCTTCTCGATGCCGCCGATCCGGTGCTCCAGGCCCGCGGTGCCGGGGATCGCCCAGGGGCGGGCGAGGGTCTCGGGGTCGCGCTTGAACGGCAGGAAGGTCGTGCCGTCCTCGCCGTTCGGCCCCGAGGCGAATTCGGTGGAGATGTCGGGCAGGTCGGCGGCGTCGGGCAGCTTCCACGGCTCGGAGCCGTTGGCGAGGTAGCCGTCGGAGAGCAACATGACCGGGGTGCGGTACTTCACCGCGATCCTGACCGCCTCCACCGCCGCGTCGAAGCAGTCGGAGGGGGTCGAGGGCGCCACGATCGGCAGCGGCGACTCGCCGTTGCGGCCGAACATGGCCATCAGCAGGTCGGTCTGCTCGGTCTTGGTGGGCATGCCGGTGCTGGGACCCGCGCGCTGCACGTCGACCACGATGAGCGGCAGCTCGGTGGTCACCGCGAGGCCGACGGTCTCGGCCTTCAGCGCGACACCCGGCCCGGAGGTCGTCGTGACGCCCAGCGCCCCGCCGAAGGCGGCGCCGAGCGCCGCCCCGACGCCCGCGATCTCGTCCTCGGCCTGGAAGGTGCGGATGCCGAACCGCTTGTGCCTGGACAGCTCGTGCAGGATGTCGCTGGCCGGGGTGATCGGGTACGAGCCGAGGAACAGCGGCAGCCTCGACTGCACCGAGGCGGCGATCAGGCCGTAGGCGAGCGCCTGGTTGCCGGAGATGTTGCGGTACACCCCGGGGGCCAGCTTGGCCGGCTTGATCTCGTACGAGACCGAGAAGGACTCGGTGGTCTCGCCGTAGTTCCAGCCCGCCTGGAAGGCCGCGATGTTGGCCTTGGCGATGTCGGGCTTCTTGGCGAACTTGGTCTCGAGGAACTGGATCGTCGCCTCGGTGGGCCGGTGGTAGAGCCAGCTCAGCAGCCCGAGGGCGAACATGTTCTTCGAGCGCTCGGCGTCCTTCTTGGACAGCGCGAAGCCTTCGAGGGCCTTGACCGTCAGCGAGGTCAGCGGCACCGCGTGGACCCGCCACTCGGCGAGCGAGTCGTCGTCGAGGGGGCTGCCGTCGTAGCCGACCTTCTGCAGGTTGCGCTTGGTGAACTCGTCGGTGTTGACGATGAGGTCGGCACCGCGCGGCAGGTCGGAGAGGTTGGCCTTCAGCGCGGCGGGGTTCATCGCGACCAGGACGTTGGGAGCGTCGCCCGGCGTGAGGATGTCGTGGTCGGCGAAGTGCAGCTGGAAGCTCGACACGCCCGGCAGGGTGCCTGCGGGGGCGCGGATCTCCGCCGGGAAGTTGGGGAGCGTCGACAGGTCGTTGCCGAACTCCGCGGTTCCGGCGGTGAAGCGGTCACCGGTCAGCTGCATGCCGTCGCCGGAGTCGCCGGCGAACCGGATGATCACGCGGTCGAGTTGCTGAACCTGCTTGGTCACAGCTCAGTCCTCCTCGACGCGACAGGGCGCCGTTGCTCGTGGCACATTCTTTTTTCCATGCTAGATCCTCGGGGTCACGCGTAGTCTTTTCGCGTTCCACTCGGCGAAGGAAAGTGACCTTTGTCGCATATCCTTGACGGCCGCTGAGTCGAAACTGAGTCGAAGCTGGGCGCGGACATCGCGCGTCGCGGCCGTCGTACGGCCTACGGGGAAGTCACGATCGCAGACGGTCGGCCCGACACAGCCCGGCCGCGAGTCGACACAGGTCAACGTGCAGGCGGCCGAAGAGGACAGTTGGGATCACGATGCCCAACTATATGTCCCGTCGCGAAGGCGCTCTCATCGCCTCCGGCTATGGCCCCATAGCCTCAGGCTATGACAGGGATTGCCTTTCCAGCACGTTGGACACGGTTCCGGAGTCGTAGGTCCGGCCAGGCTCCATCGCGCGCGTGCCGTACAGCTCCGGAACAGTGACAAAGGTATAACCCTTTGCGGTGAGCTCGCGCAAGATCGCGGGGGCCGCGTCGACGGTGGCGTGGTGGAAGTCGCGCATGAGGACGATCGCCCCGGGCTTGACCCGGGCGATGGTCCGGCGGGCGATCGCGCGGGGGTCGGAGTCGTGCCCGTCCTCGGCGTCGACGCTCCAGCGCACCACGGACATGCCCAGCCGGCGCGAGACGGAGGTCACCTGCTCGTCGGTCACGCCGTACGGCGGGCGCATCAGCGTGGGCACCTGGCCGATCGCCTGGACGATCGCGTGCTGCGCGCGGGTGAGCTGGTCGGCGAGCACGGCGGGGGGCAGCGCGCTGAGGTCGCGGTGGGACCAGGTGTGGTTGGCCACCAGGTGTCCCTCGTCACGCATCCGCCGCAGCAACTCGGGACGTGCGGAGGCGTTGGAACCGAGGGCGAAGAAGGTCGCCCTCGCCCGGTACGCGCCGAGGATGTCGAGCAGCCGCCCGGTCTCGGGGCCCGGTCCGTCCTCGTAGGTCAGCGCCACACACCTGGCCTTCGCGCAGTCCACGGTGCCCGCCATGGAACTGCGCGCCGCGGGCCTGTCCATGCTCGCCGCGAGCATGTCCTTCTGCGAGGTGAGGGTCGCGGTCCTCACGGAGGCCCGCTGCGCCCGCAGCCCCGTCGCCGACAGCAGCGGCGTCGCGGTCGCGGACGGCACGGCGACCGCCACCCGGCCGGCGACGCCCAGCCCCACCTGCTTGTCGTCGAACTCCACGACGAGGTCGCCGCGCGGGTTGAAACCGATGGAGTCGAACATCGAGGGTTCCGGTCTGAGCGCGTTGGGGTTCACCAGCGGTCCCCGCAGCGCCAGCTCGCTCCTGACGATCCCGGCCAGCGTGGTCAGCGCCGCGACGTCCCTGAGCAGGCCGGGGGAGTCCAGGGCGCGCCGGCTCGCCCGGTCGTACCAGACGGTGGTCCGCGACTCGCTCCAGCCGGAGCCCGTGGACCGGCCGATGCGCAGCCGCACCCCCAGGACCTCGGGGGACGCGGCGGCGAGCTGCCAGTCCACGTTGAACTCGGGATTGGGCAGGGCGTTGGCGGGGACGTCGTGCCAGGTGAACCGGTTGAGACTCCTGGTCACCGTCTTGAGGAGCTTCTCGGTGAGCCGGGGGGCGTCGGCGATGGCCGGGTAGGTGGCGTGCACGCGCCGGCCCTTGGTCTCTCCCGCGTTCAGGCTTCTCGTGCTCAGGCCCTGGACCATGGAGGGGTCGACGTAATTGATCAGCGTTGGCTCCGAGGGGATCGGGGAATCCCCGTGGGGGGAGGCGGTGGCCACACCGCAACCGGCCAGCATCGCGGCCGTCAACGCGATTCCTCCGCCGAATCGCAGTTTAAACATAAACTAACGCTATAGGGGGTTATGAGGTGTTTACCCCGCCTTGATGTTAAGTGGACAGAGGCTTTAGCGTTTCGCGCCCGCCGGTTTCCCCGCGTGACGGGAAGCGCGGATACTGCTATAGGTAGGGCGGAGAGCCCCGTACGGCAGGTCCCGGAGCGTTGTGCGGCGTCCCGAGCGTTGTGGAGTTCCGGAAGGTCGCGCGGCGTCCCGAGCGTTGTGCGGCGTCCCGGAGCGTTCGGGCGGCGGCCCCGAGGAGGAGAGGCCATGAGCGGATATTTCGGCTCTTATGTGGTGGTCCTCGCGTTGTTCGCGATCGGCCTGCTCATCGTCGCCGGGGCACTGCTCGTCAACCGGGGACTCCGGCCGAGTCGCCCCACCCCGGAGAAACTGCTCACCTACGAGTGTGGCGTCGACCCGGTCGGCGACGGCTGGGCCCAGTCCCAGATCCGCTACTACGTGTTCACCTACCTGTACGTGGTCTTCGCGGTGGACGCGGTCTTCCTGTTCCCCTGGGCGACGGTCTTCGCCGCGCCGGGCTTCGGGACGACCACCCTGGTCGAGATGTTCGTCTTCCTCGGCTTCATCGCGCTCGGCATCCTCTACGCCTGGCGCAAGCGCGCGCTCACCTGGACCTGAGAGCTCGAAAGCCCGGCCTGGGAGCTCGACAGGCCGGACCTGGGGGCTCCAAGGGCCGGGCGAGCGCGAGCACCGACTCTGAAGGAGAATGCGTGCCATGGCGGATCTCCCGATGCCCACCGTGGGGCCAGTCTCGCGTCTGGCCCCCAAACCCATGCGCTTCATCCTGAACTGGGGGCGCCGTTACTCGCTGTGGGCGTTCAACTTCGGTCTGGCCTGCTGCGCGATCGAGTTCATCGCGACCTCGATGAGCAGGCACGACTTCATAAGGTTCGGGGTCATCCCGTTCGCCAACGGTCCCCGGCAGGCGGATCTGATGATCGTCTCAGGCACGGTGACCGACAAGATGGCGCCCGCGGTCAAGCGGCTCTACGAGCAGATGCCCGACCCGAAGTACGTGATCTCCTTCGGCGCCTGTTCCAACTCCGGCGGCCCGTACTGGGACTCCTACTGCGTGACCAAGGGCGTCGACCAGATCATCCCGGTCGACGTCTACGTCCCCGGCTGCCCCCCTCGCCCCGAGGCGCTGCTCCACGGCATCATGATGCTCCAGGAGAAGATCGCCGCGGAGAACCTGGGTGACCGCTATGCCTGACCTGCCCGAATCCGCGTCCGGTTCCACGCCCGAGCCCGGCCCCGGGAACGGTTCCACGCCCGAACCCCAGCCCGGTCCTGGGAACGGTTCCGTATCCGGTTCCGCGCCTGGTTCCGTGCCCGGTTTCGCGTACGGCGAGGGCACCCGGGTGTCGGAGTCCTTCGGCCAGACCACGGTCGACGTGGATCCCGGCGGCTGGGTCGGCCTGCTGGAGTCCGCCAGGGCCGGGGGCTACGAGTTCTTCGACTGGCTGACCGCGGTGGACGAGCCGCCGGAGGCGTTCGCGGTCGTCGCCCACCTCTTCGCCCCCGTCTCGCACGCCCACCTGCTGCTGCGCACCCGGGTCCCGCGCGCCGACCCCCGGCTGCCCAGCGCGGTCGGCGTCTTCCGCGGAGCCGACTGGCACGAGCGCGAGACCTTCGAGATGTTCGGCGTCGTCTTCGAGGGCCACCCGAACCTGGTGCCGCTGCTGCTCCCCGAGGGCTTCGAGGGCTTCCCGCTGCGCAAGGACTTCGTGCTCGCCGCCCGGGTCGCCAAGGCCTGGCCGGGGGCCAAGGAGCCCGGAGAGTCCGGCCACGGCTCGCCGAGCCGCCGCAAGACGCTCCCGCCGGGGGTGCCCGCCGACTGGGGGCACGAACGTGGCACCTGAGACTCCCCGGCGGCCGTCTCGCCGCGATGCCGGCGACGTTCGCGACGCCCGCGACGCCTGTGATGCCCGCGATATCGGTTATGGCCGGGGGTTTCCCCCGAAGGACCGGAGGTGCCCGTGATCGCCGAGGTGCTCGACGTCGCGGTACGGCTTGTCGTGATCGTCGCGATCTTCCTGGTGCTGCCGCTGGTCGCCGGGCAGATGGAGCACAAGGTCATGGCGCACATGCAGTCGCGCCTCGGTCCCATGTACGCCGGGGGCTTCCACGGCTGGGCCCAGTTGATCGCCGACGGGGTCAAGTTCATGCAGAAGGAGCAGGTGATCCCGACCGCCGCCGACCGCCGGGTCTTCAGCCTGGCCCCCGGCGTGGCGCTGGTCCCCTACCTCCTGGTGATGGTCGTCATCCCGGTCGGACCCGGGCTGGTCGGGGTCGACCTGGACGCCGGACTGTTCTTCGTCCTCGCCGTGATGGGGGTCGGCGTGCTCGGCTCGATCATGGCCGGGTGGTCCTCGGGCAACAAGTACTCCGTCCTGGGCGGGATGCGCTCGGCCGCCCAGCTCATGTCGTACGAGCTGCCGCTGGTCCTCGCGGCCTCCAGCGTCGCGATGGCGGCGGGCACGCTCTCCCTGCCGGGCATCGTGGAGGCCTGGCAGTGGTGGTGGCTGCCCTGGCAGGCGATCGGCGGCGTGGTCTTCTTCGTCGCCGGGCTCGCCGAACTCCGCCGCCCGCCGTTCGACATGCCGATCGCCGACTCCGAGATCATCATGGGTCCGATGACCGAGTACACCGGCATGAGATTCGCCCTGTTCATGCTGGCCGAGTACGCCGGGATCATCGTGATCTCCGCGCTCACCAGCGTGCTCTTCCTCGGTGGCTGGCACGGCCCGTTCCTGCCGGGGCCGGTGTGGATGCTCCTCAAGGTCTTCCTGCTGGTCTTCGTGATCATCTGGATCCGGGTGAGCTATCCCCGCCTGCGCGAGGACCAGTTGCAGCGGCTCGCCTGGGTCGGCCTGGTACCGCTGGCCCTGGTCCAGCTGGCGCTGACGGGAATCGTCAGGGTCGCCGTGGGATGATCCCCTCCTTTCCGGCCGTTCCGCGTACCGTTCGGGCCGTCGTACCGAACGATCTGACGTTCGAAGTGCCCACGCAGGGCAGGGAGTAAATACACTCTGTGACACCACCTGCCAAGGACGGAACGCATGACCCTCGCGCTTGCCGTGGAAAAGGATGAACTGGTCGTCGATGTGCCGGAACATCCGGCGGTGCGGCTGCCGCTCGCCGGGGAGGGCCGGGCGAGCACGCTGCTGATCTTCGGTTATCCCGGCAGGGGCAGGACGAGATACGGCCTGGCGGTGCTCGACGAGTCCGGCCTGGTCATGCTGGAGGCTCCGGGGTCCCGGTCGAAGAGGGCGGTGAAGGCGTTCGCCGCTGACAACGGGCTGGAGTTCGAGTTCCGGGCGTTCGACACGCCGCAGCGGGCCAGGGTCGCCCTCGCCCGGAGGTCGCCGAGGTGGTGCGCGGTGACCTGGCGGCGGGCGCCCGCGCCCCTGCCGCGCCTGCGCGTGCCCGGCGCGAGAAGCCTCAGGCCGCCTCTGAGCTCGCCGAAGGTGTGGTGGCGCGAGCAGCTGCTGTACGTGCTCATGTGGGCGGTGCTCGCCTACGGGGCGGTCTTCGTGGCGCTCGTGCTCCTCAACCTGACCGAGACCCGCGCCGACGTCACCCGGGGGATGGGCCCGCTCGGGATCGCCGCCCTGGTGCTGGCCGCGCTGACGGTCGCCGGGGCCGTCGTCGTGGTCGGGGTCGGCCGCCGCAGGTCCCGCAACCAGACCGCCGAGGGACGCGTGCTCAGGCGCGAGGGCCAGCCGCACTGCCGTCTGGTGGTCGTGCACGGCCGCCTGCTGCTGGAGACCGCGCGCAGGACCCGCGAGCTGGACGCGTCCGAGCTGCTGCTGTACTCGGCGGAGTCCGGGGTGACCGGCCTGATGGTGGGCGGGGAGCTGTTCCACCTGCCGGGACAGTGGGACGCCGAGGACGTCGAGCGCTTCGCCACAGGGAACGGCCTGGAGCTCGAGGTTCGCGCGCTGACCCGCGACGAGTACCTGGAGCTGACGGCGCGGGCGAAGGACGCGGTTCCTTAGACCGGTCCCCTACTGCACGATTCGCAGCATGATGTCGGCGGCCGTGGGCCGGTTGCCCGGCTGCTTGTCCAGGCAGGCGGCGGCCAGCGGGCGCAGTGACCGGGGCAGGGCCGCCAGGTCCGGCTGGTGGTTGATCACCCGGTTCAGGATCGCGGGGATGGTGTCCTCCCCGAAGGCGACCTTCCCCGAGGCGGCGAAGATCATGGTCGCGGCCCAGCTGAACACGTCGGTCTCCGGGCCGATCGCCCCGCCGGAGAGTTGCTCGGGGGACATGTAGGCGGGGGTGCCCATGATGTTGCCCGATGTCGCGGTGACCTGGTCGAGGGCTCGGGCGATGCCGAAGTCGATCACGCGGGGGCCGTCGGCGCCGATCAGCACGTTGGCCGGTTTGAAATCCCGGTGTACCACGCCGGCCCGGTGGATCGCGGCCAGCGCGCCCGCCGTGGCCAGGGCCAGCCTGGTCAGGCCGTCCCCGTCGCGCGGACCCTTGTCGCGGACCAGCTGCTCCAGGGAGTCGCCCTCCACGTACTCGCTGACGACGTACGCCTGGTCCTCGTTGATGTTCACGTCGAGCACCCGTGCCGTGGAGAACGTCGCCACCCTGCGGGTCGCCTCGACCTCACGCAGGAACCGCTCCCTGACCACCTGGTCACCGTTGAAGTGCTCGTGCAGCACCTTGATCGCGACCTTCTGCCCCTGCGGGTTGAGCGCGAGGTGAACCGTTCCCTGGCCGCCCTTGCCCAGGCTGCCGATCAACCGGTACGGCCCGAGCCAGCCCTGCGGAGCCGGGGCGTTCTGGCTCTGCGAGGTGTAGGCGGGCCGGCCCTGCGCGAAGGGGGCGTGGGGACCCTGTGAAGTGTGGGTGGGCTGGCCCTGCGCGAAGCGGCCCTGGGTGTGCTGGGGCGCGTACTGCGGTGGCCGGTCGTCATGGCGGGGCTGTGGCGGCCGCTGGTACCCGCCGTGGTACGGAGGCTCCTGGTGGTGTGGCTGCGGCCGTTGCGCGGCCGGGTGCACGACCGAGGCCGCGGTGGGACCCGTCTGGTACGACGGCACCCGGGGCGGGCCCTGCGCGTGGCCGTACCCCTGAGGCGGTCCCGGATGGAATTCCCGGGACGGCCACCGCGGGAAAACCGATCCCCTGAGGATCAGCGCGTGGCCCAGCCCGCCGATCCAGCTGCCCAACAGGCCGATCGTCCCGATGGTGTCCAGCACGACCGGGATGTCGTCGGAACTTCCGTAGATCGCCGCGGCGACCATGAAGATGCCGATGCCGAACCCGTAGAAGACGGCGGCGATGGCCAGCAACGGGCTCCGCAGCCGGCGCGCGGCGTGGCCGATCACGAACGGTGTCCCGACGCCGCAGGTCAGCAGGGGTACCAGCGCCCACACGACGCTCCACGCCGTGTTGGATCGCGCCGGTGGTTGCGACTGCCAAGCCGGCCCGTACTGGTGGGACATGTGGCGAACAATACGATTTTTTCAGAAGGTCTGCAGTCGCTTCGGTGGTGAGCCTGTGGTTGGGGAGCGGTTATCGAACACACAGTCTGTGGATAACTTCTGTGGATAACCCGGTTCCACGGCTGATACCTCTCACCGCGACGGTCTCCGGGGCCCACGCATTCCCGAGCGCCCCGCTGTGCGCCATGATGTTGAGTTGTGGCACGGATACCAGGAGTGGGACTGGCGAAGGGACTTTCCATCACCCTTCGCCACATGCTGAACAGGTCGGTGACCCAGCAGTATCCCGAAGTCCGGCCGGAGCTGCCCCCGAGGAGCAGGGGGGTGATCGCGCTGGTCGAGGAGAACTGCACGGTGTGCATGCTCTGTGCCCGCGAGTGCCCCGACTGGTGCATCTACATCGACTCCCACAAGGAGACCCTCCCCGCCCCGGAAGGCGGCCGTCCCCGGGCCCGCAACATGCTCGACCGCTTCGCGATCGACTTCTCCCTGTGCATGTACTGCGGGATCTGCATCGAGGTCTGCCCCTTCGACGCGCTGTTCTGGTCTCCGGAGTTCGAGTACGCCGAAGGCGACATCCGTAACCTTCTTCATGAGAAGGACAAGCTGGCCGCCTGGGCCCAGACCGTACCGCCGCCTCCGGCCCACGAGCCCAACGCCGATCCGCCCAAGGAATTGGCGGCCACCTCCCGGCCGGTCCGTCCTCGCCCGGCTCCCTCCGAGCCCGCTCCCGCTCCCGCCGCCGGAACCAGGACCGGCCCCACCGCCGGTCCTGGTCCCGCAGCCGGTTCCGGACCTACCACCGGTTCTGGTTCCGCGGCCGGTCCTGGTCCCGCGGCCTCCGCGCCCGGCGCGTCTGCTTCACCGTCCGGAGCTCCGGCCTCCCCGGCCTCCCCGGCCGATTCCCGCTCCGAGCCGGGTCTCCAACCGGGCATTGAGGCGTCCGCGCCCGGTTCCGGCACCTCCGTGCCCGAGGCCCCGTCCTCGCCGTCCGGGCCTTCGCCGTCCGGGCCTTCACCGTCCGGTTCCCCGTCCTCGCCATCCGCCTCACCCGCTCCCGGCACCCCTGACGCGCCGCCCGTGCGGCGCGGTCCATCCCCGGGCAGGTCGTCCAGACCGGGCACCTCGGCGGGGCACGCGAGCGTCCGGGCCATCCGGCCACCGGGTGCCCTTCCGAAGAAGAACGATCCGTCCACAGGTGGGCCATCCGTCGAGAAGTTATCCACAGGCGGGGGTGAAGCACCTCCGGCGGCGGCCAAACCGGAGCAGACTCCTTCCACGGATCCGAGTGGAGAGCCCGAGGAGGAGAGGTGACCGAGGTGCCGTCCTACCTGTCGCCGACCGGGCAGGAGATCGTCTTCCTTCTGCTGGGCGCGGTGGCCGTCGGGTCGGCGCTGCTCGTCGTGACCACCAGGCAGCTCGTCCACGCGGCCCTGTGGCTGGTCGTCTGCTTCGGCGCACTGGCCGGGTGCTATCTGGTGCTCACCGCCGAGTTCGTCGCCTGGGTCCAGGTGCTGATCTACGTCGGTGCGATCGTGGTCCTGCTCCTGTTCGGCATCATGCTCACTCGCGCCCCGATCGGCAGGAGCGCCGACCTCGACAGTCCGAACCGTCCGACCGCGGCGATCGTGGCGATCGCCACCGCGGCCGTGCTGGTCACCGTCGTCGTCGACGGCTTCCGCATGGCCTACGTCCCGCTTGAACCCGGTGGTGGATCGGCCGGCGAGCTCGGTTCCAGCATCTTCCGTAACTGGGTGCTCCCGTTCGAGGCGCTCTCGGTCCTGTTGCTGGCGGCTCTGATCGGCGCCATCGTCCTGTCCCGCACGGACATCCGCGGGAGGGACTGACGTGCACGTCGTCTATCCCGCGGTCGTCTCGGCGCTGCTGTTCTCCATCGGCGTGTACGGGGTGCTCGCCCGCCGCAACACGATCCTCGTGCTGATGTCCGTCGAGCTCATGCTCAACGCCGTCAACCTCAATCTGGTCGCCTTCGACGTGTGGTTGCGCGACCGGCTGCACGGCGGGCAGGTCCTCACGCTGTTCGTCATCGTGATCGCCGCCGCCGAGGTCGGCCTCGGTCTCGCGATCATCCTCGCGCTCTACCGCAACCGCCAGACCGTCGACCTCGACCGCCTCCGCTCCCTGTCCGACCCCACGGACACCGACCTCGCCGACGCCGGTCCCGACGACACCGGCTCGGACTCCTCGCTCGTGGAGCAGCCTCAGGCCGGGTCCCGGAGCCGGTCCCAGACGCAGACACACCCGCAGACCGGGACCGATACGCGGCGGTCCCGGTCCGGGGCCGGATCCGAGGCGGACACCGGGCCGGGTGACGTGCCATGATCACTGTCGCCTCGCTCGTGATCCTGCTGCCCTTCCTCGCGGCGGTCACCGGCCTTCTCGGCTCCCGTTTCCCCCGGCGTCCCCACAGCGTGACGCCCCCGGAGACCGGCGAAGGCGGCACCCTCGGGGCCGACGCCCCCAAGGCCGACGCTCCCAGGAGTGACGCCTTCAAGGTCAACACCGACACCGCCGCCAACCACCGGGCCGCCTGGATCGCCGTGGTGCCCACCGCCGTCTCCGCGGCCCTGGCGATCTGGCTGGCCTACGCCACCTGGGCCGCCACCGGCGGGGGCGGAGCCGAGCCGTCCGCCCCGGTCGGGCCGGGAGGCCAGGGGGCGATCGACGGTGTCACCGCGGCGTTCACCGTCATCGAGACGGGTTCGGTGCCGATCTCGGTCGGGCTGATGGTCGACGGCCTCGCCGCGTCGATCGCCGTGCTGGTCGCCGTGGTCGCGCTGGCGGTGCAGATCTACTCCGTCGGTTACATGCGCGGTGACCGGCGCTACCCGTCCTACAGCTCCTTCATCAGCCTGTTCACCAGCGCCATGCTGCTGGTCGTCTACGCGGCGGACCTCATGGTCCTCTACGTGGGTTGGGAGATCATGGGCCTGTGCTCCTACCTGCTGGTCGGGCACTGGTGGGAAGACAGGGCCAACTCGCGAGCGGCGATCAAGGCGTTCCTCGTCACCCGGATCGGCGACGTCGGATTCCTGTTCGGCATCTTCGTCCTCGGGACGGCGGCGGGAAGCTTCAGGATCGCCGACGTCATCGCCGAAGTCCCCGAGATGTCCTCCGGCACGCTCATCGCCGCGACCATGCTGCTGCTGGCCGGGGTGGCGGGGAAGAGCGCCCAGGTGCCGTTGCACGTCTGGCTTCCCGACGCGATGGCCGGACCGACACCGATCAGCGCCCTCATCCACGCGGCCACCATGGTCGCCGCGGGCATCTTCGTCGTCGCCCGGCTCTACCCGGCCTTCCTCGGCGCCCGCCCCACCCTGGACGTCCTCGCGGTCCTGGCCGCCATCGGCATGCTCGGCGCGGCCCTCGCCGCCCTGGCCCAGGACGACCTCAAACGCGTTCTCGCCTACTCCACGATCAGCCAGCTCGCCTACATGGCCGGCGCCCTGGCCGCCGGGTCCCGGAGCGCCGCGATCTTTCACCTGATCACCCACGGCGCCTTCAAGGCGCTCCTCTTCCTCTGCGCCGGAGCGGTGATCCACGCGGTCGGCTCCAACCTGATGAGCACGATGGGGGGCCTCAGGAGGGGGCTTCCCGTCACCTTCGCCGCGATGACGATCGGCTTCGCCGCGCTCATGGGCCTGCCTCCGGCCAGCGGCTTCTTCAGCAAGGACGAGGTGCTGGTGGCCATCGAGCGCTCCCTGTCCTCAGGGCCGCTGACAAGCGCCGCCGCCCTGCTGCTCTACGGCTGCGCCCTCGCCACGGTCGCGGTGACCGGCGCCTACGCCACCCGCGCGTGGCTGCGAACCTTCTTCGGGCAGCGTGCCCCCCAGTCCCAGTCCCAGAGCCAGCCCCAGCCCGCGTCCGGTGCGCCGCACGCCGTCCACACCGCCGCTCACACCGCCGTTCACGAGGCTCCGGCCACCATGCGCTGGCCCATTCTCGTCCTGGCCGTTCCGGCCCTTCTCCTCGGCTTCGCCCGTGTCGGCGACGTTCACTGGGACGCCGCCGCCCTCAGCCTCGCGGTGGCGCTGCTGGGGGCGGGAGCGGTCTACGCCGTGTGGCGCTCCGACCCCCTGGCCGACCCGGCTCGCCTGCTCGGCCCCTTCCGGGCCCCCTGCGAGCAGGCCTTCCACATCGACTCCGTCTACACCGGTCTGTTCGTCCGACCCGTGCTGCTCCTGGCGAGTCTTGTCGTCCGCGCCGACGGTCGCGTGGTGGACGGTGCCGTGCGCGGCTCGGGCCGGGCGACCCTGGGCCTGGCCGGGCTGGTCCGCCTGGTGCAGAACGGCAACGCCCAGCTCTACATCACCGGCCTGCTGGCCGGAGTCCTCCTGATCGCGGCCGGGGCGGTGATCTTTAGATGATCTCTCTGCTGTTCTGGGGCGTCGTGGCCCTCGTCGTGCTGCTCCTCATCCGTCTGGCGGTGACGCGCCGTTGACCTCCTCTCCGCGACCGAGCACACGACCGGGCTCGACACCCGACTCGAACCCGACACCCGACTCGAACCCGGCACCGGATCCGAACCCGGACCCGGACCCGGACCTGACACTGGACCCGATATCGAACCCGGACCCGACATCGAACACGAAGCCGGACTCAGGACCGGACACCGGGGCGAACTCGGAGCCGAACTTGGTGCCGAACTTCGGTGAGGTGGCCACGCCATGAGCTGGATGCTGATCGTGCTCCTCGGTGTGCCACTCGCCGGAGCCGCCGCGCTGCTCGCACCGTTCGGGTCGGACGTCGCGGCCAGGGGGCGGTTGCTCAGGGTGCACGGCCTGGTCGTCTCCGGCCTCACGTTCGCGCTGTCGGTGGTGCTGGTCGCCGCGTTCGACTACGGCGACGCCGCTCGGGTGCAGTTCGCGACCGACCTGGCCTGGATCCCCGGCCTCGACCTCAGATTCCACCTCGGCGTGGACGGGATCTCGCTGCCGCTGGTCGTGCTGACCACGCTGCTGACCTTCCTCTGCTTCGTCTACCTGTGCCGGGGGCGCGCCGACGGCCCCGGGCAGCTGCTCGGTCCCCGGCCCGGTGGCAACCGGCCACGGGCGCTGGTGTTCACGCTGCTCGTCCTCGAAGTGGGCATGATCGGCACCTTTCTCGCGCTCGACCTGTTGCTGTTCTTCGTGTTCTTCGAGGTCGTCCTCATCCCGATGTACTTCGTGATCGCCATCTGGGGCGGGCGCGCCCGCCGGGCGGCGGCGATCAAGTTCATCCTCTACACCCTGCTCGGCTCGGTGGTCCTCCTGCTGGGCCTGTTGCTCATCTGGTCGCAGACCGGCACCCTGGACATGATCGCCCTCGCGCGGGCACGGGGAACGGGCATGTCCCCCGCGGTGCAGACCATCGCCTTCCTGGCCGTCGGCATCGGCTTCGCGGTCAAGACCCCGATGTGGCCGCTGCACACCTGGCTGCCCGACGCCCACACCGAGGCGCCGACCGTCGGCTCGGTGCTCCTGGCGGGCGTGCTGCTCAAGATGGGCACGTACGGCTTCGCCCGCGTCGCGATCCCGATCCTGCCCGATGGCGCCGCCGCGATGGCCCCGTGGCTCGGGGCTTTCGCGGTGATCGGCATCGTCTACGGCTCGCTGGCCTGTCTCGCCCAGCGTGACCTCAAGAGGATGATCGCCTACTCCTCGGTCGGCCACATGGGTTTCGTGCTCCTGGGCTTCGCCACGCTCACTCCGGCCGGAGTCAACGGTGCCCTGTTCGGCAACATCGCCCACGGTCTCATCACCGCCCTGCTGTTCTTCGTCGCCGGAGCGATCAAGGAGCGCTACGGCACCTCCGACATGCCGGCCCTCGGCGGTGGCATGCTGACGCGCCTTCCCCGCCTCGCCTCCCTGCTCACCTTCGCCTGCGTCGCCTCGCTCGGGCTGCCGGGACTGGCGGGCTTCTGGGGCGAGATGCTGGCCCTCCTCGGTGCCTTCGAACCGGCCGCGGGTCTGTCGCGCCCCCTCTACCTGGTCTTCATGGCCCTCGGAGGTCTCGGTACCGTGCTGACCGCCGCCTACTTCCTGCTCATGCTCTCCCGCGTCACCCACGGCCGGGGCACCGAGACCGTCCATGTCCCGGTCCTCGCCGCGGCCGCCGCGGGCGGCCTGCCCTCCACGGGACCGACCGGGGAGGAGGGCGATCACGACGGTGGTGCCCCCGCCGGCGAGGCGGGGGAGAAGGAGGGCCCCCTCATGGCAACCGTCGGCGGGGGCGGCGCTCCCCCTCCGGCGACCCCGGCGACCCCGGCGACCCCGGCGACTGCGGCGGCTCTGGGGACTTCGGGGGGTTCGCGGGCGGGGGCGACTTCGCGAGTCGCTTCGGGGGCGACGGGCACGGGCAGATCGCGCATGTCCGACGTCTCGGGCCACGAGCTGGCCGCCTGGGTGCCGTTGATCGCGCTGATCCTGCTGTTCGGGCTCTGGCCCAAGGCGCTTCTCCTCCTCACCGATCCGGTGGTCCGGACCCTGGTGGGCGCGCCGTGATCCAGTCGATCGACTACTACGCGGTCGCGCCGCCCCTGATCCTCGCCCTTATCGCAGGGCTCGTGCTGCTCCTGGACGCCTTCCTGCCCCGCGGGCCGTACGTCCGGACGGCACTCGGCGCGGTCACGCTGTCCGGGGTGGTCGCCGCCCTGGCAGTGGTGATCTCCCAGGCCGTACGCGCCGGAGAGCCGCTGAGAACCTTCTGCGTGCCAGAGGGGCTGCTCGGCTCCCCCCGCGCGGTGATCGGCGCCATCGCCCCCTCGGTCACCGAGCCGGCGGCGCCCACGGCCGCCGTGGCACCGTGCTCGTTCGTGGTCGACGACTTCACGCTGGTCTTCGCCGGGCTCGCGCTGTTCGCCGGGATCGTCGTGGTGCTGCTGTCGGCGGCCGAACTCTCCTCCGGGGACATCCCCGTCGGAGAGTGGTACTTCCTGCTGCTCTGCACGCTGGCGGGTGCCGTCGCCCTGCCCGCCTCCCGTGACCTGATCATGCTGGTGGTCGCGCTGGAGCTCGTCTCGCTGCCGGTGTTCGCGCTCACCGCGCTCAAGCGTTACGACGGCCGGAGCTCCGAGGCGGCGGTCAAGCTCTTCCTGGTCTCCGTGGTCTCCACGGCGGTGATGCTCTTCGGGGTCTCCCTGCTGTACGGAACGACCGGAACCGTCTACCTCGACCGCATCGCCCACGTGCTGCGACAGGACGTCCCCGCGGCCACCGGCCTCGGGCCCGGCCAGGGAGACATCGGCGGCGGCGCCTACGAGTCCTCGCTGCAGATCGCCTACGATCTGCCCGCCGTGGTCACCGTGGCCGTGGTCCTGGTCCTCGCCGGGTTCGCCTTCAAGATCGCGGCGGTGCCGTTCCACGCGTGGGCGGGTGACGTCTACCAGGGCGCGCCCATCCCCGTCGCGGCGCTTCTCTCCGTCATCTCCAAGGCGGCGGGGTTCGCGGGGCTGATCCTCATCCTGGTCGTCGCCCTGGGCGGCCAGGGGGCCACCTGGGTCCCGCTGGTCGCGATTCTCGCCGCGCTGACCATGACCGTCGGCAACCTCCTGGCCACGCGCCAGCGCCACGCCGTGCGGTTGCTCGCCTGGTCGTCCGTCGCCCAGTCGGGCTACATCCTCGCTCCCCTCGGCATCAGGAACGACGCGGCGATGAACGCCTCGGTCGCCTACCTGATCTTCTACGCGGCGATGAACCTCGGGGCGTTCGCCGTGGTCACGCTGGTGTCGAGGAGGTCGGGCAGCGGGGAACTGGACGACTACCGGGGCCTGGCGTCCCGGAGCCCCGCGGCCGGGCTGGCGCTGGCCTTCTTCCTGATCTGCCTGGCGGGCCTGCCCCCGGGGCTGGCCGGACTCTTCGCCAAGATCGTGGTGTTCCGGGAGCTCCTCGGCGGAGGCGGTGGCTGGCTGGCGGCCGTGATGGCGGTCAACACCGTCGTGGGTCTCTACTACTACGTCGCCTGGGTCGTGCGGATCTTCACTCCGGTCCCGGTACCCGAGAGCCCCGCGATCGGGAGCGCCATGGCGGGCAGCGCCGTGATCGGGGACGCCGTGACGAGGAGCGCTGTGATCGGGGGTGCCGTGCCGGGCGGCGCCGTGACAGGAAGCGCCATGACGGGCGGCGTCGTGCCGGTCGGCGCGGAGACGGGTGGTCGCGGCACCGGATGGATACCCGCGAGTGTGGCGGTCGCGGTGGCCGGGATCGTCGCGATCGCGTTCTCGGCCGCCCCCCAGCTGGTCCTCGACCTCGTCCCCGCGGCGCTCATCGCCGCGGGCTGAACCATCCGGGAACGTTCGACCTGGCCGGAGACGTTGTCACAGGTGAGTCAGCATCAACCGAAAGGGGGGTGTAGTGCACCACAACGGTCTGCGTACCGCGGTCCTTCTCGGCGCACTGTCCGCGGTGATCATCGTGGTGGGGGCGTGGTTCGGAGGCGGCACCGGCGTGCAGATCGCGGTCCTGGTCGCGCTGGCGACCAGCGGCGTCGCCTACTTCTTCTCCGACCGCATCGCGCTGTCGGCCATGCGCGCCCGGCCGGTGGGTGAGGTGGAGCAGCCGCTCCTCTACCGGATCGTGCGCGAGCTCTCCACCGAGGCCCGCCAGCCCATGCCCCGGCTCTACGTCTCGCCGACCATGCAGCCCAACGCCTTCGCGACGGGGCGCAACCCCCGCAACGCCGCGGTCTGCGTGACATACGGGATCACCCAACTCCTCGACGAGCGCGAGCTGCGCGGGGTCATCGGGCACGAGCTCTCCCACGTCTACAACCGCGACATCCTGATCTCCTCGGTGGCCGGCGCGCTCGCCACGATGATCACCTACCTCGGCTATGTCGGCTTGTTCTTCGGCGGCGGGGACGAGGACGAGGGCCCCGGGTTCATCGGCGCGATTCTCATGATCGTGCTCGGCCCGGTCGCGGCCGGAATGATCCAGATGGCCATCTCCCGCTCCCGCGAGTACCAGGCGGACGAGTCCGGTGCCCGGCTGACGGGTGATCCGCTCGCCCTCGCCTCGGCGCTGAGAAAGATCGAGATGGGCACCCGCCAGCTGCCCCTCCCGGAGAACGGCCGGATCGCCTCCGCCTCCCACCTGATGATCGCCAATCCCTTCCGCGGCGCCGGGATCGGCCGGATGTTCTCCACCCACCCGCCCACCGCCGAGCGTGTCGCCCGCCTGGAGCGCATGGCCGGCTACCGCCGCTGACCCCGCGCTTCCGTGCCGCCGTGAGCCTCTACGGTCCGTGAGGGGTCAGGGAGTCAGCCCGGTGACGATCGGGTCAGGCAGTCAGTCCGGTGACGATCGGGTCAGGGAGTCAGCCCGGTGACGATCGGGTTGTGGACGGACCCGGGCACGACGAAGCCACTCACCCGTTCCGTGCCGCCCGACTCCCGATCGACCCGATACCAGGTGTAGCGGGTGCCGCCCCCCTTCCTGATCCTGCGCGGGGTGACCGTCTGCAGGTCGAGACGGCCCGCGCGGTTCCAGCGCATCCGGGTCGGAGTCCTGTCGACGGGCACGGCGATGGGATCGTGCCTGGGGATGCCGCCGGTGGGCACGTTCCACAGACGGATCCCCGCGTCACGTGCCGTGAAGTGGGCGACGGTCTCGCCGTCCGGGCCGAGCGCGCCCCCCACCGGAACGCGCCCCCGCTCGGTGAAGGGCGACATCGAGTAGATCCCCGCCTGGAACGTGTCGTCCACCACGAGTACGAACTTCGCGTCAGGGCTGAAACTCCACGGTCGCAGGCCAGGTGGCACCGGGATGCTCTCCCCGCTGTACGTGTCCAGGATCCGGTGCTCCCAGCCGATGCCCAGCACCACGTACCGCCCGCCGGGAGAGAGATCGACCCGTGCCGCGCGCATGGCGTTCGACCACATCACTCCCGGCACGGCGCGCATCTCGCCGGTGGCCACCTCCCGCACCACCAGCGCCCCGCCCCGCCGCTGGAAGTACGCGACATACCTACCGTTTGGCGACAGGGCCAGCGGTGCTCGTTGCCTCCCCACGGAGAAAACCCGGGCGTCGGGGAGAGTGAGCACCCCACCGCCGCGTACCCAGAGTTTCCACGGAGCGCAGACACACCCGTCGAGTCCCGCGTACCGGACCGGAGGGCTCGCACCTCCGGCCTCCGCGGGGACGCCCGCCCCCATGACCATGGCGACCGTGCCGACGCAAACGCTCAAGCGGCAGAACAACCCCACTGAGGCCCCCCGAGTCTTCCGGACATACGGGGGGTGTCCGTCGCTTACCGGCTTACTGTACGCCCAGGGGAAGGCCGGCCGGAGGTGTCGCCGTGAGTGTCATCCGATCGCGGGGAGCGAGCGGAAACCCCTCCGGCGCAGGCGAACGGACCGGCCCCCGCGAGGGCCGGTCCCGGGGCGGCCGACCGGCTCAGGAGTGCTGCGTGACCGGGTCGGTCTCCTCTGCGGAAAGGCCGGGGATGCCGTCGATGCTCTCGCGGTTCTTCCGGGCCCGGTGGGTGCGCCGCTGCTGGACGTCTTTGCGTCCCGCCCACTCGTCCAGCAGCGTCCGGTCCTTCTCGAAGGACATGAACGGTACCGAGAAGCCGCAGGAATCGGAGATCCGGTCACAGTCGACGACGACGATCGACCGCACGCCCGGATGCGGGCCGAACTTCTTGATCAGTGTTGCGAAGTCGGGGTTCTCCGGTACGACGACCCGGCCGGTGCCGTACAGGCGGAGGATGTTGGGAGGGCCGGAGAAGGCGCAGAACATGACCGTGATGCGGCCGTTCTGGCGGAGATGGGCGATGGTCTCCACCCCGCTGCCGTCCAGGTCCAGGTAGGCGACGGTGGTGTCATCGAGGACGGCGAAGGTGTCGGCGTATCCCTTGGGGGACATGTTGACGTGGCCGCCCTGCTCGGGAGCCGTCGCCACGAAGTAGACCGGCTGCGCTCCGATGAACTCACGCAGCCGACCGTTAATCCTGTCATGAATTTTCCCCATAAACAGGACGATAATTCTTTATCGTTCGCCGGTCGGCACCGCGTCCAGTAGTTGCCTCCGACCGGGTGGGCCGTACCGGAATCCAGGCGGCTCGGCCTGGGCGGACCGCTGCTGGGACGTGAAGACGGGGTGGCCCCGGCGAGGTTCACGCTCAACACCAGCCCGAACCGACGGCTGGGGTCAGCCCGTAGAGCTCCCATCGAGCCCGGATCGCTTCAAAAGGACCGAGGTCGTTTCACTGGCACCCACTGCGGTCTTGCCCGAACTGGAGGAACCGATGCTGATCGGCGTGGTGCCCCCGGATCGCATGGTGAACGATCTCTTCAGGAGCGCGAGTCTTCGCCGGTTCACCCTGCACAGGTACCCAAGCGGGAGAGACCGCGTCGCTCACCTCCAGCGATGTATGAAACGGGTGAGCGGCCGGGGCACAAGAGATCCTCTTGCCCCGGCCGTATGCCCTGGATGCGCCCTCCCCGGAGCAGTAAGGTCCTGAAACCACAGGTCAGAGCCTCGGTTTCCCTTCTGCTAGCGGTAGTTCGAGAACTGAAGCGCGATCTCCAGGTCCTTACCCTTGAGAAGGGCGATGACCTCCTGCAGCTCGTCCCTCTTCTTGGAACTCACCCGCAGTTCCTCGCCCTGGATCTGGGCCTTGACGCCCTTGGGCCCCTCATCACGAATGATCTTCGAGATCTTCTTGGCGTGCTCCTGGTCGATGCCCTCCTTGAGGGTCACCAGAAGCCGGTACTCCTTGCCGGACAGCTTGGGCTCGTCCGCGTCCAGGATCTTGAGGGAGAGCCCCCGCTTGATCAGCTTGTCCTTGAAGACGTCGAGGACCGCGTTGGCGCGCTCCTCGCTGTTGGCCTTGATCTCAACGGCCTTCTGACCGCCCGACCAGGCGATGGTCGCGCCGGTGCCCTTGAAGTCGAATCGGTGCCCGACCTCCTTGACCGTCTGGTTCAGCGCGTTGTCTGCTTCCTGGTGGTCGATCTTGCTAACGATGTCGAACGATGAATCCGCCAAAGCTCAATCCCCTCTGACCTGCTGGAACTATCAATCGCCGCCCGGCTCCCGGAAGCCACGGACCTCGAATCGCGGTGGCGCCCGCGAGCCGGTTCGGTAGACGCGTACGTAACAGATCAGCCTAGCCAGCATCTCCCGCCGATGCCGAGGCGGAAGCGTGTCCCTCTCCCGCCATCAGCGGGTCCTGTCCCACTTCGGCGTGTCTCGTTTCCACTCCCGCCCTCCCGCTCGCCTTGGCGTGTCCCCGTTCCTTCGGTCTCCTCGCACCGCCTCCCGGCCATTCCTCGGAACCCCGGCCATTGAGGCCCGTCTCCCCGGCGCCACGACGCCTCTGGCGTCACTCCCTCCCCAGAGGACACCGGCACAAGCGGCGACATGCGTACCAAAAGTCCTGATAGGAGTGGGTATCGGGAGGTGCCCCGCGTCGATGTCACGTCACACCCGGAAGTCCGCTATTCTTCTTCCTGTCGCCGCCGCAAGCGGAGGACACGGCAGGTTGCCCGAGTGGTCAAAGGGAGCGGTCTGTAAAACCGTCGGCTCAGCCTACGCAGGTTCAAGTCCTGCACCTGCCACCAGCCAAACTGGCAGCTCAGAGGCCCTCCGGGGCCTCTTTTGCGTTTCCGGGACATGCAGCCGCAGGCAGCCAGAAGCAGCCGCATGTCACCACTCCACCAATATGCGTGCAATGATCTTGAAGGTGTTTTCCCAGGTCGTGCCGGGCTTTCCAGCGGCTCTGCAACGAGCATCGGCCTTTCGATGGCCTGCTGAGACGTGACAGGATGTGCCGCATGCTGACTCGAAGGAGCCGTGCCGCGTAGGCCGCCCAGCACTCTGCGTTCAGGGTGCCCTCGATCATCCGCCCCCACTCCGGCCAGGCAGATACCTGGAATCTCCCGTAAAACCCATGGCGCGATACGACGGCTGGAAGCCGAGCGTCTGTGGCTGAACGCCCTGGCCGACGCCTTGGACCAGTACGCAGGGTTTCTCCGGCACTCTGGCCGGTACCTCTACCTCCGTCCGGACGGGTTGCCGTGTTGCGACCCGGTAGAAGCTCGTGACCTCCTGGAAGAAGCCCTTCACGCCCTGCCTTCGTCTGCTCGATCTGAGCTCTGGCGAATCGTGGAGCCTCTGGACACGAAGTTCCGCGACCGGACCCTGCCTGATCCGGGGGCGGACGGCGGACGCTCTTCGATGTCAGGCGCATGGTGGCGCCATCGGCTGGCCGAGTGGTGATCATGTGAGGCTCCATAGGGTGCAGAACAAGCGAAAGGGTCCCGGATGGCTTCCGGGACCCTCTTCGTGCGACGAACACCTCAGCCGACCAGCGCGTCACCGATCCGCTGGTTCGCCAGATCTTTGTGGCCGTCGAGGCATTTGGCGTAGACCCGCAACAGGACGTCCACACTGTGCCCGGCCCGCTCCGCCACGTCGGGAGCCGAGACACCCGCGTTGAGCCAGAGAGAAACCGCCGCGTGCCTCAGGTCGTACGGTCTGCGAGCCAGGGGAGAGGCCACCTGAGCCGGAGTGAAGGCCAGCTTCCGGGCCTCCTGCCACACCTCGGTGTAGGCCGTCGACGCGATCACGCCGCCACGCTCGCTACGGAAGATCCGCCCGTCCACGCCGGTCCCGTACTCCTCGATGTGCCGACGAAGGATCGCGACCAGCTCCGGCGGGATCGGCACCGGACGTACGTCGGCACGGCCCCGGTGCTTGAGCCCCCGTTCCTCGTGGGCGTTTCCGCTGTCCGTCCAGTGCTTGTTGACCTCTGGCCGGGAGATGTCGACCGTCAGCCGCCCCCAGCCCTTGAGCGGAAGGTGGCAGTCCTGGAGTCGCAGGCCGACCGCCTCAGCCGGGCGCAGCGCCGCGTAGTACATGCAGGCGAACAGCGCCATGAGCCGCCGGCCACGACCACGCCCGCCCACGTAGCTCACCATCGTGAGCAGCTCTTGAGCCTGCCGGGGGTTGACCGCGACGCGAGGATCAACAGTCTCGGTGACCTTGGGCGGCTTCCACGTGACCTTGTGCAGCGGGTTGGCGTCCAATTCCTCCAGCTCCACCGCATACTCCAGCACGGCATGGAAGACGGCCCGCTTACGGGCAATCGTGTTCGGAGCCGCCGCCTTGCCGTCGAGGCGGAGGGCGAGCGCGTCGAGTGCCAGCCGTACCGTCTTGGCGTCGTTCAGGGCGGTCAGGTCGAGCGACGCGGGCTGAAGCCAGCGGGCCGCCTGTGCCATCTCCGGGGAAATCTCGGCCCTTTTGCTCTCCGGGAGGAGGAGGTGCTTCCGGAGAGCCGTCCGCATGATTTCGGCATCGGGACGGCCGGGACGGTCCTTGGTCAGCGAGGGGAGGACCGTGGCGAGCGCGTCTGACATGCTGTCCCGGCTCTTGGCCGCCGCGTGGGGCCACTTCATCTCGATGAAGGCCACGACGAACTCAAGGATGGTCCGGGCGTCCTTGGCCTTGATCATCGACAGAGGGAGACCGCTCTCGATGTCGAACGCCTCGCCCTGCTTGGCCGCCTGCCGCAGGTCCGACAGGAAGCTCTCGGCGAGTGCCTTGGTGCGATAGGTCTTCGAGGAGCGCTTCCGGGCGACCGCCCAGCGCACTACGTACGAAGGCGTCTTGCTCGACTTGTTCCGGCTGATCTCGAAGAACTTGACGTCGTACGAGGTGTTCACGCCGCCCTACCTTTCTGAGTGCGAGCACGCCTCGATTGGTGTAAAAAATCGGGGTGTGCGAACGAGGCAGGGATGGCTCTCACGCCGGCTGCCCGCGATGGCAAGGGAGGCTTGGCCCCCTGTCTCGTCGCTTCTCCTTGACCGCTGATTAGGCACTGCGATCGATCGCTATGTAGGGCATGGACGGCGAGGGGAGGCCGCACGTCGGTGACGGAGGGGAAAGGAGCAGCATGGCCGTCGCTGTGGGCATTGATGTGTCCAAGGAGTTCCACTGGGCTGAGATCAAGATCGCCGAGAGCGGCACGGTGCTGCTCAGCCGTCGCTTCGACAACACTCCCGGCGCCATCGGTGAGTTGATCGAGCAGATCGCCGCGGCGCAGGCCTCGCATGGTCCGGCCACTGTCGGGATCGACGTGCTGGGGGGCTCGCCCCGAAGTGTGGACACCGGTTGTTATGCGGCGAGCAGCACCCTATCGATGGTCTGCTACTCGTAGT